>NZ_JALLIO010000007.1:0-230404 GCF_023242305.1 Curtobacterium sp. MWU13-2055
GCGAAGCGCGCGGCGCGGCCCCGCCCCGCGGCCCCGCCCCGCGGCCCCCGCCCCGCGGCCCCCGCGCGCCCTGCGTCAGACCGTCAGGTCGCCGGAGAACACCAGCTCGGCGGGACCGGACAGCGAGACGTGCTCGCCGTCCTCCGCCGCGAACATCCGCACCGTCACGACGCCACCGGGAACCCGCACGCGCCAGGTGTCCGGCGCACCGGAGCCCACCCAGTACCGCGTCGCGAGGGCCGCAGCCACCGCACCGGTGCCGCACGACAGCGTCTCGCCACTGCCCCGCTCGTGCACCCGCATCGTGATCTCGCCGACGCCGTCGTTGATCAGGGGGTCGCCGGGCAGCACGAACTCGACGTTGGCGCCGTGCTCGGGCGCCGGGTCGAGCACGGGCAGGAAGGTCAGGTCGAGGTCGGCGAGTTCGTCCTCGGTCGCGACGGCGACGACGACGTGCGGGTTGCCGACGTCGATGCCGATGCCGGGCCGGGCACCGTCGAGGTTCTTGGCGCGCACCATGACGTCGTCGGAGCCGCCGTCCTCGATGCCCAGCCCCCACCGGCCGAGGTCGGCAGCGAAGCCGTTCGTGGTCCGCTGGATGTCGACCAGGCCTTTGCGGCTGCCGACGGTCAGGGTCTCGCCGGGTGCGAGCTCGACCAGGCCGGACTCGGTCAGGTACCGCGCGAACACCCGGATCCCGTTGCCGCACATCTCGGCGATCGTGCCGTCGGCGTTGTGGTAGTCCATGAACCACGTCGCCGCGGGTTCGACGGCCACCAGGGCGCGACCTTCGGGGATCGCTTCGGACCGCACCGCACGGATCACGCCGTCGCCGCCCACGCCGAAGCGTCGGTCCGCGATCGCGCGGATCCGCTCGGGGGTCAGGTCGACGGTGGCGTCGGGGTCGGCGAACAGGACGAAGTCGTTGCCGGTCCCCTGGCCCTTGGTGAAGTGCAGCTCGGTCACGGGACGATCCTACGGGCCAGTGCCGACAGGTCCCCGCGGTCGGCTCCGGTGACGTCGAGGGTCTCGGCGTCGGCGTAGCGGCGGAACCAGGACACCTGCCGTCGGGCGTACTTGCGCGTCGCGATGCCGGTCGCCTCGACCGCGGCCTCGATCGTGGAGGTCCCCCGCAGCACGTCGAGCGCCTGCGAGTACCCGATCGCGGCCCGCGCGGTCTTCCCGTGCTCGATGCCCTGCTCGCGCAGAGCCGCGACCTCGTCGACGAGTCCGGCGGCGAACATGCCCGCTGCACGCGCGTGCAGCGCCGTGACGAGCTGCTCACGGTCCCGTCGCAGGTGCAGGATGCGGGACGGTCGCCAGGCGCGGGGCGCGGACGGGAGGCTCGGGGTCACGACCTCGGATCGGCTCGCGATCTCGAGTGCCCGGATCAACCGCCGTGGGTTGCGTGCATCGATCGTCGCTGCGGCCGCCGGGTCCATGCCGCGGAGCCGCTCGAGCAGGATGCCCGGACCGAGCTCGTCGTGCTCGCGCTCGAGCTGCGCGCGGAGTTCCGGGTCGGTGCCGGGGAACGCCAGGTCGAACAGGACGGACGACACGTAGAGCCCGCTGCCCCCGACGAGCACGGCGACGCCGCCGTCCGCCTGGATCCGGTCCACGTCGGCTCGGGCAGCCACCTGGTACACGGCGACGCTCGCCTCGTCGGTGACGTCGAGCACGTCGAGTTGGTGGTGCGGGATGCCGTGCCGTTCGTCGAACGACAGCTTCGCGGTGCCGATGTCCATGCCCCGGTACAGCTGCATGGCGTCCGCGTTGACGATCTCGGCGTTCCGGCCGGCGGCGCGGAGGCGTTCGGCGATCGCGATCCCGAGGTCGGACTTGCCCGTCCCGGTCGCCCCGACGACGGCGATCAGATCAGCGTCGGAGGCGTCGAGCCCGCGGTGCCGGGCCGAGTCGCGCTCGGGGCCGTCCCCGGCGGGGGCGTCAGCGCCCGACACGGAGCGTCGGCAGCCCGAGCGACACCGGGCGCGGACCGTCGCCAGGCGCCGCCGGCGTCGGCACGCCGCAGCTCTCGGCCTCGGCGCGGTCCCAGGCGTCGCCCGCACGGGTGCGTCGGATGCGCAGCGGAGCGTCGTCGTCGGCGATCAGGAAGTGCGGGGCCGCTCGGGTGATCTCGACCGTCACGACGTCGCCGGGTCGCGGGACCGCGGAGCCCTCCGGCACGGCGAAGTGCACGAGCCGCGAGTCCTCGGCGCGTCCGGACAACCGGCGGGTGGCGTCGTCCTTCCGCCCCTCGCCCGTCGCGACGAGGACCTCGACGCTCCGGCCGACCTGCGCGGCGTTCTCTTCCGCGGTGATGCGTTCCTGCAGCGCGACGAGCCGCTCGTACCGCTCCTGCACGACGTGCTTCGGCAGCTGGTCGTCCATCGTCGCCGCCGGGGTGCCGGGGCGGATCGAGTACTGGAACGTGAAGGCGCTGGCGAACCGAGCCTGCTCGACGACGCGGAGGGTGTCCGCGAAGTCCTCTTCCGTCTCGCCGGGGAACCCGACGATGATGTCGGTCGAGATCGCCGCGTTCGGGATCTTGGCGCGCACCCGGTCGAGGATGCCGAGGAACCGCTCGCTCCGGTAGCTCCGCCGCATGGCCTTGAGGACCCGGTCGGACCCGGACTGCAACGGCATGTGCAGCTGCGGCATGACGTTCGGGGTCTCGGCCATGGCGTCGATGACGTCGTCGGTGAAGGCTGCCGGGTGCGGGCTCGTGAAGCGGATGCGCTCGAGGCCGTCGATGGCGCCGGCCGCGCGCAGCAGCTTGCCGAACGCCTGACGGTCGCCGAACTCGACCCCGTACGAGTTCACGTTCTGCCCGAGCAGCGTGACCTCGATCGCACCGTCGTCGACGAGCGCCTGGATCTCGGCGAGGACGTCACCCGGGCGGCGGTCCTTCTCCTTGCCGCGGAGCGACGGGACGATGCAGAACGTGCACGTGTTGTTGCACCCGACCGAGATCGACACCCAACCGCTGTGGGTCGAGTCACGCTTGGTCGGCAGCGTCGACGGGAACACGTCGAGCGCTTCGAGGATCTCGATCTGCGCCTCGTCGTTGTGCCGCGCACGTTCGAGCAGCGTCGGCAACGAGCCCATGTTGTGCGTGCCGAAGACCACGTCCACCCACGGCGCCTTCTCGAGGATGACGTTCTTGTCCTTCTGCGCCAGGCACCCACCGACGGCGATCTGCATGCCGGGGTGGTCGCGCTTGATGCCGGCAAGCTGTCCGAGGTTGCCGTACAGACGGTTGTCCGCGTTCTCGCGCACCGCACAGGTGTTGATCACGACGACGTCGGCCTGCTCGCCGTCGGCCGCCGTGTAGCCCGCTGCCTGCAGCGACCCGCTCAGCCGCTCGGAGTCGTGGACGTTCATCTGGCACCCGTAGGTGCGGACTTCGTAGGTGCGCTGGCGCGCTGCGACGGTGGCCATGGTCGTCCCAGTGTAGGTCGGGGCGACTACTCGAAGCGCACGGTCCCGCGGCCCGTCGGAGGGCGGCGTCCGCCGCCGTCGAGGGCCCGCTGGACGGCGATCCGAACCACGCCCGAGCCGTAGCCCTTGCGCATCAGGAACCCCGACAACCGACGCTCGGCGGTCGCACGGTCGAGCCCACGCATCTGCGGCGCACGCTTGTCGGCGAGCTCCTGGGCGCGGATGAACTCGTCGTCCTCGTCGTCGGCGGCTTCGTCGAGCGCGGTGTCGATCGCGATCTGGTCGATGCCACGACGACGCAGCTCGGTGACCACGCCCTGCCGCCCCAGACCCTTGCGGGCGTGCAGGCGGTCCACCAGGTCGGTGGCGAGGGCGACGTCGTCGAGCAGCCCGACGCGGGTCAGGCGTTCGATCTCGTGCTCGACCACGTCGGGGTCGAGGTCTTGCTGGGTGAGCAGTGTCCGCATCTCGGACTCGCTCACGCCCTTGCGGCCGAGCGCCCGCATGCTGAGCCGCTCGGCGTCGGCGCGTTGCTCGTCCAGGGGACGCGGGGCATCCGCAGGGTCGAGTTCTTCGCCACCGGCGATCGAGAAGACCGACGCCGTCGTGGCGTCCGCCCCGTCGTCGTCGTAGCCGTCCTGCTCGGCCCGCGCGGTCCGGCCGGAACCGTCGCCGATGACCGGCGAGACCCAGTCGGCCTGGGCACGCGGCCCACGGATGGGCAACGGGACGGGGGTGTCCGCATCGTCTTCGAGCACGGGCTCCGGAATGCTGGGCACCGTCTGCTCGGGTTCGGGGGTGGGCTCCGCAGCTGCCGGGGCCCGGCGACGGGACCTCGCACCGAACAGGTCGGTGACCGGTGCGAGGCCGTCGTCGTCGTCGGTGCTCACGCGCCCTTGCGCTCCGCGAGCTTCGGCGCGATCGACTCGACCGGAGCCTCTTCCGCCTTGGCGCCACCGACGCCGAGCTTGGCGAGGATCTTGCCCTCGATCTCAGCCGCGGTGTCGGGGTTCTGGATCAGGAAGGAACGCGAGTTCTCCTTGCCCTGCCCGAGCTGGTCGCCGTCGTAGGTGTACCAGGCACCCGACTTCTTGACGATGCCGTGGTCGACACCGAAGTCGAGCAGCGAGCCTTCGCGCGAGATGCCGACGCCGTACAGGATGTCGAACTCGGCCTGCTTGAAGGGCGGCGCCATCTTGTTCTTGACGACCTTGACACGCGTGCGGTTGCCCACCGCGTCGGTGCCGCTCTTGAGCGTCTCGATGCGACGGATGTCGAGGCGGACGGACGCGTAGAACTTCAGTGCCTTACCGCCCGAGGTGGTCTCCGGGGAACCGAAGAACACACCGATCTTCTCGCGCAGCTGGTTGATGAAGATCATCGTGGTCTGCGTCTGGTTCAGCCCACCGGCGAGCTTGCGCAGCGCCTGGGACATGAGGCGGGCCTGCAGACCGACGTGGGAGTCACCCATCTCGCCCTCGATCTCGGCGCGCGGTACCAGTGCTGCGACCGAGTCGATCACGATGAGGTCGATCGAGCCGGAGCGGACGAGCATGTCCGCGATCTCGAGCGCCTGCTCGGCGGTGTCCGGCTGCGACACGAGCAGGGCGTCGATGTCGACACCGAGCTTCTTGGCGTACTCCGGGTCGAGCGCGTGCTCGGCGTCGATGAAGGCCGCGATGCCACCGGCGCGCTGGGCGTTGGCGATGGCGTGGATGGTGAGGGTCGTCTTGCCCGAGGACTCCGGGCCGTAGATCTCGACGATGCGGCCGCGGGGCAGTCCCCCGATGCCGAGCGCGACGTCGAGCGCCACCGACCCGGTCTGGATGACGTTGACGGGTGCGCGTTCGTCCGAACCGAGGCGCATGATCGCACCCTTGCCGAACTGCCTGTCGATCTGTGCGAGTGCGGTCTCGAGGGCCTTTTCGCGGTCTGCCGGTGATGGCATGGGGTGCTCCTTCGTGCTCGTGTTCGGCCGCCTGTAGGCTGTCGCGTCCACGCCGGCCGGTGGTGCAAGGCCGATGGTTCTGCGACAAGGCTTCGGGCTGTTCCCGATGTCCATCAACCTATGGCTGGCCACCGACATCACTGCCGACGGTCACGCGATCTGTGGATGGAACACCTGGGCGACGCCGCTGTGGAGGAACGTACCACCGATCGAACACCCGTTCGAGCAACACGCCGAACACAGTTTCGGGCGGTGGCGGCGGCGCGACGGAGCGCGGACGCCTCAGTTCTGCGGCTCGGCCAACCCCTTGCCGTGCCGCCGGTCGAGCGGGACGTCCTGCGAGTCGCAGAGGGCGTCCCACACCCGGCGGGCGTCGATGCCGGCGGCGAGGGCGTCCACGGCCGAGCGGCCACCGAGGTCCTCGAGCACGACGTCACGGCTGACCACGGACCCGTAGGCCTCGCCGAACACCTGGTCGACGGCACGCCAGAACTCACTCACCCGCATCCGACAAGCCTAAAGCGTCCCCGAGCACACAGCGCCCCGTGCACAGCGCCCCGAACGCAGAACGCCCCCGCCGGGAGGTTCCGGCGGGGGCGTTCAGTGCGAGGCGCTCAGCGCACCGCGAGGTCGTTGTCGAACTCGGCGACGAGGTCGTCCGGGAGCGTGTCGGGGACGGGAGTGAGTCCCTCGACGATCGCGAGGCGGTCGCCCACCTCGCGCATGATCGTGGAGATGGGGGTGTCCAGCGCGTCCGCGACGGACGCGAGGATCTCCGAGCTGGCCTCTTTCTGACCACGCTCGACCTCACTGAGGTACCCGAGAGCCACACTGGCCTTGGACGCGACCTGACGGAGGGTCCGGCCCTTCTGCAAGCGGAAGTCCCGAAGAACATCGCCGATTTCCTGACGAACGAGAACCATGAGAACTCCTCCTCTCTGTCGTCTCCGCGCCCGCCCGATCCGGAGGATCGAGTTCGGGTTCAGCAACTTTAGCGTTGCCGGTTGAAGCATGCTAACCAGGCTGGCTGCCGTCCTGCTGGAGATTGCGTGAGATGTAACCCAGTGGAAACGGGACCTATTCCCGGCCCCGGACCACGGACGACATCCGTGTCAGGAGTTCGGAGACGGACGCCGTGCGGATTGCACCGCGGTCCCCGTCGAGGTGGAGTTCCCAGGCAGTGGCGCCGTCCGCCGACGCGATGCCGACGTAGACGGTGCCGACCGGCTTGCCGTCCTGCGGGTCCGGCCCGGCGACACCGGTCGTGCTGATTCCCCACGTCGCCGGCTCACCGTCGACGGACAGCGCGATGCGGACACCGGCCGCCATCTGCCGCGCGACCTCGGGATCGACGGCCCCGTTGGCCGCCAGCAACGCCGACGACACCCCGAGCACGGTGTGCTTGACGGGCGTCGCGTAGGCCACGACTCCCCCGCGCACCACGGCGCTCGCCCCCGGAACACCGACGAGCGTCGACACCACCAACCCGCCGGTGAGCGACTCCGCCACGGCGACGGTCTCCCCGCGACGCGTCAGGTCGGCGACCAGGTCCCGCGCGATCGCGTCGACCGTGTCGGCAGGGCCGGGAGGCACGGCGCCGGTCGCGTCGTCGGCCTGCGTCACGCGGTGGTCCGGTTGTGCTTCCACGCCTGGTACAGGTAGTCGATGCCACTGAGCACGGTCGCCAGGAAGGCGGCGCTCATCAGCACCACGTTCACCCAGTGCGCCCAGTCACCGACGAGCTCCCACCACGGGAAGAGTGCCGACGTCAGCGCGACGGCCTGCAGCACGGTCTTGATCTTGCCGCCACGGCTGGCCGGGATCACCCGGTCCGACAGCACCGCGAAGCGGAACACCGTGATGCCGATCTCGCGCACCATGATGAGCACCGTCACGTACCAGGGCAGCTCGGCCAGGATCGACAGGGCGACGAGCGCGCCGCCGATCAGGACCTTGTCGGCGATCGGGTCGACGAGCTTGCCGAAGTCGGTGACCAGGTTCTGCCGCCGGGCGATGATGCCGTCGGCGCTGTCGGTCACGATCGCGACGACGAAGACGATCGCCGCCCAGATGCGCAGCGGGCCGTCGTCGCCGGCGTCGGCGAGGAGCAGCACGAAGAACAGCGGCGCCATCAGGATGCGCACCACGGTGATGATGTTCGCGACGTTCGCCGTCGATGCGGGGCCGGGACCCTTGCGGAGCAGTCGCCCGCGCCAGGGGAACTTCGCGCCGTGTGTCGTGGCGCCGTCCGTCGTCTCCGTGCCGTCCGAGGCGGTCATCGCCTTCACTCCCTGCCCGTCAGTCCCCACGCGTCCTCATCGGGCTCGTCGTGCACTTCATCGTACCCGCGGGTCATGTCGCCCACGGGGTCGGCGCCGTAGCGGTCGCCGTCGTCGCTCGGGCCGGGGACGGGGGCCACGGGCGCCGGAGCAGCCGGTGGCTCCTCGCCGCGGAGCTTCGCGAGCACCGCGGGCAGCTGGTCGGTCGTGACGAGCACGTCCCGGGCCTTCGACCCCTCGGACGGCCCGACGATGTCGCGGGACTCCATCAGGTCCATCAGGCGACCGGCCTTGGCGAAGCCGACCCGGAGCTTGCGCTGCAGCATCGAGGTCGAGCCGAACTGCGTCGAGACGACCTGTTCGACCGCCGCGAGCAGCAGTTCGAGGTCGTCGCCGATGTCGGCGTCGATCTCCTTGCGCTCGACCACGGCCTGGACGTCCTGGCGGTACTCGGGCTGGGCCTGGCGGGTGACGTGCTGGACGACCTCGGCGACCTCGCCCTCCTGCACCCACGCGCCCTGCACGCGCAGGGACTTCGACGACCCCATCGGCAGGAAGAGCGCGTCGCCCTGGCCGATGAGCTTGTCCGCGCCCGGCTGGTCGAGGATGACGCGGGAGTCCGTGACGCTCGTCACCGCGAAGGCGATGCGGGACGGCACGTTCGCCTTGATCAAGCCGGTGATGACGTCCACCGACGGGCGCTGCGTCGCGAGCACCAGGTGGATGCCGGCAGCACGGGCGAGCTGGGTGATGCGGACGATGGACTCCTCGACGTCGCGCGGGGCGACGAGCATGAGGTCCGCGAGCTCGTCGACGACGACGAGCAGGTACGGGTACGGCTTGAGCTTCCGCTCGCTGCCCGCGGGCAGGACGATCTCGTTGTTCTCGATCGCCTTGTTGAAGTCGTCGACGTGGCGGAACCCGAACGACGCCAGGTCGTCGTACCGCATGTCCATCTCCTTCACGACCCACTGCAGCGCTTCGGCCGCCTTCTTCGGGTTCGTGATGATGGGCGTGATGAGGTGCGGGACACCCGCGTAGATCGAGAGCTCGACGCGCTTCGGGTCGACCAGGACCATGCGGACCTCGGACGGCTTCGCCCGCATGAGCAGCGACGTGATCATCGAGTTGATGAAGACCGACTTGCCGGAACCGGTCGAACCGGCGACGAGCAGGTGCGGCATCTTCGCCAGGTTCGCGACGACGAAGCCACCCTCGACGTCCTTGCCGACGCCGATCGTCATCGGGTGCTTCGACTTCCGCGCCGCGTTCGAGCGCAGCACGTCGCCGAGGGACACGATCTCGCGGTCGGAGTTCGGGATCTCGACGCCGATGGCGCTCTTGCCCGGGATCGGCGAGAGGATCCGGACCTCGTTGGAGGCCACCGCGTACGACAGGTTCTTCGACAGCGCCGTGACGCGCTCGACCTTGACACCCGGGCCGAGCTCGATCTCGTAGCGGGTGACCGTCGGACCGCGGGAGAACCCGGTGACCTTCGCGTCGACCTTGAACTCCGTCAGCACGCCGGTGATGGCGGCGACGATGTCGTCGTTCGCCTGGCTGCGAGCGACCGAGGGGGTGCCGGAGCTCAGGGTGGTGGCGGCCGGCAGGCGGTACGGCTTCGACGGGTCGTCGTCGGTCGCCGCCGCGGAGAGTTCCTCGGGCTCGTCGACGACCGGGTCCTCGACGAGGGGTGCCGCGATCACGTCGGGCACCGCGGGGCGGATCGCCGCGGTCGGCTCCGGACGCGCGGGGACGTCGGTGCCGAAGTCCCGCAGGGCCTGCTCGGCGACCTGCAGGTCCTGTTCGACGGAGTCGTTGAGGTTGACCGACGCGGGTTCGGCCGGCGTCAGGTCCACGAGACCGGCCGCAGCGCCCGCGTTGGGGTTGACCACCGGGGCAGCGGGTGCAGCCGCCGCGGCGGGCGGGGCCGTCGGTGCGACACCGGTGGCCGGGGGCAGGACGGGGCTGTCGTACGCCGGGTCCTCTTCGCGCCCGGACTTGTTCCGCCGCCACCACGGCACGTTGTCGCCGCCGGCGTCACCGTCGGCAGCGGCCTGCTCCTCGCCGAAGCCGAGGTCGTCGAACAGCTGGAAGTCGGTGTCGCCCTTCTTGCCGCGCTTGGTCGTCTTGGTGCGGGCGGCGGGTGCCGTTGCTGCCGCTTCGACCTCGGGCTCGGCGGCCGGGGCCGGCGCTCCGAACAGGTACGCGTACAGCTCGTGCAGCCGACGCCCGACCTTGTTCGGCGGCGTCTTGGTGATGATGAAGAGGGAGAGCACGAGCAGCACGATCGCCACCGGGACCGCGACCCAGGCGGTCGCGATCGTGACGAGCCAGCCGATCACGACCCAGCCGAGCACACCGCCGGCCGCAGCCAGGGCGGGCATGCCGTCCGCTGCGCTCGGCTGCCCGCCGAAGACGTGGCAGAGCGAGGCGATCGCGACGAGCAGGATCCCGAGGCCGATGCCGATCCGGGTGTTGTCGTGCACCGAGGCCGGGTGCCGGAACAGCCATCCGGCGAAGACGATCATGATCACCGGCAGAGCGAACGCCAACCGGCCGAACAGCCCGCCGAACGTGTACGCGTCGAGGGCGACCGACACCCCGTTCGTCGGGTTGAGCCACTCGACGACCGCACCGGCGATGGCCAGCACGAACAGCAGGAACGGGAACCCGTCACGCCGCTGGTCCTTCTCGAGGGACTCCTTGCCGAGCAGTCGGAACATCGCGCCGACGCCGTGCGCCATCGCGAGCCAGAACGTCACGAGCGGGTTCTGCTCGCGGAACACCGGTGTCGGTGCCGCCTGCGGCAGCTTCTTCGTCGTGGCCTGGGTGCGCGACGAACCGCGCGTCCCGTTCCCACGGGACGACGTGGACGCGCGCGAGCGCGTGGTCGACTTGGTGCCTCCGGCCATGGGCAGAACCCTAATCCCCTCCCAGGACAAACCAAGGGAGGCCCGCCGCAGGCCGGAGACGGCGGCGGTCAGTACCGGATCGCGTCGATGACCTTCACACGGACCGCCACCACAGCGGGCAGGACTCCCGCGAGGACTCCGACGAGCACCGCGGAGCCGATCCCGACGAGGGCCGCTTCGAGCGGGAACGGCGCTCCACCGACATCGACCCCGTTCGTGATCGCACTGCGGACGCCCCCGTTGCTCAACACGGCGGCACCGAGCATGACGCCGATCCCGCCCGCGACGGCGGTGCCGAGCACGCTCTCCAGCAGGACCGCCACGAACACCCGTCCGGCTGACGCACCGACGCCACGCCGGATGCCGATCTCTCGGATCCGCTGACGGACGCTCACCAGGGAGACGTTGAGGAGGCCGAGACCACCGAGCACGAGGACGAGGACCGAGACCGCGGCGATGACGTACCGCAGCGGACCGAGGGGATCCCCCTCGACCATGCCGGCTGCGTCCATCCGGTCGGCCGACACCGTGATCGAGTCCCCCGCCACGCGTTCGGCGTCGGCGGCGATCCGCTCGGCGAGTCGGTCGCCTCCCTGCTGCGGGACCCAGACCTCGAACGTCCGGTTCATGCCACCCTCGGGATCCGCCACGGCAGCGTCGGCCGCCGCCGATCGGGAGAGTTGGTACATCGCCGGCTCGGTGTCCCACTCGCTCGTCGCGTACTCGCCGATCACGACCGCCACGACACCGGGGGTCCCGGGCAGGCGGATCGTCGGGTGGGTGACGAGGTCCGGACCGCCCAGACGGTCGAGGAAGGCGCGGTTCACCACCACCGCGGGGGCGAGCCGTTCACGATCGGACGCGGTGAACCACGTCCCGGACTCGAGCCGGACCCGGTGCATCTCCGCGTACGTCGGGTCGACGATCCGCGTGTACACGTCACCGACGCCGTCCGGGAACTGGACGTTCGTCGAGCCCTCGGTCGCCTCGCTCGCGTACCGCACGCCGTACCGCTGGGCGGCCGCCCGGTACTGCGCGAAGAGTGCGTCCTCGTCGGGGACCAGCTCACCGGTGCTCGTCGAGGCGGAGAGCGAGAACGTCGCCGGACGTCCGCCGAACTGCTCGCCGAGCGCCGCGGTCGCGCGCTCGGCCAGCGAACCGAAGCCGACGGCGACGGCCAGCGACGCGACCGCGATGGTGACGCCGACCAGGCTGAGCACCACCCGGGCGCGGTGCACCCTGAGCTCCTGCCACGACTCGACCACGGTGCCGACGAGCGTGGTGAACACCCCGGTCATGCGGCCACACCCTGCACCGCATCGGCCACGACGCCGTGGTCGATCCGACGCACCACGTCGGCGCGTGCCGCGACCGCCGCGTCGTGTGTGATCGTCACGAGCGCCGCTCCGGTCTCGGTCGCGACCGTCTCGAGGAGCTCCATGACCGTACGACCGGTGTCGACGTCGAGCGCCCCGGTCGGTTCGTCGGCAAGGATGAGCCGCGGAGCCCGGACGAGTGCACGGGCGATCGCGACCCGCTGCTGCTCGCCGCCCGACAACCGGTGCGGCTGGGTGTCCGCGCGGTCGACCAGGCCGACGCGATCGAGCATCTCCAGGGCGAGGCGTCGACGGTGCCAGAAGTCGCGTCCGCGGGCGTAGAGCAACGGGACCTCGACGTTCTCCACGGCGGTGCGGCCCTGCAACAGGTTGAACTGCTGGAACACGAACCCGACGTCGGCCCCGCGGAACCGGTCGCGACGCAGGCCGCTGGTCCGCCCGACGTCGACGCCGTCGAACTCGTGCAGTCCGCTGCTCGGGGCATCGAGCAGCCCCAGGATGTTGAGCAGGGTGGACTTGCCGGATCCGGACCGCCCGACGATCGCCGTGCGGGAACCGTCGTCGATGTCGAGGTCGATGCCGCGGAGGATCTCGAGTCGCGTGCCGTCCGGCAGCACCACCGACTTCTCCAGCCCGCGCACGCTGACGAGGCTCAACCCATCACCACCGAACCGTCGTCGGCGAACGCGTCGTCCTCCGCCTGCTCCTTGCCCGGCACGAACTGCAGCACGGTGTCACCCTCGACCAGACCGGACCGGATCTCGACCTGCTCGCCGTCGTTCAGTCCGAGCACGACGGTCTTCTCGTGCCGTTCACCCTCGTCGTCCACCACCGTGACGACGCCCTTCTGCGCACTGCCCTGCACCGCGGTCGTCGGCAGCGTCAGGACACCCTCGGCGGTGCCGGCGGGGACGCTCACCGTGACCTCGAGCCCGGGGAACACCGTCACGCTCGACGGGACGTCGCACTCGAGCCGGGTGCCGGCGGCTCCGTCCGGCTCGTCACCGGCCCCGGAGCCGTCGGTCTCCGGCGCAGCACCCGATGCCGCACTGGTCAGCGACACGTTGGTGCACACGAACGGTGCCGGCCCGTCGGTGATCGTGACGGTCGCCCGCGATGGACGGGTGGTCAACCGGTAGAGCTGCGCTGCCTCGAGCGTGGCGCTGGCGCGGTACGCCTCCGGGGCGATGCGGGCCACGGTGTCGCCGATCGCCACCGGCTGCCCGGTGACGAGGTCGAGCCCCGAGACCGTGCCGGACGCCGACGCCGTCACCGTCGAGAAGGTCACCACGGGCGGGAGTGGTTCGTCGTCGTCGTCGGTCGTCGTCGACGGCGTCTCGACGCGGACGTCGATGAGCGGGGCCCCCTGCTCGACGTGCGTCCCGTTCGCGACGAAGAGCTTGTTCACGGTGCCTTCGGCAACGGACCGCACGGCGGTGGAGGACACCGAGCGGATCGAGCCGGTGGCCTCGACGTCGTTCACGATGTCGCCCGTCACGACGTCGACGGTCGGGTCCTCGATCTGCCCGGTCGGAACGGCCTCGGCCGCTTCCGGCTGGGCCGCGAAGAACGCGAGACGGACGAGGGCCACGGCGATGGCAGCGAACACGAGGAACTTCAGGCTGGGCCAGACCCAGCGACGCAGGAGGATCACCCTGGAATACTAGCGGTGTCATGTCGGTCTATGACGACCACCCTGAAACGGACGGGAGGCCCGCCGCAGCATCCGTGACGGACGCTGGACGGGCCTCCCGGTCGACCGCGACGAACGCGGCGAACGCGACCGACGCGCTACGCCTCGATGACCACCGGGACGATCATCGGACGACGGCGGTGCTTGGTGTTGACCCAGCGGCCGACCGTGCGGCGGACGACCTGCGCGAACGCGTGCGAGTCGCGCGTACCGTTCGCGGCAGCCTCGGCGATCGCCTTGGCGATCTGCGGACGGACGTCGTCGAACACGGAGTCGTCCTCGGCGAAGCCGCGCGACTGGATCTCCGGGCCGATGACGCACTGGCCGGTGGTGAAGTCCACCGCGGCGAAGACCGAGATGAAGCCCTCTTCGGACAGCACGCGGCGGTCCTTGAGGTCGGCATCGGTGATCTCGCCCACGGTCGAGCCGTCGACGTACACGTAGCCGATGTCGAGCTGCCCGGCGACCGTCGCGACGCCGTCCTTCAGGTCGACGACGATGCCGTCCTGCCCGAGGATCACGTTGCGCGGCGGCACACCCGTCTGGATCGCCAGGTCGGCGTTCGCGTACAGGTGGCGGTGCTCGCCGTGCACGGGCAGGACGTTGCGCGGACGCAGGATGTTGTAGCAGTAGAGCAGTTCGCCGGCCGAGGCGTGTCCGGAGACGTGCACCTTGGCGTTGCCCTTGTGCACGACCTTCGCGCCGAGCTTCGTCAGCCCGTCGATGACGCGGTACACGGCGTTCTCGTTGCCCGGGATCAGCGACGAGGCGAGGATGACGGTGTCGCCCTCGCCGATCTCGATCTGGTGCTCGAGGTTCGCCATGCGCGCGAGCACGGCCATCGGCTCGCCCTGCGACCCCGTCGACATGTAGACGATCTGGTCGTCGGGGACGTTCTTCGCCTTCTTGGTGTCGATGAGGACGTTCTCGGGCACGCGGAGGTAGCCGAGGTCGGCGGCGATGGTCATGTTGCGGATCATCGAGCGCCCCATGAACGCGACCTTGCGGTTCGCGGCCGCGGCGGCGTCGAGGACCTGCTGCACACGGTGCACGTGCGACGAGAAGCTCGCCACGACGACCTTCTTGCGGGCGCGCGTGATGATGTTCTCGAGCACCGGGCCGATGTCGCGCTCGGGGGCGGTGAAGCCCGGCACGTCGGCGTTCGTGGAGTCCGGCAGGAACAGGTCGACGCCGGCCTCGCCCAGACGGGCGAACGCACGGAGGTCGGTGATGCGGTCGTCCAGCGGGAGCTGGTCCATCTTGAAGTCACCCGTGTGCAGGACACGACCGGCGGGGGTCGTGATCGCGACGGCGAGGGCGTCCGGGATGGAGTGGTTCACGGCCACGAACTCGAGGTGGAACGGGCCGAGCTGCTCGGTCTGGTCCTCGGCCACGACGAGCGTGTACGGCTTGATCCGGTGTTCCTTGAGCTTCGCCTCGACGAGCGCGAGGGTCAGCGTGGAGCCGATCAGCGGGATGTCGTCGCGGAGCTTCAGCAGGTACGGGACGGCACCGATGTGGTCCTCGTGGCCGTGCGTGAGCACGACACCGAGGACGTCGTCGAGACGGTCACGGATCGGCGCGAAGTCCGGCAGGATCAGGTCGACCCCGGGCTGGTGCTCCTCGGGGAAGAGCACGCCGGCGTCGACGATGAGGAGCTTGCCCTCGTACTCGTAGACGGTCATGTTGCGACCGATCTCGCCGAGTCCCCCGATGGGGATGACGCGGAGGGTGCCGGGTTCGAGCGGCTGCGGTGTGGAGACTTGTGTGGGCATTCGGTCCTACGGATTCAGGCGACGCGCGAGGAGCGCGCCGCGGTGTTCGCTAGCGGGTGGTGCCTGGCACCTTTGGCAGTGCGCCGCCGGCCGCAGCGTTGCGGTCGGGGCGGAAGTTCGAGAAGTCGGCGCCGGGCACGTCGCGCACGGCTTCGAGCGAGGTCTCGATGGCGTACGCCTCGGAGTCCTCGGGGCCGACGAGCGGCAGACGGACGCGCGGGCTGCCGATGCGACCGAGCCCGTGGAGGATGTACTTCGCCGCGACCGTGCCGGGCACGTGGGTCATCACGGCGCGGACGAGGGGCTCGACGCGCTTGTGCTCGGCGGTGGCGGTCGCCAGGTCGCCGCGGTTCACGGCGTCGATGATGGTGCGGTACGGCGTGCTCGTGATGTTCGCGGTGACGCCGATCAGGCCCGTCGCGCCGATCGACAGGTGCGGGAGCACGTTGGTGTCGTCGCCGGAGAAGTACATGAGGTCGGTGTTGTTGAGCACGCGGGACACCTCGGCGAAGTCGCCCTTGGCGTCCTTCACGGCGAGGATGTTCGGGTGGTGCGACGCCCGCACGATCGTCTCGTACGTGATCGGGATGCCGGTGCGCCCCGGGATGTCGTACAGGATCACCGGCAGGTCGGTGGCGTCGGCGATCATCCGGAAGTGGGTGAGCACACCCGACTGGGTCGGCTTGTTGTAGTACGGCGTGACGATCATCACACCGTCCGCGCCGGCCTTCTCGCTCTGCTTGTACAGGTGGATCGCGTGCGCGGTCTCGTTCGACCCGCCACCCGTGATGATCTTCGCGCGGCCGGCGGCGACGGACTTGCCGACCTCGACCAGACGGAGCTTCTCGGGGTCGGTCAGGGTGCTGGTCTCGCCGGTCGTCCCGGTGACGACGATGCCGTCGGCGCCGGCGGTGATGCAGTCGTCGATGTGCTGCTCGACGCCGGGCCAGTCGACCTCGCCGTCGGCCGTGAACGGGGTCACGAGGGCGACGAGGACCTGACCGAAGGGATTCTCACGCGGGGACACGGGCACCAGCGTACCGGGGATGGGCGCGATGGCCGCCGTCCGGGTGGACGGTCGCCTGCCTGCGGCGCGGACGGGAGGCCCGGATCGCGTCCGTCCTGCCGCTCACGCCCGGTGTCGCGGGTGCGTCCAGGGCCGCCCGCGGCCGTCCGCACAACCAAAGTCATCGCGAACCACGGGAACGCGTGGTTCGCACGCACTTTGGTTGTGCTGCGCTACGCGCGGCGCCACTCGAGGAAGCGGTAACGGGTCCCCGTGCGGGACACCTGCCACGGGCCCTCGTCGGTGAGCGTCCAGCCGGCCGCCTCGTCGAGCGTCGGTGCGACGGTGTCGCCGGGCACGTCGACGTCGATGACGGTCTCGGACACGCGCTCGGCACGGTCCAGCGCCGCGGCGTAGACCTGGCCGCCGCCGATGACCCAGACGGGGCTGGCGGCACCGTCGAGCGCGGCTCGGAGGTCGTGCACGACCTCGGCGCCGTCGGCGGTCCAGGACGCGTCGCGGGTGAGCACCACGTTGCGGCGACCGGGCAGCGGACGGAAGCGTTCCGGCAGGGACTCCCAGGTGCGTCGGCCCATGAGCACCGTGGCGTCGCCGGTGACCTGCTTGAAGTGCGCGAGGTCCTCGGGCACGTGCCAGGGCATGCCGCCGTCGGCCCCGATGACCCCGTCGGTCGACCGGGCCCAGACCATGCCGATCATCAGACGGCGACCGCGGCCTTGATCGCCGGGTGGTGGTGGTAGCCGACGACGGTGAAGTCCTCGTACTCGTAGTCGTCGATCGAGTCGCGAGGCGCGAGCTCGATCGTCGGCAGGGCGTACGCCGTGCGGGACAGCTGCTCCTCGACCTGCTCGACGTGGTTGTCGTAGACGTGGCAGTCGCCGCCGGTCCAGACGAAGTCGCCGACCTCGAGCCCGGTCTGCGCGGCGATCATGTGGGTGAGCAGGGCGTAGGACGCGATGTTGAACGGGACGCCGAGGAACATGTCGGCGCTGCGCTGGTAGAGCTGGCACGAGAGCTTGCCGTCGTTGACGTAGAACTGGAAGAACGCGTGGCACGGCGCGAGCGCCATGTCCGGGATCTCGGCGACGTTCCACGCCGAGACGATGAGCCGGCGGCTGTCCGGGTTCGTGCGGATCTGGTCGATGACCTGGGCGATCTGGTCGACGTGCTCGCCGGACGGGGTCGGCCACGAACGCCACTGCACGCCGTAGACGGGGCCGAGGTCGCCGTCCTCGTCCGCCCACTCGTTCCAAATCCGGACATCGTGCTCCTGCAGCCAGGTGGCGTTGCCGTCGCCGCGCAGGAACCAGAGCAGCTCGTACGCGATCGACTTGAAGTGCACGCGCTTCGTGGACACGAGCGGGAAGCCCTTCGACAGGTCGTAGCGGAGCTGCGCGCCGAACAGGCTGCGGGTCCCGGTGCCGGTGCGGTCACCCTTCGGCGTGCCCTCGGTCAGGACCCGGCGGAGCAGGTCCTCGTACGGGGTCGGCACGGTGGGGTCGGGCTGCACGGTCTCGCTGTCGCTCACACACAGAAGCCTACGTCGGCGAAAGCCAACGGCAGCATGAGTAGCGTTGCCGGCATGGCAGACACGGCGGCAGAGCCCCTCTCGATCCTGATCGCCGGCGCGTCCGGTTTCATCGGCACCCCGCTCGTCCCCGCGCTGCGCGAGGCGGGCCACCACGTGACCACGCTCGTCCGGCGCGAGCCGCACACGGCCACCGAGTTCCGCTGGGCTCCGGGTCGCCGGCCGCTCGACCCGGCCATCGTCGACGGTGCCGACGTGGTGATCAACCTGGCGGGGGCGAACATCGGCAAGCTGCCCTGGACCGCGAAGTACCGCGAGGAGATCCGGCGCTCCCGCGTCGACGCGACCGACACCCTGGTCGAGGCCATGCGGCACGCCAGCACTCCCCCGGCGCTGTTCCTGTCCGGATCGGCGTCCGGCGTGTACGGCGACCGCCCGGCGGACGTCCTGCAGGACGACGCGGCCCCCGGCACCGGGTTCCTCGCCGAGGTCTGCACCGCGTGGGAATCCGCGGCGAACGCTGCCCCGGACGGCGTCCGCGTGGTGACCCTGCGCACGGGCATCGTGATCGGCGAGGGCGGCGGCGCGCTCGCACCCCTCATCCCGCTCACCCGGGCAGGGCTCGGCGGTCGCCTCGGCACCGGCGGGCAGCACTGGCCGTGGATCGCACTCGAGGACGAGGTCGGGGCGATCGTGCACCTGGCGACGAGCCCGTCGGCGTCCGGTGTCAGCGGACCGGTGAACCTCTCCGGGCCGGAAGCCGTCGTCGCCGACCGCATCACGAAGCGCGTCGCCGAGGACCTGCACCGGCCGTACCTGTTCCGGATCCCGGAGTTCGCGCTGCGCCTCGCGCTGCAGGACGCCGCCGACGAGATGCTGCTGTCGAGTCAGCGGATGGTGCCGACGAAGCTGCTCGAGTCCGGCTACACGTTCCGGTACACGCGTGCCGTGGACGCCGTCGACGCGGTCCTCTGACCAGGTCTCAGGCGCTCGATCGCGACAGGGCCGTGCGCATCGCGGCTCGAGCGCGCTTGCGGTCCCCCGCGGCGTCGTAGACCACCCCGAGCCGGTACCAGGCGCGCCAGTCCGCCGGGTCCTGCTCGACGGCGGCCTTGTACTGCGGGAAGAGCTCGTCAGCGGCCTCTCGCGTCGGACGCCCGGACGGACGCACGGGCACGACGTCCTCCGGTGCACCGCCCTCGGCCTCGAGCCGGGAGCCGAGCCGGGTGATCCGGATGCCGAAGCGGAACTCGAGCACGAGCAACAGCGCCCCGATCGCGGCGACGACGAACAGGGCGACGCCGATGCCGATCCCGATCGGGATGCCGGTGGCGATGAACGCCACGGCCCGCTGCCCGACGAGCACGATGTAGAGCGCCAACAGCAGGGTCATCAGCGCTGCGCCCCAGAACGGCGACCGGATCGCGCGGCCGGCCCGCGCTGCACGTCCCACCGGGTCAGCCGATGCCGAGGACGCTGCCGAGGCCCACGGTGAGCCCGCGGGCGGGTCCGAGGGCGGACAACGCCGCCCGGATCCCGGCGACGTAGGCGACGTCGTCGTTGGTGTCGTGCCGGATCGTCAGGGTCTCGCCGGGGCCGCTGAGCAGGACGTCCTGCACGGCCTTCACCCCGGGCAGCCGGAGCGAGTGGATCGGCACGCTCGCCACCTGCTGGCCGCGGGCGCGCTGGTCGACGTGCGGGGCCTCGACCGGGCCGACGTCGCGACGGGCCTCGGCGATGAGCTCGGCGGTGCGCACCGCGGTGCCGGACGGCGAGTCGATCTTGCCGGCGTGGTGCGTCTCGACGATCTCGACGGAGGGGAACCACGGCGCCGCGATGGTGGCCAGGTGAGTGCCGAGCACCGACCCGATCGAGAAGTTCGGCACCACGAGGACGCCCTGGTCGGGACGCTCCTGCAGGGCGGTACGGAGCTTCGCGAGGCGGTCGGCGGACCACCCGGACGTGCCGACGAGCACGTTCGCCCCGCTCGACAGCGCGTTCTCGACGATCGCGGGGCTGAGCGCCGGCACCGTCACGTCCACGACGAGCGCGGCGCCGCCGAACACCGACGGCGGTGCTTCGTGGGCACCGTCCTTCGACGACAGACGGGCGACGAGCTCGAACTCCGGGAGTTCCTCGACGACGGAGGCCACGAGGCCCCCGAGACGACCGGTGGCGCCGACGACGGCGACGGGAGTGACCATGCGGTCCATCCTAGGATCGACGCATGTCAGTCGAGGTCAGGACCGTGCCGGCCGATCTGCCCGAGGTCGACGTCCTGCTCGACGCGTACCTCGACGAGCGCGAGGCGACGTTCCCCAGTGCGCAGGGCGCGTACTCGCGGAAGCGCACCCCGGCGGCGGAGTTCACGCCGCCGAACGGGGTCTTCGCGGTGGCGTACGACGGCGGGGTCGCGGTCGGCTGCGGCGGCCTTCGGCGGATCGCGGACGACCCCGACGCGACCACCACGGACGTCCGGTTCGAGGTCAAGCACGTCTTCGTCACCCCGGCGGGACGGGGCAAGGGCGTGGCCACGGCGCTGATGGACGCGCTCGAACGGGAAGGCGCCGCGCTGGGGGCGACGAGCATCGTGCTGGACACGAACGACTCGCTCGTCGCGGCGGGCGCGATGTACCGCAGCCGGGGTTACGAGCGTGTCGCGCCGTTCAACGACAATCTGAACGCGACCACCTGGTTCCGCAAGCCGGTCTCCCGCTAGACGGGCTGGTCGACCGGCAGCCCGGTGCGGAGTTCCACCGGCAGGTGGGCCAGGTCGTTCAGGGCGACCACCTCGGCCGGTTTCGCGGAACGGATCCGGATGATCGTGAGCGCGGTGTGCGCGACGTTCGTGCCCATCCAGCGCCACTCGGGTGCCTGGAACGCCTCGCGCACGAACCAGCCGATCACGGCGTTGTGGGTGATGAGCAGGTCGTGCCGGTCCTCGCGCGCCGGGGTGAACCACTCGGAGACGGCGTCGCCCATCTGTGCCTGGCCGGCGATGATCTCCTCTTCCGTCACGCCGCCGTACCAGCCCTGGTAGGCGTGCGGCATGTCCGGGGTCGGGCCGGAGGGGACGCAGTCGAACAGCAGCGTCGACGGTTCGGGCTGGATCGACGGCAGTCGCTGCGCCAGGAACGCGGCGGTCTCGCTCGGGGCCTCCAACGGGGAGTGGTACACGCCGTCGAACGGCAGCCCGCCGAGACGGTCGGCGACGAGCATGGCCTGGCGCTTGCCGCGTTCCGACAGCTTGCCGTCGCGGAGGCCGTGCTCGGCGTCCTGGTGTTCGCCGTGCCGGACGAGGTACAGGTAGTGCGACATGTCCGTGCTCAGCTGCCCATCCCGATCGCTGCGGCGAGCTCGTCCTGCTGCACCGCCCCGACCACCGACGTGATCGTCGGGCGGGTCAGGAGGTCGCGGGCGAGTTCGAGCACGCCGTCGGTGGTGACCCGGTCGACACGCTCCAGTGCGGTCGACAGGTCGGTGTACTCCCCGGTGCCGAGCTCGGACCGGCCGAGGCGGGTCATCCGGGCGTCGGAGTCCTCGAGCGAGAGCGTCAGGGCGCCCTCGATCTGGCCCTTGGCGCGGCGGAGCTCGTCGTCGGTGATGCCGTCGTCCACCATGCGGCGGAACTCGGCGTCGATGATCTCGATGACCCCGGGGACGTTGTCGGGCGCACAGCCCGCGTAGACGCCGAAGGCGCCGTTGTCGAGGTAGGCGGGCGCGAAGGACGACACCGCGTAGGCGAGGCCGCGTCGCTCGCGGACCTCTTGGAAGAGCCGGGAGCTCATGCCCCCGCCGAGCACGGCGTTCAGGACGCTGAGGGACGGCCGGCGGTCGTCGCGCAGGTCGAGTCCCTGCGAGCCGCGCAGCATGCTGACCTGCTCCGTCGGACGGTGGACCACCGACAGCTTGGGCTCGATGGGGTCGGCGACGGTCTGCGGCGTCCGGCGCGCGAGCGGCTCGGCGGGCGGGGCGTCGTGGAACACCGCGGCGACCGCGTCGCAGAACCGGTCGTGGTCGACGGCACCGGCGGCGGTCACGACGATGCCGTTCGGTGCGTAGTGCTCGCGGTAGTGGGCCAGGACCTCGTCCCGCTGGACCGCGCGGATGCTGTCCGGGGTCCCGCCGATCGGGCGACCGAGCGCGTGTCCGCCGAAGGCCGCGGCGAAGAACGCTTCGCCCGCGACGTCGGCCGGGTCGTCGGCGGCCATCGCGAGTTCTTCGAGGATGACGCCGCGCTCGACGGCGAACGCCTCGGGGTCGAGCACCGAGCCGGTCACCATGTCACCGATGACCTGCACGGCCATCGGGACGTCGGCGTCCCGCACCCGTGCGTAGTAGCAGGTGTACTCCTTGGCCGTCGCGGCGTTGTGCTCGCCGCCGACCGAGTCGAACGCGATCGCGATGTCGAGCGCCGACCGGGTCTCGGTGCCCTTGAACAGCAGGTGCTCGAGGAAGTGGGTCGATCCGAACTGTCCGTCGCGTTCGTCGCGCGAACCGACGCCGACCCAGAACCCGATGCTCGTCGAAGCGGCACCGGGCACGGCTTCGGTCAGCACACGGACACCCGACGGCAGCACGGTGCGGCGGACGAAGGCTCCTCCGGACGTCAGGAAGGACGTGTCCGGGGCCCCGAGCGGCAGTGGCACTGGCTGGTTCATCGCAGACGAGCCTACTGATGCTCCGGAGCCCACCGCCCAGTTTCCACAGGCCCACGGACTGTCACTCGAAGAGGGGTACAGAAATTGCGGACAGACCGACTCGTCTGTCTGTCCTCCTTGTGGTACAGTCGTTCACGCCGGATCGAAAGCCCCCCTAAGTTCCGATCCGGCGGCTCGGGACATCAGTCCTCGCGGCCACGAGTCCCCCCACTCGTCCGCGGAGCCGATGAACCAAGGAGCCACGCTGTGACGGTCGATTCCCCCCAACCGGCCGTCCAGCGTCTCCCTGGTCCGAGCACGAACCTCGCGTCGCCGGACGGGTCGAGCGTCCCCCCGACTCCCCGCTCCGGCGGCGCGAAGGTCCGCATCCTCGAGACGGCCACGCGACTCTTCTACGAAGAGGGCATCCACAGCGTCGGCGTCGACCGCCTCATCTCCGAGGCGAGCGTCACGAAGGCGACGTTCTACAAGCACTACGGGTCGAAGGACAACCTGATCCTCGCCTACATCCGCACGCAGCACGAGCGCGTGCAGGAACGTCTGGAACAGCTCGTCACCGACGCCGGCTCCTCCGCCGCAGCGGTCCGAGCGTGGGTCGCCGCCCTGGCGGACGAGGTCAACGACCCCGACTTCCGCGGGTGCGCGTTCCTCAACGCCGCCGCCGAGTACCACGACCCCCGCGACCCCGTGCGCGAGGTGGTCGCCACCCACCGCGACTGGTACACCGACCGGCTCGCCACCCTGCTGCAGGAGTCCGGCCACCAGCTGCCGGGCGACGGTGCCGACGAGCTCATGCTCGCGCGCGACGGTGCGATGGCCGGCGCCTACGCCGGTGACGCCATCGCGGCGACGGCAGCGCTCGGTCGCGTCGTCGACCGCGTCCTCGCCGCCTGACGTCCGGCTGCCGTCGACGCAGAACGACACCCCCGATGTCGTACGACGTCGGCTTTGTCGCTCCACCGCGGCCGCAACAGTCGCAGGCGCGCACGAACGACAGCCTCGACGTCGTACGACGTCGACCTTGTCGCGTCAGCCGTCGGCGCCAGCCCGGCGCGACCACAGTGCGGACGGGAGGCACGGTGCCAGCTGGCACCGTGCCTCCCGTCCGCACTGTGGTCGCGCTCACCGCGACCGGTCGCGTCGCGCGGATCAGGCCGGTCCGGTGGCACTCCCGGGGTTGCCGCTCGAGACGATCGACCCGTTGACGCCGTCCGGGAAGAACCCGCCCTTGTCGATCTGGTTCGGGTTCAGGAACACCACGTTCAGGACACGCTCCGCGGTGCGGCCGTAGGCGAGCGAGTTCGAGTCCGTCGGCACGAGGTTCACCGCTCCCGACCGGGTCGTCACCCCCTGGTCGTCGTCGGTCGGACCGTCGAGCGAGTCACGGGCGTCGGAGATCTTGTTCGCCGGCACCTGCAGCCCCTTGTCCGAGAGCTTCGACCGGATGATCCCGGCGTGGTAGGCCTCGACGGCGAGGATGCCCGCCGCGGCACTGAGGTACGTCTTGCTGGTGATGAGCGGCGCGGCCCCCTTGTAGGCGGTGACCCCGACGTCCTCGAAGATGTACGCCCCGAGCAGGAAGTTCTCCTCGCTGGCGAACGGGTCGAAGGTGCCGGTCGGGCCGACCACACCCGCAGCGCGCGCCGCCGCGGTGAAGCTCGACACGAGGTCGATCTTCGGACGTGAGACCGTCGCACCGCCGAGGGCGGATCGGAGGAACGCCACGTGCGCGCGCTCGTCGTTCGCGATCTCGGTGGCGATGCCGCGGATGGCCGCGGTCTTGAACGGCACCTTCTTGCCACCGATCACCGGCCCCTGCGGGTCGATGCCGGTGATCATGCTGTCGGCGAGGCCCGCGCCGAACACGGCATGCAGGTAGAACTCGGCCTCGAGGTACTCGAGGTTCAGGGCGAAGTTGAGGATTGCGGCGTCGGAGACGGCACCGTCCTCTTCCGGGGTGGCGGCGGCGCGGTCGGTGGTGAGCACCGACGAGCCGAGCGCGGCGATGCCGGCTGAGGCGCCGGCGACGCCGGCGGCTGCGAAGAACCGTCGTCGGTCGAGCGCGTTCTCGGCGCTGCGATCGATGGCGTGGTGGATGAAACGCTTGTCGAACATCGTTGTCCTCATGTCGTGCTGGCAGCACGGGACCCCACCGACGCTGCAGGGAAACGGGTCGGTCGAGCCGCGATCGGCGGGATGGTCGATCGTGCGGCGAAGATACCCCCGAACAGGGGGGTGCCTCCACCGTTCCCGGTCATTCGGCGGAGTTCGGACAGGGCCACCGCACCGGGCGGCCGCGTCGGGCGGTCGCGTCGGGCCGCCGCGTCGGGCGGCCGCCGAGGCGGTGGGTGTTGGCTGGGCGCATGGCCAACGACCCCAACTGGAACCTCCCCGAGGTCCCCTCGTTCACCCTGACCAGCCCCGACTTCACCGACGGCGGCGAGCTGCCGACCTCGGCGCGCGGCACCGACGCGGGAGGCGAGGACCGCTCTCCCGCACTCGAGTGGTCCGGCGCTCCCGAGGGCACGAAGAGCTTCGTGCTCACCGTGTACGACCCCGACGCCCCGACCGGTTCGGGCTTCTGGCACTGGAGCCTGACCGACATCCCGGGCTCGGCGACCTCGCTGCCCGCCGGCGCCGGTACCGACGACGCCCTGCTGCCGGCCGAAGCCCTGCGCCGCCGCAACGAGTTCGGCACCGACACGTTCCTCGGCGCCGCTCCGCCCGCGGGCCACGGCGTGCACCGCTACTTCTTCACGCTGAGCGCCCTCGACGTGCCGCTGCTCGAGGCGCCGGCCGACGCGACCCCCGCGGTCGTCGGGTTCGTGCTGCGCGAGCACCTGCTCGGTCGCGCGCAGCTCGTCGGCACGCAGGAGACCCCCGCCACGTAGGACGACCCAGCAACGACGAACGGCCGCCGCCCCGGAAGGGACGACGGCCGTTCGTGTGCCAGGGGTGGATCAGACGGTGGCGTCCGTCGACTCCTCGCGGGCACCGCTGGAGTCGGTGTCCGACTCCTCGGCGACGACCGGCGCGAGCGACAGCTTGCCGCGGTCGTCCACCTTGGTGACCTCGACCAGGACCTTCTGGCCGACGCCCAGGACGTCCTCGACGTTCTCCACACGCTTGCCACCGGCGAGCTTGCGCACCTCGGAGACGTGGAGCAGACCGTCACGGCCCGGGAGCAGCGACACGAAGGCGCCGAACGTGGCGATCTTCACGACGGTGCCGAGGAACTGGTCCCCGATCTCCGGGTTGGTCGGGTTGGCGATCGCGTTGACCGACGCACGAGCGGCCTCGGCCGACGGTCCGTCGACGGCACCGATGTAGACGGTGCCGTTGTCCTCGATCGAGATGTCGGCACCGGTCTCGTCCTGGATGCCGTTGATCGTCTTGCCCTTCGGGCCGATCAGCTCGCCGATCTTGTCGACGGGGATCTGCACCGAGATGACGCGAGGAGCGGTGTCCGCCATCTCGTCGGGGGCGTCGATCGCCTCGTTCAGCACACCGAGGATGGCCGAGCGGGCCTCCTTGGCCTGCTTCAGCGCCGCGTCGAGCACCGTCGACGGGATGCCGTCGAGCTTGGTGTCGAGCTGGATCGCGGTGACGAACTCCGAGGTACCGGCGACCTTGAAGTCCATGTCGCCGAGTGCGTCTTCCGCACCGAGGATGTCGGTCAGCGCCGCGTAGCGGGTCTGACCGTCGACGGTGTCGGACACCAGGCCCATCGCGATGCCGGCGACCGGGGCCTTGAGGGGCACACCGGCGTTGAGCAGCGAGAGGGTCGAGGCGCAGACGGAACCCATCGAGGTCGAGCCGTTGGAGCTGAGCGCCTCGGAGACCTGACGGATGGCGTACGGGAACTCTTCACGCGTCGGCAGCACCGGCACGAGGGCGCGCTCGGCGAGGAAGCCGTGCCCGATCTCGCGACGCTTCGGCGAACCCACACGGCCGGTCTCACCGGTCGAGTAGGGCGGGAAGTTGTAGTGGTGCAGGTAGCGCTTCTTCGTGACGGGCGACAGCGAGTCGATCTGCTGCTCCATCTTGAGCATGTTCAGCGTGGTGACGCCGAGGATCTGCGTCTCGCCGCGCTGGAAGATCGCCGAACCGTGGACGCGCGGGATCACGGCGACCTCGGCGTCGAGCGGACGGATGTCGGCGAGGCCGCGACCGTCCATGCGGACCTGCTCGGTCAGGATGCGGCCGCGGACGACCTTCTTCGTGACCGACTTGTACGCGGCGCTGACCTGCGAGTTGGCGACGTCGGGCAGTTCGCCCGCCGACACCTTCGCCGCGATGGCCTCCTTGACGCGTGACTTGAGTGCGTCGTCGGCGTCCTGGCGCTCGGTCTTGGCGGCGATCTTGTAGACGTCACCGAGCTCGGAGAGCGCGATGGCCTCGACGGCCGAGTAGACCTCGGGCGCGTACGGCGGGAAGACCGGGTAGTCCTGGATCTCCTTGGCGGACTGCGCGGCGAGCTTCGCCTGGGCGTCGACGAGGGACTTGAGGAACGGCTTGGCCGCCTCGAGACCCTGCGCGACGACGGCCTCGTCGGGCTTGGTGGCGCCGCCCTGGATGAGCTCCCAGCTGTGCTCGGTGGCCTCGGCTTCGACCATCATGATGGCGACGTCCTCGTTGCCCGCCTCGTCGGTGACGACACGGCCGGCGACCGTGAGGTCGAAGACGGCGTCGGCGAGCTGCGATGCCTTCGGGAACGCGACCCACTGTTCGCCGATCAGCGCGAGGCGCACACCGGCGATCGGGCCGGAGAACGGCAGACCGGAGATCTGCGTCGACGCGGACGCGGCGTTGATGGCCAGCGCGTCGTAGAACTCGTCCGGAGCGATGCTCAGGACGGTGATGACGATCTGGACCTCGTTGCGCAGGCCGTCGACGAACGACGGGCGCAGCGGCCGGTCGATGAGTCGGCAGACCAGGATGGCCTCGGTCGACGGGCGGCCTTCGCGGCGGAAGAACGAACCGGGGATCTTGCCGGCGGCGTAGGAGCGCTCCTCGACGTCGACGGTCAGCGGGAAGAAGTCGAATCCTTCACGCGGGTGCTTGCCGGCGCTGGTGGCCGAGAGGAGCATCGTTTCCTCGTCGAGGTACGCGGCGACCGCGCCCTGCGCCTGCTGTGCGAGCCGACCGGTCTCGAACCGGACGGTGCGCTTGCCGTACTTGCCGTTGTCGATGACGGCTTCGGCGAACTTGATCTCGGGACCCTCCAAAAGGGTGCCTCCTTGATGTGTGTTCGGCAGGCCGTGGCGACGGCACTCGATGGTGCGTGCGCGCCGATCGTTCCGGACGCATGTCTGGCCAGCAGTAGAAGCACTCGGGAAACCGTTCCGGCCCGCGAGCCACCACCGATGACCAGCTCCGTGCCCGGCCTGCGCAGTGTTGTGTCGAACATCCGGGGAAACGGTCCTCGGACACGATGGACTTTACCAGTCCACAGGGAATCGGCGGCGCGGCTCGCTGACGGCCGGGCGAGCCTCGGTAACCTGCTGCCATGCGTCTCACCCCCTCGCGGGGCGTGCTCGTCGCGGCCGCCGTGGTCGTCGGCGCGCTCGTCGCCCCGGTCCTCACCGCTGTCCCGGCGTCCGCGACGGAGTACCCGACCTGGCAGGACGTGCAGCAGGCCAAGGGGAACGAGACCGCCAAGCGCGCCGAGGTCACCAAGGTGCAGGCCGCGCTGCAGTCGGCGCAGGACGAGGCGGCAGTGAAGTCGCAGGCCGCGCTGACGGCCTCGTCGAAGGCGGACGCGGCCGAGGCGGAGCTGGCGGAGGCCACCCAGGCCGCCACGAGCCTCCAGGCCCAGGCGCACCGCGCGTCCGAGACGGCCGAGCGTGCGCAGACACGCGCCGGGCAGCTGGCGGCGAACCTGTACCGCGACGGCAGCACGAACCAGATGACCACCCGGATCGCGACCGCGGGGAACCCCGACCAGCTGCTCTACCAGCTGGGCGCGCTCGACCAGCTGTCGTCCACGTGGTCCGGCGTGATGGACGAGGCGTCCGTCGCGGCCGGAACGGCATCGTCACTGCACGAACAGGCCGAACGGGCCGAGACCGAACGCGCGACGCGTGCGCAGGCGGCCGAGGAACGGTCCGCGGCGGCGAAGTCCGCCGAGGCCGTGGCGAACGCCGCGGTCGAGTCGACCGAGCAGCACAGCGACGAGCTGTACGCGCAGCTCGCGTCGCTCCGGGACACCACCGCGAAGCAGGCCGCCGGGTACGAGCTCGGGCAGAAGGTCGCGGCGCAGAAGGCCGAACAGCAGCGCAAGCGTGCGGCGGCCGCCGCGGCACAGGCGGCGGCAGCAGCCTCGGCGAGCGCCGACACCGGTAGCGGCGGGAGCACCAGCGCCGGTGGCGGCGGGGGCACGAGCTACCCGAGCACCGGCGGTGTCGTCGTGGACCCCGCGGCCGCGCAGGCCTACGCGCGGAGCGCCCTGGGCTCGTACGGGTGGGGCGACGACCAGTTCTCCTGCCTGGTGTCGCTGTGGACGCAGGAGTCCGGCTGGCGGGCGAACGCGCTGAACGCCTCGAGCGGCGCCTACGGCATCCCGCAGTCCCTGCCCGCTGACAAGATGTCGGCGGCGGGGGCGGACTGGCGGACGAACGCGAACACGCAGATCAACTGGGGACTCGCCTACATCAAGAGCGCCTACGGGTCGCCGTGCGGTGCGTGGGGCCACGAGATGAGCGTCAACCCGCACTGGTACTGAGCACGACCGCTCACTGCTCCACCATTCGCAGTGCCTGCAGCGGGCACATCGCCACCGCGTCCGCAGCGGCGGCGCGTTCGTCCGGCCGCACCGGCACGTCGCGGGTGCCGCCGCCGTCCCGTGCGATCGGGTAGCCCCACTCGTCGCGCGCCAGCCGCTCGGCGAAGAGTTCGGTGCACAGGCCGCGTCCCCGGCAGCGGGTCCAGTCGACGTGCAGCACGACGGGACCGGCTGCGGTTGCACCGCCCGGTGCGCCGCTCACCGTCGTCCCCCGACCAGACACGCGCCCCGCAGGTGCGCCTGCACGTCGTCGTGGAACACGTCGAGGGCGCTCCGCACCATCCGCGCGACGCCGTCCGGGTGGTGGCAGGCCCCGCGTCCGTCGACCAGGGCAGCGATCCGCCGGACCTCGCCGGCCAGGTCGCCCGCCCGACGCCCGGAGGCCAGGTCGGCGACCACGTCGGCGATCCGCGGCAACCCGTTCACGCACGGCCCGCAGCGGCCGGCGGACGCCCCGGCGAGTGCCGCGGCGAGGCCTGCCGTCACCCCGACCGGGCAGGTGCGGTCGTCGAGCACGGCCAGCACGCCCGCCCCGGGCGCCGCACCCCACGGTGCGAGCCCGTCAACGTCGAAGGGCGCGTCGAGCGCTGCGGCCGGCACCCAGGTGCCGCCCCACCCGCCGAGCAGGACGGCTCGCGTCCGTCGCGGGTCGGCCGCCGACAGCCGGGAGGCCCCCAGCAGCTGCCCGAGCGGCGCACCCCCGTCGGTCTCCAGCACCACGGCACCACCCGGGTCGGTCACGTCGCTGACCGTCACGAGTCGGGTGCCGGGAGCACTCGCGCTGCCGACGCTCCGCGCCCACGCCGCCCCGTACCGTGCGACGAGTGCCGCCTGGGCGAGGGTCTCGACGTTCGACACGAGGGTCGGGCGACCGCTCGGTCCACGGTCGGCGAGCCGCACGACACGGTCCCCTGGAAGGCCGCGTCCTCCGGCGACGGCCGAGGCGAGCGCCGTGGCCTGCCCGGCGACGAAGCTGGTGTGGGGCAGAGCTCGGACCTCGATGGCGACCGGGTCGGTGCCGCTGCCACGCCGGCCGTCGGTGCGTTCAGCGAGTGCCTGCCGGACCCGGTCGGCGAGCCGCGCACTCGTGGCGACCACGGCCTCGTTCGCACCGATCGCGAGCGCCGCGACCACGATGCCGTCGAGCACCAGGTGCGGTGCGCGTTCGAGCAGGACGGCGTCCTTCCGGCTGGCGGGCTCCCCCTCGGCGCCGTTGGCGATGACGATCGGGGCACCACGGCTGCCGCGCCGGGTCCGGCCCGCCACGGCGTCGAGCTTGCGGGCGAGCGGGAACCCGGCTCCGCCACGGCCGTCGACCCCGGCGAGGCCGATCTCGTCGATGATCCCGGGCCCCACGCGCGGGAGCGTCCCGTGCGTGCGGTGGTGGGCGTCGAGGCCTGGGCCGGGGGCGGCGAGGAGTCGCTGCGTGCCGGTCGGTGGCGACACGGTGAGCGGGTGGGTCAGGGTCATCGGAGGGCCTCCTTCGGGGTCGGACGGAACGCGGTGACGCCGGCCGTGCAGCGCCAGGCCACGGCGCCGAGGACGGCGGCGGCGCAGACCCCGGCGACCACCAGGAACCAGGCGGACGTGCCGTCGGTCCCGGTGCCGATCGCGTGCGCCATCGCGATCGGCCACATGGCGTAGGCGGCCCAGTGCACGGCGCGGAACACCCGCGGACCGATCACCCGGCGGAGCATCCCCGTGACGACGAGCACCACGAGCAGGTCGACCGCCAGGGTGCCGAGCCCGAGCCAGAACCAGCGGTACGCACCGACGAACGGCACGACGGCGTCCAGCAGGCGCAGTTCGGCCTCGGTGTCGAGCAGCAGCGTCACCACGTGCACGGCCACGAACACGGTGGATGCGAGGGCGACGTCCCGGTGCACGAGCTGCACGCCGAACCGCGGAAGGCCGGGGAGCGGTCGGCCGCCGCGGGTCACGATGCCGAGCAGGACCGTCAGGGTCAGGAGCACGACGGCGGCGACGCCCGTGCCGCGGCCGACCACCCAGAGCGCGGTGTCCATCAGGCGGCGTCCGCCCCGTCCAAGGTGTCAGTGACGGCACCGTCGGCAGCCTGGTCCTCCGGCCAGCCGCCGAGCCGCAGCACCGAGCCGTCGGCCGCGACGAGCCGGGCCGCACGACCGCTCTGCCGGAGCCACTCCACGGCGCCGTGCCCCCGGACGACCGCGGCGGTGGTCATCGTGTTGGCGGTGGTGCACGAGGGGGCGACGACCGTCACCGACCGCCACACCGGGTCGGCGGGCAGGCCCCACCGGGGATCGAGGATGTGGTGCCGCGCGGTCCCGTCCTGCTCCCAGCGGCGCTTCTGCGTACTCGAGGTCGCGACGGACCACCCGGAGGCGATGCGGACGTGGTCGACGGGGTCGTCCGCCAGGTCCTGCACGCGCACCTGCCAGCCACCGGAGGGGTCCGGGCCGGCCGTGGCGACGTCCCCGCCGAGCGACACGAGGGCACCGACGCCGAGCCGCGCGGTGATGCTCGCGGCCGCCATGTCCGCGGCGGCGGCCTTCGCCGTGGCACCGAGGTCGAGCGTGACGCCCTCGGGGACCCGCAGGAACGTGCCGGACAGCAGGATCCGCTGCCACGCCGGGCGGTCGTCGAGCGATCGGGCCACGGCGTCGGGTGACGGGACCGGTAGCGCGTCGGCGAACGCGGCGTCGTACCCGAGGGACACCATCCGTCGGCCGAGCGTCGGGTCGACGTCCCCGTCGGACAGCCGTGCGGCGTCGACGGCCTGGTGCACGAGCGTCGCCAGCAACGGCGAGACCTCGGTGCCGCGCACGAGGTCGTCGGCGCGGGACAGGAGCTCGGAGTCGTCGCGGAACCGGCTGCACGCGGCGTCGACGGCGGCCGTGACCTCGCGGGCGCAGGACTCCGCGGCGGCGAGGTGGCGGCGGTCGCGGTGGTCGAGGACGACCCGGGCGGTGGTGGTCCAGAGGTCCCACTCTGCGGCGGCGCGCACGGTCACGATCCCGTCGTCGTCGTGTCGGACGACCCACCGGTGGTGCCCTGCGAGACGCCGGTGTCGCTGCTGCTCGTGCCGCTGTCGGTCGACGAGTCGGTCGACGTGTCGGTCGACGTGTCGGTCGACGTGTCGTTCGACGACGAGGAGGACGAGGACCCGGAGTCGGTGGTGGCGTCGCTCGACGTCCCGGTACCCGAACCGGAATCCGTCGAGGTGCTCGTGGACGTGTCGGTCGTCGTCGTGCTGGCCTGCTCGTGCCCGAACCACAGCCCGGCACCCGTGACCGTTGCGACCGCGAGTCCGCCCAGGCTCACGAGCGCACTCGTGACCCGCGCGGATCGCTTGCCGTTGCCTCTGGTGTCCATCGGTCCTCCTCGTCGTCATGACGAGGTTCCCGAGCCCACCGATGAGCGAGCCGCCAGCCGGCCGCACTCCGACCCCATGAACCCTGTGGTCCGCCTAAGAGCGCGCCGCGGGGTCAGTGGTCCGGGTCAGTGCCCGAGGCCACCGAGCAGGCTCGCGAAGTCCGCGGTCGCGGGGAGCGCGTCGGCTTCCTGCGGGGCCCGCCGGGAGGCCCGGATCGCCCAGGCCAGGTCCGCTCCGGCCCGGCGGATGCGTCCGTCCAGGGCCGCGGCGTCGCCGTCGCTCCCCCAGTCGTCGGTCGCGGCGAACACGCCGGTCGGCACCACCGCTGCGCGGAGGTACGCGAAGACCGGACGCAGGGCGTGGTCGATGGCGAGCGAGTGCCGCGAGGTCCCGCCCGTGGCGCCGAGCAGGACGGGCAGGTCGGCGAGCGCGTCCTTGTCGAGGACGTCGAGGAACGACTTCGCGAGACCGCTCACGCCGGCCGTGAAGATCGGCGTGACGAAGACGACGGCGTCGGCCTCGACCACTGCCGCCATGGCGGCGGACAGCGCGGGCGCCGCGAAGCCGGTGAGCATCGCGTCGGTGATCTCGTGTGCGAGCGGACGGAGCTCGACGTGCAGGACGTGCGCGGGCGTGCCCTCGGCGACGAGCGCGGCGACGGCGGCCTCGCCCAGGCGGTCGGCGAGCAGGCGGGTGGAGCTGGGCTCGGAGAGTCCGGCGGAGACGACGGCGATGGTGGTCATGGTGGTTCCCGACTTTCGATGCGTTTGCATGAACATCGTACCGAACCGTGCGCCGCGCGCAACCATTCCCGGAAACGGAGAACGCCCCGGTCCTCGCGAGGAGGACCGGGGCGTTCAGTCAAGCCGTGAGGCGTCGACTAGCGGCGCAGGCCGAGGCGCTCGATGAGCGCACGGTAGCGGGCGATGTCGACGTCGGAGAGGTACCCGAGGAGACGGCGACGCTGACCGACCATGAGCAGCAGACCACGACGCGAGTGGTGGTCGTGCTTGTGCTCCTTGAGGTGCTCGTTCAGGTCGTTGATACGACGCGTCAGAACGGCGACCTGGACCTCGGGGGAACCGGTGTCGCCCGGGTGGGTCGCGTACTCTTCGATGATCTCCTGCTTGACCTTCGCGTCAAGTGCCATGCGTAGATCCCCTTTCAGTCCGTTGCGCGGTGCCCGTGCCTGATGCACGAGCGCTCTTTGTCCGCGGCCGTTCGACGGCAACCGCGCAAGACTACCAGAGTCCTAGGCGGTCCTGGCGCGCAGGCGACGACGACGGGGCGCCGGCAGCAGACTGCGGACGAGTCCGACGAGCGTCGCGCCGAGCAGTCCGCCGAGGCCGTTCGACAGCACGTCGCGGGGGTCGGCGACGCGGTAGGGCAGGTAGGTGGCCTGCGCGAACTCGATGCCGGTCGACAGGGCGACCGCGACCAGGGCCCCGAGGATCCACCAGCGCCGCGGCAGCCAGAGTGCGGCGAGCATGCCGACGGGCACGAACATCGCGATGTTGGCCAGGAACTCGGTGCGCTCGTACGTGAACCAGGTGCCGTGCGGCAGCTGCTGCACCCAGGCGATCGCGTGCAGCACGAACGAGTTCTGTGCCGAGGTGAAGACCTGCGGGGTCAGCGTCATCCGCCAGATCACCCAGGCGTACGCCGCGGTCACGGCGAGGAGGAGGAGTCGACGGAACATCCCGGTATTCTGCAACACCGTCCTGCGGGGTCGCTGGAGCGCTCCTGGCAGAAGCCGTCGGCCGACCTGAACGAACACCCCGGTGTCCTGGTCAGGACTCCCCCGCACCTGTCAGCATGGGTGCGAACAGGGAGGACCGCCGGATGCCGGAGCACCAGGGGAAGCGTGCGTCCGCGCGACGTCAGTGGCTGTGGATCGCGGCCGCGGTCGTCGGTGTCGCGGCGGTCGTGACGGCGCTCGTGGTCGTCGTGCCGCACGGCGGCGGCCCGGATGCCGACCCGCCGAAGAGCGGACGGGACGTCGTGACGCGGAAGACCGCGGAGCAGGCGTTCCCCGGCGGCCTCGCGCACCAGCCGTCGGACGTGAACCAGCCGGGCATCCGCGAGCGCCAGGCCCGCGCCGCCGGACACGACGACACCGCGGCGCAGATCGCCCGTATCGCCGACCAGCCGATCGCGACCTGGCTCACGAACACCTCGCGGTCCGAGACGCGCACGACGATCCGCACCGTCGTCCGGAACGCCGAGCAGCAGCAGGCCACCCCGGTGTTCGTGCTGTACACCGTGCCGGACCGCGACTGCGGCAGCTACTCGAAGGGCGGCACCACCGACGACGCGTACCTGCCGTGGGTCCGCTCCGCCGTCCGCGCGATGGCCGGCTCGAAGGCCGTCGTGCTCGTCGAACCGGACGCGATCGCACAGATCCAGAACTGCGAGCGCCTCCGCGACTCCCGACTCCCCCTGCTCCGCGAGGCCGTGGACGCCCTGACCGGGCACGGACTGACGGTGTACCTCGACGGCGGCAACGAGAACCGTGTCCCGACCGCGACGATGGCCGACTGGCTGCGGCAGGCGGGCGTCGACGAGGTGCAGGGCTTCTTCACGAACGTGTCGAACTTCTACCGCGTCGACCAGGAAGGCGCCTACGCCGACGAACTCGCCGACGCGATCGGTGGGGATCCGCACTTCGTCATCGACGTCTCCCGGAACGGTCAGGGCTGGCGCGGGACGTGGTGCAATCCCGAGGGTGCGGGTCTCGGCCAGGCGCCGCACGTCACCGGCGGATCGAGCCGGCTCGACGCCCTGCTCTGGGTCAAGACCCCTGGGCTCAGCGACGGCACGTGCAACGGTGGACCGGCCGCCGGGCAGTGGTGGGAGTCCTACGCGCTCGGCCTGGTCGAGAACCGCAAGCGCGACTGAGCCGGTGCCGGGGTGTCGGTGCCCGGTGGTTGCATGAGCGCATGACCCCGACCGACAGCCGGCGCTCCGTCGTCCCGCCCTACCTGCTCCACGCCGTGGCCCAGGCGGCCGAGTTCCCCCGGGCGGCGTCTGCCGCGCGCACCGCACTGGCGTCGCTCGAGCTCGTGCAGAGCCCGAAGCACCAGCACCTGGTCGCCCCGCGCCGTGTCAGCGGCACGGTCGACCGGTCGCCCCAGCGCACGATCGCCGACGCCCGCGGCACGACGACCCTGCCCGGCACGGTGGTCCGGAGCGAGGGCGCCCCCGACACCGGCGACGCGGCCGTCGACGAGGCGTACGCGGGCCTGGGTGCGACCCACGCCTTCTGGCTCGACGTCTTCGGCCGGGTGTCGATCGACGGTGCCGGACTCCCCCTCGACGCCACGGTCCACTTCGGGCAGGACTACGACAACGCCTACTGGGACGGCAGCCGGATGGTGTTCGGCGACGGCGACGACGAGGTCTTCCGGCGCTTCACCATCGCGCTCGACGTCATCGGGCACGAACTGGCGCACGGCGTCACGCAGTACACCGCCGACCTGACCTACCAGGGGCAGTCCGGGGCGCTCAACGAGTCGATCAGCGACGTGTTCGGCTCACTCGTCGCGCAGTACGCGGCCGGGCAGACCGCCGAGCAGGCGAGCTGGCTCATCGGCCAGGGGCTCTTCACCGATGCCGTGCACGGTGACGCTCTGCGCTCGATGCGGGCCCCGGGTACCGCCTACGACGACCCGGTGCTCGGCAAGGACCCGCAGCCCGCGACGATGGCCGACTTCGTCGTGACGACCGACGACGCCGGTGGGGTGCACACGAACTCCGGCATCCCGAACCACGCGTTCTTCCTGGCGGCGACCGCGATCGGCGGGTACGCCTGGCAGGGCGCCGGTGCCGTGTGGTGGGACGCCCTGACCTCGGACGCCGTCACCGCCTCGATCGACTTCGCTGGCTTCGCCGCCGTGACGATCGACGCCGCTGGGTCCCGGTTCGGCGCCGGTTCCGCGGAGCACACCGCGGTGCAGGACGCCTGGCGGACGGTGGGCGTCCTCGTCTGAGACGATCGAGCGCCACGCACCGGCGTACGGTCGGGAGCATGCGCATCGAGGTCCGTCGTTCCGGGGGCTTCGCCGGTACCACGCGGCACTGGCGGGTCGACACCGACACGAGCGCCGACCCCGCGGCGTGGTCCGAGGTCGTCGACGCGCTCCCCCGGACCCCCGCGACGGCGACGGCCGAGCCGCCGGTCCCCGACGACTTCACGTGGACGATCACCGTCGAGCGCACGACCGTGACGATCCCTGGACGCCGCCTCGACGGCGCGTGGGCCGACCTCGTCGCGCGCGTCCGCTCTGCAGGCGACCAGTCCTGAGACGGCAGGCCCGTGCCGGAGCCGCCACGGGCCTCCCGTCCGCACCGCGCCGGCCGTACCACCGCGGATCGTGAGCACGAATGGTCGCCTCCGCGCGGCGAACTCGACCATTTCTGCTCACGAAGTGGCCGCGCGCGATGCGCGAACGCGACCCCTCAGTCGACGTCGATGACCGTCAGGCGCCGCGTCGGACGGGTCATCGCGACGTAGACCGCGGCCGCCGGGCGCGCAGCGTCGGCACCGACCCGGTCGGGGTCGACGAGCAGCACGCCGTCGAACTCGAGGCCCTTGGCGTCCGCGCCCGTCAGCACCGTGAGCGACCCGGCGTGCGGCGAGGCGAGCCCGCGCACGTCGGCCTCGGTGCGCCGGAGCCGCTGCCGGACGGCGTCGACCTCGGACTCCGGGACGATCACGCCGATGGTGCCGGCACCGATCCGCGACCGTTCGGCGTCGGCGACCGACACGACCGTGTCGAGCAGGTCGGCGCGGGCGACGCGGACGCTCTCGACGGGGTCGCCGTCGCGCACGGCCTCGTTGCGGGTCACGGTCAGGCCGGCACCGTCGGCGAAGACGCCGGCGGCCTCGACGATCGACCGCGGGGTGCGGTAGTTCACGGTGAGCTGCTCGATGCGGTGGTCGAGCGGCACGAGCGGTGCCCGGCCACGGCGTCGGCGGGCGAGCGCGCCGAGCACGTCGTCCCAGGTGCGCGCGGCCCCGGGCGAGGAGCCCTGCGCCATGTCGCCGACGATCGTGAAGGAGCGCAGCGGGTTGCGGCGGGCGAGCACGCGCCACTGCATCGGCGAGAGCTCCTGCGCCTCGTCGACCACGATGTGCCCGTAGGTCCACTCGCGGTCGTCGGCGGCGCGCTCCGCCGTCGAGCGGGGGTCGCCGCCCTCGGCGAACGAGCCGGCGACCTGTTCGGCGGTGACGATGCCCTCGACACCCATGTTCTCGATCGCCTGCCGCGCGTTCTCGATGTCACGGTTCCGGCTGGCCTTCGCCGCGCGCTTGGCGGCGCCGCCGGTCGGGTCGAACGGGCCGAGCAGTTCGGCGGCCTCGTCGAGCAGGGGGACGTCCTCGACCGTCCAGGCAGCACCGCGTGCGCGCTGCAGAAGGGCACGGCGTTCCGGGGTCCAGTCCGGGGTCAGCGAGGCGAGCCAGTTCGGACGGGCGTACAGGTCCTCGAGGAACTTCTCCGGCGGCAGCGGCAGCCACGCGGTGTTGAGCAGCACCCGGGCGTCGTAGGAGCTCCGGATGTCCTCGCGCAGGACCTTCTCGTCGGCCTCGTCCACCGTCGTGCCGCGCTCGCGCAGCTGTTCGGCGAGCAGCCGGGTCATCGCGTCGAGCGCGAGCTTGTTGAACGTCACGCGCGCGGCGTTGTGGGGCTTGCCGCGGTCCTGGGCGCGCTTCATCGCGTCGGCCACGAGCTGCGGCGTCACGACGAGCCGCTCACCCTCGACGTCGAGCGTCACCGACTCGGTCGGCACCACCTGGCGGGAGCGCACGGCGCGGCGCAGGAGTGCGGCCGTCTGCGCGGAGCCCTTCACGGCGGCGACGTCGCGGGGGTCGTGCGTCGTCGCGTGCACCCCCGGGTAGAGCGAACCGAGCGAGGCCATCACGACGCCGGTCTCACCGAGCGACGGCAGGACCTGCTCGATGTAGGTCAGGAACGCCGGCGACGGGCCGACCATCAGGACGCCGGAGCCCCGCAGCCGCTCGCGGTACGAGTACAGCAGGTACGCGGCACGGTGCAGCGCCACGGCGGTCTTGCCGGTGCCGGGGCCGCCCTGCACGATCAGGACGCCTTCGAGCGGGGAACGGATGATCCGGTCCTGCTCGCCCTGGATGGTGGCGACGATGTCGGTCATCCGGCCGGTGCGCTCGGCGGTCACCGCGGCCAGCAGCGCTCCCTCGCCCTGCAGGTGGGTGCGCTCGTCGTCGTAGAGCGAGGCGTCGAACACCTCGTCCTCGACGCCGACCACCCGACGGCCCTCGAGCGACAGGTGGCGACGCGAGCGCATGCCCATCGGGTGCGCCGCGGTGGCCTGGTAGAACGCGCTGGCACCGGGCACACGCCAGTCGAGCAGGAGTGGGCGGTGGTCGGCGTCACGCAGGCCCACGCGGCCGATGTAGCGGAAGGCGTCCTCGGAGCTGTCGGGCTCGGAGACCTCGAGCCGGCCGAAGACCAGACGGTCCCCCACGCGCTCGAGCGTCGCCACGGTGTCTTCGTAGAGTCGGGCGTACGCGTCGCGCTCGCTGCGGCTCTGGTGGTTCCCGCCGACCGCCTGACGACGGGTCTCGGCGAGACGCTGCTCGGCCTCGGCGGTCAGCTCGTCGAGACGGCGGAAGAGGCCGTCCACGTAGCCGCGCTCGCGGTCGATCTCGGTCGGTTCGGACACACGCAACCCTTCGGGAAGAGGGGAATCCAGTGTACTGCCCGCTGGAGGCCCGCAGTTCCCGAAGGGTCGTCGGTCACATCTCTTCGTGCGTGTCCGGGTCTGCGTCCCAGAGCCGGCCGCGCTCGAGGGCGGAGATGGCCTGCACCTCGGCGTCGGTCAGCTCGAAGCCGAACACGTCGAGGTTCTCTCGCTGCCGGGTGGCGTCGGCCGACTTCGGTACCGGCACGGCACCGAGCTGGACGTGCCACCGCAGCACGACCTGGCCGGGGGTCACACCGTGGGCCGCTGCGGCGTCGGTGATCGGCTGCTCGGTGAGGAGCTCCGACCGGACGGCGAGCGGGCTCCAGCTCTCGGTCACGATGCCGAGCTCCTGGTGCACCTTCCGCAGTTCTGCCTGCGGGAAGTACGGGTGCAGTTCGACCTGGTTCACGGCCGGGGCGACACCGGTGGCGTCGATGATGCGGCGCAGGTGCTCCGGGGTGAAGTTCGAGACGCCGATCGAGCGGACCTTGCCGCTGTCGCGCAGGTCGACGAACGCCTTCCACGTGTCGACGAACTTGTCCACCGACGGGTTCGGCCAGTGGATCAGGTACAGGTCGACGTGGTCGAGCCCGAGGTTGCCCAGGGTCTCGTCGATCGAGCGGTGCGCCTCGTCGTAGCCGTGGTGGCGGCCGGGGAGCTTCGAGGTGACGACGAGGTCCTCACGCGCGACGTCGGACTCGCGGACGGCGCGGCCGACGGCGTCCTCGTTGCCGTAGTTCAGTGCGGTGTCGAGCAGCCGGTAGCCGCTCGCGATCGCGGTGCCGACCGCGGCCGCACCCTCGTCGCCGTTCAGGCCGTAGGTGCCGAGGCCGAGCTCCGGGAACCGGTGGCCGTCGTTCAGCTCGATGGTCGGGGCACCGACCTGCATCAGCGCACCCCGAGCAGGTCGATCACGAAGATCAGGGTCTTGCCGGACAGGAAGTGGCCGCCACCGGCGGGACCGTAGGCGAGCTCCGGCGGGACGACGAGCTTGCGGCGACCGCCGACCTTCATGCCGGGGATGCCCTCCTGCCAGCCGCGCACGAGCGCTGCGAGCGGGAAGTCGATGGGCTCACCGCGGTTCCACGAGCTGTCGAACTCCTCGCCGGTCTCGTACTCGACGCCGGCGTAGTGCACCTTGACGGTCGAGCCGGCGGACGCTTCCTCGCCGGAGCCCTCGACGATGTCGGTGATGACGAGATCGGTGGGGGCCGGGCCCTCGGGCGCGTCGAACTCGGGCTTGCTGTTGAGGTCAGTCATGCGATCCAGTCAACCAGAGCGCGGCAACGGCAGACGCAACGGCCACCCAGGCCGCAGAATGGTTCCACCGTGACACGACCCACTCCCGCACCGCCGCGCCGCCGCCTGCTCGCCGACCTCACCCCGCTCCGCCGATCCCCCGCCTTCGCCCGGCTCTGGGCGGGCACCGCGATCGCCGGGATCGGCACGCAGATGACCACGGTGGCGGTCGGGCTCGAGGTGTACGAGATCACGCACTCCACCTTCGCGGTGGCGCTCGTGGGGGTCATCGCCCTGCTGCCGATGGTGGTCGCCGGCCTGTACGGCGGCATGCTCGCCGACGCCTTCGACCGCCGCACCGTCGCACTCGTGTCGTCGATCATCGCCTGGGTCGCGGTCGCCCTCATCGCCACCCACTCGTGGCTCGGACTGCACAGCGTCGCACTGCTCTACGTCCTGGCGACCGTGAACGCCGTCGCGGCGACCGTGAGCAACGCCTCGCGCTCGGCGATCGTCCCGCGACTCGTCGGCACCGACCTGCTGCCCGCGGCGAGCGCCCTGGGCGGGATCGCCTCCGGGTTCCAGGTCACCGTCGGACCGGCTGTCGCCGGCGTCCTGATCGCGAGCGTCGGGTTCGCGCCGACCTACACGATCGACGTCGTCCTGTTCACCTTCGCGTTCCTCGGGGTGTTCACGCTGCCGCGGATGGCGGCCGACCACGGTGCTCTCCGCCCGGGCCTGAGCTCCCTGGTCGAGGGCGCGCGGTTCCTGCGGAGGTCGCGCAACATCACCATGACGTTCGTGCTCGACATCGTCGCGATGACGTTCGGTCAGCCCCGCGTCCTGTTCCCCGCGATCGGGGCGCTCGTGATCGGCGGCGGATCGATCACCGTGGGCACCCTCACGGCCGCCTACGCGATCGGCGCGCTGCTGTCGAGTGTCTTCTCCGGGCCGCTCGGGCACGTGCGCCGCCAGGGCGAGGCGGTCGGCTGGGCCATCACCGCGTACGGCGGCGCGATCGCGGCGTTCGGCGTCGTCATCGCGCTCGCGCAGGTGCTCGGCGGACGCTCGGGCGAGTCGTTCTCCGTCGGGATCCTGCCCGCGCTCGGGTTGGCGGCGCTGTTCCTGGCGGCGGCCGGCGGTGCGGACAACGTCAGCTCGGTGTTCCGGAACACGATCCTGCAAGCGGCGTCGCCGGACGGCATGCGCGGCCGGCTGCAGGGCATCTTCATCGTCGTGGTCACCGGTGGCCCGCGGCTCGGCGACCTCTACGCGGGCCTGGTCGTCGCGGCCGGCATCGCGTACCCGCCGATCATCGGCGGCGTGCTCATCGTGGCGCTCGTCGCGCTGCTCCTCCGCCTCGTCCCCTCCTTCCGCCGCTACGACGCCCTGCACCCCCACGCCAACTGACCGGCGAGCGGCCGCAGGCCCTCCCGCGAAAGCGACAGATCTGCGCGAACCTTCCGCGGGCGTCTGTCGCTCTCGCGAGACGGACGGCAGACCGTGGCGGGATCGTGTCGCCCTGACGGGGTCGACGCGACCACGGGCGGACGGGAGGCGCGGGGCGGGCCCGCCACGGGCCTCCCGTCCGCACCGCGGCACGACCACGGCACGGCGTGACGTCATGTGTCGGGTACCGTACAACGCATGCCGGACAGCGCATCGCGCGACCTCCAGCGGACGGGAGTCCGCGCCGTCGTCCGGCGCACCTACCATTCGGTCATCCGGCACCGCGTCGTCGACGCGGCCGCGTCACTGACGTTCTTCGCGCTGCTGACCGTGTTCCCCACCGCGCTGACCGTGGTCTCCGCACTGTCGATCGTCGACCGCAAGGGCGACAGCCTGGCCGACATCATCGGTGTGCTCGGGTTCATCCTGCGCCCGGAGACGGCGCAGCACCTCGAGACCCCGCTGCGCCAGCTGCTGACCCTCGACAACCCGTGGCTCGGCTTCGCGACCGGCGTCGTGCTGACGCTGTGGTCGCTGTCCGGGTACGCGACGGCGTTCGGGCGGGCGATGAACACCTCGTACGAGGTCGAGGAGGGGCGGCGGATCTGGAAGTTCCGCAGCATGATGCTCCTCGTGACCCTGCTCGTGATGGCGGGCGGGGCGATCGCGATCGTGATCCTGCTCGGCACCCCGACGATCTCGGCGGCGATCGTCGCGTCGTTCGGGTGGGCGCCGTGGATCGACGACGTGTGGAACGTCGTGAAGTGGCCCGTGCTCGCTGCCGACCTCGTCGTGATGGTCGCGGTCCTGTACTACGCGACCCCGAACGTGAAGACGCCGCAGCTGCGGTGGGTGTCCGCCGGTGCCGCGTTCGCCATCGTCACCTGGGCGCTCGCGACCCTCGGCTTCGCCGTCTACGTCGAGACGATCGGCGGCGGGAACCGTGCGTACGGGTGGCTCGGCGGCGGGATCCTGCTGCTCGTCTACCTGTACATCTCGAACTTCGTGCTCGTGGTCGGCGGTGAGCTCGACTCCGAGGTGATCCGGATGCGGCAGCTCCTGGCCGGCATCGAGGCCGACGAGTCGATCCGGTTGCCGCTGCGCGACGTCACGCGCAACTTCACGCTCGCCCGCTGGCGGGACGCCGACATCGCCGCGGCGCGGAACGTCCGGACCACCGCGGCCCAGGTCGCCGCCGACGAGGACGCCGAGCCGACTCCGGCGCAGGAACACCTGCGCGACGTGGCCCAGCAGGTACGCGTCGGCGAGGCGCCGATGCCCTGAGGAGGGGTCGCGCTTGCGCTTCGTTCGTTGCGCTTCGTGCGCTTGCGCGTGCGCTTCCAGCCCGTCAGCGCTCGCGCGCCGCTTGGTCCAGCATCTCCTCGGTGACCACCGGGATCGCACCGGTGGCGAGCTCGATGCCGGACAGCCGCGCCGGGCTCAGCACGCGCTGCACCTGGTCCTCATCCATCAGGCCGGCGGCCACGACGAGCGTCGAGATCGGCGTCGACGTGGTCAGTGCCGTGTGCGCGATCGACGCCGCAGCCGCGTAGCCGATGTACGGGGTCAGAGCCGTGACCACCCCGACGTTCGTGTCGACCTGCGCCGCGAGCTTCGCCTCGTTCGCCTCGATGCCCGTCACGCAGTGCTCGCGCAACGTCGCACAGCCCCGTGACATCCACTGCAGCGACTGCAGGATCGAGTGCGCGATGATCGGCTCGAACGCGTTGAGCTGGAGCTGACCGCCCTCGGCCGCCATCGTCACGGTTGTGTCGGCGCCGACCACGGCGAACGCGATCTGGTTCACGACCTCGGGGATCACCGGGTTCACCTTGCCCGGCATGATCGACGAGCCCGCCTGGCGCGCCGGCAAGGTGATCTCGCCGAGACCAGCCTGCGGCCCCGACGCGAGCAGCCGCAGGTCGTTGCAGATCTTCGAGAGCTTCGCGGCACTGCGCTTCACCGTGCCGGACAGCGTCATGAAGGCGCCGGCGTCACTCGTCGCCTCGATCAGGTCCGGTGCCGTCACGACGTCGATGCCGCTGGCGTCCTGCAGCTGCCGGCGGACCTCGTCGCGGTAGAGCGGGTCCGCCGTGATCCCGGTGCCGATCGCCGTCGCGCCGAGGTTCATCTCGGCCAGCAGCGGCAGGACCTTGCGGAGCAGGTCGGCGTCCTCCTGGATCGTGTGCGAGAAGCCGGTGAACTCCTGCCCGAGGGTCATCGGCACAGCGTCCTGCAGCTGCGTCCGGCCGACCTTGAGCACGTCGGAGAAGGCGTTCCCCCGCTCGGCGAACGCCGCGGAGAGCTGCTCGAGCTGCTCGATGAGCCGCCGGGCGGAGAAGATCATCGCGATCTTGATGCTCGTCGGGTACGTGTCGTTCGTCGACTGGCTGCGGTTCACGTGGTCGATCGGGTGCAGGTACCCGTAGTCGCCCCGCTCGTGGCCGAGGAGCTCGAGGGCCCGGTTCGCCAGGACCTCGTTCGTGTTCATGTTCGTGCTCGTGCCGGCACCGCCCTGCACGATGTCGACGACGAACTGCTCACGCAGGGCGCCGTCCCGCACCTCCTGCGCAGCGCGGTCGATGGCGTCGGCACGCTCGTCGTCGAGGACACCGATCGCCCGGTTCGCCCGCGCTGCCGCCTGCTTCACGGTGGCGAGCGCCTCGATGAGGTCCGGGTACACCGAGATCGGCACCGACGTGATCGGGAAGTTCTCCAGGGCCCGCAGGGTGTTGATGCCCCAGTAGGCGTCGATCGGGACCTCGCGCGACCCCAGCGAGTCGCTCTCGGTACGGGTCTGCGCCCCGATGGGGGCCTGTGCTGCTTCGTTGCCGGTCACATGTCGAGGCTAGCCCAGTCCGTCCGGCCGGTCCGGGAGCCGGGCGGGAGCGCGCACATGGTGAGCAGGAATGGTCGGGTGGCCGGAACGCACTCGACCATTTCTGCTCACGAAGCGCGCGTCGCGTCAGCGCCGCCCACACCCAGCCGGACGGGAGGCACGGTGCCAGGCCGCCACGGGCCTCCCGTCCGGTGGACGCGAGCGATCGCGTGCCCGTGGATGGTGAGCAGGAATGGTCGGGTCGCCGGAGGGCACTCGACCATTTCTGCTCACGAAAGGCGCGTCGCGCGCGCGTCGCGCGCGCCCCGCGTCAGTGGAACTGGGGGACGATGAGGTAGATGCCGTACAGCACGACGGCGCCGCAGACCGCGAAGCAGAGGATCGCGAGCGCACGGAAGGCACGCACCGCGGTCGTCGCTCCGGCGGGGTTCGGGAACCCGGCGGTCGCCGGACCGATCGTGCCGTCGTCCTTCACGGTGAACTTGCCCGCGCGGGTGTCCGCGGCGCTCCAGAACCGGAGACCGACGGAGTACACGGCGACGACGAAGCACGACGAGACCACGGCGACGAGCGCCACGGTGACGAACGCGAACCAGTCGATACCCATCAGCGATCTCCCACCGTGAGGAATGCGAAACGGCGTCCGTCAAGCGCGATTCCCATCAGCGACGGCCTCCCTTGCGTGCGGCCATGCGGCGGAGCGTGCGCTCGCGGCTCAGCGCTGCGCGGCGGTCCGCGACGGCGTCGGCGCGCTTCTTGCGCTGCAGATCGCGCAGTTCCTTGCGGGTGTACACGGCGTTCGCGGCGACGTCGACCTCGATGGCCGAGGCACCCTCGTGCGGCTTCCGGAGCGACCACAGGTACAGGCCGAGGATCACGGCGGCGCCGACGATGGCATCGATGACGAGCCCCATGACGCCCAAGCGCGCGATGCCCGAGGCCACCGCGCCCACGGCTGCGGCGGCGGGCAGCGTGATGAACCAGGCGATGACGATCTTGCCGGCGGTGGACCACTGGATCTTCGAGCCGCGGCGGCCGAGCCCGGCGCCGATGATCGAGCCGGAGGACACCTGCGTGGTCGAGAGCGCGAAGCCGAGGTGGCTGGACGCCAGGATCGTCGCGGCGGTCGAGGCCTCGGCGGCGAAGCCCTGGGTGGCCCGGATCTCGGTGATGCCGGACCCGAGCGTGCGGATGATGCGCCACCCGCCCGTGTAGGTGCCGAGCGCGATCGCCAGGGCACAGGCGACGACGACCCAGAACTGCACGCCCTGGTTCGACGACTGCGCCCCGGAGGCGATCAGCGTCAGCGTGATGACACCCATCGTCTTCTGGGCGTCGTTCGTGCCGTGGGCGAGCGACACCATCGACGAGGTGAAGATCTGCCCGACACGGAAGCCGCCGCGCTCGTTCGGGAAGACCGGGCGCTTCGTGATCCGGTACGCGATGCGTGTCGACAGGAACGACACGAGCGACGCGATCACCGGGGACGCGAAGGCCGGGATGATGACGACCGTCAGCAGCGCGACGTAGTTGACGGACTGGAACCCGGCGCCGACGATCGCAGCTCCGATCAGTCCGCCGAACAGCGCGTGCGACGACGACGAGGGCAGCCCGCGGAGCCACGTGATCATGTTCCACACGACCGCTCCGATGAGCCCCGCGAAGATCATCTCCGGTGAGATCGCGACGCCGCCCGGGCCCTCGTTGATGAGGCCGTGCGAGATCGAGGTCGCCACCGCGGTGCTGAGGAACGCACCGACGAGGTTGAGCACCGCGGCGACCGTGACCGCGACCTTGGGCTTCATGGCCCCGGTCGCGATCGGAGTCGCCATCGCGTTGGCGGTGTCGTGAAAACCGTTTGTGAAGTCGAAGAAGAGGGCCAACGCGATGACCAGGACGACTATGAGTGTGATGTCCACCGCGGGCCAGTGTTCCCCATCGACGGCCTCCGGAGCAAACCTGATCGGCAACCTGCTGTTCACCGGAGCTTCAGACTCGTTCAGATTCGGAACCATGCCGATGCGAGAATGAGTCCCATGGACACCGTCGAGCTCCTCATCCTGTTGGTCGGATCGCTCGCGGTGACCGGGTTCGCACGGGCGAAGGGACTCCCCGCTCCCCTGCTCGTGACGGCGGTCGCGCTCGCAGCGTCGTTCCTGCCGGGACTCCCCGCGATGGAGATCGACTCCGAGGTGATCCTGACGGTGATCCTGCCGCCGCTGCTCTACTCGGCGGCGCTCGACGTGTCGTGGCAGAGCTTCCGGACGTCGATCAAGCAGATCCGGCGTCTCGGCATCTTCCTGGTCATCGTGACGGCACTCGTGGTCGGCGCGGTGGCGTACTTCCTGATCCCGGACATGACCCTGCCCGCGGCGATCCTGCTCGGTGCGATCGTCGCCCCGCCGGACGCGGTGTCCGCCGCCGCGATCGGTCGCAAGCTCGGGCTCCCCCGCCGGGTGATGACGGTGCTGTCCGGCGAGAGCCTGATCAACGACGCCGCGTCCCTGACCCTGGTGCGCGTGTTCACCCTGATCATCGCGGGGACGTCGCTCACCATCTGGCAGGACCTCGGCATCTTCGGCCTGGCGATCGGCGTCGGCCTGGCCGTCGGCATCGTGCTCGGCGTCGTCGTGCACTGGATCCGGATGCGGCTCAACGACCCCGTGGTCGAGACGATCATGAGCATCCTGCTGCCCTTCGTCGCGTACATCCTGGCCGAGGACCTCTCCGGCTCCGGCGTCATCGCGGTCGTCACGGCCGGCCTGTACATCGGCTACAACTCGCCGAAGGAGGGCTACGCCACCCGCCTGCAGGAGCGCCCGCTCTGGACCAGCATCGACGTCATCCTCGAGGGCTTCGTCTTCGCCCTGATCGGCCTGCAGCTCAACACCGTGGTGCAGGATCTGGTCGAGAGCGAACGGAGTCTCGGCCAGACGCTCACCGCCGCGGCCGTGGTGCTCGGCGTCGTGATCCTGGTGCGGCCCCTCTTCATCTTCGAGTCGTACGTGCGCAACCGCTTCAACGGGCGATGGCTCCGTCCGCTGCGCATCAAGCTCTCCCGCGGCCACCCGTCACTGCGGTGGATGCGCGGGACGGCCGAGCCGAAGCTCAACTGGCGCGAGCTCACCGTCATCTCGTGGACCGGCATGCGCGGCGTGGTGACCCTCGCCGCCGCGGTGTCCGTGGTCGCGAGCCCGACGCAGATCCCCGCGCAGGACACGATCTTCATCATCGCGTTCTTCGTCACCGTCGGCACGCTGCTGCTGCAGGGCCTGACGCTGCCCTTCGTCATCCGTGCACTCAAGGTGCAGGACCCGGCCGAGGGCGAAGAGGACGTCCGGAGCGAGATGCGACTGAACCAGCGCACGACCGAGGCCGCCATCGAGCTGCTCGAGAAGCGACGTCCGGACTGGTCGAAGCAGTACGGCGCCGTCGCCGTCGACTCCGTGGTGAACCGGCTGAAGGCACGGCTCGAGCGGCAGGTCGAGACGTTCCGGCAGGACGCCCTCGAGGAAGAGGTCGAGGAGCGCAACGCCCCGATGCGCCTGCGTGGCTCGCAGATCCAGGACATCCGGCGCGAGCTGCTCGACCGACGACGCGAGATCGTGCTCGAGGAGCGCGAGAAGGGCAACCTCGACGAAGAGGTCATGCGCCGCGTGCTCGTGACCCTCGACGCCGAAGAACTCGCGATGGACTCGGCGCAGGCGTCACGCAGCCGCTCCTGAGGGCCTCGGCGTATCCTGGCGCTCCGTCCGAGAACAGGAGCACAGCGCCGAGTGAGCACGCCGCGGAACGACGTCAACAGGAACGACGACACCCCGGACCGTCCCGGAGGGTCCCGGCCGACGTCGGCGCCGAAGCCACGCAGCACCCGGCCCTCGGCCCGCGGGACCAAGCCCCGTCGCGGCGCGAAGGTCGCCGGTTCCACCCGACCGGCTCCGCGCCGACAGGCACCCGTGCCGGCACCGCAGCAGCACGGTGCGTACCGCCGCTGGTACTCGACGTTGCACCCGTCGCTCCAGCTCATCGGCCTGCAGCTCTGGATGCCGCTGTTCTTCATCGTCGGCTTCTGCCTCTGCTACGTCTTCGCGTTCCACGCACCGCACCCGCACGACGTCCCGATCGCCCTGGTCGGCAGTGACCCGACACTCGTCGCTGCGGTGCAGAAGGCCTTGCCGGGCGAGTTCGTGTTCCACACCTACGACTCCCTGGCCGCAGCGAAGCGTGACGTCATCGCCGGCTCGATGGCGGTCGCGTACGACCCCGCGACGAACGAGTTCTTCAAGGCGAGCGCCCACCAGTTCCAGGTCGCGAGCCTCGTACCGGCGACGCTGACCGCGGTCCTGACCGGGATCGGGGTCGCGACCCCGAAGACCACCGAGCTCGCTCCCCTGCCCGCGTGGGACGAGTACGGCACCGTCCCGATGTACGTGATGCTCGCCTGGTGCATCGGCGGCTACATGGTCGCGATGTTCATCGGGATCATGGGTGGCCCGCTCCGGCACCGCACCCGCATGACCGTCATCGTCGTCGGCGGCCTCGTCATCTCCCTCATCACGAACACGCTCGCCGGTCCGGTCGTCGGCGCCATCCACGGCCACTGGATCCAGCTCGTGCTCATCGCGTGGGGGTGGATCGTCGCGATCGGTCTCGCCGTCAACGGGCTGAGCTACTTCGTCGGCCGGTTCATCGCCGCCCCCGCCATGATCTGCTTCGTGTTCCTGTCGATGCCGTCGTCCGGCGGGGCGTACCCGAAGTGGTTCATGCCGGAGCCGTTCGCCTGGCTCAACAACGTCGTGGTCGGGTCGAGCATGGTCGACATGATCAAGCACCAGATCTACGGCGTCGGCCCCGGCCCGGCCCGTGGCCTGATCACGATGGGCTGCTACGCCGCGGTCGGCCTCGTGCTCATGTACTTCGGCAAGAAGTGGTGGGAGCGCCGACGCATCCGCGCCATCGTCACGGGCCGGACGACGATGTTCCAGGACGCCAACACCGCGAACCGTGAGTTCCTCGGCAAGGAACGCGACGCCGAGCTCGAGCGCCACGGCCTCGAGTCCACCGAGACGGGCACCCTGAGCGTCCTGAGCGACGACGACTGGGAGGACGCCCGCGTCGGCGGCGACGTCTTCACCGGCGGCCGCGACGGCCTCGAGACCGAGACCACCCCCACCGGCCGCATCCCCGTGCAGCGGACCGGGGACCGCACGGGAGGCGCGGGGACCGGACCGCGCACGCGTCCCGTCCCACGCGCCGAGGGCTCCAGGGCCCCGGCTCGCTCCGACACGTCGGCTCGCGTCGACGCCGGGGACGAGCTCCCGCACGGCCGGCACGCGGACCGGTAGCTCGTTCCTGACGATCGCGCCGCTCGCGCAGACCGACTGCGTGCGCAAGTTCCGACGATGCACCAGTCGAACAACGCGTGCTCTGTCGCATGATGCACGTGCATCGTCCGTGCGGGCACGCGGACCTGTGAGGCGTCGGCGGCGCGTATCCTGGGGGCATGAACCCCCGCATCACCTGGCACCGCGTCCTCGTCACCGTCGTCGTCGTGCTCCTCGTGCTGACGGTCGGCTTCTACGTCGCGAGCATCGTGCTCGCACCCGCCGACGGCCGGAACACCGCCGGGCTCTTCGTCGGCTGGGCGATGTTCGCCATGGTCGGCGCGATCGTGTTCGGGATCATCGACTTCTTCGTCAGGCCCCTCGGCGGTCGCAGCGGGGACGCCGAGGTCATCGCCGCCGCCGAGGAAGCACGCACCGGCAGCACCCGCACCCAGCAGACCCGCTGATCCGCTGATCCGCTCTACGCGGGCGTCTCGACACCCGTCCCGGTGAAGCCCGCGACCGTCGCGTCGTCGTCGGCGAACGTGAAGCGTGCACGCACCGACCCCCCGCGGAGCACTCCGGGGAGCCAGTACTTCGCGTCGTCCCACATCGCCTCGTAGGGGACGTCGGCGACCGGGATCCACCGCGGCTCGAGCTCGTCGGAGCCCGACGGGCTGCCCTGCCAGCGGCGACACACGAAGACGTCCGAGACCTGGGACCAGGACGGCCGGTACGGGAACCGGTAGTCCAACGTGCCACGGGCCTCCAGGTCGACCGTCTCGAGCCGCAGGCCGACCTCTTCGCGCACCTCGCGCACGGCGGTCTCGACCGCCGTCTCACCGGGCTCGCGCTTGCCGCCCGGGCCGACCAGCCGGCCGGTACCGAGGCCGCGGCGCTTCTCCCCGAGCAGCACCTCGGGCCCGCTCGCGCCGTCGCGCAGCAGGTAGACGACGACCACTCGGGGGTGCTGGGACTTGCTCTCGTCGCGCGGGGTCACCCGTCCAGTCTGGCCGAAGATGTGTCGTACGCTCTTCCCATGGCAGGCGTGCTGCGGGGGCACCATGGCTGAGCCCCGCAGGACCGGGCGCAGCCTCGAAGTGCTGCGCGCCGAGGCTGCCGAGGAGATCTCGATGCTCGTCGAGCACCGGAGCCGTCAGGGCGAGGACCCGTGGGAGTTCATGCCGACGCTCCCCACGGTGGACGAGCAGGTCGTGCTCATCCTCCGGGCCGACGCGGTCGACCTCGACGCCGCGATCGGCAAGCGGCACGCCCAGTGGTCGATGCACCCCGCGTCCGGTCAGGGCACCGTCCTCGGCGAGGAGTACCACCGGTTGCGCCGCATCGCGCTGCAGCACCCCGAGTTGACGCCGGCGGTGTGGAAGCTCATGGGTGCCCTGCCCGACGCGAGCTGACGTCCACGCACAACGTGCGCGGACGCGCGTGCGGTTGGATGGGCGCATGACCGAAACCGTGCTCGCGATCCTCAACCAGCCCTCCCGCGACGCCGCGCCGCACGACCCCGCAGCGGACGCCTTCACCTGGGCGAAGCCGCTCGAGGAGCACCTGCAGGTGCAGGACCTCGGCGTCACCCGGGGCGACGGCGTGTTCGAGACGATCACGGTGGTCGACGGTCGTCCGCAGGCCCTCGAGGCCCACCTCGCCCGGTTCGGCCGCTCCGCCGCGATGCTCGACCTGCCCGCGCCGGACCCCGACGCCTGGCGGCAGGCGATCGAAGCCGTCTGCGCCCGGCTCGACCCGGTCCGCGAGGCCTTCGCGAAGACCGTCCTGACCCGTGGCGTCGAGGGCACCGACCGACCCACCGGCTGGGTGTACGCCGCGCCGTCCGTCGACTCGACCGCCGCGCGCACCGAGGGCATCTCCGTCGTCGTGCTGGACCGCGGCTACCGCCACGACGTGGAGCGCACCTCGCCGTGGCTGCTGCAGGGCGCGAAGACCCTGTCGTACGCGGTCAACATGGCCGCCCTGCGCGAGGCCGCCCGGCGCGGTGCCGACGACGCCCTGTTCGTGTCGAGCGACGGCTACGTGCTCGAGGGCACGCGCGCGAACCTGATCCTGAAGGTCGGCGACCGGCTCGTCACGCCGCGCACCGACATCGGGATCCTGGCCGGCACGACGCAGGCCGACGTCTTCCGCTTCGCCGAGCAGGAGGGCATCGAGACCGCCTACGAACTCGTCACGCTCGCCGACCTGCAGGCCGCCGACGCACTCTGGCTCGTGTCGAGCGTCCGCCAGGCGGCGCCGATCCGCTCCGTGAACGGCGACGCCCGCGCGATCGACGCGGACCTGACGGACCGCATCAACGAGTTCCTGCTGGCGCGCGAGGTCTGAGCCGGCCGGGTCCGCCGGCCGTCACCACCCAGCGCCCCCGGCGCCACGGACGGGAGGCCCGGATCGCGACGTGCGGGCACGTCGCGATCCGGGCCTCCCGGCTCTCCCCCGCTACCAGCGCGGGGTGGTGACGCCGACGCCGTCCGCCCACTCGAAGACCTGCCGGCCGTCGATCCAGACACGTGTCGCGCGACTGGTCGCGTCGAGCGGGTCGCCGTCCCAGAGCACGAGGTCGGCGTCGTGGCCCACGGCCAGCCGACCGACACGGTCACCGAAGCCCAGGAACTCGGCTGGGTTGACGGTGAGCGCCTCGAGCGCGGTCTGTGCGGGCAGGCCCTCCTTCACCGCGGCGGTGGCCTGGTCGACGAGCATGCCGATCGGCACGACAGGGGCGTCGGTGGTGATCGCGACCCGGACGCCGGCGGCGGCGATGGTGGCGAGGTTCGGGATCCCCCGGTCACGGAGCTCCACCTTCGAGCGGCTCGTGAACAGCGGGCCGTAGATGACCGGGATGTCCTTCTCGGCGAGCAGGCTGGCGATCTTGTGCGCCTCGGTGCCGTGGTTCACGACCAGGCGGTAGCCGAACTCCTCGGACAGCCGGATGGCGGTGGCGATGTCGTCGTGGCGGTGGGTGTGCTGGTCCCAGACGAGTTCGCCGTCGAGGACCCGGACGAGCGCCTCCTTCGTCAGGTCACGCGCGAACGGCTCACCCTTCGCGGCGGCGGCGTCACGGGCGGCACGGTAGTTCTGGGCCTCGACGAAGGCGTCACGGATGATCTTCGCGACGCCCAGGCGCGTCGACGGCGTCTGGCCCTTGCCGCCGTACACCCGCTTCGGGTTCTCGCCGAGCGCGCTCTTGATGCTCACCGAGTCCGAGATCAGCTGTTCGTCGACGGTGCGCCCGCCCCAGGTCTTGATGGCGACGGTCTGGCCGCCGATCGGGTTGCCGGACCCCGGCTTCACGACGATGCTCGTGATGCCCCCGGCGAGCGCGTCGCGGAAGCCCTCGTCGTCGATGTCGATCGCGTCGATCGCACGGACCCCGGCCATGTTCGGGCCGGTCATCTCGTTCGTGTCGTTGCCGGCCTCGCCGTTCGCCTCCTCGTGGATGCCGACGTGGCCGTGCGACTCGACGAACCCGGGGACGAGCCACGCACCGGCTGCGTCCACGACGGTGATCCCCGGGGGTGGTGTGACGTCCGGGCCGATCGCGGTGATGCGGCCGTCCTCGACGACGACCGCGCCGCCGTCGAAGGCGGGGGCGGAGACGGGGACGACGTGGGCACCGGTGATCGCGAAGGAGTTGCTCATGCCACCAACGCTACGCGGACCGGCGAAATACGAATTCCTGGCGTCGGGCGTCCGGGGGTCCCTACGCTCCCGGCATGGTGCATCGGAACGAGACCCCGGACGTCCACGACGGCTCGACCGCGCTCGGGGGCCAGACCGCGCACAGCGGCGTGCTCGTGCACCGCGGATGGCCCGTGCACGGCAGCGCGGAGCGTCCGTGGCGCAGCGCCCACCGGGGTTCCCGCGCCGATCGGATGACCACGTCCGTCCGGGTGTCGCTCCCGCCGCGGATCGCTCGTGCTCGGTGGGAGCCCGATGCCCGGACCGAGGCGCTGCTCGACCGCGCAGCCGCGGCGCTCCGGTCGCTCGACGTCCACCACGGTTCCCGGCTCGCCCCGCTCGGGTCGGTGATCGGTCGGACCGAGGCCGTCGCCTCGTCGCGGATCGAGGACGAGTCCGCGTCGCTCGACGACTGCGCCCGAGCCCTCGTGGGCATCCGCGCGAACCCGAGTGCGACCGTCGTCGTCCGCGCCGCCGGAGCGATCGAGGGGTTGGTCGCGGCAGCGGACACGGGCGTGATCACCGAGGCCGCGCTGCTCGAGGCGCACCGGCTGCTCATGCGCGACGACCCGGTCGACGGGCGGTACGCCGGGCGCTACCGCAGCGTCCAGAACTGGATCGGTGGCGGTGACACCCCGCGGCTGGCGACGTACGTCCCGCCGCCGCCGGAGCTCGTCGCGCCCCTCATGGCCGACCTGTTCGCGTTCCTGCACCGGACGGACCTGCACCCGATCGCCCAGGCCGCGATCGGGCACGCCCAGTTCGAGTCCATCCACCCGTTCACCGACGGCAACGGCCGGATCGGACGTGCGCTGATCAGCGCCGTGCTGCGACGCCGGGGCGTCACGACGACGGTGACCGCGCCGATCGCCACCGCGCTCGCAGCGGATCGGGGCCGGTACTTCCGGCACCTCGAGCGGTACCGCGACGGGGTCGTGGACGCCCTCGTGGCAGACGTCGCGATCGCCATCGGCACCGTGTGCGACGAGGCGACCGTGACCGCCCTGCTGCTCGACGAGCACGCGGCCGACCGGATGGCGGGTCCGTGTGCCACGAGAGCCCACGCCGCCGTCGGACGGGCGCTCTCCGACGACCCGGTCCTGACCGAGGCCCGACTGCAGGACCTCCTCGCCGGTGTCGACGACGGACCGGTCGACGAGGACCTGGCCGGCTGCGTGGCCGCAGACCTCGTGCGCGCCGGGGTGCTGCGTCCGGTCACCGAGCGGCGGCGTGACCGTGCCTGGGTCGCACCGGCCGTCGTGGACGAGCTCGAGGCCTTCGAGCAGCGGGTCCGCGCGGGGGTGGCCGGTCGGACGCGGTCCGATCGGTTCGGGGCGGGGCGGCCGGCGGACGCGGCGCGACCGGTTCCGGGCGGGGCGGTCGGGCGGACGCGGTCCGACCGGTTCCGGGCGGCGTGACGCCCGGCTCGCCACGGGGCCGTGCGCATAGGGTGGGACGGTGAGCACCGAGCACTCCCAGGCCACCCCGCCCACCGCCGCCAAGCGGCCCGTGACGCGGACCCACCACGGCATCGACTTCGTCGACGACTACGAGTGGCTGCGTGACAAGGAGTCGCCGGACACCCTGGCGTACCTCGAGGCCGAGAACGCCTACACCGACGCCGCCACCGACCACCTCGCCCCGCTGCGCGACCGCGTCTTCGCCGAGGTCAAGAACCGTGTGCAGGAGACCGACCTCTCAGTGCCGGTGCGCATGGGCGACTGGTGGTACTTCACCCGCACGGCCGAGGGCAGCCAGTACGGCGTGCACTGCCGTGCGCCGATCGCCGGTCCGGACGACTGGACCCCGCCGGCCGTCGTCGAGGGCGAGTCGACCCTCCCCGGCGAGCAGGTCGTCCTCGACGGCAACGCCCTGGCCGACGGCCACGAGTTCTTCTCCCTCGGCACCTACGACATCAGCGACGACGGCACCCGCCTGGTCTACGGCATCGACGTCGAGGGCGACGAGCGGTACACCCTGCACGTGCGCGACCTGGCCTCCGGCACCGACCTCGGCGACGCCATCCCGAACACCGGGGCGGGCGCGACCTTCGACCCGGCCGGCCGGTACGTCTTCTACCCGACCGTCGACGAGTCGTGGCGTCCGGACAAGATCTGGCGGCACGCCGTCGGCACGGCCGCGTCCGACGACGTCCTGGTCTTCGAGGAACCCGACGACCGCTACTGGGTCGGCGTCGGCGTCACCCGGTCGTCGCAGTACATCGTCATCGAGCTCGGGTCGAAGATCACGTCCGAGGCCCTGGTGCTCGACGCCGCCGACCCGACCGGCGAGTTCCAGGTCGTGTGGCCACGACGCGACGGCGTCGAGTACGAGATCGAGCACGCCATCGTCGGCGGCAGCGACCGCTTCCTGGTGCTGCACAACGACGGTGCCGAGAACTTCGAGCTCGTCGACGTCCCCGCCGACGACCCCACGTCCGAGCGCGACCGCCGGGTCGTCGTGGCGCACCACACCGAGCGCCGCATCGAGTCCGTCGACGCCTTCGCCGGGCACCTCGCGCTCGAGTACCGCTCCGAGGCACTCCCCCGCATCGCGATCATCCCCATCGAGGGTGACGAGTATGGCGACGCGCACGAGGTCCCGTTCGACGAAGCACTGTTCTCGGCCGGCCTCGGCGGCAACCCCGAGTGGGACCAGCCGACGCTCCGCATCGGGTTCACCTCGTTCGTCACGCCGTCCGAGGTCAGCGACCTGGACCTGGGGACCGGCGAGGTGACGGTCCTGAAGCGCCAGCCGGTGCTCGGCGGCTACGACCCCGCCGACTACGCGCAGGAGCGCGACTGGGCCACGGCGGCGGACGGCACCCGCGTGCCGATCTCGCTCGTCTGGCGGCGCGACGCCGTCGACGCGGACACCCCCTCGCCGCTCCACCTGTACGGCTACGGCTCGTACGAGCACTCGATCGACCCGGGCTTCAGCGTCATGCGGCTGTCGATGCTCGACCGCGGCGTCGTCTTCGCGGTCGCCCACGTGCGCGGTGGCGGCGAGATGGGTCGCCACTGGTACGAGAACGGCAAGACCCTGACGAAGAAGAACACGTTCACCGACTTCGTCGCGGTCGCCGACCACCTGATCGAGTCCGGCCGCACCACCGCGGACCGGCTCGTGGCCGAGGGCGGCAGCGCCGGCGGGCTCCTGATGGGTGCGGTGGCGAACATCGCACCGGACCGGTTCGCCGGGATCGTCGCCGCGGTGCCGTTCGTCGACGCGCTCACGAGCATCCTCGACCCCGACCTGCCCCTGACCGTCATCGAGTGGGACGAGTGGGGCGACCCGCTGCACGACGCCGAGGTCTACCGCTACATGAGCGAGTACACCCCGTACGAGAACGTCCGCGACGACGTGCAGTACCCGCGGATCCTCGCCGTGACGTCGATCAACGACACCCGTGTGCTCTACGTCGAGCCGGCGAAGTGGACCGCGAAGCTGCGCGAGGTCGGGGCGCCGGTGCTGCTGAAGACCGAGATGTCCGCGGGCCACGGTGGCGTGAGCGGTCGGTACGCCTCGTGGAAGGAGCGGGCGTTCGAGCTGGCCTGGCTGCTCGACGTGCTCGGGCTGGCCGACGAGGCGCCCGCCGCCGCGAGCGCCGCACCCGTCGCCGCCGGATGAGCACCGCCCTGCTGGTGATCGACGTCCAGGCCGGGGTGGTCCGCTCCTGCCTGGACGCCGACGCCGTGGTCGCGCGTATCCATGCGCTCGTGACGCGAGCTCGGTCCGAGGGAGTCCCCGTCGTCTGGGTGCAGGACGAACAGGACTTCCCGTACGGCACCGACGACTGGCAGCTCGCGGGCCCGCTCGTCCGCGATGCCGTCGAGCCGCTGGTGCGCAAGACCTACCGGGACTCGTTCGTCGACACGAACCTGCGCGCTGTCCTGGACGGGCTCGACGTCACGCACCTCGTGATCGTGGGGGCGCAGACGGACTACTGCGTCCGCACCACCGCGGGGCGAGCGGCGGCCGACGGGTACGACGTCTCACTCGTCGCCGACGCCCACACGACGACCGATGCCGAACACGACGGCGTCAGGGTGCCGGCGGCGCACGTCGTCGCTCACACCAACATGTACTGGTCGGGGCTGCGCTACCCGGGTCGGCGGTTCCGGGTGCCGGAGTCGGCGTCGGTCGACTTCGGCGGCTGAGTGCCACGCTCTTGGTGAGCAGAAATGGTCGGGTTGCCCGCGGGCACCCGACCATTTCTGCTCACGAAGCGAACGCCCGCGGCCCGCGCCCGCGCCCGCGGCGTGCGGCTCACACGCGGTTGAGCGCGTGCACCGCCTCGTCGTAGGACTCCTCGGCCAGGCGCACCCGGTCCCCCGCGAGCACGCCGTACCCGAACGTGCCCTCGCCACCGCGTTCGGCGATCGCCGCGTTGGTCCGCAGCGCGTCGAGGGCGTGCAGCGATCGGACCCGCTCGGTCAGCACGTCGGCCGCGCTGCCGATCCGCTTCCACAGCGCGTGCGGGAACGCGTCGTCGCCGAGGACGTCCATCGCCATCCGCGCCCGCATCGTGCCCTGCCAGGCGGCTTCGGTGGTCGCACGGTCGGCGGCCTCGCGCTCGGCGGCGGTGTCCGAGGTGTCGTCGGCGACCGCGGCCCGGACGAGCTCGCGGATGTGCGGCTTCACGACGGCACCGACGTCCTGCGCGACCTTCTTCGGGGAACGGAGCGACCACTCGGTCGGGGTCGGACGTTCGACGGCGTCGTCGAGCGCGTCGAGCAGTTCGAGGAACGGCTCGCCGTGCACGAACGCGACGACGTCCCGCACCGACTGGTCGCGACGCTCACGGGTCGAGGCCAGGATGCGTTCGCGCGTCATCGAGTCGACCAGGTCGTCCTGCGCCGGGGTCGACGCCCGCGGCAACCGGTCGATCAGGTACTCGTTGAGTGCTGCGCGCGCGGTCACGGCAGCCAGGCCGTCGGCCGCCTCGGCGGCGCGGTCGACGGTGTCGCCGGCGGCGAACGCCGGACGGTAGGCGCCGAGGATCGACGCGATCTCGAGGGCGGTCTCAGCCGTCTGCCGGAGGTCGGCCGCGTCGCCGGAGCGGAGCCGCGATTCCTGGCCGAGCAGCGCAGCGCGCAGCTTCCGCAGCCGCTTCGCGAGGACGCGTGCGGTCGTGCCCTTGTCCGGCTTCTCCTCGGTCTGGAGGCGCGGTGCCGGTGCTCCTGCGAGCCCGCGTGCCAGCTTGGACGCGACGGCGGCGGGGCCGGCACCCACGGCCGCGAAGCGCCCGTCCAAGGCCGCGAAGAGCTCGTGCGCGACCTGCGGGTCGACGCCCGCGACGGCCTCGACCTCGACCTCGCGCCAGGTGCGCGGCGTTTCGGGAGCGTCGTCGTCGAGGCGCTGCGAGGTCACCTGGTCGTCGGCGAGCTCGGCGACCTGGTCGCCGTCCTCGTCGAGCAGGCGGGTGACGGTGCGGGTGGTCGTGATGCGGACCACGGGGCGCAGGCCACGGCCGCGGCGCTCGGTGAAGAGCGCCGCGAGCACCTCGGTCGGCACCGTGTCGGCGTCGTCGGTCAGCGGGAAGTGCTGCTCGTGGCGGACCGTGTCCGACTCGGAGCGCTTGATGTGCCACCCGGCGTCGGGGCCGCCGGTTCGGCGTCGGACCGTGACCCGCGCCGCCACCAGGTCGTACCGCTCGGTGTCCCAGTACGTCGCATCGAGCTCGAACGGCTCCTGGTGCTCGGTGCGGAGGATGCCACCGGCGCCGACGAGGTCGGGCAGGGCACCGCCCTCTGGCAGGTCGTAGGTGCGCTCGATCTCGAGGTGGGTGTCGCTCACACGGTCTTGTCTACCAGGGCTTCACCGTGCGCCTCGATCACCGCGGGCGCATCGGTGGAGAACCGTGACGCCACCACGGCTCCGACGACGGTGACCAGGAACGGGACGAGCTGCCCGATCCACGACACCAGCGCCATCGCGGAGTACGGGATCCCCGAGCCGTTCGCTGCTTCTGCGAGCGGGAACACCAGCACGGCAGCGACGACGGGCAGGACGAGGAGCGAGTACGTCCATCCCGGTCGGCGGAGCACCACGAGCCAGACCGCGAGCAGCCCAGCCGCGATGACGCCGACCTGGACCGGGACGTACACGGGGACGTTGAGAGAACCGTTCGTGATCGCCCACCACACTGCGGCGATGGCGAACACGGCAACGGCGCCGAGGACCCGGCGGCGGCGCGCGACGTCCGACACCAGCAGGACGCTCGTTGCGACAGCGGCGCCCGGCACCACTGCGAGCCCGATCCCGACCATGTCGAAGACGAGGCGCGCCTCCGGCAGGCCGTTGTACCGCTGCAGGAGCGCGAGGACGCCCACCGAGACGACGTAGGACAGCACCGCGAGCGCGATGAGGACCGGGATCGTGCGGATGGTGTGCGGTGCAGAACGGACGGGTGTCGGCAGTGCGGTCATGGTGTCCCCCCAGGTGGAACGGTGGCCGGCGCGTCGGTGGAACAGCGCCGTGGTGAAGGCGCCGAACGCGAGTGCGGTCGGCGAGAGGTCGAGTTCGTGGGCATCGCGCACGTCGGCGAGCCACTGCTCGCGGCGGGTGGCGCGGTGTGCTGCGGGCGAGACGGCGACGGCGACCCCCACGAGCGCCCGGTCGAGCGCGCTCACGAGGTCACCGGCCGGTGGGCCGAGCGAGCCGGACGAGCAGGCGTCGCGGCGGACGGACGCGCCGCGACGAGATTGCGTGCGGCGTCGACCCCGTCGGGCGTGAACTCGTAGAGCCGACGACGCGGCCCCGGCCGGCTGGTCTCGTCGTCCCACGACGACGTGATCCACCCCTGCCGCTCGAGTCGCTCGAGGATCGGGTAGACGGTGCCGGCCTGACGCCCGGTGGCCTTGATGACGAGCAGTCCCCATGCCGGGCCGTCGACGGTCAGCAGTGCGTCGAGCACGTCGAGCGTCGGGGCGGTGATGCGTTGGATCGGATCCATGCGGCTTAACCTAGCTATATCGGATAAGCACGTCAAGGGCGTCCAGAAAGCGGGGTTAGCCTGGCGCCATGAGCGACACGATCACCCGCGAGCAGTTCACCCCCGAAGCCGGCGGCGTCACGATGTTCACGACCACGTGGTGCGGCTACTGCGCCCGGTTGAAGAACCAGATGACGAAGGCCGGCGTGCCCTTCACCGAGGTCGACATCGAGCAGACCCCGGGCACGGCGGAACTCGTCGCCGAGGTCAACGGCGGCAACCAGACTGTTCCGACGCTCGTGTTCCCCGACGGCAGCACGGCGACGAACCCCTCGCTGGCCGAGGTGCAGTCCCGCATCTGAGCGACGCCCTCTGGCGCGAAGCCCCGCACAACCGAAGTCCGTCCGAACCGCGTGATCACGTGGTTCGGACGGACTTCGGTTGTGCTGAACGGGTGCGCGCCGCGCGACGCGGTCCCTAGCCCCCGAGCGCCTCGGTCAGCAGCGCTGCCATGGCGTCGAGCTGGATGTCTCCGGAGTCGACGAGTTCCTCGTCCGAACCGTCGAGCGCGCGAGCGGCCAGGGACGCCTTCGAGTCGATGAGCTCGGCGATCTTGGTGTCGATCGTCTGCGCGGCGATGATCCGCCACGCGGTGACGGGCTCTTCCTGCCCGATGCGGTGCACGCGGTCGATCGCCTGGGTCTGCTCGGCGCTCGTCCACGACAGCTCGGCGAGCACGACGTTGGACGCCACCTGCAGGTTCAGGCCCACGCCGGCCGCGGTGAGCGAGCAGACGATCACGGCGACGTCGGGGTCGTTCACGAACGAGTCGATCTGCGCCGTGCGCTGCGTGGCCGTCTGGTCGCCGCGGATCGTGGCGGTGCGCAGGCCACGTCGAGCGAAGACCTCTTCGGCCTGGTCCATCACGTCGAGGTGCTTCGCGAAGAACACGACCTTGCCGACGTTCGACGCGAGCTGCGCGGCGTAGTCCGCTGCGAGCTGGGCCTTGGCACGACCGATGCGTCGGACCATCGAGAACACGTTCTCGCCGGTCGACGAGGCGTCCTGGTCCTCGAGCTCCCAGCGGGCGACCTGCCGGACGAGCTTGTGGTCGATGCCGACGACCGGGTCCTGCCCGGTACGGGCGTCGAGCGCCTGGTGGTACCGGCGGACGAGCTTCGCGGTGAGCTCGCGCTCGGCGTCGCGGATGGAGCGGCCCTCGTCGCCGTCGAGCTCGACGGGGATGTCGGCGATCCGGCGGGCCGGGATGTCCGCGGCGACGTCGACCTTGCGGCGTCGGACGATGCCCTGGTCGATGACGGCACGGCGGGCCTCGACGAAGAAGCCCTGGTCGGCCGGGGTCAACCCGATCTCCTCGAGCTCGTTCATGAGCTTCGCGCGGGGCTTCTTGTCGTCGATCCAGCCGAGGTACTCCCAGATGGTCCGGAAGTCCTCGACCGAGTTGATCAGCGGGGTACCCGTCAGCGCCATGAGCAGCGGTGCCGCGGTGCGCTGCCGGATGCGGTCGGCGATCTGGAGCACGAAGCGAGCGCGCTGCGAGTCCTTGTTCTTGATGAAGTGCGCCTCGTCGACGACCATGCCCTTGAAGCCGAAGCCCCCGAGCCAGCCGGCGTGCCGGTCGAGGATCTCGTAGTTCACGATGATGATGTCGGCGAACCCGTCGAGGTCGTTGCCGTCCCCGTGGATGACGGTGGCGCGGTGGTTCGGCACCCAGCGCTCGGCTTCGCGCGCCCAGTTCGTCTTGACGACGTTCGGCACCACGACGAGCAGCGGGAACGCGTTGGCGGCGTCGGCGGCGAGCAACGACTGCGCCGTCTTGCCGAGGCCCGGCTCGTCGGCGAGCAGGAACGTGCGGTGCCCCTGCGACGCGGCGGCGACCAGTTCGGCCTGGTGCTTCATCAGCGTGGTGCCCGAGCGGGAGTGCAGCGAGGTCGGCTCGGGCAGCGGCATCGTCGCCGCTCCCCCGCCCGCGCCGTACTCGAACGACTTGAACAGCGGACCGAAGAGCTCCCAGTTCGCCAGGCGACGCGGGTGCGCGACGGGCTGGTCGGCGAGTGCGAAGTCCGGCGGCAGGAACGGGTTGGCGAGCTGACGCTGCACGACCGCCTGCGGGGTGACGGCGCGCACCGGGGTCTCGGCGACCGGGGTGGGCTCGGCCGCGATGACGAGGTCCTCCGGCTGCAGCTCCATGCCGCCGGCGATCATCATGTCGCGCTTGACGGCGCGGGTCGCCTCGGAGACCTGCACCTCTTCCGCGAGCAGCTGGATGACGCTGGTGTCTCGGGCCGCGGTCTTCGCGAGGATCGTCGCCACGCCGTCGAGCCGCTTGAGCTGCTCGGCGCGCTGCGAGTCGGTGAGGTCGGTGTCGCCCTTCACCCGTGCGCGCTCTTCGCGCATGAGCAGTGCGACGGCCTGGAACTTCGTCCGGTTCGTCGCCTTGAGCGGTCCGCGCTGCGCCGCCGCCTCGACCTCGCGCACCGCGCGGGCGAGGACGGGGATCACGCCGTCGTTGTCCAGCGGCCTCGTCCGACGTGACGCGGTCCGCGTCCCGCCGGCAGCTCGCCGGGTGCCTGATCGAGCCAACGCTCCTCCTGTTCCGCCCACGCATCGGGGCGAGCCGCCCGTGGGGCGGAAGTCCTGCACCGGGGCCTGACACGGCTCCGGTTCGGCTGCGGGCCACCGTGGCCCACCGCATCGCCGGTCCCCGCTTCGGGACGTCCGGTGGAGTCCCGCGGACCGTTCCACCGCGAGCGCCTGCTCGGCGCCGGGTGCGACGGTCCGCGCCGGGATCCGGCGTCGTCACACGCACGTGACGCCCCCGCGGGGCGGTCACGGCCCGGTTCCCGCGTCGATCAAGTGATCGACGGCTGCGTCCGGAATCGACGCGGCACGCGGGAACGCGGTGCGTGCGCGCTCAGTTTACTCCCCGACCCCCGACAGAGGCGACTCCTCGTCGCCCGCGCGCGTCGCGCCTCCTGGAATGCCCCGTGTGCCGGCCGGGAGGCACGGTGCGGGCCCGCCACGCGCCTCCCGTCCGACGCCGGGCGCGTCCACCCCGCCGACGCGACAGATCCCGGATCCCCACGCCGACCACCCCGCGAAAGCGACAGATCCCGGATCCCCACGCCGACCACCTCGCCAAAGCGACAGATTGCCGCCAACGTTCCGCGCAGATCTGTCGCTTTCGCGACGGGAACTGGGAGCCGTCAGACGCGGGGCGCGGACCGCGGGCGGACCAGGCCGGTCGCCGGCAGGACCGGAGCCGCCTCGGCCAACGCGGCCCGCGTCGCCGCGAGGAGCTGCTCAGCGGTCTGGATGCCGTTCGCCGAGCCGGTGGTCGCCTGACCGCCGGCGTGGGCCAGCAGCTGGGCGCCGATGGCGGGCCCGATGCGGTCGGCCTCGCGTGGGTTGCGGGCGACCCAGTCGCGAGCGATCGCGTCGGCGAGGCGCTCGGCCGCGGCTCCGCGGTCGGCGTCTCCGCGCGACCGGTGCCAGAGGCCGGTGACGACCAGGTGGGCGACGACCGCGCCGATGTCGCGGACCGGGAAGCCCCACCCCGCGGTGTCGATGTCCAGCAGGCCGGAGATGCGCCAGGGCTCGTCCTCGTCGACGAAGACCTGCTCGAGGTGCAGGTCGCCGTGCACGACCTGCTTCGTCGCGCTCGTCCAGCCGATCGACCGGCGGCCGATGGCGTCGTACAGGCGGTCGATCTCCTCGGCGTCCTGCGGCAACGCGGCGATGAGCGTGCGGCGGTGCCAGTCGGCGTGGTCCATCGCGTCGGCACGGGCCTGCTGGGTCATCGGGACGGTCGCGACCCGACCGCTCAGGGCGGCCAGCGACGCGACGAACCGCGGGTCGTCGGCGATGTCGAGGATGCGACTGCCGGCCGGCACGCCGCGGATCCGCTCGAGCACGAGGAGCCCGTCGCCGCGGCTGGACAGCACACGGGGCACCGGCAGGCCCGCCGCGACGAACTGCTCGTGCGACTTCACGATCGGCGCGACCCGGTGCGGACGGACGATCTTCAGGAACAGGGTGCGCTCGGGGGCGTCCACCCGCACCACCGCACGCTTGCCCGGTCGGTACGCGGCCACCGTGAGCACCGGGTCGGTGACCGGCATGCCGAGCGTCGTCAGGAGCTCGGCGACCGCGTCGCGGTAGGTCACCTGCGGCAGCACCGGCAGACCCGGGTCGTTCGGGTACGCCCACACCGAGACGGGTTCGCCGGTCGCCGGGTCGGTGACGATCGCACTGTTCTGGTCGTGCGCGCCGCCGGTGTCGACGTACGTCAGGACGGTGGCGCGCTGGCCGTTCCGGTCGACGGTGTCGACCTCGTAGCCGTACAGGTAGCCGTTGCCCGAGGGCTCGACGGAGTGCGCCCGTGCGGCCACGACGGAGGTCCCGGAGCCGGCGAAGGCCTGCGGGATGACGCGCTCATGGTTGGGCCACACGACATCAGTCAACCGTGTCCGGACGTTTTCGTCGCGTTCGTGCACGGCTCGGCGTGCGGGCGGTGGCTAGCGTGGTCGAGGTGAACCCGGTCGCGCGTCTCCGCAGCTCCAGTCGCACGCCGTTCCTGCAGGTCGTGAAGACCGCGGTGGCGGTCGTCGCGGCGGTGCTGCTGTGCCGGCTGCTGATCCAGGGACCGTTCCCGACCTTCGCCGCGATCGCCGCGCTGCTCGTCGTGCAGCCGAGCATCAACCAGTCGTTCGTCAAGGGCCTCGAGCGGAGCGCCGGTGTCGTGCTCGGCGTGCTGCTCGCCACCGGGTTCCACCTGCTGCTCGGCGACTCGGTGTGGGTCGTCCTGCTCGTGGTCGTGCTCGCCATCCTCATCGCCTGGGTGCTCCGGCTGACCCCGACCTCGGCCACCCAGGTCAGCATCAGCGGGATGCTCGTGCTCACCGCGGGGGTCGTCACGCCGAACTACTCGGCCGACCGGATCCTCGAGACCGTGATCGGTGCGGTCGTCGCCCTCGTCGTGAACGCCCTGATCATCCCGCCGGTCCTGCTCGAGCCGGCGCACCTCGCCGTCGCCCGACTCGCCCGCGACACCGCCGTGGCCTTCGAACGCGTCGCGATCGGCCTGACCGAGGGGTGGGACCGCGACCGGTGGCAGGACGCCCTGGTGCGGGCCCGCGCGCTCCGGCAGCAGCACGCGAAGACCGAGGCATCACTGAACGCGGCCCGCGAGTCCCTGACGATGAACCCGCGAGGCGGCCGGCACCGCACGATCCTCGACCGCGACGTCGCCATCACCGAGCACCTGCGCGTCCTGGTCACGCGCGTCACCGGCATGACCCGGGCGATCCACGACAACACCGCACCAGACCTGCGCCCCGACCCGGTGGTCGGCGGCATCGCGACCGAGGTGGCCCGGATCGGATCGGACGTCCGCGCGCTGAGCGCCCGGGTCGAGTCGACGCGGCTGGACCCGTCGTTCGCCGCGGGTGCCGGTGGGGACGATGCCGGGGTGGCGACCGCCGAACCCGCGCTGACCGCGCCGATGGAGATCGTGCGACCGAACTCACGGCACTGGGTGCTCATCGGTGCCCTGCTCGAGGACGTCCGACGCGTGCGCGAGGAGCTGCTCGGCGAGGACGACTGACGCCGGTCGGTCGCGGCGTGCCAGTGCCGGCGCCGCTCGGGCGCGGCGTGCCGGTGCCGGTCAGCGCGTGGCGCGTGCGGCTTCGGCCGCCGTCTGCACGACGTCGTCCCAGATCACCGCGGCCGGCACGGCGGGATCGGTGCCGGGCACGCCGACGTCGGCGAACCGGCTGATCTCCGCGACGACGGCCTCGGTGCCGACTTCGCGCGCCGCGCGGCTCGCCACGTCGGGGACGGCCGTCCGCAGTTCGGCGACCACGCGGTCGCGGCGGACGCCCTCCATCTGGCCGAGTGCGCCGATGCCCTTCCACGCGGCATCGAGCTCCGCGCGGAGACGGACGATGGCCGGGTGGTCGACGGACGGGTGGTCGACGGACGCGTGGTCGATCGGGTCGTTCATGGTGCCCCCTGGTGCAACGGACCGCCCTTCGGGTAAGCGCTGTCCGCCAGGTGATCCTACCAATGAAGCAAGAAGTCCTCATGTCCCTAGAACGCGGGACAGACCGTTCTGCCCGGTGGCCTGGCAGCCACGGTACCCGCTCCTGTGACGAGATTCAGTGAGTTCGGCCCGGGCATCGGCCCTCCGCGCCCGTTCGATGCCACGATGGGTCCGAGGAGGTCCACTATGCGGCTGTTGGTGGTCGAGGACGACGACGAGATGCGTGCCCTGATGGAGCGCGGTCTCGCTGCCGAGGGGTACCGCGTGACGGCGGTGGAGAACGGGGTCGAGGCGCTCATCGCCCTCGGCGAGCAGGCGTTCGACCTGGCCGTCGTGGACGTGATGATGCCCGGCATGTCCGGGTTCGAGCTCGCACGACGCATCCGCGAGCGCGAGGACCCCGTGCGGATCCTGCTCGTCACCGCGCGCGATGCCGTGGACGACCGCGTGTTCGGCCTCGACGCCGGCGCGGACGACTACCTCACCAAGCCGTTCGCGTTCGCCGAGCTCACCGCCCGGCTCCGCGCCCTCGGTCGCCGCGAGTCCGCCGGGGCACCCCGCACGATCGAGGTCGGCGACGTCTCGATCGACTCCGAGGCCCGTCGCATCTCGATCAAGGGCCAGCGCGTCGCCGTCAGCCCGACCGAGTTCGCGCTGCTCCGCCTGCTGGCGCGCTCCGCCGGCAGCGTGGTCGACCGGCCGAAGATCCTCGAAGAGGTCTGGGACGGCTCGCAGCACGTCGACCCGAACGTCGTCGAGCAGTACATCTCGTACCTCCGCAAGAAGCTCGTCGCCCACGAGGCCACCGTCGCGATCGCCACCGTGCGCGGCCGCGGGTACCGCCTGGATCTGCTCGGGGCGTGAGCGGGGCCTCCGCTCACCCGGGGCCGGACCGCCCACGACGCGGTCTGGTCCGCCCCTTGCGCCTGCTGTCCCTGCGGGCACGGATCACGATCGGCTCGACGGCGATCGCCGCGGTCGTGATCGTGCTGCTCGTGCTGGTGATGCGGTTCCAGGTGGTCAGCGTGGTCGCGAGTGCGACCCGGACCCTGCTCGACGCCGACGCCGACCCGTACGTCGCCACGCTCGAGGTGGACAGCGATCCCGACCTGTCCCCGCCGGGCAACGCGCAGCTCGTCGCCGTGGTCTCACCGTCCGGAGACATCGTGCTCTCGACGATGCCCACCCGGGTGGAGAGCGCCCTCGGCAGCCTCACCTCCACTCCGGCCGGCACCTCGATCATCCGGGTGTCCGGGTCCGAGTACCGCGTGGTCGTCGAACACCCCGTGAACCAGGCCGGCCGGTGGACGGTCGTCGCCGCCCGGAACTCGCAGGCCGAGGCGATCGTGGTCGACGACCTCACCTCGACCCTGTCGCTCACCGGCGTCGCGATCCTGCTCGCCTTCGGCGTCGCTTCGTGGATCCTGGCGACCGCGGCACTCCGTCCCGTCAACCGCATGCGCCGAGAGGCCGAGCGGCTGTCCGTCGCGCCCGAACGGGCCGAGCTGCCCGTCGGCCCCGCGCAGGACGAACTCGCGTCCCTCGCCACGACCCTCAACGCCTTCCTCGCCCGCACGCGCCAGGCCACCGAGCGGGAACGGCAGATGGTGTCCGACGCCAGCCACGAGCTCCGCACACCGCTCGCGATCCTCACCACCCAGCTCGACCTGGCGTCGCTCGACGGTGACGACGCCGCCGCCCTGGCTGCCCACATCGAGCGCGCAAAGCACAGCGTCGCCCGGCTCTCCCGGTTGGCGAACGACCTGCTCGCGCTGTCGCGGATCGAGGAGTCCGAACGGCGGGAACAGGACGGCGACCAGCGCCCGGAGACCGCCTGGTCCGACCTCGGTGACGAGGTCATGGCGGCCGTCGACCGGGTCCGGCTCATCGCATCGGCCAAGGACGTCACCGTCGACTTCGACCTCGAGGCCCCGGTGGCCGTCGGTGGCTCCGGGCCCGGCATCGGCGGTGGGACCCACGAACCCCGCTACCGGCTCGACACCGGTGGCATGGCGCAGCTCGTCACGAACATCGCGGGCAACGCGGTGTCGGCGCTCCCCCGCGGTGGCGGCATCTTCGTGTCCTGGCGCAGCACCGGCGGCGAGGGCGTCCTGCAGGTCACCGACGACGGCCCCGGTGTCCCCGAGTCGTTCATCCCGGTGGCGTTCGACCGGTTCACCCGACCGGACGAGGCCCGGAAGTCGCGCCCGAACCCCGACCCGGCCACCGGTGCGATCGCCCTGCCGGGTGGATCCGGGCTGGGCCTCGCGATCGTCCGTGCGGTGGCCGAACGCGCCGGCGGGACGGCGTCGCTGCGGAACGTGCGCTCCGGCGGACTCGAGGTCACGGTGCGACTGCCCGAGGTCGAGTAGCCGCGCGCCTCGTCCGCGCCCGCCGCCCGCCGCCCGCCGCCCGCCGCGCGCGGACCGCTGCCCGCGACCACTCACTGGAAGTCCCGCGACCGCGTGCGCACGGACAGCGACAGGTGCTCGATCCGGTCCGCCACCAGGTTGACCACGCCGTCGGGTGACCGCTCGAGGATGCCGCGGACGATCACCGCCGGGGATTCCCGGGCGACCCGGCGGTAGCGGCCCCACACCCCGACGCTGCAGATGACGTTGACCAGCCCGGTCTCGTCCTCGACGTTCATGAACGTGATCCCCGACGCCGTCGCCGGACGCTGCCGGTGCGTGACGATCCCGCCGATCTCGACCCGCCGCCCGGTCTCGGCCGTCGCGGTGTCCTGCACGCTGAGCACCCGGCGAGCGGCGAGCCGGTCGCGCACGTGCCGGACGGGGTGGTCGTCGGTCGTCATGCCCGTCGACCACATGTCGGCGATCAGGACGTCGCCGCTCGTCATCTGCCCGAACAGCGGCGGTTGGACGACGACCTGCGTGTCCGGCAGCTGGTCGGCGCGCTCCGCAGCGGCCTGCGCCGCCGACCACATCGCCCCGCGGCGGTCGATGTCGAAGGGGGCGAAGGCGTCGGCGGCGGCGAGCGCCTCGAGCTGCGCCGTCGTCAGCCCCACCCGGCGGGCCAGGTCGGACATGTCGACGAAGGGACCGTTCGCGTCACGCTCGGCGACGATCTTCTCGGCGCTCTTCCGGCTGAGCGAGGCGACCTCGGCGAGTCCGAGCCGGACCGCGAACGCGCCGTCGCGGCGGTGCCGTGCGGTGTCGTCGGGCAGTGCCGTGTCGAAGGGCAGCACCGGCGGCTGCTCGGTGTGCAGGCAGGCGTCGTCACCGCACGGGGGCACCACCTGGTCGTCGCCGAGCGGTTCGAGCGTGGCGTCGACACCCGAGCGGAGGATGTCCGGTCGGAGCACCTGGACGCCGTGCCGACGGGCGTCGGCGACCAGGGTCTGCGGTGAGTAGAACCCCATCGGCTGCGCCCGGAGCAGCGCGGCCAGGAACGCCCCCGGGTAGTGCAGGCGCATCCAGGCGCTCGCGTAGACGATCAGGGCGAAGCTGATCGAGTGGCTCTCCGCGAAGCCGAAGTTCGCGAACGCCTGGATCTTCGCGTAGATCGCGTCGGCGTCCTCGCCGTGGATGCCGTTGTCCGACATGCCCGCGTAGAGCTTGTCGCGCAGCCGGTCGATCTTCTCGTGGCCGCGCTTCGACCCCATCGCCCGCCGCAGCAGGTCGGCGTCGTCGCCCGAGCAGTTGCCGACCGCGATCGCCATCTGCATGAGCTGCTCCTGGAACAGCGGCACGCCGAGGGTGCGTTCGAGCACCGGTTCGAGCGACGGGTGGATGTACGTGATCGGTTCCTCGCCGGTCCGACGCCGGATGTAGGGGTGCACGGCACCGCCCTGGATCGGACCGGGGCGGACGAGGGCGACCTCGATCACCAGGTCGTAGAACCGCCGTGGGAGCAGCCGGGGCAGGGTGCCCATCTGCGCGCGGGACTCCACCTGGAACACCCCGATGGTGTCGGCTCGGCAGAGCTGGTCGTAGACGCCCTGTTCCTCCTTCGGCATGGAGTGCATCTCCCAGCGTTCCCCGCAGTGCTCCGCCGCCAGGTCGAACGAGTACTGCAGCGCCGCGAGCATGCCGAGGCCGAGCATGTCGAACTTCACGAGCCCCATGAAGGCGCAGTCGTCCTTGTCCCACTGCAGCACCGTGCGGCCGTCCATCCGCGCATGCTCGATCGGCACGACCTCGCCCACCGGCCGGTCGGTGAGCACCATGCCGCCCGAGTGGATGCCGAGGTGGCGCGGGAAGCCCAGGACGTCGCTCGCCAGCCCGACGACCGCCTGCGGGATGTCGTGGTCCTGGCTCTCGGTCACCGAGCCCCACCGTTCGACCTGCTTCGACCAGGCGTCCTGCTGCCCCGGGCTGTGGCCGAGGGCCTTCGCCATGTCGCGGACGGCACCCTTCGGGCGGTACGTGATGACGTTCGCGACCTGGGCGGCGTTGTACCGGCCGTACTTCTCGTAGACGTACTGGATCACCTCTTCGCGGCGGTCCGAGTCGAAGTCGACGTCGATGTCGGGCTCTTCGTCGCGCATCGCCGACAGGAACCGCTCGAACGGCAGGCCGTAGCGGATCGAGTCCACCGCGGTGATCTCGAGCAGGTAGCAGACCGCGGAGTTCGCGGCGGAACCCCGCCCCTGGCAGAGGATCCCCCGGCCGCGGGCGTACTGCACCATGTCGCGCACGATCAGGAAGTAGCCGGGGAAGTTCTTGTCCTCGATCACCGCGAGCTCGCGTTCGATGCGCTCGCGCTTCTGCGGGTCCACGCCGTCGGCGCTGCCGGGGTAGAGCCGACGGGCACCCGTCCAGGTGAGCTCCCGCAACCAGGACATCGCGGTGTGGCCGTCCGGCACGTCGAGGTCGGGCAGCCCGGGCTTGACCGTGCGCAGCCGGAACCCGAGTTCGTCGGCCAGCGTGACGGTGTTCTCGATCGCCCCCGGGTACCGCCCGAACCGCCGGGTCATCTCGGCACCGGAGCGCAGGTGCGCGGTGTCGGCGGCCGGCAGCCACCCGTCGATCTCGTCGAGGCTGCGCCGGGCCCGGACCGCGGCCAGCGCCGTCGCCACCGGGAACCGGTCCGGGGTGGCGTAGTGGACGTTGCCGGTCGCGACCAGGGGCAGCGTGTACCGCTCGGCGAGGGTCGCGAGCACGTCGTTCCGCGCACTGTCGAGCGGGTCGCCGTGGTCGAGGAGCTCCACCACGACGTTGCTGCGCCCGAAACGGTCGAGCAGCACGCGCAGCGCGGTCTCCGCCGCGGACTCCCCGCCCTGCTCGAGCGCCTGCCGGACGGTGCCCTTCCGGCACCCGGTGAGCACCCGCCAGTGTCCGTCGGCCCGCCCCGCGAGCTCGTCGAGGTCGTAGCGCGGGCTGCCCTTCTCGGACCCGGCCGCGAGGTGCGCACTCGTCACCGCGCCCGCGAGCCGGTGGTAGCCGTCCTGCCCGTCGGCGAGCAGGAGCAGGTGGGAGCCCTCGGGATCGGGGACGCCGTTCTGCGGTTCGGTCAGGCCCAGCGAGAGCTCGGTGCCGTAGACGGTGCCGACCTGCGGGTACGCCTCGGCGACCTCGGCCATCCGGGCGGCACCGTAGAAGCCGTCGTGGTCGGTGAGGGCGAGGGCGTGCAGGCGCAGCCGTGCGGCTTCCTCGAACAGCTGCTCGGGCTGGCTGGCGCCGTCGAGGAAGCTGAAGGCCGAGTGCGCGTGCAGCTCGGCGTACGGCACGACCGGAGGGCTGTCGTCCGCAGCCGCCGGCTGGTCCGTGGGCACGTACGGCTCGCGCTTCCGCGACCACGCCGGGCTGTCCCCGCCGTCGCCGGCCTTCGCCGTCCCCGGACTGCGCTTGTCCGACAGGGCGCGTTCGAACTGCGACCACGGCACGGGTGGGTTGCTGTAGCCCATCAGGTCCTGCTCCTGGATCGGTTCACGTGGCGATCGCCTCCGCCCACCACCGGTGGTCCGCCAGCACCAGGTACCAGGCACGGCCCTCGGCGTCGACGAGCTGCAGTCGGTGCAGTCGTCGACCGCCGGACTCCCACCACCGCACGACGAGCGGCCAGGGGCCCGCCCAGGCCGTGACGGGTGCGAACCCGCCGCCCCGGTCCCCCTCGGCGCGGAAGCGTTCGGGTGCGCCGGACAGCACGCCGCGGTCGTCGACGTCGACGCTCTCGCCGTCGCCGGAGACCACGTCGACCGGGCGGGGACGCTCGAGGACGGTGGCGGGCGGCGGGCCGGGCAGCTTGCCGGGCCAGGGGCGGTCGCGCACGGTGGCCAGGGCACGCTCGCCGCCGGGCGGGGTGTCACCCCACGGCACGAGCACCACCCGCTCGGACAGGGTCCGGCCACCACCGACCCTCGGGCTCACCACCCCGTCGTGCCCGACCATGCCCTGGATCCGGGCCAGCCCGTGGTGCACGCGCTCGTCCGGTCCGGAGCCCCAGAGTCCGCGTTCGTGGTTCGCCATGTCGTCGACGGCGACCGGCTCGAGCACGACCGAGGTGACGGGGGCCTCGAGCCCGGTCGGGTCGACCCCGCCGGCGAGCTGCCACCGCACCCGGTCGACGACGTCGGCGGCGTCGAACCACCGGGGGTGCGCCCACGTGCGTTCGAGCAGGATGTCCCGCTCGTCGACGATCCCCACCCGGATGGTCGTCGCGACCAGCCCCGCGGCGCGGAGGCGTGCGGCGAAGTCGTCGGCGGAGCGCCGGAACGCGAACGCGATCTGGTCGGCACGGTCGAGCGGGGGCTCGAAGGCGGCCTCGATCCGGAGCTCGGGCGGGATCGCGCGTGCCGAGATCTCCCGCGGGTCGCGTCCGCCCGCCAGCCGGTGCAGGAACGCCCCGGCGACCCCGAACCGGTCGCGGACCTGCTCGTCACTGAGCGACGCGAAATCGCCCAGCGTGGTGATGCCGAGCCGGTCGAGCACCGTCGCGAGCTCGGGGTCGCCGAGCACACCGAGGGGCAGGGCCGCCAGGAAGTCCGACGAGCCGGAGACCGGCACGATCCGTACCCGTTCGCCGGGACGCACCGGCCGGGCCCGTGCCGCCTGCTCCGCCGCGAACGGGGTGTCCGCCACACCGGCCCGCACCGCCGGGGCACCGTGGTCGGCCGCGATCCCCGCCAGGGTCGCCGCGGCCGCCCGCTCGCCGCCGTAGTACCGCGCCGGCCCCCGGGCACGCAGGGCGAGGGTGCCGGGCCGCAGTACCTCGACCCCGGGGACGGCCGCCTCGACCGCGCGGATGACGGGTTCGAACGCGCGGTGGTCGAGGGCGTCGTCGTAGGGGTGGACGACGAGCTCCGGACAGCGCGCCTGTGCCTCGCGCACCCGGAGCCCCCGGACGACGCCGTGCTGCCGTGCGGACGCGGAGCTCGCGAACACCAGGCCCTTCGCGACCACGGCGAAGGGCTGCTCCGGCGGTGCCCCGGCCGCGCGGGCCGCCGCGATCACCGGCCAGTCCGGACACCAGAGCACGATGGTGCGGGTCGGCGGTGGCTCGGGCAGCGCCCCGCCGCGGGCGATCGCGTCGGCACGGACACGCCCCGGCGCGATCACGACGCCACCGCCACGCACAGCAGCACCCCGGCGATCACGACGCCACCGCCACGGGCCGCAGCACCCGGGTGTCGCCGGACCCCACCGACGGCACGGGGGTCGCCGTCCGGACCGTGCCGTCGGCCGCGGGCAGGAGCAGTTCGGCGCTCGTGGGGCGCACGGCACCCGCACGACCGGTCGCCGTCACGGTGGCGCGACGCTCGGTCAGGTGCCCGTGGCCCTGCCCGATGCCGCTCCACACCGACGACGTGATCCGCAGCGTGACGTCCGCTCCCGGCCAGGACCCGAGCGCGACGAGGGCCCCGCCGCGTTGCCGGAGCCGGGCCGACAGGCGGGCGACGTCGCCCGGCACCACCCGGCCGAGCGGCCGGGTGAGGACGATCTGGGCGACGTCGGCCATCGCCGCGGTCACCGCGAGCCACTGGTCGCCCGGATCGGGGACGAGCACGAGCCGCTCGAGGTCGATCCCCGCGGCGGCCGCGGCCTCGATCCCGAAGGACGGCACCCCGACGACCGCGCACCACGCACCGGCCGCCGAGGCCGCCTGCAGCATGGTGATCGCGAGCAGCACCGACTCGGGGACGGCGTAGGTGCCGCCGACCCGGATCGCACCGCCGGGCAGCAGGGGTTCGAGAGCGGAGGCGGTCGGGAGCCCAGCGGTGTCGACACGGGTGGACTCCATGTCGGTGACCCGGGACCGCAGGGACGTGATGCGGTCGAGCGCCGCCCGGGCGTCACCGAGGTGGTCCGCAGCGCCCGCGCCGCCCCCACGGGCAGCACCCGCGCCCGCGCGCGCAGCACCCGAACCCCCACGCGCAGCACCGCTCCGCCCGACCCGGTCCGGGCCGGGCGACCGGAGTGCCGCCGCCGTCTGCATGCCCTCATATTCGAACATGTGTTCGATGATGTCAATCGCGTCCGACATCCGTGGACAATCGGGTCGAACGCGTGTTCGGTCAGCTCACCACGTCGCCACCGCTCCGACCGCGCCGAGCACGGACCGCGTCTTCGTCACGACCTCGTCCGCCTCGTCCGACGCCACCGACGACCACGTCACCGCTCCCCCGGCCCCGAGCGTCCGCGACCGGACCTCGACCGGATCCACCCCGCCGCCCGAGGCGTCCACCACCGTCACCAGTGTCCGGATGACCACCGACAGGTCGACCGCCCCGCTCGCCGAGAAGTACCCGATCGTCCCCGAGTACACCCCGCGCGGCGCGCCCTCGAGCCGGTCGGCGATCGCCATCGCGCTGATCTTCGGCGCGCCGGTCATCGACCCCGGTGGGAACGCCGCCCGCACCACGTCCGCCGGCGACGTCCCCGACGGCAGCACGGCACCGATCGTCGACACCATCTGGTGCACGCTCGCGTAGGTCTCGACCGCGCACAGCCGTTCGACGTGCACCGACCCGGGGATCGCCGTCCGCAGCAGGTCGTTCCGCAGCAGGTCCACGATCATCACGTTCTCGGCACGGTCCTTGGCGCTCACCGCGAGTTCGTCCCGGACGGCCGCGTCGGCGGCAGCGTCGGCGAGTCGTCGCCGCGTGCCCTTGATCGGTTCCGCCAGCACGGTGCGGTCCGCGGCGATCCGCAGGAACCGCTCCGGCGACCGGCTCGCCACGCGCAGCGGGCCGAGCCGCAGGTACGCACCGAACGGGACGGGGTCCGCCGCCCGCATCCGCATGTAGTCGGACAGGTGCGGGTCGGACAGGTGCGGGTCCGTGCCGGGGCCGACCCGGGCCTCCCGGCCCCTGCCCGGCACGGAGAAGGAGGTGGTGAGACAGACCTGGAACGCGTTGCCCTCGCGGATCTCGGCGCGGCACGCGTCGACGGCGCGTTCGTGGTCGGCTCGCGACGTGCGTCCGACCGCTGACGACACCCCGGCCGGGAGGCCCGTGGCCGCGTCCGCCACGTCGGCCGTCGACGGCGACCTGGTCACCGTCTCGAGCCACGCCCGGTTCTGCGCGCTGGCCGCCGGTTCCGCGTCGGCGACGAGCGTCAGCGCCCAGGCGCCACCGGTGTGGTCGACGACCACGGCGCGGTCCACGAACCGCAGGTCGGCGTCGGCGTGGCCGTCGGCGGTGCGGTCCGGGCCGCCGGACTCGCGACCGAGCTCGTACCCGAGGAACCCGACCCAGCCGAGTGCGAAGCCGCAGCCGGCGATCGGCTCGGGCAGCTGCGGCGTCCGAGCGAGGAGGTCGGCCAGCACGGTGAAGGCCGGACGGTCGTCGGAGGACGACGAGCCGAACCAGCCGGCAGCGGGCGCGGCGACCTCGACGGACGCCTGCCGGTCCTGGTGGCGGAACCGGACACCGAACGGCCCGTCCGCCCACGTCAGTACCGACCATCGCGCCCGTGGTCGAGCGGCGTCGGGTGCGCCGGCCGGCAGTGCGGAGTCGAGCCACACCAGGTCGCCCTCGACCGCGGCGGCCAGCGCGCCGAGGTCGGGGACCGGATCGAGCCGGCGGACCTCGATGCGGGCGCCGGCCGACGGACCGGTCAGATCGCGGAGATCGTCCATGCGGCGGCGTGGGACGCACCGGGGGCGAGCACCACGAGACCGCGGTCGACACCGTCGTTGAAGGCGTCGGGGGCGCACGTCATCGGCTCGACCGCCAGGCCGGCGCGGTGGTACTCGGGGAGCACGTGGTCGGCCGTGTGCACCTGCACCCACGGGCACTCCGGACCGAAGGTCGCGCGGACACCCCGGCCGTCCGCTGCGGTCAGGGCGATGGTCGCGACCCCGTCGGCGTCGCGGTCGAAGCCGGTGAAGGCGTGGTCGATGAACCGGTCGCCGATGCGTGTGGCGGTGCGCAGGTCGAACTCGTCGTGCACGGGGACCAGGTCGGTCGGGATCAGCCGGTCCGGCGTGACCTCGAGCACCTCGGCCGCGGGCAGGGTGAGGGTCCAGTCGTCGACCGTGCCGGCGCCGGCGACCAGGTACGGGTGCGGGCCGGTCCCCCACGGGGCGTCGTCCGCGCCGGAGTTCGTGCCGGTGATCGTCGTGTGCAGCCCGGCGTCGTCCAGCCGGTACTCGACCAGGACCTCGACGCGGTACGGGTAGCCAGCCTGGGCCTGCACGGTGGTGGCGAGCACCACGCGGTCGGACTCCTGCGCCTCGACCCGGAAGTCGGTCCAGGCGACCAGCCCGTGCAGGGCGTGGTGCCGTGCCGGTTCGGTGAGCGCGAGCTCGTGGTCGACACCGCCGAACGAGTACTCGCCGTCGACGACGCGGTTCGGCCACGGAGCGAGGACGGCACCGCGGAACGCCGGCCGGACCTCGTCGGCGGCGAACGGCACGATCAGGTCGCGACCTTCGTGCCGCAGGGTCCGCAGCGTCGCACCGACCGTGGCGATGTCGGCCGTGTACCCGGCGGCGGAGATCGTCAGCGGGGTTCCGGACAGCGGCGGATCGTTGCTCATGCGCTCAGCGTATCGGGCACGTGCGGCCACCCGCACCACGAAGAAACCCCCGCCGTTCCGGGGAACGACGGGGGTTGTTGGTGGATCTGAGGGGACTCGAACCCCTGACCCCCTGCATGCCATGCAGGTGCGCTACCAGCTGCGCCACAGACCCAGATTGTGTTGCTTCCGTGCCGACCGGTTCCCCGGAGGCACCATAGAAGCGTACACCATGCGAACGCCGGGCAACGAAATCGAAGCCGTCACCCGGGCGCGTCGCTGATCAGGCGGTGTGGTCCACCGGGAGCTCGAGCGGGATGGTCGGGCAGTCTGCCCAGAGCCGCTCGAGCGAGTAGTACTGACGGTCCTCGTCGTGGAAGACGTGCACCACGATGTCGCCGACGTCGATGAGGACCCAGCGGCCCTCGCTCCGGCCTTCGCGGCGGAGGGTCTTGGCGCCGAGCTCGAGGAGGCGCTCCTCGACCGCATCGGCGATGGACTGCACGTTGCGCTCGTTCCGACCGGTTGCGAGCAGGAACACGTCCGTGAGCTGCAACGGCCCGGTCACATCGAGCGCGACGAGGTCCTCGGCCTGCTTGGCGTCCGCCGCGAGAGCGGCGGCCTGCACGAGTTCCAGTGCGCGAGTGGAGGCGGTCACGGATTCCTTCCGGTCGTCGACCCGGCAGGGAGCCGGATCGCTTGATGGGTCACGATCATAAGCCACCCCGCCGACGCACGGCCAGGCCGCGGCCGACGCGGGTGTCGGGATCGGTGGTTCGGGTCGGGGCGTCAGCCGCCGAAGGTGTGGGTCGTGACGAGCGCGACGATGATGACCGCGGCAGCGGCGACACCGACGGCGCCGACCGTGACGCCGAGGATGAGCGGCGTGCGCGACTCCTTCGGCTTCGCGGCGGCGAGGACGACCTGGCGGGTCGAGGTGTGGCTGGACACCGCGCGGCTGGCGCGCACCGGGCTGGCGTCGGTCTCCGGCTGCTCGTCGTGCTGCTCGAGCAGGCGGTCGACCTCGGCGCCGTCGATCGGCCGGTGCGACCCCGTCGAGGACAACGACGCGGGCAGGTCGATGGACCCGGTGAGGATCACCTCGCCCGTCGCGTTCAGTGCTCCGGTCGGGTCGGCCAGGGCCGAGTTCGGCAGGATGATCGCGTTGGTGTCGGTGACCGCGATCCGGCGGGTGCCGGTCGAGTCGTCGTGCACCTCGGCGTCGTTCGAGCCGTGCGCCTGCTGCGACCAGTGCCCGACCGGTGGCTCGAAGGCCGTCGTCATCGGCTTCGGCTCGGCCGGCCGCTGGAAGGACGCGGGGACCTTCGGGGGGTCGGTCCGTGCGGGCTCCGGGATCGGGACCTCGTTGGTGTCGTCATCCTCGGGGTCGAGGGACAGCGGGAACACCGCCGGGGTCGACGGAGCACCTTCCGGGATCCCCGGGAGCGGCGTGGCCGAGGGGTGCTCGGGTGCGGCGGCGTCGACCGATGCGTCCGCGTCGGCCGGCGTCTCGTCGGTGCCCGTCTCGTGAGTGCCCGTCTCGTCGGTGTTCGTCTCGTCGGTGCGCGGCTGGTCGCTGGAAGCCTCTACGGGACTGTCGTCCGCGGCCCCGGCTTCGGGCTGTGCGTCGGTTCCGTCGTCGACGGCGTCGGCGGGAGGCGACCAGGTCGACCGGTGGCGCCGGGGCTCCTCGGCGTGCGCAGCGGCTTCGTCGAGCGGCTCGAGGGCGTCGGGCGACCCGTCGGCCTCGGTGGCCTGGGCGACCGCTGCCTCGTCGAGCACCGTGGGGGTCTCGGAACCGGACGGCTCGTCCGCGGCACGCGGGGCCGACGTCGGCTCGATGGTGTCGACCGAGCCGAGGACGTCCTCGACGGTGCGGTCGGAGGACTGCGGCGTGGGGTTCTGCAGCGGGACCGGCAAGACCGCCTGGTTCTCGGCGGCGCGCTGCTGGCGGATCTGGCGGCGGGTCAGACCACCGCTGCCGGGCACGATCTCGGTCGCCGAGGCGGGCGGGAACGGCGACACCCCGGCCGCGGGGACGGAGGTCACCGACACGGAGGGCGCCGAGGCCGGCGTGCCCGTCGGTGCCGACGTCGCCGTCGCGGCGGACGCCGGGGCGGAGGACTGGGCCGGACCGCCGGGAGCGGGTGCCACGTGCGAACCGGGCCGAGGACGGGGTTCCGTCGACTCGGCGGGTGCGGCGACGGTCGGCGGCGGCGTCGCGGGCTGCGAACCGGCTGCTGCGGCACGCTCCCGCTCGCGCGCCTGGCGCCGCGACAGGGGCGGCTGCGCGTCGGACGAACTCATGCAACGCTCCGATACAGGTGGTGCTTGGAGATGTACTGGACGACCCCGTCGGGGACCAGGTACCAGACGGGGGAACCACGTCTCACCCGGTCGCGGCAGTCGGTCGACGAGATGGCCAGTGCGGGGACTTCGAGCAAGCTTACGTCTCGCTCGGGGAGTCCGCTGATGCTCAGGTCGTGTCCCGGACGCGTCACAGCGACGAAGTGCGCGAGGTCCCAGAGACCATCATGGTCTTTCCAGTCGACAATCTGCTGAACGGCGTCTGCGCCCGAGATGAAGACGAGCTGCGCGTCGGGCCGCTGTTCGTGCAGGTCGCGGAGCGTGTCGACCGTGTACGTCGGGCCGGGGCGGTCGATGTCGACGCGGCTCACCGTGAACATCGGGTTCGACGCGGTCGCGATGACCGTCATCAGGTAGCGGTGCTCGGCATCGGTGACGCCGGACTTCATGTACGGCTGACCGGTGGGGACGAACACGACCTCGTCCAGGTCGAACGCCCGAGCGACCTCGGACGCCGCGACGAGGTGACCGTGGTGGATGGGGTCGAACGTGCCGCCCATCACCCCGATGCGCGGTCGTCCGGTGCTCTCGAGCATCGGGTGCAGATCAGCTCTTGGTGTGACCGAACTCGTCGACACCCGTCTCGTGGTGGCGGGTGGCCTCGAACTTCTGCGAGTGGCGGTAGGCCACGTCGCGGAAGCTCCAGGTGACGAAGCCCAGGAAGATGAAGAACAGCGCGCCGACGAGCGGGAACACGAACGCCGGGGCCCCGGAGGCGTGCTCCGCAGCTTCTGCGAGGAAGGTCATCGTTCGGTGCTCCGTTCGGTCGGGGAAAGACGCCGTTCAGTCTAGCCGCGGATCTGGCCGTTCCCGCGCACGATCCACTTGGTGCTCGTGAGCTCCGGCAGCCCCATCGGGCCACGCGCGTGCAGCTTCTGCGTCGAGATGCCCACCTCGGCGCCGAAGCCGAACTCCCCGCCGTCGGTGAAGCGCGTCGACGCGTTCACCATCACGACCGCCGAGTCGACCGTCGCCAGGAACCGTTCGGCCGTGTCGACGTCGTTCGTGACGATCGACTCGGTGTGGTGGGTGGACCAGCGCGCGATGTGCGCCATCGCGGCGTCGACGTCCGGCACGACGCGGATCGACAGGTCGAGGTCCATCGACTCGGTCGCCCAGTCCTCGTCGGTGGCGCGCAGCACGCCCGGCACGATCGCCCGCGTGGCGTCGTCGCCGCGCAGCGTGACGCCGGATGCGCGGAGCCGGTCCGCGAGCACGGGCAGCAGCCGCTCGGCCGCCTGCTCGTGCACCAGGAGGGTCTCGAGGGCGTTGCAGACGCTCGGCCGCTGCACCTTGCTGTTCAGGACGATGTCGACGGCGCGCTGCTCGGGGGCCGTCGCGTCGAGGAACACGTGCACCACGCCGGCACCGGTCTCGATCACGGGGACCTGCGACTCGGTGACGACGGTCTGGATGAGCGAGGCGCTGCCGCGCGGGATGAGCACGTCGACCAGGCCGCGGGCGCGCATGAGCTCGGTGGCTCCGGCACGGCCGAACTCGTCGATGGTCTGCACGAGCTCGCGCGGCAGGCCGACCGACTCGACGGCGTCCTGGATGCGGGCCACGAGCACGGCGTTCGTCCGCTGGGCCGCCGAACCCCCGCGGAGCACGACCGCGTTGCCGGACTTCAGCGCGAGCGAGGCGATGTCGACCGTGACGTTCGGTCGTGCCTCGTAGATGGCGCCGACGACCCCGAACGGCACCCGCACCTGGGTGAGCTGCAGGCCGTTCGGCAGCAGCGAGCCCCGCAGGTGCTCCCCCACCGGGTCCTGCAGGCCGACGACGTCCTCGACGGCCGTGGCCAGCGCCTCGATGCGTGCGGGGTCGAGTCGGAGGCGGTCGACGAGACCGGAGGACAGACCGCTCTCCTCGCCCGCGACCAGGTCACCGTGGTTCGCGGCGACGATCTCGTCGGTGGCGGCGCGGACCCCGGCGGCGATCGCCACCAGGGCGGCGTCCTTGACCGCCGTCGTCGCGGTCGCCAGCGCCGACGAGGCGGTGCGGGCCGCCACGAGCGTGTCGGTCAGGGTCGGGGCGGGCGCGATCGACGACATGGACCGATTCTAGGTCCGCTCGTCGGCCCGTGACGGGCGTGACGGCGTCTTGCCGGCCGACCGGTCACGGCACGTTGCACCACGACCGCCGAGCGGTCGCGCCGCGTCGCTCCGCGCCGACCCCGTCGACCGGTCCCGACCGTTCGACGCAGTCCGTCGGTGCGTCGTGACCGCCTGGAGGCCCGGCACCGGTCCCCGGGACCCGTGCCGGGCCTCCAGGCGGTCGCGTTCACCACGCCGACCGGTCACGACACGTCGTCCTGCGCCACGCGAGCGGTCGCAGACCGTCGCTCCGCGACGCCCGCGCCGACGGTCCCTGACCAGTCGGCGCCGTCCCGACCGCGAGTCGTGACCGCTCCGGGCGCGGTCCGACCCGTGTCAGGGACGCGGCGCGGCGTGGAACCAGGTGCCGACGTGCTCGCCCGACAGGGCGCGGTCGACGAGGGCCGTGGCGGTCACCAGCACCGAGGTACCCGCCTCGGCCGCGAGCCGTGCGGCCGCGACCTTGGTGCCTGCTCCCCCGGTCCCCACGCCGGACTTGCCGACGGAGCCGAAGGTGACGCCGGCGAGCTCGTCGCCGAACGGTACCTCTTCGATGCGCTCGGCGCCGGGCTGCTCCGGCGGCTTCGTGTACAGGGCCTCGACGTCCGACAGCAGCACCAGGGCGTCGGCACCGAGCAGCCGAGCCACCAGGGCGGCGAGCCGGTCGTTGTCACCGAAGCGGATCTCGTGCGTGGCGACCGTGTCGTTCTCGTTCACGATCGGCAGCACCCGCAGGGCGAGCAGCCGGTCGATGGCGCGTTGCGCGTTGACCCGGTGCGTGGGGTTCTGCAGGTCGCCGGCGGTCAGCAGGATCTGCGCCGCGACGACCCGGTGCCGGTCGAGTTCCTTCTGGTACCGGAACATCAGGACGTTCTGGCCGGTGGCCGCGGCGGCCTGCTGCGTGGCGAGGTCGTCGGGACGGCCCTCGAGCCCGAGGAACGGGAACCCGGTCGCGATCGCACCGGACGACACGAGCACGACCTCGGTGCCACGGCCGTAGGCGCTGGCCAGGGCGTCCACCAGCGGACCGATCTGGCCGGCGGCGTCACCGCTGACCGAGGACGAGCCAACCTTGACCACGATCCGCCGCGCACGCGGGATGTCCTCTCGCCGGGTGACGGGTCCGAGGTCGGTGCGGGCGGTCGTGTCGGTCATGCCGCGGTCAGTCCTTCTGGTCGCTGGTCTCGAAGTCGCCGGTCTCGACGCCGGTCTCGACTCCGGCCTCGGGGTCGCCGGTCTCGAGGTCGTCGCTCGTCACGACGTCGTCGTTCACCCAGAGGCCGGACACACGCTCCTGCTCGAGCTCCGCACGTGCGGCGGCCTTGGCGTCCATCCGCTCGAAGTACTCCTCGCGACGCTCGTTGCGGGTCGGACGCGAGGTCGCACCGATGCGGGCGTCGGTCCCGCGCGCGCTCGTGATGAGCTCCGCGGTGGACGTGAGCGTCGGCTCCCAGTCGAAGACCATGCCGCCGTCGCCACCGATCACGACGGTCGAACCGGCGACCGCGCCGGCCTTGAACAGGCCGTCCTCGACGCCGAGCTTCGCGAGCCGATCGGCCAGGAAGCCGATCGCCTCTTCGTTGGTGAAGTCGGTCTGCTGGATCCAGCGCTCCGGCTTCGCGCCGCGGACGCGGAAGAAGCGGTGCTCCTCGCCGCCCTCGGCGCGGACCGTGAAGCCCTGGTCGTTGACCGCACGGGGGCGGATGACGATGCGCTCGACGACGGGCTCGGCCGCGCGCTTGGCACGACCCTGCTCGACGACCTCGGCCAGCGCGAAGGTCAGCTCACGCAGACCCTTGTGCGACGCCGTGGAGATCGGGAACACGCGGTAGCCACGGCCCTCGAGCTCGGCGGTGACGAACTCGGCGAGCTCGGCGGCGTCCGGCACGTCGATCTTGTTGAGCGCGATGAGCTGCGGACGCTCGAGCAGCGGCACCTGGCCCTCCGGGACCGGGTAACGCTCGAGCTCGCCGAGGATGACGTCGAGGTCGCTGATCGGGTCGCGGCCCGGGTCCATCGTCGCGCAGTCGATGACGTGCAGCAGGGCTTCGCAGCGCTCGACGTGCCGCAGGAACTCGAGGCCGAGGCCCTTGCCCTCCGACGCGCCCTCGATCAGCCCGGGGACGTCCGCGACCGTGAAGCGGCTCTCGCCCGACTCGACGACGCCGAGGTTCGGGGTGAGCGTGGTGAAGGGGTAGTCGGCGATCTTCGGCTTCGCGGCCGAGATCGCGGCGATGAGCGAGGACTTGCCGGCGCTCGGGAACCCGACGAGGGCGACGTCGGCGATGGTCTTCAGCTCGAGGCTGATGTCGCCCGCCCAGCCCTCGGTGCCGAGGAGCGCGAAGCCGGGGGCCTTGCGCTTGGTGGTGGAGAGCGCCGCGTTGCCGAGGCCGCCCTGGCCACCGGGGGCCACGACGACGCGCATGCCGGGCTCGGTCAGGTCGGCGATGACCTCGCCGGCCTCGTCGTACACGACGGTGCCGATCGGGAGCGGGAGCTCCTGGACCTCGCCGCTGACGCCGCTGCGGTGGTCGCCCATGCCCGGCTGCCCGTTCTTGGACGAACGGTGCGGGGAGCGGTGGTAGCCGAGCAACGTGGTGACCTGCGGGTCGGCCACGAGCACGATGTCGCCGCCGTCACCTCCGTTGCCGCCGTCGGGCCCGGCGAGGGGCTTGAACTTCTCACGGCGGACCGAGACGCAACCGTTGCCGCCCTTCCCCGCGCTGAGGTGCAGGGTCACGCGGTCGACGAAGGTCGCCATGGTTCCACTCCTGGAAGATCGTTGCGCCGACGGGGTCCGTCAGCGCGTTGTGCCGACGAGATCCGTCGGCGCGTTGTGCCGACGTGATCCGTCGGCGCGTTGTGCCGACGAGATTCGTCAGCGCGTTGTGCCGGCGGCATCCGTCGGCGGGAAAAGCGAAGGAGGGGCGGGCACTCGGCCCGCCCCTCCCGCTGAAGCTGATCGTCGCGACTACGCGTTGACGATGTTGATGACCTTGCGGCCACCCTTGGTGCCGAACTCGACCGAACCGGCCGAGAGGGCGAACAGCGTGTCGTCGCCACCGCGGCCGACGTTGGCGCCCGGGTGGAAGTGGGTGCCACGCTGGCGGATGATGATCTCACCGGCGTTGACGACCTCGCCACCGAAGCGCTTCACGCCGAGGCGCTGTGCGTTCGAGTCACGACCGTTGCGAGTGGAACTCGCACCCTTCTTGTGTGCCATGAGCTGACTCCCTTACGCGATCTTCGTGATCTTGACGCGGGTCAGTTCAGCGCGGAAACCCTGGCGCTTCTTGTACCCGGTCTTGTTCTTGAACTTCTGGATGATGACCTTCGGACCGCGCAGGTCGTCGAGCACCTCGGCGGTGACGGTCACGTTGACGAGCTCGGAAGCCGCCGACGTGATCTTGTCACCGTCCACGAGGAGCACGGGGGCGAGGTCGATGTTGCCCTTGTCGTCCGCCTTGACACGGTCGACGGTCAGGATGGTGCCGACCTCGACCTTTTCCTGACGGCCGCCGGCGCGCACTACTGCGTAAACCACGTGGAAATCCTTACGTAACTCTGCTTGAGGGAAGTCTCGGGTGCCCACTTCTGCACGAGCGGCTCCCGGAAGGCCGGGCCCGATCGGCGACGCAGGCAGAACGGCCCGCTGACACCAGGGATCGAGAATACTCGATCCCCATGGGTCCGGTCAAACGGCGACACACGTACGATTGCACGGTGACCGTGTTGATCGACCCACCGACGTGGCCCGCTCACGACACTCTGTGGTCGCACCTCGTCAGTGATGAATCCTACGCGGAACTCCACGCGTTCGCTGCACGCGCCGGTGTGCCGCGTCGTGCGTTCGACCACGACCACTACGACGTGCCGCTCGCGAAGTACGACGAGCTGGTCGCCGCGGGGGCCTCTGCGGTGTCCGGCCGGGAGCTCGTGCTGCGGCTCATCCGCAGCGGCCTGCGTGTGGCGCAGCGCGACAAGCGCGCCCACTGACGCGCCGCGCGTGCGTCCGGCACGCACGGTGCGAGGTTCCCGACTCGGTGCGGGGCACGCCGGCTCGCACGGTGTCTGCAACCGCGCACGGTGCGGACGGGAGGCCCGGCCAACGCCCGCCACGCCCGTCCTGTCGCACGGTGCGCGGCCGGCTCGCAGGCGTCCGCGCACCGTGCGAGGTTGCCCACAGCGTGCGAGGTCGGCAGCACGGTGCGTCGCCAAAGGCTCGCACCGTGCCGCGGCCGCTGCACCGCCCGGAGAACCTCGCACGGTGCGACGACAGGCGGACGCCGCACCGCGCAGGACCGCGGTCGCGGCTCGGGCACGTGCGCACCGTGCGAGGTTGACCACATGGTGCGAGGTACGAAGGCCGCACCATGTGGTCAACCTCGCACCGTGCAGCGACCGCCCGCACGACCGAGGGCACGCACGACCGCACAACCCGAGGTCAGCGGGGCGCTGGACCGCCCCAGGGGGCTGCCGGCGGCTGCTGCTGGTCCGGACGGGGCTGTGCGCCGTACTGGCCGCCGTACTGCCCGTGGGGGTCCGGCTGGACCAGACCCTGTCCGTACGGGCCCTGCTGCGGCTGCTGCGGCCCCGGCTGCACGGTCGCGGGCGGGACGGCGTCGGCGGGCCGAACCGTCCCCGGCAGACCGGACGTCGGCGCGGTGCCACGGTTCCGTCGCGGGCGCCCGAGCCACAGCCACGCCGCGGTCGCGCTCGCCAGGAGCATCACCGTGAACGGCACGCCGTTGCGGAGCGGGTTCGTGACGACGTCGATCACGAGTCGGGAACTGCCCGAGGTGATCGCGCCGAACGCCCCCGTGAAGACACCGACGAGCGCGAGGGCGATCGTCCCAGCAGCCCCGGCGAGCACCGCACGGAGCAGCACGGTCGGCAGCGGACTGCGGCGGGCGATCGGCGTCAGGAACGCCAGCGCCAGGAACGCCCCCGCGTAGAACGGGAACGGCGCCAGGAACACCGAGGCGATGAAGCTGCCGACCAGGCTGGCACCCGCGCCGTAGTGCGCGAACGGGCTGACGACGAGCGACGTCCCGATGAGCCCGACGATGCCGGACACGAACTCGACCAGCACGAGGGACACCACGGCGATGAGCGCCCCTGCGGTGTTGTTCACCGAGGCGCCGGGCGCGAAGGCCCGACGTGGATCAGCCGGTGCACGCGGCGGTCGCGGCGGGGCGTAGGGCACCCCGGCAGCGGGCTGGACGCCGTGCGGCGGCTGCCCACCAGGCTGCCCGCCAGGTTGCCCACCGTACGGCGGCTGCCCACCAGGCTGCCCACCGTACGGCGGCGCGGAACCGCCGGCTCCCCCGGGTCCGGGCGGTGCGGGCTGCTGCCAGCCCGCACCGTAGTACCCACGATCCTGCTGCGGGTCACCGGGGTTCGTCACGCTCAGTTCCCCAGGATGACGGAGCCGTCGGCGTCCTCGCCGGACGCACCCTCGGTCGTGGCCGGGGCACTGATGCTCGGCGACGACACCCGGCGGGACCGCGAACGACCCTGACCCGGCTGCTTCGGCTCCGGCAGCGCCTGGAGCACGGAGTCCAACAGCGACTCGGCGTCCGGGGCGACCTGACGCGGCTCGCGCTTCGGGGCGGCGTTGAGCGGGATGTCCAGGATCGCGACCGTGTTGTCGGTCGGGGTCACCGTCGCGCTGGAGCTGACCCGACGGCGGGCCGGGGCCTTGGCCTTCGGTTCGGCTGCAGGAGCAGCAGCCTCGGCGACCGCCTGCTTCGGCGCAGCCTGCTTCGGCTGGTCGCGCTTCGGCTCGGCCTGCTTCGGCTCGACAGCGGCCTCCGCCTCGACTGCGACGGGCGCCGACTCGGTGACCTCGGTGGCTTCGGTCGCGGCAGCGTTCGACTGCTCACCGCTCCGTCCACCACGGCCGCCACGGCGCCGACGCTTCGACCCGGTGGGCTGTTCGCCCGCTCCGGAGTCGTCGGACGCGGACGTCGCTGCGGGGACGTCGGCCGAAGCCGGTGCCTCCGCCGAGGTCGGCGAAGCCGGCGAGTCCTCGTGCGGGATCGTCGAGGCGGCGATCCGCGACAGCGCGCTCTTCACGTCGTCGGTGATCTGGTGCGTCTGGCTCGACTGCCCGTTCGACGAACCGGAACCCGAGCCACCGCCGGAGTTGCCCCCGCCGTTGCCGTGCCCGTTGCCACCGTTGCCGTTGCTGCCGCTGCCGTTGCCACCGGCACCGCTGCGTCCCTTGCGACGCCCCTTGCTCGGGCCCGGGTCGGCGTTGTTGTCGTTGACCTTCGCGTTGACCTCGTCGAGCGACTCGCGCAGGCCGACGCCGATCTTCTTGCGGGTCATCTGCACGAGGCCGAGCGAGGTGACCTCGGCGACCTGGTGCTTCGTGCGGTCGCGGCTCAGGCACTCGATCAGGCGACGGAGCACGAGGTCGCGGTTCTCCTCGAGCACCATGTCGATGAAGTCGACGACGATGATGCCGCCGATGTCGCGCAGGCGGAGCTGGCGGACGAGTTCCTCGGCGGCCTCGAGGTTGTTCTTCGTGACCGTCTCCTCGAGGTTGCCCCCGGAGCCGACGAACTTGCCCGTGTTGACGTCGACGACCGTCATGGCCTCGGTACGGTCGATGACGAGCGAACCACCGGAGGGCAGCCAGACCTTGCGGTCGAGCGCCTTGTCGATCTGCTCGTTAAGGCGGTACTCCTCGAAGGAGTCCGGGCCCTCGTAGCGGACGACGCGGTCCTTCAGGTCGGGCGCTACGGCCGACAGGTACTCGTCGATGGTGCCGCCGGCGGCCTCGCCATCGATGATGAGCTTCGTGAAGTCCTCGTTGAAGACGTCACGCACGATCTTGACGAGCAGGTCCGGCTCCGAGTGCAGCATCACCGGGGCCTGGCCACCGGCGACCTTCTTCTGGATGGCCTCCCACTGGCTGGTCAGGCGCTGCACGTCGCGGGTGAGCTGCTCCTCGGTCGCACCTTCGGCAGCGGTGCGCACGATGACGCCCGCGTGCTCCGGCAGGACCTCTTTCAGGATCTTCTTCAGGCGCGCACGCTCGGTGTCGGGCAGCTTGCGCGAGATCCCGTTCATCGAGCCGTTCGGCACGTAGACCAGGTAGCGACCGGGCAGCGAGACCTGGCTGGTCAGGCGGGCGCCCTTGTGGCCGACGGGGTCCTTCGTGACCTGGACCAGGACCTTGTCGCCCGGCTTGAGCGCGGCCTCGATGCGACGGCCGTGGCTGGTGTCGACCGAGTTCCAGTCGACCTCGCCGGCGTACAGCACGGCGTTGCGGCCGCGGCCGATGTCGACGAAGGCGGCCTCCATCGAGGGCAGGACGTTCTGCACCTTGCCGAGGTACACGTTGCCGATCAGCGACACGTTCTCGGACTTGGTGATGTAGTGCTCGGCGAGGATGCCGTCCTCGAGCACGCCGATCTCGATGGTCGACGAGCTGGAGCGCACGATCATCTGGCGGTCGACGCTCTCGCGGCGGGCGAGGAACTCGTCCTCGCTCACGACCTGGCGGCGGCGTCCGGCGTCACGGCCGTCGCGGCGACGCTGCTTCTTCGCCTCGAGCCGGGTCGAGCCCTTGATGCGCTGCGGCTCGGTGATGAGCTCGGGCTCGCGGCGGCGGGGCTCCTGGTGGTCGCGCGGCTCGCGGGGCGCACGGGCCTCGCGGTCGGCGCTGCTCCCCCGACGACGCGAGCGCCGGCGGGATCCGCCCTGCTCCTCACGCTCGTCGGTGTCGTACCGGTCATCGCGGTCGAACCGGTCCTCGCGCTCGGATCGCTCGGAGCGGTCGGAGCGCTCGTAGCGGTCGTCTCGGTCGTCCTCGTCGCGCTCGTACCGCGCGGCACGGCGCGGCAGCTCCGGCAGGACGGGGGCGTGGAAGATCAGGCTGAGCGTGCTCGTCGCCTTCGGGACGAACGGCTCGGCTGGGGCGGCGGGTTCGCTCGCCTCGGCCGTCGGCTCGGTCTCGGTCGGACGGGAGGCACCACTCGGCTCCGCCACGTCGGCTGCGGGCTCGGTCGGCTCGGCCGTGACCACCGGCAGGTCGCCGGTCAGAGTGCTCACGTCGTCCGGCTCGGCGCTCTGCGCGGAGACGGCCTCGACCGCGACGGACACGGCTTCTGCCGGTGCCCCGTCCGCCGGTGCCCCGTCCGTCAGTGCGAGGGACTCGTCGACGGCCGGCACCTGCACGGCGTCGGCCGCGACCTGCTGGCCGGACGACCGGGCGCGGCGTCCGCCGAACAGGCGGGTCCGACGCTTCGGGGCGTTCTCGTCGTTGGTCGTGTTGTCGTTGTTCTGCTCCACCATGGACTGGCGCACTCCTCGGCCCCACTCGCACCCTTGTCAGGCGGCGGGAATTCTTTGGTTGTGGCGGTGGCGTCGACGCCCCGCGCTCGCTGTCTTCGTGATCGGTCTGCGTCAACTTCTCGTTGCGTCCGCTGCCGTTCCGGTCCGGGCACCCGGCCCGGGTCGGCTCGGCGTCGGAGTGACGCTGTCCCGACCACGGTGCGCTCTCACCGCACCTGATCGTCCGGACACTGCCCCGTGGGGCACTGCCCGGAAAGCTCTCTTCGGTCTGCGGTTGCCCGCACGACCTCCGGCCAGTATCGCACGCCGCTCCCGGAAAGGACCGGAAGCCACATGCGATGATGACGGCGTGAGCACGTCAGCGCCTGCCCCCCGTCGTCCGATCGCGATGGCCGTCTTCCTCTTGATCACCGGGTTCGTCGGCCTGTACGGGTCCTTCTCCCTGGTGCTCGACGAGTTCAAGAAGTACGCCGACCCCGACACGGTGCTCTCGTGCGACGTGAACCCGTTCATCAGCTGCTCGGACGTGATGGCGAGCTGGCAGGGCCACCTGTTCGGGTTCCCGAACCCACTGCTCGGCGTGATGGGCTTCGTGGCGCCGATCGCCGTCGCGGTGATGATGCTCGCGGGCTTCCGCAACGGTTCGCGGTGGTTCTGGATCGCGTTCAACGCCGGCGTGTTCCTGGCGTGGGTCTTCGTGACGTGGCTCTTCACCCAGACCGTCTGGTTCATCGGCGCGCTGTGCCCGTGGTGCATGCTCGTGTGGTCGATGACGATCCCGATGTTCTGGGTGTTCACGATCTGGAACGCCGCGCAGGGCCGCTTCGGTGCCCGCACCCAGCGGGTCGGCCGGGCACTGCTCCCGTTCTGCTGGGCGTTCCCGCTGGCGAACTACCTGTTCATCGTCGTGACGATCATCATCAAGTTCCCGACCATCCTGACGGTCTTCTGATCCGCTGCTGGGCGTCCCCGATGCGGCGCCCATGACGCTTCGATGACGCGTCACCGAATTCCTGGGGGCTTCCCAGGCAGGACGCCCGATCGACCTCCGGGCAGCACCTACGCTCGATCTCGATGAGCGAGAACGAGAGCAAGAAGGTCCGTCGCGACGCCGCCCGAGAGCGCGCTCGCGAAGCCCGGGTGCAGGAGCAGGCCCGACGTCGCCGCAACAAGACGCTCGGGATCAGCGGCATCATCGTCGGCAGCCTGGCGGTCGTCGCCGTGGTCGTCCTGGTGATCGCGAACTCGGTGCAACCCGCGGGGCCCGGGCCGCGGAACATGGCGAGCGACGGCATCCTGTTCACCGGCCAGAGCGGCGAGATCGTGCCCGTCGAGACGAAGGCGACACCCGACGGCGGGACCCCGACGGCGACGGAGCAGGACGACTCGGTGGCGAACATCACCGTGTACTCGGACTACATGTGCCCGTACTGCAACCAGTTCGAGACGGCGCAGATGGACCAGATCGAGCAGTGGGTGAAGGCCGGGTCCGCGACGCTCGAACTGCACCCGTTCAACCTGCTCGACCGGGTGTCGCTCGGGTCGAAGTACTCCACCCGCTCCGCCGCCGCGGCCGCCTGTGTGGCGAACTACGACCCCGACGCGTTCCTGGCGTACAACACGTCGCTCTACGAGAACCAGCCGTCCGAGAGCACCAAGGGCCTGACGAACGACGAGCTGGCGTCGCTGGCGAAGGACGCCGGCGCGACGAACAGCAAGGTCACCTCGTGCATCACCGGGCAGCACTTCGCCGGGTGGGTCGCCGACGCCACGAACCGGGTGATGAACGACCCGATCCCGAACTCGTCACTCGACAAGGTGACGAGCACCCCGACGATCATCGTGAACGGCAAGCAGTTCACCGGCTCCCTGACCGACACCGACGCCTTCGCGTCCTTCGTCGAGCAGAACGGCGGCGCCGCGTAGGCACGAGGCAGCGCGACGACGAAGGCCCCCGCTTCCGGATGGAAGCGGGGGCCTTCGCTCGTGCAGGTGGTGCTACTTCGCCGCGGCGTCGATCGCGGTGATGACCGTGCTGAGGTCGTCGAGGCGCTTGCCGTCGACGACCACGGTCGGCGTGCCGAAGCCCCGCGTGCCCTGCAGTGCCTCGTCCGCGGTGACGAGCTTCGTGGACTTCGTCACCCAGCCCTTGAACTGCTCGGTCGACAGGCACTCGGAGACGTTCGACCCGGTCGCGCCGCCCGCCTTCACGAACTTCGCGATCTCGGCGTTCGTCAAGCCTCTCGTCCCCTCGGCCGGTTGGTTGTCGAAGAACTGCGTCTGGACGTCCAGGAACTTGTCCGGCGCGTAGTTCGCGACGCACATCGCCGCGTTCGCCGCGCGGCTCGCGTACCGCGAGCCGGCGTAGCTGTTGTCGAGGATCGACACCGGCTGGATGGCCAGCGTCGCGTCGCCCGACTTCACCTTGTCCAGGATCTGGTCGGCGTAGGCGGCCTCGAACTGCTTGCAGACCGGGCAGGCCCAGTCGACGTACTCGGTGACCGCGACCGCACCGTCGGTGTTCGACGTCGGGACTGCCGACGGGGTGCCCTTCGCGGTGACGGCCTTCGTGGTCACCGGGGTGACCTCGCCGCCCTCGCCGGTGAACTGGATCGCGCCGGTGGCCATGTTCTTCGGCCCGGCAGCGGACACGGCGGGTGCGTTGTTCACGTTCACCACGACGAGCGTGATGATCGCGGCGATCGCGATGATGCCCAGGCCGATGCCGCCCTGCAGGAACCACTTGTTGCGGCGCTTGCGACGCTTCTCGGCATCGGCGCGCTGGCGCGAGACCTCACGCGCGTGCTGGCGACGCTCGTTCTTGGTGGGTCGGTCGTTGTTCGTCACGAGTCGTTCCCCCGGCGTCTCAGGCGAACCAGAGCGCGAGCTCGCGCGCCGACGACTCGGTGCTGTCCGACCCGTGCACCAGGTTCTGCTGCACCTTGAGGCCCCAGTCGCGACCGAGGTCGCCACGGATGGTGCCGGGCGCGGCGCTGGTGGGGTCGGTGGTGCCGGCGAGCGACCGGAAGCCGGCGATCACGCCGTTGCCGGCGACGCGCACGGCGACGACCGGACCGGACTGCATGAACTCGACGAGCGGCTCGAAGAACGGCTTGCCCTGGTGCTCCTCGTAGTGTGCGTCCAACAGGTCGCGCGGCGCGGTGAGCATCTTCAGGTCGACGATCTCGTAGCCCTTCGACTCGATGCGGCGGAGGATCTCACCGGTGAGCTGGCGGGCGACGCCGTCGGGCTTGACGAGGACGAGGGTCTCTTCGAGGTCGGACACGCAGTACTCCTAGTGTGTTCGCGGGATCGGAGGGGTGGTCAGTCCTCGCCCATGGCGGCCCGGCGCGCGGCGTTCTGGCGGTCGAGCTGACCGCCCTTGACGAAGCAGAAGACCCACAGCGCCAGGAACACCACGGCGACCGCGAACATGAACGGTTCGATGAACCCGGTGGCGAGGATGGCCGCCTGCAGCAGCCACCCGAACCCTACACCGGCGGGGTTGCCGGTCAGACGTGAGGCCAGCGCCAGCACGACCATCGCACCGATGCCGCCGCCGAACGCCAGGGCCGGCGGCAGGGTCCCCTTGCCGAACACGACGAGCATCGGGAAGAAGAACATGATCGCCTCGAGCACGAGCGCGATCGACAGCAGGCTCTCCTGCGCCCCGCGGTCGCGTCGCGGCTTCCGGGTGCGCGGTGCGCGCGCCGGCCGGGAGGCCCTGGGTGCGTTCGTCACTTCGTCTCGCCTTCCCGGTGGACCAGGTCCATGACCGCACCCACCATCACGATGGAGCCCGCGACGAGCACGAGGGCGTCCTCGGCGTCCGCCTCGTCCGCCAGGTCGCGTGCCTGCTGCAGCGCGGCGGCGAGCGACGGTTCGACGACGACCCGGTCCGCGCCGACCTCGTCCACGACGACCTTCGCGAAGGCGTCCGCGTCGAGGGCACGCTCCCCCGGGGGCTGCGTGACGACGAAGGTCTCGACGGTGCCCTTCAGCGCGCGGACGAACCCGCGGGCGTCCTTGTCGCCGAGGATCCCGACGACGCCGACGACGTGCTCGGACGGGAACGCCACCGGCAGGGCCTCGGCCAGGGCCTTGGCGCCGTGCGGGTTGTGCGCCGCGTCGACCACGACGGTCGGGTCGGTGGCGATCGGCTGGAGGCGACCCGGGCTGGTGGCACCGGCGAGGCCCTCGGACAGGACGTCCTCGTCGAGCGCCTGGGTGCCCCGACCGAGGAACGACTCGACCGCGGCGATCGCCACGGCCGCGTTGTGCGCCTGGTGCCGCCCGAACAGCGGCAGGAACAGGTCGTCGTAGCGGCCGGCGATCCCCTGCACGGTGATGAGCTGACCGCCCACCGCCGGCGTGACGTCCACGACGCTGAAACCGGTGCCCTCGACGGCCAGGGTCGACTCGGTGAGCTCGGCGGCACGCTCGAGTTCGACGAGTGCCTCGGGGACCTGCTCGCTCGACACCACGGCGGACGACGGCTTGATGATCCCGGACTTGGTCCGCGCGATCTCCGCCACCGTGCTGCCGAGCTGCTTCGCGTGGTCGATGGCGATCGGCGTGAACACCGCGACCTGGCTCTGCACGACGTTGGTGGAGTCCCACTCGCCGCCCATGCCGACCTCGATCACGGCGACGTCGACGGGCGCCTCGGCGAAGCACGCCAGGGCCAGGACGGTCAGTGCCTCGAAGAAGGTGAGCGGGAGCTCGCCCTTGGCGGTGAGCTCCTGGTCGGTCAGTTCGAGGACCGGGGCGATGTCGTCCCAGTTCTCGACGAGCCGGCTCGGCTCGATCGGCTGCCCGTCGATGACGATGCGCTCCCGGATCGACACCAGGTGCGGGCTCGTCATCAGACCGGTGCGCAGACCGTGGGCACGGACGATGCTCTCGGTCGTGCGCGCGGTGGACGTCTTGCCGTTCGTGCCGGTGACGTGGATCACCGGGTACGCCAGGTGCGGGTCGCCGAGCAGCTCGACGGCGCGACGGGTCGCGGTCAGGCGGTGCTCGGGCGACTGCTCACCGATCCGGGCGTACAGGGCGGCCTCGACGCGCTTGACCTCGTCGTCGTCACCGCCGTACGGCACGGCTTCGACCGGAGCGTCACCGGACGGCCCCACCGGGATCCGGATGCCGTCCTCGTCGTGCTGGTCGTGCTGGTCGTGCGGGTCGTGCTCGTCGTACTGGTCGTCGTCGCTCATGCGCGTGACACCTCCACGGTCACCTTCGCGCCGTCACCGACATCGGTGGTGGCGCCTGCCCCGAGGGGCACGATCTCGACGCTCGTCGCCAGGGTCTCCCCCGCGATGAGCTGCTGGTGGGTGCGCACCGACGCGTCGGCGGCATCGTCGACCCCGAGGGTCAGGACGATGCGGTCGCTGACGTCCAGGTCGGCGTCGCGTCGGGCCTGCTGGACGGCGCGGACGACGTCGCGGGCGAGCCCCTCGGCCTCGAGCTCGGGCGTGGTCACGGTGTCGAGCACCACGAAGCCGCCCTCGTCGAGGAACGCCACGGCGACCGACGGGTCGGCGACGGTGAGGTCGAGCGTGTACTCGCCCTCGACCAGGTCGACCCCGCCGACGGTCACGCCGGACTCGGTCGTGGTCCAGTCGCCCTTCTTCGCGGCCGGGATCACCTGCTGCACGGCCTTGCCGATGCGCGGGCCGGCGACGCGGGCGTTGACGGTGAGCTTCCGCTCGATGCCGTACTGCGCCAGGGACTCCTCGGCCTGGGCCTCGAGCACGACCCGCTTGACGTTCAGCTCGTCGCGCAGGATGTCGGCGAACGGTTCGACCGCCGCCGGGTCCGGCACCACGAGGGTGAGCGTGGCGAGCGGCAGCCGGACGCGCTTGCCGGTCGCCTTGCGGAGCGCGAGGCCCTTCGAGGCGACGTCGCGCACGCGGTCCATCGCCGCGACGAGGGCGTCGTCGGCGGGGAACTCGGCAGCGTCGGGGAAGTCCGTCAGGTGCACGCTCCGACCACCGGTCAGGCCCTTCCAGATCTCCTCGGTGACGAGCGGGGCGAGCGGGGCCGCCACACGGGTCAGGGTCTCGAGCACCGTGTACAGGGTGTCGAACGCCGCACGGGCGTCGTCCCCTGCCGCGCCGTCGGCCCCGGTCCAGAACTTGTCGCGCGACCGGCGGACGTACCAGTTCGTCAGCACGTCGGCGAAGTCACGGACGGCCTGGGCCGCGAGCGGGGTGTCGAGCGCGTCGAGGTGCTGCTGCACGTCGGACACGAGCACCCGGGTCTTCGCGAGCAGGTACCGGTCGAGGACGTCGGTCGAATCCGTCCGGCGCTGCGCCTGGTACCCGCCCGGCCCCGAGGCGTTCGCGTACAGGGTGAAGAAGTAGTACGTCGACCACAGCGGGAGCATGAACTCGCGGACACCCTGGCGGATGCCCTCTTCGGTGACGACGAGGTTGCCACCGCGGATCACCGACGAGGACATCAGGAACCAGCGCATGGCGTCGGCACCGTCGCGGTCGAACACCTCGGAGACGTCCGGGTAGTTCCGGAGCGACTTCGACATCTTCTGACCGTCCGAGCCGAGGACGATGCCGTGGCTGATGACGTTCTTGAAGGCCGGTCGGTCGAACAGCGCGGTGGACAGCACGTGCATGACGTAGAACCAGCCGCGGGTCTGCCCGATGTACTCGACGATGAAGTCGGCCGGGTTGTGCGACTCGAACCACTCCCGGTTCTCGAACGGGTAGTGCACCTGGGCGTACGGCATCGACCCGGAGTCGAACCAGACGTCGAACACGTCGGTGATCCGGCGCATCGTCGAGTTCCCCGTGGGGTCGTCGGGGTTCGGGCGGGTCAGGTCGTCGATGAACGGGCGGTGCAGGTCGACCTCGCCGTCGGCGTTCAGCGGCAGGCGGCCGAAGTCGCGCTCGATGTCCTCGAGCGAGCCGTACACGTCGGTGCGCGGGTACTCGGGGTCGTCGGACTGCCACACCGGGATCGGCGTGCCGAAGTAGCGGTTGCGCGACACCGACCAGTCGATGGCGTTGCCGACCCACTTGCCGAACTGGCCGTCCTTGACGTTCTCCGGCACCCAGTTGATGTCCTGGTTGAGCTCGCCCATGCGGTCGCGGAAGTCGGTGACCCGCACGAACCACGACGACACGGCCTTGTAGATGAGGGGCTTCCGGCACCGCCAGCAGTGCGGGTAGCTGTGCTCGTAGGACGCCTGGCGGAGCAGACGACCGGCGTCCCGGACGGCCTTGGTGAGGGGCTTGTTCGCGTCGGACCAGAGCATGCCGGCGACCTCGCCGAACTGCGAGGTGAAGACCCCGCCCTCGTCGAGGGAGAGCACCACGGGGATGCCGGCGGCAGCACAGACCACCTGGTCGTCGGCACCGTAGGCCGGGGCCTGGTGCACGATGCCGGTGCCCTCGCCGGTCTCGACGTAGTCGGCGACCAGGATGCGCCAGGCGTGCTCCATGCCCTCGGCTTCGGCGAGGAAGTCGAACAGGCGCTCGTACTCGACGCCGTCGAGCTCCGCACCCGTCAGGGTGCGGACGACCGCGGCAGCGGCGTCCTCGGCCGTCTCGTAGCCGAGGTCCTTCGCGTAGGCGGCCACGGTGTCCGAAGCCAACAGGTACGAGACGGAACCGGCGTCGGCGCCGTCAGCCGCGCCTCCCGGCCCCGCAGGGAGCACCACGTACGAGACCGCAGGCCCGACGGCCAACGCGGCGTTCGTGGGCAGGGTCCAGGGGGTCGTCGTCCAGGCGAGCGCACGCACGCCGGCCAGCCCGAGCGACTCGGCGCGCGCACCCTGCAGCGGGAACGACACCGTGACGGACTGGTCCTGGCGCATCTTGTAGACGTCGTCGTCCATGCGCAGCTCGTGGTTCGACAGCGGCGTCTGGTCGTTCCAGCAGTACGGCAGGACCCGGAAGCCCTCGTACGCCAGGCCCTTGTCCCAGAGCTGCTTCCACGCCCACAGCACGCTCTCCATGAACGTCGTGTCGAGCGTCTTGTAGTCGTCCTCGAAGTCGACCCAGCGCGCCTGGCGGGTGACGTACTGCTGCCACTCGTCGGTGTACTGCAGCACGGACTTCTTGGCGGCGGCGTTGAACACGTCGACGCCCATCTCGTCGATCTCGTGCTTCTCGGTGATGCCGAGCTGGCGCATCGCCTCGAGCTCGGCGGGCAGCCCGTGGGTGTCCCAGCCGAAGCGGCGGTGCACCTGCTTGCCGCGCATGGTCTGGTAGCGCGGGAAGACGTCCTTCGCGTACCCGGTCAGCAGGTGACCGTAGTGCGGCAGGCCGTTCGCGAACGGCGGGCCGTCGTAGAAGGTCCACTCGTCGCAGCCCTGGCGCTGGTCGATGGACGCCTGGAACGTGTCGTCGCCCTTCCAGAAGGCGAGGATCCCCCGCTCGACGGCGGGGAAGGACGGCGAGGGGACGACGCCATCGGCATCGGCGTTCAACGGGTACGGCACCGGGACTCCTTGTGGGTTCGCTCGATCTCCACGAGGACGGAGCACGCTCCGCGGTACCACCTCGCTTGCCATGCCGTGCTGTCCGCACGTCACGACCGCTCGTGTTCGGGTTCGGTGCGGCCCGGTCCGCCCGGTTCTACTGACGAGCCGCTCGCGCGGACCGCGTTCTTCCGGGAGCTCCCCGGTGATGGCCGGATCGACGCTCGTGTGACACGAGTTTAGCGGACGGGAGCATGCTGGAGGGATGCCCGACGACTCTGCCTCCGGCGAACGCCCGGAGTCCTCCCTCACCGTCATCATCGCCTTCGGCGCGAACCTGCTCGTCGCGATCGCGAAGACCATCGCGTCGCTCATCTCGGGTTCGGCCTCGATGGTGGCCGAGGCAGCGCACTCGTGGGCGGACACCGGCAACGAGATCTTCCTGCTGGTCGCCGAACGACGGGGCGCGCGGAAGCGCGACACCGCACACCCGCTCGGGTACGGACGCGAGACCTACATCTGGTCGATGTTCGCCGCGTTCGGGCTGTTCACCGCCGGTGCCATCGTGTCGATCTACCACGGCATCTCCGAGCTCGGCGAGACGGGTCCGGCCGAGGACGTCCTGCTCAACTACATCGTGCTCGCGCTGTCGTTCTGCCTCGAGGGCACGAGCTTCCTGCAGGCCTACCGCCAGGCGCACGGAGCGGCGACGAAGCGCAAGGTGCCGGTGCTGCGCCACGTGCTGCAGTCCTCGAACCCGACGCTGCGGGCCGTGTTCGCCGAGGACGCCGCTGCGCTCATCGGCCTCGTCGTCGCGTTCCTCGGGGTGTTCCTGCACCAGATCACCGGCCTGGCGATCTTCGACGCGATCGGGTCCATCGCGATCGGCCTGCTGCTCGGGGTCGTGGCGATCATCCTCATCGACCGCAACCGCCGCTTCCTGCTCGGCGAGAGCACGTCGCCCGAGCTCGAGAACGCCGTGCTCGTCGAGCTGCTCGGCCGCTCGCAGATCGAACGTGTCACCTACCTGCACCTGGAGTTCGTCGGACCGTCGCGGGTGTACCTCGTCGCCGCCGTCGACCTGACGGGCAACGAGAACGAGGAGCACGTCGCGGTGCGGTTGCGCGACGTCGAGAAGTCGCTCGAGGACAGCCCGTACATCGAGGAAGCCGTGCTGACGCTGAGCTACCCGGGCGACGCCTCGCTGCGGCCGACGAGCGACGAGGTGCCCGAGGTGGTGCGCGACGGGACGGCCTCGGACGTGGCCGCCGGCGGCGCCGGGACGCTGCGCACCGACTGACGCGCGGGCGAGCGTCGCCGGCGTCAGCGGGCGTCGAGGCCGGCGACCACCGGGGTCAGCGCCGCCGCGACGTACTCGACGAGCGGCCGGCGGGCCACCCCGTCGGCGACCCACACCCCGAACGCCGCAGCAGCCGCCCCGAGCACCGCGCCCGAGACCGTCTGCGGCCAGAGCGACCCCGGCTGCTCCCCCGTGCGCCCGGCCACGAAGGCGGCGACGGCCCCGTGCTGCGCCATCACCCGGACGGCGACCCCGGCGACGAGCTCGGAGCCGATGCCCATCACCTCGGCCTGCGCGACCGCCCACGGCACCCGCTCGGGGTCGTGGGCCCGGGCCGCGGCGAGCAGGGCCTGCTCCACCGCACGCACCGCACTGGGTTCGGTCGAGGCCGCCAGGTACCCGGGCAGCCCCGCGACCGCGGCGTCGAGCTCGAGCCACATCACGTCCGACTTCGCCGTGAAGTAGTTGAAGAACGTCGCGCGGCTGACCCCCGCACGCACGGCGATCTGGTCGACCGTGGTGCGTGCGTACCCCTGCTCGAGGAACAGCTCGGCAGCGGCGTCCGCGAGGACCTCGGCGCTCGAGCGTCGGGGCCGGCCACCGCGGCGGATCGGTTCGTCCATGGGCCCCAGTAAACCGCTAGACTCGTCCAGCCATGATCTTGGACTCAGTACAGAAAACCGTCGCCGCCGTCGCGAGCGCCACCGCCGTCGTCCTCGTCCTCGCGGGGTGCAGCGGCGCCGGGACGAGCACCACGAGCAGCAAGCCGGTGAGCGGCGGGACCCTGACGTACGCCTCCGGCGATGCCGAGCCCACCTGCCTCGACCCGCACGTCGGCGGCAACTACCCGCAGGCGCTCCTGGCGACGCAGTACATCGAGGAGCTCGTCGGGCTCGAGGACGGCGAGCCGACGCCCGAGCTCGCGACGAAGTGGACCACGAGCGACGACGGCAAGACCCTCACCTTCACGCTGCGCGACGACGTCACCTTCACCGACGGCACCCCGTTCGACGCCGCCGCCGTCGTGGCGAACATCGAGCACGTGCAGGACCCGGCCACCGCCTCGAGCACCGGGTACCTCGCGCTGCAGTCCATCACGAAGGCGACGGCCACCGACGACCACACCGTGACGCTCTCGCTGAGCCGTCCGGACAGCGCGCTGCTCGAGTCCTTCTCGCAGCCGTGGGTCGGCATGGAGTCCCCGAAGGCACTCGAGCGCAAGCAGGCGACGAACTGCGAGTCGCCCGTCGGCACCGGCCCGTTCGAGGTCACCGGGTGGAAGCACGGCGACCGCGTCACCCTGACGAAGAACAGCGACCACTGGGGGAAGACGAAGCCGCGCCTGTCCGGCATCACGTGGCGGTTCCTGCCCGACTCGACGTCGCGCTACGCGGCGCTGCAGTCCGGCCAGGTCGACGTCATCGACAACGCGCAGCCCGACCAGCTCAAGGCAGCGTCGGCGAAGGGCGCCATCCGCGACCTCGACGCCCCGCGCCCCGGTGCCTCGAACCGCCTCGAGCTGAACTCCGGCCACGGCGTGTTCCGTGACGAGGCCGTGCGGCAGGCGTTCATCGCGGGTGCCGAGATCGACCCCGGCCTGCAGTCGCTGTTCCTCGGCACCGCGAAGCGCTCGTACTCCGTGCTCTCGAGTGCCGAACCGCTGGCGTACTCGGAGAAGAGCCGGTTCGACTACTCGCCGTCGAAGGCGAAGCAGCTGCTCGACGACGCCGGCTGGAAGGTCGGGTCGGACGGCATCCGTGTCAAGGACGGCCAGCAGCTCACCGTGACGTTCCCGGTGTCGACGAACCAGTCGGTGCCGGCCGAGCGCAGCCTGTTCCAGCAGATCCAGGCGTCCGAGAAGGCCGTCGGGTTCAAGGTCGTGCTCGACGAACTCGACCTGTCCAGCTGGTACGCGGCCCTCGCGGCGAACGAGTACGACGTGGTCAGCGCCCCGTACACGAAGGTCGGCCCCGACGTCCTGCGCATCCTGTACGACAGCGCGAGCATCGAGCCGGCACCGTCCGGGTACTTCGCGAACCTCGCGCAGCTCGACGACCCCGCACTCGACACCCTGCTCGAGCAGGCGGCCCGCACCTCGGACGCCGACGAGCGCGCCGACCTGTACGAGCAGGCGCAGAAGACGATCCTGGCGAGCGACACCGTGCTGCCCCTCTACGACCAGCAGAACCACTTCCTGGTGCGCTCGGCCGTGCACGGCATCCAGACGACCTCGGTGTCCACGCCCTGGTTCGGCACGGCCTGGATCGACCGCTGACGCGGATGCCCTGGGTGTGGTGGGCCGTCCGACGGCTCGCGGGCGGGATCGGCGTGCTCTGGGCCGTCGCGACGATCGTGTTCGTCGCGATCCGGCTCATCCCCGGCGACCCCGCACTCGCGATCCTCGGTGGTCCGGGCTCGCAGGCCTCCGCCGAGGCCGTCGCCCAGGTCCGGCACGAGTACGGCCTCGACCAGCCGGTGCTCGTGCAGTACGCGGTGTTCCTCGGACGCCTCGCCACCCTGCAGCTCGGTGACTCGTACGCCTTCCGCACCCCGGTCGCGACGCTGCTCGGCCAGCAGCTGCCCGTCACGCTCACCCTGGCGGTGGCCGGGCTCGTCGTCGCCTGGGTCCTGGCGATCGTCGCGGCCTGGTGGTCGACGCAGCGCGGTCGGTTCGCAGCCGGGCTGACGAGCGCGCTGAGCGTCACCGCGAGCGTGATGCCGCACTTCTGGCTCGGCAGCGTGCTCATCGTGGTGTTCGCGAGCGCCCTCGGTTGGGTGCCCGCGGTCAGCGACGGAACCGTGCGCGGCTGGGTGCTCCCGGTGCTGACGGTGGCCGTCCCGGTCGCCGGGTACCTGGCCGAGACCGTCCGCGACGGGGTCGTCGACGCGCAACGATCCGCCTTCGCCCTCGCCGCGCGGGGCCGTGGCGAGACCCGCCTCGGGCTGTTCGCCCGGCACCTGCTCCGCCACGCGGCGCTGCCCGGGATCGCCCTGTCCGCCTGGGCGTTCGGGTCCCTCGTGTCCGGCGCCGTCGTCGTCGAATCCGTGTTCGCGCTGCCCGGCATCGGTCGCGCCCTGGTGACCGCGGTGACGCAGCGGGACATGCCACTCGTCGCCGGCATCGCGCTGGTGTCCGCCGCGGCCTACGTCGTGGTGCTCGCGATCGCCGACCTCGTCGAACGCGTCGTCGACCCGCGCACCGGAGGCCGGCGCCCGCGCACCCCGCGCACCGGTGCCCCGCGAGCCGCGCGACGCCGTGGACCCGGCCCCGAGGCGGCGGCGCGGTGAGCGGCATCGCCGAGCCGAGCCTCCTGGCCGGTGAACCGGTCGACGGACGACCGGCAGCAGCACGTCGCCGGCGGCGGGGCCTTGGCGTCCCCGGCGCCGTCGCGGGCGCCGTGGTCGTGCTCGCCGTCGTGGCGGCCGCGTGGCCGGCGCTGCTCGGCGGCGCGGACCCGCTCGCGGTGCACCCGTCCGAGGCGCTCCTCGCGCCGAGCGGGGCGCACCCCTTCGGCACCGATGAATCCGGACGCGACGTCCTGTCCCGGGTCGTCGCCGGCACGCGGGCCTCGCTCGTGGTCGGTGTCGCCGCGACCCTGATCGGCGGCGGGACCGGCGTCGTTCTCGGCGTCGTCGCCGGACTGGGCGCCGGCGCCGGACGTGTCGGCCGACTGCTCGACGCAGTGATCGGCCGCGTCACCGAGGTCGCGTTCGCCCTGCCGCTGCTGCTCGTCGCCCTGGTGGTCATCGCCGTCACCGGCCCCGGCCCGGTGCCCGCCGTGCTCGCCGTGGGCTTCGCCACCGCCCCCGGCTACGCCCGCATCGTCCGTGGTCTGGTCCGCGCGGCCCGGTCGTCGCAGCTCGTCGAGACCGCCGTGCTGCTCGGCCGCTCCCCCGTCCGCATCGTGGTCCGGCACGTCCTGCCGACCGCACTCTGGCCCGTCGTCGCGGTCGCGACACTCGGCGTCGGTCAGGCGATCGTCTGGGCCTCGGCGCTGAGCTACCTCGGCGTCGGCACACCGCCCCCGGCTCCGGAGTGGGGCGCGATGCTCGCCGACGGCCGGACCTACCTGCAGACCGCACCGTGGATGAGCACCTTCCCCGGGCTCGCCATCGTGGTGCTCGCGACCGCCGTCACCGTGCTCGGTCGCGCGATCCGCCGAACAGGAGTCGTCCGATGACCACTGTCCTCGAGGTCCAGGCGCTGCACGTCGCCATCGCGGGCACGCCGATCGTGCACGACGTCGCGCTGCGGGTCGACGCTGGCGAGAGCGTCGCCTTGGTCGGCGCGTCCGGCTCCGGCAAGACCGTCACCGCCCGCGCCGCACTCGGCCTGTCCGCGCCCGGCTCCGCCGTCCGCGCCGACGCCTTCACCGTCGCCGGCCTCGACGTCCGCGCGTTCTCCGATCGTCGGTGGCGCCAGGTGCGCGGGTCTCGGGTCGGCTACGTCGGCCAGGAGGCCCTGGGCGCGTTGGACCCGCTGCGTCCCGTCGGACGCGAGGTCGCCGACAGCCTCCGCCTGCACACCGAGATGGGTGCGGCCGAGCGCGTGGACGCCGTGCGCGATGCCCTGCGCGCGGTGGGCCTCGACCCGGACATCGCGACCGACGGCCGACTCGCCGGCACGCTGTCGGGCGGGATGCGGCAACGGGCCCTCATCGCCGCGGCCACCATCGGGTCGCCGGCGCTCGTGGTCGCCGACGAGCCCACGACCGCACTGGACGCCGGGGTCGCGGTCACCGTGATGGAGCAGCTGCGGGCGGCACAGCAGCGCGGGGCGGGGCTGCTCGTCATCACGCACGACCTCGGGCTCGTCGCCGGGTGGGCCGACCGGGTGGCCGTCATGCACGAGGGCCGGATCGTCGAGCAGGGTCCGGTCGCCTCGGTGTTGCAGGATCCGCAGCACGCCGCGACGCAAGCCCTGGTGCGCGCGGCGCACGGTGCCGATCTGGTCGACCGGTGCGAGGTTGATGGCTCCGTGCAGTCCTCTGACGACGCACCGAGCGGGCAACCTCGCACCGAGCTCACGTCCACGCACCGTGCGCCGATCGGCGACCGCGGCACCCAGCGCGCAACCTCGCATGGTGCGACGGGGGTCCTCGTCGCCACGGGGCTCGCGCGCGACCACGAGGGCGTCCGCGCCGTCGACGACGTGTCGTTCGGGCTCGACCGCGGGCGAGTGCTCGGGGTGATCGGCGCCTCGGGGTCGGGCAAGACCACCCTGGCGCGGATGCTCCTCGGGCTCGAGACGCCCGACGCCGGCACGGTCTCGCTCGACGGAGCGCCCTGGGCACCACTCCCCGAACACGACCGACGACCCCGACGCCACCGGGTCGCGGCCGTCGTGCAGGACCCCGGCGCCACGTTCGACGAGCGGTGGTCGGTCGAGCGGGTCGTCGCCGACGCGTTCTCGCGGGGCGACGACCGCCGCGCCCGTGGTTCCCTCGCCGCCCGGGTGGACGCAGCCCTGCGCCAGGTGGACCTCGACCCGGCGCTCCGGCCGCGGTCGCCGCTGACCCTGTCCGGTGGGCAACGGCAGCGACTCGCGATCGCCCGGGCGCTGGCCACCGACCCCGAGGTGATCATCCTCGACGAGCCGGTCACCGCCCTCGACGCCACCGTGCAGGACGCCGTTCTGACCCTGCTCGAGCGGCTCCGCGACGACACCGGTGTGGCGATGGTGTTCGTGTCGCACGACCTGCGGGCCGTTCGCCGGATGGCCGACGACGTGCTCGTCGTGCACCGGGGCGCGGTCGTCGAGCACGGCCCCGCCGCGACGGTGTTCGCGCGCCCGGCGCACCCCGTGACCGCGCACCTGCTGCAGGCCGCGGAGCGGCTGGCGGCGGGCCCCGCAGCCGACTTCACGGGCTGAGCGACAGTTCGCGCGGTGCCGCGTCCGCGAACTGTCGCTGCGCGCGTGACGTCCCCCACGGCCCTGAACGTGACCGGAGGCCCGGCGCGCGTCCGTGGCGGACGTGCACCGAGCCTCCAGGGCGGGTGTGACCGGGGTCAGGAGTCCGCGGACTCCTTCTTCGCCGCGTCGCCCGAGATGATCGGGATCTCACTGGTCGCGAACTCCTTCGCCCAGTCCGACTGCGCGAACTCCGACGTCGGGTCGTTGTAGTCGTCGATCACGCCGGCGACCTCGTCCTCGGAACCGACCGTCGGGCCGGAGCCCATGAGCGGGGTGGCGGCGGTCTCCTTGGTGAAGTACACCGCGACGAGCCCGATGACGGCGGCCAGCATCAGGTAGAAGGCCGGGATGTCCTCGGCCCAGCCGTAGCCGGCGTCCTTCGCGGCGTTGATGAGCGCCGAGGTCGCGAGCGGGGTCGTGCCACCGAACAGCGACACCGAGACGTTGAAGGCGATCGCGAGCGCGCCGTAGCGGATGATCGTCGGGAACAGCGCGGGCAGCGTCGACGGCATCGTCGAGGTGAACGTGACGAGCACGACACCGAGGATGAGCAGGCCGGAGAACACCCCGACGCCCGTGCCGGTCTGGACGAGCTTGAGGGCAGGCCAGGACAGCAGGATGAAGCCGATGCAGCCGGCGGCGAGCACCGGGCGACGACCGAACTTGTCGGACAGCCGGCCACCGAACGTGATGACGACCATCATGAGCAGCATCACGACGACGATCAGGATGAGGCCGAACGTGGCGTTCTGGCCGAGGTTCTGCTCGAGGTAGGTCGGCATGTACGACAGCAGCATGTAGTCGGTCACGTTGAAGACCAGGACCAGGCCGATGCAGATGATGAGCGCGCGCCAGTTCTCGGCGAAGAGCTTGAGGAACGGGGTCTTCTGCCCCTCGCGCTCGGCGGCCTGCTCCTGCTGCTTCTGGAAGGCCGGGGTCTCCTCGAGCTTGAGGCGCAGGTACAGCCCGATCAGGCCGAGCGGGCCCGCGATGATGAACGGGATACGCCAGCCCCAGCTGAGCAGGGCGTCCTCGGACAGGCCGAACTGCAGGCCGGTGACGATCGACGCGCCGAGCACGTAGCCGGCCAGGGTGCCGAACTCGAGCCACGAGCCCATGAACCCACGGCGCTTGTCGGGCGAGTACTCGGCGATGAAGGTCGCGGCGCCGCCGTACTCACCGCCGGTCGAGAAGCCCTGCACGAAGCGGGCCACGAGCAGCAGGACCGGTGCCCAGAAGCCGATCGAGTCGTACGACGGGATCAGGCCGATCATCAGCGTGCCGGCGGCCATCAGGATCATCGTCAGCGCGAGGACCTTCTGCCGGCCGATCCGGTCGCCGATCGGACCGAAGACGGCGCCACCGATCGGTCGGACGATGAACGCCGCGGCGAAGAACCCGAAGGTCGCGACGATGTTCGCGGCCGGGTCGCCCTGCGGCAGGAAGACCTGCGAGATCGTGACGGTCAGGTACGCGAAGATGCCGAAGTCGAACCACTCCATCGCGTTGCCGAGGGCGGCGGCCGCCACGGCGCGCTTGAGCAGCGACTCCTCGACGACGGTGACGTCGTCCTTCGTCAGCTTGCGCCGAGCGCGCTTCGCAGCGCCCTTCGAGCGCAGCGGTCGGTCGCCGTGCGGCTGCGGCCGATCGCCGTGCGGGTGGGGTGCGTCGTTCGGTGCCAAGTCGTTCCTCCGGTGTGCGGTGCGTCCTTCGGGCGTCCGGCGGACGGCAACGGTGCAGTTCCTGCGAACCCGCGCTCGCCGGACAAACTCCGACAGACTACCAGGTCTCCGGCGTGTCCGACAGGTCGGTGTGGTAATCGCCGCTCCCAGCACTCGTGAGCGGCGTCGGTCCCGCCCGCTACGATTGGGGCACCTCGCATCGAGCGGGGACACTCAGGCACCTCATCACGGACTCGGTGCCGCACACACGCACGGAAGGCGCAGCCATGACCAAGCCCATGCCCGAGAAGCCCAGCGTCGACGGACTCGAGCAGGTCTGGGGGCGGGTCTGGGAGCAGGACGGCACCTACCGCTTCGACCGTGACGCCGCCGGCCACCGCGACGCCGTCTACTCGATCGACACCCCGCCGCCGACCGCCTCCGGGTCGCTGCACATCGGGCACGTCTTCTCGTACACGCACACCGACCTCAAGGCGCGGTTCGAGCGCATGCGGGGCAAGCACGTCTTCTACCCGATGGGCTGGGACGACAACGGCCTGCCGACCGAGCGCCGCGTGCAGAACTACTACGGCGTCCGCTGCGACCCGACGCTCCCCTACGACCCCGACTTCACGCCGCCGTTCGAGGGCGGCGACGGCAAGTCGTCGAAGGCCGCCGACCAGCTGCCGATCTCGCGCCGCAACTTCATCGCGCTGTGCGACCAGCTCACGGTGCAGGACGAGCAGCAGTTCGAGGAGCTCTTCCGCACCCTCGGCCTGTCGGTGGACTGGACGCAGTCGTACCGCACCATCGACGACACCTCGCGGGCGAGCGCGCAGCGCGCCTTCCTCCGCAACCTCGAGCGCGGCGAGGCCTACCAGGCCGACGCCCCGACCCTGTGGGACGTCACGTTCCGCACCGCGGTCGCGCAGGCCGAGCTCGAGGACAAGGAGATGCCCGGCGCGTACCACGGCATCGCGTTCCACCGTACCGACGGCGGCGACGACGTCGTGATCCAGACGACCCGTCCCGAGCTGCTGCCGGCGTGCGTCGCCCTCGTCGCGCACCCCGACGACGAGCGGTTCCAGGACCTGTTCGGCACCACGGTCCGCTCCCCCCTCTTCGACGTCGAGGTCCCGGTGCTCGCACACCACCTGGCGCAGAAGGACAAGGGCGCCGGCATCGCGATGGTCTGCACCTTCGGCGACACCACCGACGTGGTCTGGTGGCGCGAGCTGCAGCTGCCGAACCGCGCGATCCTCGGCTTCGACGGCCGCGTGCGCTCCGACGAGCCCGCGTGGATCGAGTCGGCGACCGGCAAGGCGATCTACGCCGAGATGGCCGGCAAGACCGTGTTCTCGGCGAAGAAGGTCGTCGTGGACGCCCTGACCGAGTCCGGCGAGCTCGTCGGCGACGTCAAGACGATCAACCACCCGGTGAAGTTCTTCGAGAAGGGCGACAAGCCCCTCGAGATCGTCTCGACCCGCCAGTGGTACATCGTCAACGGCGCCCGCGACGAAGCCCTGAAGGCGACGCTCCGCGCCCGCGGCGAGGAGATCGCGTTCCACCCCGACTTCATGCGCGTCCGCTACGACAACTGGGTCGGTGGCCTGTCCGGCGACTGGCTCATCTCGCGCCAGCGGTTCTTCGGCGTGCCGATCCCGGTCTGGTACCCGCTCGACGCCGATGGCAACCCGGTGTTCGACCAGCCGATCGTCCCGACCGAGGCGCAGCTGCCCGTCGACCCGTCGTCCGACCCGGCACCCGGCTACTCCGAGGACCAGCGCGGCGTCGCCGGCGGGTTCCAGGGCGAGCTCGACGTCATGGACACCTGGGCCACCTCGTCGCTCACCCCGCAGCTCGCGGGCAAGTGGGAGACCGACCCGGCGCTGTACGACCTGGTGTACCCGTACGACGTCCGCCCGCAGGCGCAGGACATCATCCGCACGTGGCTCTTCACGACGGTGCTCCGCAGCCAGCTCGAAGCGGACACCGTGCCGTGGAAGCACGCGAGCATCTCCGGCTTCATCGTCGACCCCGACCGCAAGAAGATGTCGAAGTCGAAGGGCAACGTCGTCACGCCGCTGTCGATCCTCGAGCAGCACGGTGCCGACGCGGTCCGCTACTGGGCGGCCTCGTCGAAGCTCGGCACCGACGCCGCGTTCGACCCGCAGAACCCGAAGCAGATCAAGGTCGGACGTCGTCTGGCGATCAAGGTCCTGAACGCCGCCAAGTTCGTCTACGGCTTCCCCCTGCCCGAGGGCGCCACGAGCGTGACCGAGGCACTCGACGTCGACATGCTCGCCGAGCTCGGTGCGGTCGTCGAGCAGGCCACCGCCGCGTTCGACGGCTTCGACCACGCCCGCGCGCTCGAGATCACGGAGCGGTTCTTCTGGACCTTCTGCGACGACTACCTCGAGCTCGTGAAGGAACGTGCCTACGGCACGGCGGCCGACGCGACGCACGAGACCCAGGCGAGCGCGGTCCTGGCGCTGCGCGGCGCGATCGACGTGCTGCTCCGACTGCTGGCACCGTTCCTCCCGTACGCGACGGAAGAGGTGTGGGCCTGGACCCACGAGACCAGCGTGCACCGGGCCTCCTGGCCGACCGCTGCCGACCTGCCCACCGACGCGGCCCCCACCGGGCTGCTCGCGGCCGTCGGACAGGCGCTCATCGGGATCCGCGGCGCGAAGACGTCGGCGAAGGCGTCCCAGAAGACGCCCGTCACGCGTGCCGTCGTCGCGGCGCCGGCCGAGACGCGGGCGCTCATCGAGCGCGCGGCGGTCGACCTGGCGGCCGTCGGCCGCATCGAGAACCTGTCGTTCGTCGACGGCGACGAGCTCGCCGTCACCGAGATCGAGCTGGCGGAACAGCAGGCGTAACGTCGGTCGTCCGGGCCGGGTCGCGTCGGCGACCCGGCCCGTCCACCACCGGACAGGAGGCACGGATGCAGTTGGGCACACGATGGAGCGTGGGTGGGGAGCCGCCTGCGCGACTGCCCGAAGCGATGGTCGTCGCCGTGCGCGGGGTCGAGGACGAGCTGGCGGCCGAGTCGGTCGACACGGGGACGTGGGGCTGGACCCTGACGTTCCTCGAGGGCAAGCCGATCGTCGAGCTCGACGACGGCACCTCGATCCACCTCGACGATGCCGGGCACGCCCAGGTCACGAACCCCGACGACGCCGCGGAAGAGGACTGACGCGGGGCGAGGTCGCTCGGTGAGCAGAAATGGTCGGGTCCCCGGTGGGAACCCGACCATTTCTGCTCACGATGCGAGCGGCTACTCGGCGAGCCAGGTGAGCAGGACCTCGTTCACCTCGGCGGTGTGCGTGGTGAGCAGGCCGTGCGGGGCGCCCTCGATCTCGACGTACTTCGCGGCCGGCAGCGCCTTGGTGAAGCGTCGACCGGTGGCGTCGATCGGCAAGATGTTGTCCGCCGTGCCGTGCACGATGAGCGCCGGGACGGTCACCTTCGGGATGTCCTGACGGAAGTCGGTCGGCCAGGTCAGCGGTGCTGCGGCGGACGCGATCGCACCCGAGCCGGCGGCGACGTTCCAGGCGTTGCGGACGGCCTCTTCCGAGATGCGCGAGCCGAGGTTCTCCGACAGGTTGAAGAAGTCCTGGTAGAAGTTCGTGAAGTACGCGTACCGGTCCTTCTTCACATCAGCCGCGATGCCCTCGAAGAACGACATCGGGCCGGCGCCGTCCGGGTTGTCGTCGGTGATGGCCAGGAAGGGCTCGAGCGAGGCGAGGAACGCGACCTTCGCGATGCGGTCCTGTCCGTGGCGGCCGATGTAGCGGGCGATCTCGCCGGTGCCCATCGAGAAGCCGACCAGGATCACGTCGCGCAGGTCGAGGGTCTCGAGGACGGTGTGCAGGTCGTCGGCGAAGGTGTCGTAGTCGTAGCCGGTGCTCGGCTGCGAGGACTGCCCGAAGCCGCGGCGGTCGTACGTGATCACGCGGTAGCCGGCCTCGAGCAGGGCCGGGGTCTGGCCCTCCCACGAGTTGCCGTCGAGGGGGAAGCCGTGGATCAGCACGATCGGCTGACCGGTTCCCTTGTCCTCGTAGTGGAGTTCGATGTCGACGCTGTTCTCGGTTCCGACGGTGATGGCACCCATGATCGTTTCCTTCCCTGAGCCTCGCGGAGAACGTCCGTTCTCCGTCGATGTGCCTTACACTAGAGAACGATCGTTCCCGGCGCAACTCGGGAATGGTGAACACGCAGCGAACGGGGTACGTCATGGCAACCAGCACCATCAGCACGGTCGACGCCGACGTCCGCGCACACATCGTGGACGTCGCCGACCAGCTGTTCTACGCGCGCGGCATCCAGTCCGTCGGCATGGACGAGATCCGCACGGGCGCAGGCGTCTCGCTGAAGAAGCTCTACGCGGCGTTCCCCGGCAAGGAGCAGCTCATCGCGGCCGTCCTGTCCGGGCGGCACGACCTGTGGGAGCGCGGCGTGCACGGCGCGGTCGAGGCGGCCACGACCCCGCGCGACAAGCTGCTCGCCGTGTACGACTTCCTCGAGTCGTGGTTCGGCGACGACACGTTCCGCGGCTGCGGGTTCATCAACGCCTTCGGCGAGCTCGGCGCGACCTCGCCCGCGGTCGCCGAGATCGCCCGCGACCACAAGGACTCGTTCCAGCGGTTCGTGCAGGAGCTCACCGCCGAGGTCGTCGCCGATCCGGACCGTGCCGAGGAACTCGCCGCACAGCTCGCCCTGCTCGCCGAGGGCGCGCAGACCACTGCTGCCATCGCCGGCACCACGGAGCCCGCGGCGCATGCCCGTCGTGCCGCGTCGACGCTGATCGACGCCGCGACGGGGCCGTCCCGCTGACCTGGTCGTTCCGGGCGTACCTGGTCGTTCCGGGCGTACCTGGTCGGTTCTTCCGACCAGGTACGCCCGATTCCGCTTTCCAAGCCGGTCGCGATGGGAAGGAACGCGCCCACAGGGCGGACTGGGCCCACGCCGCCGGTTCCGGTGCGACGCGCCAGCGGCGCGACGGCCGTGCCGGTGGGGAGAGGCGCGGGGCCAGGCCGCCACGGGCCTCCCGTCCGCCCCGTCGCGGCGCGACGTCCGTAGTGTGGTTGCCATGGCAACCCCGTTCGACGTCCCGAGCACCCTCCCCTACGCCCTGCCGCCCTTCGGCGACGTGCGACTCGAGCACTACCGACCGGCCTTCGAGGCCGGCATGGCCGAGCAGCGCGCCGAGGTCGAGGCCATCGCCACCGATCCGCACGCACCGACGGTCGAGAACACCCTCATCGCCCTCGAGCGCTCCGGGCAGCTGCTGACCCGTGTCAGCCACGTGTTCTTCACGCTGTCGTCGGCGGACTCGACGCCGGAGCTGCACGACCTCGAGGCCGAGGTCTCGCCGTTGCTCGCCGCCCACCGCGACGCGATCACGCTGGACTCCCGGCTCTACACCCGCGTGCAGTCCGTGCTCGACGGCGCCGCAGCCGCCGGGCTCGAGGGCGAAGCGCTCCGCCTGGTCGAGCGCACCCACGCCGAGATGACCCTGGCGGGCGCCGGGCTCGACGACGCGGGCAAGGAGCGCCTGACCGCGATCAACCAGGAGCTGTCGACGCTCACGACCACTTTCGAGCGCAACCTGCTCGAGGACACCAACGACTCCGCCGTGCACGTGACCGACGAAGCCGAGCTCGAGGGGCTCGACGACGGTGCGAAGTCCGCCGCTGCCGGGTCCGCTGCGGACCGCGGCCTCGAGGGCTGGCTCATCACCCTGCCGCTCTACACCGGCCACCCGTGGCTGCCGTCGCTCGCAAACCGCGACCTGCGCGAGCGGATCATGCGCGCCTCGCTCGCCCGCGGCCGCCGCGGCAACCAGTACGACAACCGCGAGGTCCTGCTGCGCATCGTCCGGCTCCGTGCCGAGCGCGCCGAACTGCTCGGGTTCCCCAACCACGCCGCGGTCGTCACTGCCGACGAGACGGCGAAGACCCCCGAAGCCGTCGACGGCCTGCTGTCGTCGCTCGTCGGCGCTGCGGCGCGGAACGCCGACGACGAGCGGGCCGTCCGGTCCCGAACGGTCGGGTTCGACATCGAGTCGTGGGACTGGGCGTACGCCACCGAGATCCTGCGCGGCGAGCAGTTCGCTGCGGACAGCTCGGCGCTCCGACCGTACTTCGAGGCTGACCGGGTCCTGCACGACGGCGTCTTCCACGCCGCGGGCGCCCTCTACGGCCTGACCTTCACCGAGCGCCCGGACCTGCACGGCTACAACGACGAGGTCCGTGTCTTCGAGGTCACCGGCGACGACGACGAACCCGTCGGGCTCTACCTGCTCGACCTGTACACGCGCGACGGCAAGCGCGGCGGCGCGTGGATGAACCCCGTGGTCGAGCAGTCCGAGCTGCTCGGCACGCTGCCCGTCGTGGTGAACAACCTCAACGTCGCGAAGCCGGCCCCCGGGTCGCCGACGCTGCTCATCCAGGACGAGGTCGAGACGCTCTTCCACGAGTTCGGCCACGCGCTGCACGGCCTCATCGCCCGCACCACCTACCCCCGGTTCTCGGGCACGAACGTCGAGCGCGACTTCGTCGAGTTCCCGAGCCAGGTGAACGAGATGTGGGTGTCGTGGCCGTCGGTCCTGGCGAACTACGCGAAGCACCACGAGACCGGTGCCCCGCTGCCGCCCGAGCTCGTCCTGGGCCTGAGCGAGTCCGAGGGCTTCAACGAGGGCTTCGGCACGACGGAGTACCTGGCCGCGGCGTTGCTCGACCAGGCGTGGCACCGGCTGTCCTCCGCCGACGCCGCTGCGGTCACGTCCGTCGAGGACTTCGAGCGGAACGCCCTCGCCGCCGCCGGGATCGCCGTCGAGGCCGTGCCGCCGCGCTACTCGTCGACGTACTTCGCGCACACGTTCTCGGGCGGGTACGACGCCGGGTACTACGGCTACATCTGGTCCGAGGTGCTCGACGCCGACACGGTCGAGTGGTTCCGCGACAACGGCGGGCTGGACCGCGCGGCCGGTCGGCGCTTCGCGGAACGGCTGTTGGGCGTCGGTGGCTCGAAGGACCCGCTCGAGGCGTACCGCGACTTCCGCGGCCGCGACGCCGAGGTCGGGCCGCTGCTGCGTCGCCGCGGCCTCGAGTAGGGCGCGCGGGGACCGGGCGCTTCCGGGCGTACCGCGGCGAATCGGGCGTACCTGTTCGGAACTTCCGACCAGCTACGCCCGATCCCACTTTCCATCGCAGCCGTCATGGGAAGAACCAGACGTCGATCCGCGGACCGCGCCGACCGCCCCACCACGACGAAGCCCCGCACCGATCCGGTGCGGGGCTTCGTCGCGAGCGGGGCGCTACGCCGACTTCTCGACGCGCTTCGCCCGCGGCCGGGGCACGATGGTCGGCGCCGCGTTCTCGAGCACGGACTCGCGGGTGATCACCACGCGGGCGACGTCGTCGTCGGACGGGACGTCGAACATCACCGGGCCGAGGACCTCTTCGAGGATGGCGCGCAGACCACGGGCACCGGTCTGGCGCAGCACGGCCAGGTCGGCGATCGCCTCGAGCGCACCCTGGTCGAACTCGAGCTCGACGCCGTCGATCTGGAACATCCGCTGGTACTGCTTGATCAGCGCGTTCTTCGGCTCGGTCAGGATCTGCATGAGCGCTGCCTGGTCGAGCTGCGACACCGTGGTGACGACGGGCAGACGACCGATGAACTCGGGGATCAGGCCGAACTTGTGCAGGTCTTCCGGCAGGACCTCGGAGTACAGGTCCTGGTGGTCGGTCGCACTGTGCAGCGGCGCCCCGAAGCCGATCCCCCGCTTGCCGACGCGCGAGGACACGATGTCCTCGAGCCCGGCGAACGCACCGGCCACGATGAACAGGACGTTCGTCGTGTCGATCTGGATGAACTCCTGGTGCGGGTGCTTGCGACCACCCTGCGGCGGGACCGACGCGACGGTGCCCTCGAGGATCTTGAGCAGTGCCTGCTGCACGCCTTCGCCGGAGACGTCGCGCGTGATCGACGGGTTCTCGGCCTTGCGGGCGATCTTGTCGACCTCGTCGATGTAGATGATGCCGGTCTCGGCCCGCTTGACGTCGTAGTCGGCGGCCTGGATCAGCTTGAGCAGGATGTTCTCGACGTCTTCACCGACGTAGCCGGCCTCGGTCAGGGCGGTGGCGTCGGCGACGGCGAACGGCACGTTGAGGCGCTTCGCCAGGGTCTGCGCCAGGTAGGTCTTGCCGCAGCCGGTCGGGCCGATGAGCAGGATGTTCGACTTCGCGATCTCGATGTCGTCGCGGTCTTCGGCAGCGGTGATCTGCCCCTGCGCCCGGATGCGCTTGTAGTGGTTGTAGACGGCCACGGCGAGGGCGCGCTTCGCCGGGTCCTGCCCGATGACGTACTCCTGCAGGAAGTCGAAGATCTCGCGCGGCTTCGGCAGTTCGAAGTCACCGCTCGAGGTGTCCTCGCCGGCTTCCGCCAGACGCTCCTCGATGATCTCGTTGCACAGCTCGACGCACTCGTCGCAGATGTAGACACCCGGACCGGCGATCAACTGCTGGACCTGCTTCTGGCTCTTGCCGCAGAAGGAGCACTTGAGGAGGTCCCCGCTCTCTCCGATGCGTGCCATTGCCGTGCCTCCCTGGTTGGACGTGCCGGCCCGCGCACTCGCACCGGCCGCTGGTGCACCGCTGCTGGTGGGCACCTCGTCGTGGACACGAGCCTAACCGCAACCGGTGACACCGACCGTGCGGCGCCGCGGGATTTCGCGCGCGCGTTCGCCCAGGGCGTTCGGGCCTGCTACCGTGATCCAGTCTTCTCTACAAGTTGTAGAAACACCGTCCCGACCATCGAAGGATCCCCATGCAGAAGCGTCTCGCCGCCGGCGGCGCCGTCACCCTCGGCGCCGTGGCCGTCATCGTCCTCGGCACCGCCGGCGCAGCCAGCGCGCACGTGTCCGCGACGGCCACCTCGACCGCCGCGAACTCGTACACCACGGCGACCTTCTCGGTCCCGCACGGCTGCGACGGCTCCCCCACCACGAAGATCGAGTTCCAGGTGCCGGAGTCCGTCATCGAGGTCACCCCCACCGTGAACCCGAACTGGAAGATCACGAAGGCGACCGAGCCGTACACGAGCCCCTCCGCCGCGGCCGACGGTGAGCACGCCGAGGACGCCGCCGAGCGCGTCACGAGCATCACCTACACGGCGAAGACCCCCCTCCCCGCCGACGAGCGCGACACCTTCGCGTTCTCCTTCTCCCTGCCGGACGGCAAGGCCGGCGACCTCGTCGAGTTCCCCGTGCTGCAGACCTGCGAGAAGGGCTCGGTCGAGTGGAACCAGGAGCAGCAGGCCGGCGAGGCCGAGCCCGAGCACCCGGCCCCCTCGATCACGCTGACCGCGGCCGAGGCCACGGACGACGACGGTGACCCGGTCGCCACCACCCCGACCGCCGAGGCCGCAGCCGGCTCGACGACCCCCGCGGACCCCGACCTGGTCGGCCGCTTCCTCGGCCTGGGCGGTCTGGTGCTCGGCGCCGTCGCCCTGGTCGTCGCCGTCGCCGGCACGCGTCGTCGGAGCTCCGCCAAGTGACGCAGCGCGGCTCGCGTCGGACTCGGCTGCGGTCCTCTGCCTGGAGGCTCGTGGCCGGGTCCGCCGCGGCCGTCGCGATCGCGTGCGGTGCGGTCCTCGGGCTCGCGGGTCCCGCCAGCGCGCACAACTACCTGATCGCGTCCACCCCGGAGGTCGGCGGCACACTCACGAGCCTGCCGAAGGCGTTCGAGATCACCACGAACGACAAGCTGCTCGACATCGGCGACTCCGGTTCGGGCTTCGCCTTCCGGGTCGTGGGCCCGGACGGGAAGTACTACGAGGACGGCTGCGTCGACATCGACGGCCCCTCGATGACCACGCCCGCCGCGCTCGGCGACTCGGGGAAGTACACCGTCGAGTGGCAGATCGTCTCCGCCGACGGCCACACCGTCTCCGACGAGTACGCCTTCACGTGGAAGGCCCCGTCCGGCTCCTCCGCGGCCTCGGGATCGACCACGCCGCCGACCTGCGCCACCGCGGGAGACGACTCCACCGAGGCCGCCACCACCGGCACCGCATCGGGTAACACCGACTCTGCCGCGACCGACGCGCTCTGGATCGGCGCCGGAGGCGTCGTCCTCGTCGCCGCGGTCGTCGCGGTCCTGCTGCTCCTGCGGCGCCGCCCCGCGCTCGAGACGGACGACCCCGAGGACTGACACCGCTGCACGACGAAGGCCCCACACCGATCGGTGCGGGGCCTTCGTCGTTCCTGCTGGTGCTACTTGACGAGCGCCGGCAGGTTCTTGCGGCTGGTGAGGACCTGGTCGATCAGGCCGTACTCCACGGCTTCCTGCGCGGACATGATCTTGTCGCGCTCGATGTCGTGGTTGATCTCCGCCGGCGTCTTGTTGGAGTGCTTCGACAGCGTCTCCTCGAGCCAGGTGCGCATGCGGAGGATCTCCGCCGCCTGGATCTCGATGTCCGACGCCTGTCCGCCACCCTGCTGGACAGCGGGCTGGTGGATGAGCACGCGGGCGTTCGGCAGGGCCAGACGCTTGCCCGGCGTGCCACCGGCGAGGAGCACCGATGCGGCCGAGGCAGCCTGACCGAGGCAGACCGTCTGGATCTGCGGACGGATGTACTGCATCGTGTCGTAGATCGCCGTCATCGCGGTGAACGAGCCACCGGGCGAGTTGATGTACATGACGATGTCGCGGTCGGGGTCCATCGACTCGAGCACGAGCAGCTGGGCCATGACGTCGTCAGCCGACGCGTCGTCGACCTGGACACCGAGGAACACGATGCGGTCCTCGAAGAGCTTCGCGTACGGGTCCTGGCGCTTGTAGCCGTAGGCCGTGCGCTCCTCGAAGCTCGGCAGGATGTACCGATCGGAGGGAGCCGGGACGTTCTGCGCGCCACCGAGCATTGGGAGATGCATTCTCGTTTCCTTTTCTTCGGTGGGGGTCAGGACTGGGCGTCGGGGTCGGCAGCCGCGGTCGGCGTCGCGCCGTCACCGACGGTGCCACCACCGCCGACGACCTCGGCCGACGAGGCACGCAGGTGGTCGACGAAGCCGTACTCGAGGGCTTCCTGCGCGCTGAACCAGTTGTCGCGGTCGTTGTCCTTGAGGACCTGCTCGATCGACTTGCCGGTCTGCTCGGCCGTGAGCTCCGCCATGCGCTGCTTCATGTCGAGGATGACCTTGGCCTGCGTCTGGATGTCGGCAGCGGTGCCGCCGAACCCGCCGGACGGCTGGTGCAGCAGGACGCGGGCGTTCGGCGTGATGTAGCGCTTGCCCGGCGTGCCGGAGGACAGCAGGAACTGTCCCATCGACGCGGCCAGGCCGATGCCCACGGTCACGATGTCGTTCGGGACGAACTGCATCGTGTCGTAGATCGCCATGCCGGCGGTGATCGAGCCACCGGGCGAGTTGATGTAGAGGTAGATGTCCTTCTCAGGGTCTTCGGCGGCGAGCAGCAGCAGCTTGGCCGCGATCTCGTTCGAGTTGTCGTCGCGGACCTCGGAGCCGAGCCACACGATCCGGTCTCTCAGAAGGCGGTCAAAAACACTGGGGTTCAGTGTTGCTTCGGCCATGGAAAAGCTCCCGTTCAGTTGTCGCTTGTTGTCGAACTTATCGGTTGCAACGCACCACTTCGCGTGTGTTCGCCGACAGCAATGCGGTGGTGCGGAAAACACGAGACGGGAGGCACGGTGCCAGCTGGCACCGTGCCTCCCGTCTGTATCGCTGGTGGCGTCGAGTTCGTTACTCGGCGTCCTCAGCAGGGGCCTGCGCGACGCCCGCCGTGAAGGCGGACAGGTCGACTGCGTCGCCGTTGGTGTCCTTGACGGTCACCTTCGACAGGACGGTCGCGACAGCCTTCGAGCGGGCGACCTCGCCGACCATGCCCGGGATCTGGCCGTTCTGGTCGATGACCTTGATGAACTCGGCCGGCTCCATGCCGTACTGCGCAGCAGCCTGGATGAGGTACTGGGTCAGTTCCTCCTGGGAGACCTGGATCTCCTCCTTCTCGGCGATGGAGTCGAGGAGGATCTGCGAGCGGAAGGCCTTCTCGCTGGACTCGGAGACCTCCTTGCGGTGCTCGTCGTCCTCGAGGCGGTTCTCCTGCTCGAGGTGACGGTGCACCTCGTCCTCGATGAGCTGCTCCGAGATCGGGATGTTGACGTCCTCGATGAGCTTCTCGACGAGCTTGTCGCGAGCCGCGGCGCCCTGACCGAAGGTCTTGGACTTCGCGATCTGCTCCTTGAGGTCTGCCTTGAGCTCGTCGATCGTGTCGAACTGGCTGGCGATCTGGGCGAACTCGTCGTCGGCCTCGGGGAGCTCGCGCTCCTTGACGGCGGTGACGGTGACGGCGATCTGGGCGGTCTCGCCCTCGCGGTCGCCACCGACGAGCTTCGACTCGAAGTTCGTCGACTCGCCGGCGGTCAGGGACTCGAGCGCCTCGTCGATGCCCTCGAGCAGGTCGCCGGAGCCGATCTCGTAGGAGACGCCGGTGGCCGAGTCGACCTCGTCGTCGCCGATGCTGGCGGTCAGGTCGATCTGCGCGAAGTCGCCGGTCTTCGCCGGACGGTCGACGGTCACGAGCGTGCCGAAGCGGGTGCGCAGGTTCTGCAGCTCCTCTTCGATCTCGTCGTCCGACACCTCGACGGCGTCGACGGTGAGCTCGTACGCGGAGTAGTCCGGCAGGTCGAACTCGGGACGGACGTCGACCTCGAAGGTGAGGACGAGGTCGCCCGCGAAGTCGGCGAGGTTCGGCAACTCGGCGACGTCGGCCTCGGCACGGCCGAGGATGCGCAGCTCCTGCTCTTCGACCGCCTGGCGGTAGAAGTTGTCGATGGCGTCACCGACGGCGTGGTTCAGGACCTCGCCACGGCCGACGCGCTGGTCGACGATCGCCGGCGGGACCTTGCCCTTGCGGAAGCCGGGGATGTTGATCTGCTCGGCGATGTGCTTGTACGCGTGGTCGATGCTCGGCTTGAGATCTTCCGGCGTCACGTTCACGGTGAGCTTGACGCGGGTGTCGCTCACCTTGTCGACGGTGCTGGTGGCCACGGGATGTTCTCCTGTTGGTTGACGTTCGTGTGGTCGATGGTTCTCGAGGACCTGGTCGGGGCGACAGGAGTTGAACCTGCGACCTCCCGCTCCCAAAGCGGGCGCTCTACCAAGCTGAGCTACGCCCCGTTTGACTGGGCCAGGGTGTCCGCGCGCGCCGAAGGGCGCATGCGACGCCGATGAGTCTAGCGGTCCCCCGGTGCGCGGTTCCCGGGAGGGACGTCACTCGTCCGCTGCGGCGCGTCGCAGGCCGTTGCGCCACCGCACGCCGACCACCACCTGAACCCCGAGCGCCGCGACAGCGAGCACGATGCCGACGACGATCCGCCACACGTGCAGCAGGGCGTGCGCGGGCTGCGTCTGCGGATCGCCGAACAGCTCCGGGCGCATCGAGAACACGATCGCGGCGAGGACCACCAGCGCGTACGAGACCACCCGCGACCAGCGGATCGTGCGCTCGGCGCCGGCGTCCGGCTTGGGGATGACGCGCCCTGGCATGTCGTGCTCGTTCATCCGGTACTCGTTCGTCCGCTACGATGGTCGGGCTGCGACACGTGCGCAGCGCGGGGATGTAGCTCAATGGTAGAGCCCCAGTCTTCCAAACTGGCCACGCGGGTTCGATTCCCGTCATCCCCTCTCTCGTTCCTCCCTCTGTCTACGGTCGCCGCACGGTGCAGTGTTCTCCGGCCCGTGCACGGTTGCTTGCTCAGTGCGAGGTTGTTCCGGCGCACCGAGCGATCAACGTCGCACGAGGCGAACACGCGCGCACCGTGCGTCGTCAGGGACTGCCGAGTTCGAGCGTGATCTGCGGGGCGTCGCCGAGTTCCACCCGGGCACGCTTGCGCTCCGCCGCACGCAACGGCACGAGGTACCCGCCGTCCTTCGGGAACAACGAGGTGGTCCAGGTCACGGCGCCGATCGTCACCCGGGCGGGGATCACACCCCACCCGTAGGTGAGCATCGGCGCGAGGTCGGCGATGACCTCGGCGGCGTCCGGCGGCACGACGGCGAAGAAGAAGGGCGCCGGGCCGCGCCACTCGATCACCTCACCGCGGAACTCGAGCTCCATGTCGCGATCGTACGGCCGCGCCGTCGAGCGCGCCGGACCGGGCTTCGATCTCGGTCCATGACGGTTCCGGTTCACGATCACCGGGATCTGCGAACCGGAACCGTCGAGCGCAAGGAGGAACTGGTGCCTCCCCGGAGCCAGCGGGACGTGGACGACGGACGCGCCCCGTGCCTCCAGGCCGGAACCGGGGAGCACGGGGCGCGAGCAGCCGTCAGGACGGAAGGGTCAGCGGTACGACGCGGCCTGCCCGTAGAGCTTCTGCGTCAGGGCGGAGACGTAGGCGGACTTGTCACCTCCCGGCAGGTTGTACGTCATGAAGACGCCGTACCCGTCCGCCTTCGTGCGCTGCGCGAGCGACACCGCCGTCGACTGCGAGGTGTTCTGGATGTCCACCGCGGCAGCGGACAACCTGGACTTGTCGAGTCCCGGGATCGACGGCGCCGAGTACGTGCCGTAGTAGGGGTTCCAGGCGTAGTCGAGCTTCGAGCCGACGGTGCTGCTCGACGACGACAGCGAGGACGAGGCCGGGCCGATGTCGTAGAACGAGATGAGCTTGCCGGGCATCTGGGCACGCAGCGCGGTGATGAGCCAGCCGATCGACTGCTGGTTCGGCTGCGGGGTGCCGTTCGCGCCGTAGTCGGAGTACTCGTCGTCGAGGTCGACGCCGTCGAGTCCGTACTTCGACACGGTGGCGGCGATCTGGGACGCGAAGTCCGACGCCGCGGCCTGGGTCGGGAAGTTGGCGATGCCCGCACCCTGGTGGTTGCCGAGGACCGACAGCGACACCTTGATACCCTTCGCCTGCAGCGGCTTGATCTGCGTGGCAGCGTTGTCGAGGGTCGCCTGCACCTTGTCGTTGTTGACCAGAACTGCCTTGGAGCCGTTCCAGTTGATGTTCGCCGCGAAGATGATCGCGACGTCGAAGGCGTTCGCACCGCCGGACAGCGTGTAGCGGCCGACGTTCGCGAGCTGGTCGTTGTTGACCTCGACGTAGGCGATGCTCGTCGGCCCGGACTTGGTGGCAGCGGCCGATGCCGGTGCTGCGGTGGCTGCGGACGGCACCAGCGGCGCCGCCACCATCGCGGCGATGGCCGCCACGATCCCGAACTTCATGGACTTCTTCATGTCATTCCTCCTTGAATGGGTCGGTCGTTCAGTTGTGTGGGAAGCGGAAGGTGCGGACCTCGTAGGCGTCGACGGCGAACGAGGACGCGTCGACGGTCCCGGCCGAGGCCAGCGGCTCTTCGAGCAGGGTGACCTCGGCAGCCGGTCCGAAGGGCCCGTCGACCGCGATCCCCCCGGTCCCCCGCCGCCCCACCGGCTCGTACACCCGCACGACCAGGTCGCCGGAGCGGTCGTCGGCGAGCTTGACGCTCGACAGCACGACCCCGCCGGACACCCGCACGAGCGGCGCGAACCCGTGCGTCCCGGTGACGGTCCGCGCGCCGGCGTTCATCCGGACGCCGGCCGCGGTGGCTCCGAGCTGGTCCGTCCCGATGACGATGCCGTACCGGTGCGTCTGCACGCCCTGGTCGGTCTCGGGGTCGGGGAACCGCGGTGCGCGCAGCAGCGACAGCCGCACGGTGGTGGTGACGTGCCCGTCAACGGCGTCGCGGGTGGTGTCGAACCCGTGGATCGAGTCGTTCACGAGCGCGACGCCGAAGCCCGGCTCGGACACCAGCACGTAGCGGTGCATCGACGTCTCGAACTTCGCGGCCTCCCACGAGGTGTTCGTGTGCGTCACCCGCTTCTGCGCCCCGAACTGCGTCTCGGCGACGGTGTGCTCAGCGCGGACGTCGAGCGGGAACGCGACCTTGAGGAACTTCTCGGTCTCGTGCCAGTCGGTCGTCTGGTCGAACTCGAGCGTGCGGGAGTCCGGTGCGAGGACGATCTCCTGCCGCACGGTCGAGTCGCCGAAGGACCGGGACACGACGACCCGTGCGACCCCGGCGTCGTCGACCGAGGCCTCGAGCGACGAGACGTCCACCAGGTCCTCGACCCGATTCCGGTAGTACCGGTCGACGTCCCACGCGTCCCACATGTTCGGGAAGTCCTGGTGCAGCTGCAGCAGGTTCGCGGTCTGCCCGGCGGCGATCGCCTCGCGCCCGCTGGCCAGGTCGACGGCGCTCGTGACGAGTCCCTGGTCGGTGACCGTGACACGCACCAGCTCGTTCGCCAGCACGTACCCGCCGTCCTGCTCCGTCAGCGTGACAGCGGTCGGTTCCGCCACGTCGGTCGCCAGGACGGCGCCCTGCGCGGGTGCGCCGGCCTGGAGGAACGGGGCCGGGTTCACGACGACGGCCGCGTCTCCGGCACCGGCGAGCGCCGAGAGCGCCTGGCCGATGATCGCGGTCAGGGCTGCGGCCGTCTCGGCGTACTTCGCGACCGCTTCGCGGTGCACCCAGGCGATCGAGGTGCCCGGCAGGATGTCGTGGAACTGCTGGAGCAGCACCTGCTGCCACAGGGCGTCGAGCTCGTCGTACGGGTAGGCGAAGTCGCTGCGTGCGGCGGCGGTCGTGGCCCAGAGCTCGGCCTCGATGAGGAGCTGTTCGCACCGGCGGTTGCCCTGCTTGGTGCCGTGCTGGCTGGTCAGGGTGGCGCGGTGCAGTTCGAGGTAGAGCTCCCCCACCCACACGGGCGGGTCGGTCAGCTCGGACTTCGCACGGTCGAAGAACGTGTCGGGGTGCTCCCAGCGGACCTTCGCGCTGCCCTCGAGGTCGGCGAGCCGCGCAGCCGTGCCGGTCATCTCGCGGGTGGTGCCGCCGCCGCCGTCGCCCCAGCCCACCGGGGCGATCGACCCGGTGGCGAGCCGGTTCTCACGGAACTGGCGGGAGGCCTTCGCGACCTCGCTGCCGGACAGGCGCGAGTTGTAGGTGTCCATCGACGGGAAGTGCGAGAACACCCGTGAGCCGTCGATGCCCTCCCACAGGAACGTGTGGTGCGGGAACTTGTTGACCTGGTTCCACGAGATCTTCTGCGTGAAGAACCACTCGAAGCCAGCACGGCGCATGAGCTGCGGCAGCGCCGGCGAGTACCCGAAGCTGTCCGGCAGCCAGACGCCCTTGGGCCGGATGCCGAACTCGCGCTCGAAGAACCGCTGCCCCTGCGAGAACTGGCGGACGATGCTCTCGCCGGTCGGCATCACGGTGTCGGACTCGACCCACATGCCGCCGATCGGCAGGAACCGACCGGCCTCGACGGCGGCCCGCACCCGGGCGTAGACCTCGGGCCGGTGCTCCTTGATCCAGGCGTACTGCTGCGCGCTCGACATGCCGTACAGGAAGTCGTCGGTCTGGTCGATGAGCTCGGTCATCGTCGAGGTGGTGCGGGCGACCTTGCGGATCGTCTCGCGGACCGGCCAGAGCCAGGCGGAGTCGATGTGGGCGTGGCCGATCGCCGAGATTGTGTGCGCCGAGGATTCTGCGGGGGCGGCGAGTACGTCGGCGAGCGCCGCACGCGCGTCACCCGCGGTCGCAGCGATGTGCTGCAGGTCGAGTCGGTCCAGCGCGTCGTCGAGGGCCTGCAGGATCCGCATCCGTCGCGGTCCCTCGGGCAGCTCGGCCTGCAGCTCGAGCAGGACGTCGATGTCGAGCGCGAGCTCGTGCACCTCGGACTCGAACACGGCGAGGTCCATCCGGCGCGAGGTGTACAGCCGCTTCGACGATGAGGTCTGGATGTCGCCCTCGTGCGTGACGAGGAAGGGGTGGTAGTCGAGCAGGACGGGGTTCGACGCCGCCTCGACGTAGAGCTCGATCGTCTCCCCACCCTCGGCCCGTTCCGTCAGCAGCACCCACTGGTTGCGCGGGTTGATCGACTTTACCGGCGTGCCGTCGGCCAGGTAGACGAGCCCCTCGCACTGGAACCCCGGCATGTTCTTGTCGAAGCCGAGGTCGACGACGGCTTCCACCCGGCGTCCGGCCCACTCGCTCGGTACCGTCCCGGTCAGCCGGAACCAGGTCGTCCCCCAGGCCGCACCCCAGGGCGTGCCGACCTCGTACGGTTCGAAGGTGAGCTGCAGGCCCTCGGTCGGCGGGACGGGCTCACCGGGCAGCTCGTGCCACGCGGTCTCCAACGGCACGGCGGTGGCGTGCACCGCCGGCGTGATGCGCTCGTCGAGGACCCGGCGGGCCCGTCCGGTGGTGAGGGGGATGTCGTCGTGCATGGAGCCTTCCAGGGTCGGGGCGTGGGCGCGGGTCAGTGCGTGGTCGAGGGTCAGCGCGTGGTCGCGGGGTGCGCGACGCGGATGGAGGTGGAGTCGAGCTCGGCGGGCACGTCGACGCACCGGTCGATGCCACGGGCGGCGAGCATCCCGGTGTCGCCGAGCCGGGACCGCAGGACGACCTGCGGGCCGCGACCGTCCGGTTCCGCCGACGCGACCGCGAGCCAGGCGGCGGCGAACCGTCCGCCGGGGGCACAGTCGGCACGCATCCCGTGTCGGTCCGAGCCGTCGGGCAGCACGTCGTCGAGCACGAGCGCCGTGGCCGGAGGCGCAGCAGCGGTGCCGGTAGCACCGGACCGTGCGACAGCGGCGAAGGCCTCGCCCGCGGGCTTGATCCGGCCGTCGTTGGTGAAGAGCCCGAGGTCGTACTCGAGCTCCGGGAAGTCGGCGAGCGACCTGGCGACGTCGTGCGAGCACCACCACGTGACACCGAGCACCTGCTGCGCCCCGAGCACGTGCCGGATGGTCTGCTCGGTGAACGAGGCGGCGTCCTCCGGGGCGACGACGTTGGTGGGCGCCCCGACTTCCTGCAGCCAGTTCGGCCGTGCGGGGTCGCGGTTCCACGCGGCGGCGAGCTGGAGCAGGTACTCCCCGTGCCGCACCGATCCCGGTCCGAGTGCGCCGTGCAGGGCCGCCGAGCCGTTGAACACCCACGAGTGCGTGACGGTGGCGTCACCGTGGTCCGCCGCGTGCTCCGGTCCGAACGGCTGCGCGTCGTCGTACCAGGCCGCGTCGTACTGCGCGACGGTGACCAGCGGCCGTGGACGCGACCCGCTGCCGGACGGGGCCGACGCGGACGGGTCGACCCGGGCCTCCAGGCCGGACGAACCGGACGAACCGGACGAACCTGCCGAACCGGACGGACCGGACGGACCGGACGCGAGCCCGGACCGTGCCGCCGCGACCATCGCTGCGGCCCACGCGTGCCCCTGCTCCGCCGTGATGTCGTGCGGGGCGGGGTGCGGCGCGTGCGCGAACTGGTTCACCTCGTTGCCGATGGTGATGCCGAGCAGGTTCGGCTTGTCCGCGACCGCTGCGGCGAGCGCCCGGACGTACGCCGCGGTCGACGCGACGACGTCCGGGTCGGTGAACATGTTCCGACGGTGCCAGCTGTCCAGCCACGAGGGCACGAAGTCGAAGCTCGACAGGTGCCCCTGCAGGGCGTCGACGTTGACGTCGAGTCCGAACGAGCCGGCGATGTCCACGACCGTCGCGACGTCCTGCAGTGCCGACGCCCGGATGAGGGTGCGGTTGGGCTGGACCACCGGCCAGAGCGGGAAGATCCGCACGTGGTCGGCGCCGAGCGAGGCGATCGCCTCGAGGTCCCTGGCGGTGTCCGACGGTGAGAAGTCGAGCCACGAGTGGAACCAGCCGACCGAGGGCGTGTAGTTGACCCCGAAGCGCATCAGCCCTTCACACCGCCCTCTTCGACGCCCTTGAAGAAGAAGCGTTGCAGGACGGCGAAGATCACGGCGATCGGGATGAACGCGATCATGGTGCCGGCGGCGATCATGCGCTGGTCGGTCGCGAACGTGCCCTGCAGGTACTGCAACCCGACGGTCAGGGTGAGGTTCTCCGGCGACTGCAGCACGATGAGCGGCCACAGGAAGTCGTCCCACGCCCCGATGAACGAGAAGATCGCGATGACGGCGATCGTCCCCTGCACGGCGGGCAGCGAGATGTACCGCAGCCGCTGCATCGCGTTCGCACCGTCCATCACCGCGGCCTGGTCGATCTCCTCGGGGATCTGCCGGAACGCGTTGAACATGAGCAGCACGTTGAGTGCGGCGATCATGCCGGGCAGGGCGACGCCGACCAGGTTGTCGGCCAGGCCGAGGTCCTTGACGGTGACGAACTGCGAGATGATCGTCGCCTCGCCGGGCAGGACGAGGGTGGCGAGGAACAGTCCGAGCACGAGCTTGCGGTGGCGCCACTGCAGCCGCGCGAGGGCGAAGCCGGCGAGGGTCGCGAAGACGATGTTGCCGAACACGTCGATCGCGGCGACGAGCAGCGAGTTCCCGATGTAGCGCCAGACCGGGATCGCGGCGGCCACCTTGAGGTAGTTCTCGATGGTCGGCTCGGTCGGGATGAACGACGGGTTCGCGGTGTAGATGTCCTCGCCGGCGCCCTTGAGCGAGGTGGACAGCTGCCACAGGAACGGGCCGATCGTGATGAAGAGCACCACGATGAGCAGGACGTAGCGCACGACCTTCTCGCGGGTGGACATGACACCCCAGACCGCGCGACGGCGCTTGCGTCCGTCTCGTCCGTTCGGCCGGGAGGCCCGTCCCGCGTCCGTCGCGCCCGTCACGTCCGGCGTCGGGCTGGCTGCGCCGCGCGCCCCGCCCAGGGCGGGTTCGGTGGTCGTCGTGTTCGTCACTTGTCCGCCTTGCTGTTCATCCGCGCGAGGGCGAGCATCGGGATCAGCGTCACGACGAAGAGCAGGAGGCTCAGGGCGGACGCGTAGCCGAGGTTGCCGGTGAAGCCGCGGGCGTACTGCTGGATGAGCATGACGAGCGAGTTGTCCTGCCCGCCGGGTCCACCGGTGCCGTTGGTGAGGATGTAGAGCTCGCTGAACACCCGGAGCGCGGAGACGCACACCAGGATCCCGACGAGCGTCATGGTGCCGCGGACCCCCGGCATGGTGACCGACCAGAACCGGCGCACCGATCCGGCGCCGTCGAGGGCGGCCGCTTCGTGCAGGTCCTTGCCGACGTTCCCGAGGGCCGCGAGGAAGATGATCATGTAGTAGCCGAGGCCCTTCCAGACCGTCAGGCTGATCGCGCTGAGGAGCAGCAGCCACCGGTCGGTCAGGAACGGGACGCTGCCCTGCACGACGCCGAGCGCCTGCGCCATCTCGTTGATGACGCCGCGGTCGTCGAGGATCCAGGTCCAGATGAGCCCGACGACCACGGCCGACGCGATGACCGGCGTGTAGAACGCCGTGCGGAAGAACGCGATCCCCGGGAGTTTCTGCTGGACGAGCACCGCGATGAGCAGCGGCAGCACGGTCAGCAGGGGCAGGCAGATCGCCATGTAGATGACGCTGTTGAGCAGCGCCTCCCACACCTGCGGATCGGCGAGCAGGGTCTCGAAGTTCTTGAGCCCGACCCACTGGCTCACGCCCCCCAGCGGGCTGGCGTTCGTGAACGACAGCCGGACGGTGTTGATCGACGGCCAGAGGCTGAACGCGACGAGCCAGACGAGGGCCGGCAGGACGAGCAGCCAGGGCGTGAACCAGCGGTTGGCGCGCATCAGCCGTTGGCCAGCAGGCTGTTCATCTTGGTCTGGGCGGTCTGCAGCGCCTTCTCCGGCGCCACCTGGCCCTTCATGGCGAGGGCGATCTGCTGGTCGAGGAAGTCCGTCATCGCGGAGTTCGCCTCGACCGGGTTGAGGACCTTCGCGGTCTTCAGGGCCTCGTTCGCCAGGACACGGGCCTCACCGTTGACGGTGCCGTCGTCCTTCGAGAAGTACGGGTCGGACTGCGACGACGTGGTCGACGGGAAGATGTTGACCTTGTGCGCGAACGCCTCTTGGTTCTCCGCGTTCGTCATGAACTCCGCGAACGCCTCGGCGGTGGCGAGGTGCTTCGACTTGGCCGACACCGACAGGCCCTGCACGTAGAGCGGCGGGGTGTCGAGGGCCGGGCTGACGGTGACCTTGCCCTTGAGCGACGGGTTGTTCTTCTCGAAGTCGGCGAGCGAGGTCGCGCCGCCCGTGGTCCAGGCGACCTTCTGCTGCGTGAACAGCGTCGAGTTGCCGAGGTAGTCGCTGTTCAGCACGTTCGAGGGCATGTAGCCGTCCTGGTACGCGTCCTTATAGCGCTCGATCAGGTCGGCGGCCTTCGACGAGTCGGCGAAGGTGAACTTCGTGCCGTCCGCGTTGAGGACCTTCACGCCGGCCAGGGTGAAGTCGCCGAGGCCGGGCTTCCGGCTCATCAGGTAGTCGGTCGGGCAGTTCTCGTGCATGGTCTTCGCCTGCGTGAACAGCTCGTCGGTGGTCTTCGGCGGGTTCTTCGCGTCGAGGCCGCACTTCGCGAACATCGTCGCGTTCCAGTAGTCGACATCGGTGTTGAGGTACCAGGGGTAGCCGAACGTGCCGTCGACGCCCTTGTACTTGTAGGAATCGAGCGCGCCGGCGACGTACGTGCTCGCAAGCTTGGTGTCGTCCTTCGCGACGTCCTGCAGGAACCCGCGCTTCGCGAGCGGCAGGGCGATGTCCGGCGGCAGGTTGATGACGTCGGGCAGCGAGTTCGACGACGCCTGGCTGAGCACCTTGTCGGCGTAGCCGTCGCCTGGCTGGTCCTGCAGCTTGACCTTCGCGTCGGGGTGGGCCTTCTCGAAGTCGGCGATCACCCCGTTCAGGTAGCCCGTGTACGTCGGCGTGAGCGCCCACGTCTGCAGCGTGATCGACCCGCTGATCTCCCCGCTGCCGGTGTCGGCCGCGTTGCCGCCGCTCGAGCAGCCGGTCAGGACGAGTGCCGTGGCGGCAGCTCCTGCGAGCAGCGCTGCGGCGCGGCTCCTCGTCGCACGTGTGGTGGTCCTCATGGCGTCTGACTCCCTCGTCATCCTGCGTGGTCATCGTGCTGAACCGGTTCAGTTCCTGTCCCTGAACCCGCTTGTGGCAGTGACTATGAAGGACTAAAACGCTATAGTCAAGCCCGTGGCCACGAACCGTCGAACGACGATCTCCGACATCGCCGCACGCGCCGGCGTGTCCGTCAGCGCTGTGTCGTTCGCCCTCAACGACCGCCCCGGCGTGTCCGACGAGACCCGCGAACGCGTCCGCGCGATCGCTCGCGAACTCGACTGGCAACCGCACACCGCAGCACGCGCCCTGGGCGGCGCGAAGGCCGGCTCGATCGGCTTCGTGCTGAACCGGCCGGCCCGCACGCTCGGCACCGAGTCGTTCTTCGGCGACCTGATCTCCGGCATCCAGCTCGGGCTCGCCGGCACCCACGTCGGGATGAACCTGCTCGTGGCACGCGACGCGGCCGAGGAACTCGAGACCTACCGGGCCTGGTGGCGCGGGCACCGGGTCGACGGCGTCGTCGTCATCGACCCGCGGCGCGACGACGACCGGCTCACCCTGCTCGCCGAACTCGGCATGCCCACGGTCGTCGTCGGCTCCCACCCCTCACCCGAGGGCTCCGCACCGAGCGTGTGGATCGACGACGGCGACGCGACCGACACGGTCCTGCGGTACCTGCACGCGCTCGGGCACCGGCGGATCGCGCACGTCGCCGGGCGCCCCGAGTTCGAGCACACCGCCATGCGGATCGGCCGCGTCCGGGCCTTCGCGGCGACCGAGGGGCTCACGGACGCCGTGTCGATCCCGACCGACTACTCGGCCGAGGCCGGCGCGAGTGCGACCCGGACCCTGCTGTCCCGCAGCAGTCGGCCGACGGCGATCGTGTACGACAACGACGTCCTGGCGGTCGCCGGGCTCGGGGTCGCGAGCGAGATGGGCGTCGCCGTGCCGAACGACGTCTCGATCGTGTCCTTCGACGACTCGGCGATGATCCAGCTCGTCCGGCCGTCCATCACCTCGCTGACCCGCGACACCGTGGAGCTCGGGCAGCGCGCGGCGACACTCTTGCGCGCGCAGATCGACGCCACTGCACCGCTGGCGTCACGGCCCGGACCACCACTGACCTTGAGCGTGCGGGAATCGACGGCGCGCGCGCAGCCCTGACCCGCCGTCGACACCATCCGACACGCCCAGCAGGTGTCCCGCCGAGGTCCACGGCACGCGGCGGACTTGACTCTCGTTCGAACACACGTTCGAATACCGTCGTGGGACGGCGTCGCGAGAACCGGTGGCAGCCCCCGGAACACCCGGAGGTCGAACGTCCGCGCGCCTACTCGCTCTCAGAGGACGCCCGCGGGCCCGACGTCTGCCACGCCGTCACCCCCGTGCCGGTCTGGGCGTGGATCCAGTTCCCGACATTCCACGTCCGGGTGAAGGCCTTCGCGAAGAGCTGGACCCGCGATGCCGTCATGGTCGAGTGGGCCCAGTTCGGACAGCAGGCGGACGCGTGGGTGTGGCGGTCCGCCGTGAAGCACCGCACCCTGCGCGCCGACCAGGCGGAACGCGCGATGCGGAGTCCGCAGAACGCAGCGCGTTGACTTCTGCTCGCACCCCGAGGATGGTTTAGCGAACACCGGTTCGGCAAGTAACTCACTGATCGAGGCATTCGTTCGAGTGCCGCTCCGGGACGAGGAGGCACCATGAAGAACACAGCGGTGCCGTCCTGGGTCGCCCACGTGCTCACCCCGCCCGAGGTCATCAGCGCCTACGTCGAGGCCCGGGTCAACGATCCGGCCCTGCTGTCGGGCGAGCACACGGAACCCACGTACGCCGACTTCCTCGGCGACGAGTAGACGGTCGTTCAGCGGCGTCGGCGGCGCGCGGACAGCGTGACGCCGACGCTGGCAGCGGTCACGCACACCAGCGCCACCGTCTCCAGCACGGACAGCCCCTCGCTGAGCACCACGAGGCCGGCCAGCGCGGCGATCGCCGGGCCGAGACTCTGCAGCACGCCGAACACCCGCGTCGGCATCCGCCGCAGCGCCAGCATCTCGAGGGCGTAGGGCAGCACGCTCGACAGCACCGCGACCGCGCCGAAGACGAGCAGGAGCACGGGTTCGCGGGCCACGCCGTCGATCGCGGACGGGAGCCCGAACGGCAGCGACACGAGCATCGCGACCACCATCGACACCACCAGGCCGTCGACACCCGGGATCGCGGCGCCGACGTGCCGGTTCATCACGATGTAGCCCGCCCAGCACGCCGCCGCGAGCACGGCCCAGACCACGCCGCCGACCTCGGTCACGGCGCTCGGGCCGACCCCGAGCAGCACGACGCCGGCGAGCGCCAGGGCGGCCCAGAGCGCGTCCCGCCACCGCCGGGTGTGCACGAGGGACAGGGCGAGCGGACCGAGGAACTCGATCGTCACCGCGACCCCGATCGGGATGGTCGCGAAGGCGAGGTAGATGAAGACGTTCATCCCGCCGAGCGCCAGCCCGAGGCCGACTGCGCCGAGCCACTGCGCGCGGGTCCAGTGCCCGATGCGAGGACGGACGACCAGCGCGAGCACCACCGCGCCGATGACGAGCCGGAGCGTCGCGGCCCCGACCGCGCCGACGTCGTCGAAGTGGGTCTTCGCGATCGCGGCACCGAGCTGGACGGACACCATCGCGGTGAGGGCGAGCAGCGGAGCCGGGATCCGGTCGGTGCCGCGGGCCTGGTTCATCCGCGGGACCGGCTCATCCGAGGTAGGCGAGCACGGCGAGGACGCGGCGGTGGTCCTCGCCGGTGTCCTCGAGCGCGAGCTTGCCGAAGATGCTCGACACGTGCTTCTCGACGGCGCCGGTGCCGATGACGAGGGCGCGGGCGATGGCTGCGTTCGTGCGCCCCTCGGCCATCAGGCCGAGCACGTCGCGTTCGCGCGGGGTGAGCGCGGCGAGGGGGTCGCGCCGTCGGCTCATCAACTGCGTGACGACCTCGGGGTCGAGCACGGTTCCACCGGCGGCGATCCGACGAACGGCGTCGTCGATCTCCTCGAGCCGGGTGACGCGGTCCTTGAGCAGGTAGCCGATACCCGTCGCACCGGCGGCGAGGACGTCTTCGGCGTAGGTGGCCTCGACGTACTGCGAGAGGAGCAGGACCCCGGTGCGCGGGGCGATCCGGCGGGTCTCGACGGCGGCGCGGACGCCTTCGTCGGTGAAGGTCGGCGGCATCCGGACGTCCATGACGACGACGTCGGGAGCGCCGTCCGGCAGCGTCGCGAGGAACGCGCGGGCGTCGGCGTACTGGCCGATGACGTCGATGCCGGCTTCGTCGAGCACGCGGGCCAGGCCCTCGCGCAGCAGGACGGCGTCGTCGACGACGACGGCCCGGATGCGTGCTGCATCCGGGCCGTCTGTCATGCCGACCAGCCTAGTGGGAGCGCGGGCGCTCCCGTGGGGTCACGACCGCGGGTTCGCCGTCGTGGGGACGCCGTTCAGGGCACCGAGCGGGATCCGCGCCGTGGCCTCGGTCGGGCCGCCCTCGGGGCTCGCGACGACCAGGTCGCCGTCGAGTGCGCGCATCCGGCCGATCAGGCCCTCGATGCCGTGGCCCTGCTGCGGTCGTGCTCCGCCGCGGCCGTCGTCGGTCACGCTGACGGTCAGGTACCAGAGCCCGGAGGCGTCGACCACGAGGCCGAGGTACACCCCGGCGGTCGTGGCACCGGCGTGCTTCATGGTGTTCGTCAGGAGCTCGCTCACCGTGAAGTACACGTTGCGCTGGATCTCCGTCGCGAGCTCGAGACCCTCGGGCAGGCGGACGTCGAGGCCGACCGGGATCGGGGTGCGGGCGACGAGGGCCTCGAGGGCCGCCACCAGCCCGCGGTCGAGCAGGATCGGCGGGGCGAACCCGCGGGACAGCGCACGCAGTTCGTCGAGGGCGTCCTGCGCGTGCTCGGAGGCCTCGCCGATCAGTTGCTTCGCCTTCTGCGGGTCCTTCTCGAACGCGCGTTCCGCTGCCGACAGGTCCATCCGGAGCCGCACCAGGCGCTGCTGGGGGCCGTCGTGCAGGTCGCGCTCGATCTGGCGCAGGGCCTGCCCCTCGGCGGTCACGGCACCGGCCCGGGAGGCCTGGAGTCCGGCGACGCGCTGCTCGAGCTGCTCGGCACGGAACCCGCCGAGCAGACCGAAGTCCACCCAGTAGTGCGCGATGACCGAGCCACGGGCCCAGAGCGGGAACAGCACGACCGAGGCGGCCATCGACAGCAACCCGAGGAACCCGAACCCGACGACGGAGGTCATGTCCCACCCGAAGTACTGCGCGCTCAAGCCGTTCGCGAACGCGACCACCGCGAGTCCGACGGGCCAGAGGAACCCGGCGAGCAACAGGACGCCGGCGCCCACGGTGAAGAGCGCGACGAGCGGGTACACGACCGCTGCGTGCAGCAGGTAGAGCCAGTAGTGCGGGTTGGCGACCGCGGAACCGGTCCGCGTCCACCAGTTCTGCTGCCAGCGGGGCGTCCAGTCCACCGGGCGGATCGGACGCCGGTCGGCCCATCCGATGCGGAGCTTCTCGAACTGTCCGAGCCACCGCGCCACGAACAGTGCGATGAAGAACATCAGCAGCACGAACGGGTTGAACAGGTCGCGGAAGCCGCCGCCGAAGATCGCCGCGGGGAACGCGAAGTAGAGCGTGCAGAGCAGCACCCCGGTCAGGGCCATGTAGCCGAAGTCGCGCGGCAGGCGCTTCCACGACTCGCGGTAGAACGCGCCGGCGGTCATGCCGGAGCCCGCACTGCCGCCCCGGCCGCCACCCGGTGCCGATCCGTTCGGCGGGGTCGCTCCCCACGACGCCGGCGGCGTCTGCTGGTCGTGCTGTCGCGGGTACTGCGGCATCGGCTTGGTGGCTCCAGGTGGGACGGAGTCGCCCAGCGGGACGGTCTGGGCCTGGTCGGGCGAGGGCGTGACGTCGTCCAGCGGGACGGTTCGCGCCTGGTCGAGGCGGTCGGTGTCGGTCATGACTCCAGCCTCGCGATCACGGGGCCGTTCCCCCATCCTGCCCCCTCCCCACCCCGGGTGGGGTTATCCCCCCTCTCCACAGATCTCCCGAGGCCGATCGTCGCGGGACGGCCCGCAGGACATGCTCGTGGTGATGGGCGACGCACTCCGAGCACTGATCGACGCCGTCGGCCTCGAGGTCGGCCCCGGCGAGGAGATCCGATCCGACGACGACCGCTGGACGCTCGATCTCGATCCGGACGGTACGCACGCCTGGGTCGCGACCCGGCACCGGCCGGTCTGGCTCCACCGCGACGACACACTCGTGTTCATCGAGGCTGGTGGAGCCGCACTGGTCGAGCAGCACCCGACGACGTCGATCGGCTCCGACCCCGAGCGGCACGGTCCGCCTCGAACTGCTCCTTCGTACGACTTCCCGCACGAGGCCTTGTTCGCCGACACCGGCGTCGTCGTCGGATCGGCGACGCTGGGGCCACTCGCTGCCGAGGTCCTCGCGCTCCCGTCGATCGCCACCACCCAGCCCGCGGGCTTCCCGTCGGCGGACGTCGTGCTGGCGCTGCGTCACGTCGGTCACCTCGACGGCGGCCGGTGGCACGGCGTGCAGCAGGATGCGCTCGCGCGACTCGTGGTCACGACCGTGCTCCACGACAACCCACCGCCCTTGCTGCGCGACAACAGCCTGGCGAGGGTCCTCGACCGGCTCTTCGACCCGGCGGGCGGGCACTCGACTGCGGACCTGCTCGACGGCGTCGGCATGTCTCCGCGCACCCTCGAGCGTCGGTGCACCGAGACCACGGGCTGCACGCCGGCCCAGCTCGGGCGGTGGTTCCGGAGCCTCGGCGTCCGGAGTGCACTCACCCGGGGTGACCGTCCCGCCGAGGTCGCTGCACGCTTCGGCTTCAGCACCACCGCCTCCATGCGACGCGCGCTGCAGCGGGTCCGCGCACCGGAGATCGACCTCCCTCGGAGGTTCTGACGGTTCTGGTTCACGAATCCCGCGGTTCGCGAACCAGGACCGTCAGCCGCCCGGACAGAACATGCTTTCCCCGCCGCGCGGGCTGCGCGTAGTGTGCGGGCATGCAGAACATCACGGGGGTTCGGGTGGTCTCGGCCGCGGCGGTCGTCGCAGCGATCGTGTTCGGGGCGCGTGGACTGGTGGGGACGATCTGGCTCGCGCCGTGGGACCTGCCGAACGGACTGCTCCTCGTCGCCACGGTGCTCGCCGGGCTGGCGGGTGCGGTCGTGCTCGTCGCTGCGGTGCGCGCTCGGGACCGTCGGGCGCTCGCGTTCGCGGTGTCGGTCCTGGCGTTCGCGCTCCTGTGGCCCGCGCCGGGCTGGGCCACCGCGGTGCTCGTCGTCGTCGCGCAGGGTGCACTCGTGGCGTTCGGCGTGCTGACCGTCCGGAACGAGGACGGCGCGCAGCGGGCGTTCGGGTGGACCGTCACCGTGGCGGCGTCACTGTGGTTCGTCGCGGCGCTGCTGTCGAACACGGTCCTCCTCACGGCGCTGCCGCAGGAGGCACTCGGCATCGCTTTCTCCGTCCCGGGGCTGCTGCAGACCGTGGCCTACCTGGCGGCGACGGTGCTCGTCGCGGTCCCGCTCCTGCGTCCGGTGGGCCGGGGCGTGAACGCGCTCTGGGCCTCGGCCGAGGTGCGCTGACTCCGCAACGACGCCGAGACCGCAGGGCCGCTGAGCCGGCGAGCGCCCCTCAGCCGGCCCGTGCCGCCAGGCGCTCGGATCGGCGCACTGCCTGCTCGTCTGGGTCCGGCACCGGCGCGGCCTGGATGAGTCGACGCGTGTAGGGGTCCTGCGGCGACCGGAGGATGGCGTCGCGACTCCCCTGCTCGGCGACCTTCCCGCCGTGCAGCACGACGACCCGGTCGCACAGCGTGTCGACCACGGCGAGGTCGTGGGTGACGAACAGGCACGCGAAGCCGAGGCGTTCCTGCAGCTCACGGAAGACGTCGAGCACCCGGGCCTGCACCGAGACGTCGAGGGCGCTCGTCGGCTCGTCGGCGATGAGCAGTGCGGGGTCGAGTGCGACGGCGCGTGCGATCGCGACGCGCTGCCGTTGTCCGCCGGAGAGCTCGTGCGGGAAGCGCTCGCGGTACCCGCCGTCCAGGCCGACGTCGGCGAGCAGCCGGTCCACCCGTTCGTCGATCTGGGCCGACGGCAGGCGCAGGATCTGCCGGAGCGGCTCGGCGACGGTCTGTCCGACCGTGTAGCGCGGGTTGAGCGACCGGAGCGGGTTCTGGAAGACCACGCCGACGTGTCGCCGCATCTCCCGGCGCGCTGCTCGCCGGGCGACTGCCACGTCGGTGCCCTCGACGACGACCGAACCGGACGTGATCGGTGCGAGCCCCACGGCGGCGCGGCCGATGGTGGTCTTGCCGCTGCCGGACTCGCCCACGAGTCCGACGATCTCACCGCGACCGACCGTGAACGACACGTCGTCGACCGCGCGGAACCGCCCGCGCAGTGCACCGCCGTACTCGACCACGAGGTGCCGGACGTCGAGGACGATCGATGGAGCCTCCGTGACGGGGTCGACCCGCGCCTCCCGGCCGACCTCGGTGCCCATGCGTGGGACCGCAGCGAGCAGGTCACGGGTGTAGTCGGCGGACGGTGCGGCGAAGACCGCGGCGACGGTGCCCGTCTCGACGACGCGACCGCGGCGCATGACGACCACGCGGTCGGCGATGTCGGCGACGACGCCCATGTCGTGGGTGATGAGGAGGATCGCGGTGCCGGTGCGTTCGCGCAGCGCACGCAGGACGTCGAGCACCTCGGCCTGCACCGTGACGTCGAGTGCGGTCGTCGGCTCGTCGGCGATGAGCAGGTCGGGGTCGGCGGCGAGCGCCATCGCGATCATCACCCGCTGTGCCTGTCCGCCGGAGAGCTCGTGCGGGTACTGGCCGAGCCGGCGTTCGGGTTCCGGCACCTCGACGGCACGCAGGAGTTCGAGCGAACGGTGCCGGACGGCGGCGCGGTCGTGCGAGGCGTCGGCGCGGCGGACGGCCTCGGCCAGCTGGAACCCGACCGTGAACACCGGGTTGAGCGCGGCCGACGGGTCCTGGAAGATCATCGACACGCTGCGGCCGCGGACCCCGCGCAGGGTGCGCTCGTCGGTGCCGAGCACCTCGAGGTCGCCGAGCCGGATGCTGCCGGAGGAGCGCGCGCCGTCCGGCGCGATCCCCATCGCCGTCATCGCGGTCATGCTCTTGCCGGATCCGGACTCCCCGACGACGGCGACGACCTCGCCGCGGCCGACGGTGAACGAGGCGTCGTCGACCGCGCGGACCTCGGCGCCGTCGACGTCGAAGGTCACGGACAGGTGGTCGACGGTCAGGACGTCGGTCATGGGGTCTCCGAGCGGTCGGTGCGGTCGCGGGCGGCCTTGAACGCCTCCCAGTCCTCGAGCATCTTGTGGTGGTGGCCCTGCAACCACTGCATGTAGTCGCGGCCGTTGAGCAGGCGCTCGCGGACCTCGGCGTCGACGTCGCCCGCCCCGGTGCGGCCGGCGTGCTCGACCACCGCCAGGCCGTGTCCGATGATGTCGCGCTGCCGGTCGAGGTACTTCCGTTCGCCGGCGAGCCAGGAACCCCAGACGTCGGCCTCGGCGCGGAAGTAGTGGCTGCGCTCGCCGGCGACGATCTGCCGCTTCACGAACCCGGAGTCGACGAGCCGGCGCGTCGCCATCGAGACCGAACCCGAGCTGGCGCCGAGGGCGCGTTGGAGATCGGCGGACGACGAGTGCGGCGCGCGGGTCATCATGAGGTAGCCGAGCACGCGGGCGTCGGTGAGCGCCATGCCCGCACCGTCGTTGAGCATGAGGGCGAACTCCTCGACGAACGCCTGACGCTCGGGTTCGAGCACGACGTCGTCGTGCCCGACACCGACGCCCCGACCGTCGACGTCGCTCACGGTGCCAGCCCTGCCGCGACCTCGGGCGACTCGGTCGGGATCGTCCACGGTTCCTCGGTCATGCCACCGCCGGCGCGGATCGACCGGACGGCGCCGTCGGCGTCGCGCGTGAAGGTGATGTCCTCGTCGACCGAGCCGAAGCGGTTGCCGTGCGTCATCCGGAGCGTGTCCGCGTCGACGACCTCGAGCCGGGTCGGGGTGTCGAGCGGTTCGGGTCCGGACGGGTCGACCTCGACGAGCCGGTCGCCGATGCGGGCGATGTCGCTGACGCCCCACGGGTTGGCGAAGCGTCCGGTGTACGCGGCGGTGTCGACGTCGTCGGGCACGGGGGTGCCCGGCGCGGACGTGTCCGCCGCGGCGTCGAGCATCTGCACGACGGCGGTGGCGATGAGGGTGGCGGGCCCGGCGGCGGCGCTCGTCATGACGGACACGACGAGTCCGGATGCCGGGTCGAACAGCGACTGCGTGATGTGCCCGGGGAACCCGCCCGAGTGGCCGCGGACGTCGCGCCCTCCGATGCGGTCCACGATGAACCCGGCGCCGTAGCCGCGGGCGGCCGGGTCGTCGGTGGCGCTCCAGGCCTTGCGCTGCGCGAGTCGCTTCGAGTGGTCGTCGAGCAGGCTGCCGGCCCCGATGACGTGCTGCGAGAAGTACCTGACCAGGTCGGAGGCGGTGCCGTGGAACCCGGTGGCGGCGGCCATGGCGTGGGTGTCCACGTGGTCGATGCGCTGCCGCTGCCGCGCGGTGTGGAACCCGGTGTAGCCGACCACGAAGTCGTCGGCGCGCGTGGGGTCCCAGTCCGGGCCGGTGTTCCGCAGGCCCAGGGGTTCGGTGATCGACTCGCGGACGAAGTCGTTGTAGGACTGCCCGGAGACCGCGGCGATGACGAGCCCGAGCAGCGAGTAGCCGAGGTTCGAGTAGTTGAACGACGACCCGGCGGGGACCTTCTGTCCGCGGTCGAGCACGAGCGCCAGCAGCTCCTGCTCGTCGGGGAACGGGCGCATGAGCGACCAGTAGTCGCCGTCGTGGCCGTCGCGGATGACCCCGGCGCCCATCTCCATGAGCTCACGGATCGTGGCGTCGGCGAGCGGGGAGCCGCCGTCGACCAGCGCCGGGATGTACGTGCCGACGGTGTCGTCGAGCCGGAGCGACCCGCGCTCGGCGAGCTGGAGCAGTGCCGTCGCGGTGAACGTCTTCGAGTGCGAGGCGATGCGGAACAGGTCGGTGGTGGTCAGACGGCGCCCGGCCTCGACGTCGGCGTAGCCCCAGGCCTCGTCGAACAGCACCTCGCCGCCGAACCCGATGGCGACCTGCACGCCCGGCACCCGCAGCTGCCAGACCTTGTACGACACCCACTCGTGGATGTAGGGCAGGGTCTTCCGGTACGCGGAGAGGGTGTCGGTCACGGTGGTCCTTTCGAAGGGCGGTGGTTCGAGTCTGGCGCGTCGGCCGCGACGGTGCCCACCGCGACGCGGCGTGCACCGTGGAGGTCAGCGCCGACGCGGGTCGAGCGCGGCGCGCAGCGTGTCGCCGAGCGCGATGACGGAGAGCACCGTGACGGCGAGGAACGTCGCGGGTGCGATGAGCATGTGCGGGGCGCGGAGGAACTGCGACGTCGCGGCGGAGAGCTGCAGCCCCCACGAGATCGCCGGGCTCTCGAGCCCGATGCCGAGGTAGGTCAGCGACGACTCGGACACGATGACGCCGCCGACGGTGATGGTCGCGAGCACGAGCAGCGGCGAGATCGACGACGGCAGCACGTACCGGGTGGTGATCCGCCAGGTGGACAGCCCCATCGTGCGGGCGGCGAGCACGAACTCGGCGTTCCGCACGCTGCGGACGCTCGACCGCACGAGCCGGGCCATCGTCGGCCACCCGAACAGCGCGAGCACGAGCGACACCGTCAGCACGGACCGCTCCCCCACGCTGTTGAGCACCACGACGGCGCCGAGGAGGAACGGGAAGCCGAGGAACACGTCGGTCAGGCGGGCGAGCACGGCGTCGACCCAGCCGCCGACCATGCCGGCGATCGTCCCGACGACGACGGCGACCATGCCGGCGAGCACGGTGGTGAGCACCGCGACGGCGATCGACGACCGGGTGCCGTACACGACGTTGGCGTACACGTCGCAGCCCTGCAGGTCGAAGCCGAACGGGTGCCCGCTGGTCGGCGAGGCGCCGCTCTGCCCGAGGTCGCACACCCGGGGGTCACCGTGGCCGAACAGTCCGGCGAACAGCTGCGGGAACGACGCGATGAGCAGCACGACGACCAGGACCGAGGCGGGCACCCAGAAGCCCGGGGTGCGGGCCGCGGCCAGCAGGGGTCGTCGTCGGCCGCCGACGACGGGTTCGACGGTGGCGCTGAGCGCTGAGGTGGTCATGCGGCTGCTCCGGTCCGGACGCGGGGGTCGAGGGCGGCGTGCAGCAGGTCGACGAGCACGCTCGTGACGAGGAACACCAGGATGAGCGCGGTCGAGATGCCGACGACGACGGCGCCCTCGTGCGACCGGATGCCCTGGAACAGCAGGTTGCCGACGCCGGGCAGGTTGAAGATGCCCTCGATGATCACGGTGCCGCCCATCAGGTACCCGAGGTCGGTCGCCAGGTAGGTGGCGGTGGGGATGAGCGAGTTCCGCATCACGTGCACGCCGACGATCCGACCGGGCGCGAGCCCCTTGGCCCGTGCGGTCCGGACGTAGTCGGCGTCGAGGGTCTCGATCATCGAGGTGCGGGTGAGCCGGGACACCGCGGCGAGCCCGAACAGCGCGATGACGAACGCCGGCAGGATGTACGCCGTCGGCCAGCCTGCGGTGACGCCGGCGACCGGGAACCAGTGCAGCCGCACCGAGAACACCAGCTGCAGGGCGACGCCGAGGACGAACACGGGGATCGCACCGACGACGATGGTGCCGACCAGCACCGTCTTGTCGAGGGCGGTCCCGCGCTTCAGGGCGGAGAGCACCCCGAGCCCGATGCCCAGGACGATCTCGAGGGCCCACGCGGTGAGCGCCAGGGTGATCGTGACGGGCCACCGCGAGGCCATCTGCTCCCCGACGGACTGCCCGTTGAAGTCGGTGCCGAAGTCGCCGCGGAACAGCCCGCCGACGTACTGCACGTACTGCAGCCAGAGCGGCTGGTCCAGGTGGTACTCGGCCCGGAGCGTGCGGACGACCGCGTCGCTGAGCGGCCGGTCGCCGCCGAGCGCCCGGATCGGGTCACCGGGCAGCGCGAACGTCATCGCGTAGATGAGCAACGTCACCCCGAGGAACACGATGGCCAGGCCGCCGAGCCGGCGACCGACGGCGAGCGTCGGACGCATCACGCGCCTCCCGACCTGCTCGTGGTGACCAGGGGCGGATGGGAGGCGCGGGTCGGGTCCGCACTGTGCCTTCCGTCGTCGCCTTCGGCGACGTGGCTCGCGCAGGCGAGGATCGCCCCGTACTGCACCCCCACCAGTTTCCGCACCGGGATCGGGTCCGCCTCGGTGACGGCGTCCGCCTGCCAGTGCGCGTAGCGCTCCGCCAGGCGGTCGCGCAGGCGCCGGAGCGGGGCGGACGCCGTGCCGGCGGTGGTCTCCGCCTCGAACGCCCGCAGCAGCATGCCGCCGTAGCGCAGCCGGAAGCAGCGGACCAGGTCCTCGCAGCCGAAGCGCTCCGCGACGGTGGCCCGCCGGTCGGCCGGCTCGCGGTCGGCCCGGCGGCGGTCGGTGTCCGCCGTGCCGACGAGCATCGGCACGAAGGCGCGCGACGCCTCGAGGAACGGCGACTCGATCGACAGCATCGGCGACGCCTCGTCGAGCAGCTGCTGGAGTTCCTCGCCCGAGGCACCGAGTTCGGCGGAGCAGCGCCGCAGCAGGTCGGCGTACGACTCGTCGGTCGGGGTCTGGTCGTCGGCGTCCGGGTGGCTCCAGTACGGCAGTTCGGCCACCATGCACAGTGCTCCGTGCCGCATCGCCCACGCCGCACTCGACGCACCGTGGATGTGCTCGCCCGGGTCGACCCCGAGTCCTTCGAGGTAGTCGTACGCGGTCTCGATCCCGTCCATCGCGAACACCGCGGGGGCGAGTTCGCGCAGGAACGGCGACTCGGGCTCCCCGGTGTCGAGCGGCAGCCCGAGCGCGGCGGGGACCGCGTGCAGGGTGTCGACGACGTCGGGCAGGTCCTCGGACAGGTAGTAGTAGACCCCGCCCATCTCGCCGTTGTGCAGCGACACCAGCAGGTCCGGCTCGGTGTCGTCGATGAGCCGCATGAACGCGAGCGTCTCCGGCAGCACCTGGTCGAAGTACACCGACTTGTGGCTGTTCGGGAACGTCCACTCCACCTGGCTGTCCGGTGCCGGGCGGTAGAAGTGCCGCGAGTAGAACACCCGGTCGTGCGGGTCGTGGAACCACGCCTCGTTGAGCCGCATGCCGTCCGGGTCGATCGTCGGGACGATGTGCCAGGTGACGTCGAGCGCACGGGCGTCGTCGTCGGTGAGCACCGTCTCGGCGAGGTGCAGGGCCGTCCACGAACCGATCGGTTCGTTCGGGTGCACGCCGCCGACCACGACGGCGGCGTGCGACCCGGTGCCGATCCGGTAGGAGTGCAGTGGTTCGCCGAGCCGGCTGGTGCCGATCCGGGTGACCGTGACCTGGTCCGGGTGGGACGCTGCGAGCGCGTCGAACCGGGCGTGCAGGTCGTCGACGAGCGGGAAGCCGTCGTGGTCGGGGACCTCGGCCGCCAGGCGGAGGATGGTGCGCTGGTCCATGTGGTGGTGCCCTACTTCACGGCGATCTGCGCGACGACCGGGCTGCCGGCGACCGCGGGGAGCTTCGTGACCTTGTCACTCGTGACGTACGAGTACTTGTCGAAGAAGGTCGGGACGACGGGGAAGTCCTCGAGCACGGCCTCCTGCGTCTTCGTGTAGTACTCGTTCGCCTCGTCCTGCGAGCCGGCCGAGTCGGCCTTCGCCAGCAGCGCGTCGACGGTGTCGGACTGGTAGTACCCGGTGCAGGGCGAGCAGCCTCCGGCCAGGGTGAACAGGGCGCGGAGGGTGTTCTGCTGACTGATGTACAGCGCACCCCAGTGACCGAAGTGCGGGCCGGCGACCTTCTTGTCCGTCAGCTCGGAGTAGTACGAGGCCCAGTCGGTGGTGGCCTTCGCGACGGTGTCGACGCCCAGGTTCTGCCGGATCTGGTTGGCGTACGCCTCGTAGAGCGAGTCGAGGCCGCTGCCGCCGGGGTAGACGAGCGTGATCGTGCCGTCGAAGCCGCCGGACTTCGCCAGGAGCTGCTTCGCCGCCGCGGGGTCGAACTCGCACGCGTCGCCGCAGATGCCCTCTTCGGTGCCGGACATCGACGGGGGCGTGAGTGCGGTGGCCGGTTCGTACAGGCCGCCGTAGATTGCCGTGTTCACCTCGTCGCGGTCGATCGACATCGAGATCGCGCGACGGACGTCGGGGTCGGAGTACCGGTCGTCCCAGAGCGGGAAGCCGAGGTAGTCGATGCCGGGGGCGTCGAAGGAGTGCAGTCGGTCGCCGAAGTCGGCCTTCGCGCTCGTCATCTTGTCGGTCGGCAGGAACAGCACGTCGGCGTTGCCCGCGAGGACGTCGGTGTAGGCGGTGTTCATGTCGGAGTAGCTCCGGAACGTGACGTCCTTCGTGACCGGCTTCGTGCCCTCGTAGTCCTTCCACGCGGTGACGGTGAACTCCTTGTCCGCCTTCCACGCCGACTGCATCTCGTAGGGGCCGTTGCCGATCGGCTTCTCGTCGTACGCCTTCAGGTCCTCGTAGGCGGCCGACGGCATCGGGTAGAACGCCGTCTGGGCCTGGCTGAGCTGGAGCGGGAACTGGCTGTCGGCGTGGGTGAGCGTGACCGTGAAGGTGTCCTTGCCGGTGACCTTCAGCCCCGACATCTCCTTCGTCTTCGGGGTGCCCTTCGCCGGGTTGAGGTCCGTGTACCCGACGATCGCGGCGAGCTGCCCGCTGTTCTCCCACGCGTTGGGGCCGTAGGCGACGTGGTTCCAGGCCTTCACGTAGCTCTCCGGGGTGACGGCCTCGCCGTTCTGGAACGTCCAGCCGTCCCGGAGGGTGATGGTCCACGTGGTGGCGTCGTCGCTCTCGACGCTCTTCGCGGCGACGTCGTGGAGCTCGCCCTTCGCGTCGGTCTGCGTCAGCGGCGCGAACAGGCTCTGCACCTGGTCGAACGCGACGGTCTGTCGTCCGGGCGTCAGGTGGTCGGGCTCGCCGGTGGCGTACACCAGGCTCGATCCGCCGGCGGAGTCGGCCGTGCCGCTCGCCGAACAGCCGGTCACCACGAGCGCCAGTGTGGCTGCCGTGGCCAGGGCGGCGATGGTCCTGCGTCGCATGGGGGTCTCCTCGGGTCGTCGTTGATGAGTGAAGCTAGGCCCGTTCGAGCATCCGGCACAATGCTTCTTTCAATGAACTCTGAAACTTTTACCGTTCTGAAACACTTGCGAAACGACAGGTGTCGCGCTCGACCGGGGCCGTGTGCCACGCTCGGACCATGCGGCACACACCCCACTTCCTGATGACGGACGTCGACGAGGTCAAGCGCCTCGTCGCCGGCAACCCGTGGGCCACGATCGTGTCGCACACCGACGCCGGGATCGTCGCGTCGCACTACCCGTTCCTGCTCGAGACACCCGGGCCGGACGACGACCCCGACCAGGTCGTCCTCGTCTCGCACGTCGGCCGCCCCGACGAACTCGCGCACGAACTCGGCCGCCATGAGGTCCTGGTCGTGGTGCAGGGTCCGCACGGCTACGTCTCCCCCGCCTGGTACCCGCCGGAGCAGTTCGTGCCGACCTGGAACCACGTCACCGCCCACCTGTGGGGCACGCCGGAGCTGCTGTCCGACGACGAGAACTTCCGGGTGCTCGGCGAGCTCGTCGACCACTTCGAACAGGTCATGCCGGAGCCGGTGTCCCTCGAGATCGACGAGGAGACCGCGCGCCGGATGGCGAAGGGCACCGTGGGCATCCGTATCCGGGTCACCCGGTTCGACGCCCGTGCGAAGCTCTCCCAGAACAAGGCGCCCGAGGTCGTCGACCGCATCATCGCCGGCCTGCGCGGCGACGGCCCCTACGCGTCGCCGGCGCTCGCCGACGAGATGGAGCGGGTCCGGTCCGTCGGCTCCACGACGGACAGCCGGGAGGCGCGATGAGCGAGATCCTGCTCCGCACCGTCCGCAGGGTGGGCACCTCCGGGGCCCCTGCCGACGTCCGCATCGCCGACGGCCTGGTCACCGAGATCGCGCCGGCCGGCACGCTCGACCCCGCCGGCCCCGACACCGAGGTCGTCGAGGCCGCCGGAGCCTGGCTCGGCCCCGGCCTCCGCGACCACCACACGCACTTCGACCAGTGGGCCCTGGTGCGCCGCCGCGTCGACGTATCCGGCTGCGACTCCGCGGAGTCGACCGCCGGCCTCCTCGCCGCGGTCGCGCGGACCGGGGTGCCGGACCGCGTGCTGATCGGCCACGGCTACCGCGACGGGTTGTGGCCGACCCCCGCACGACGCGAGCTGCTCGACCAAGCCGCACCGGGCCTCCCGACCGTCGTCATCAGCGGTGACCTGCACGCGGTCTGGTGCAACGCTCTCGCGCTCGCGCACTTCTCCGCACTCGTCGGCCGCTCGCTCGAGGCGGGCGACGACGGGATCCTGCGCGAGCAGGACGCCTTCGACGTGACCGGTGCACTCTCGCAGGTGCCGGACGACCTGCTCGACGGGTACGTCGCCGACGCCGTGGAGGCCGCTGCCGCGCGCGGTGTGACGGGCATCGTCGACCTCGAGATGCGCTTCGGCCTCGACCGCTGGGCGCGCCGGATCCACGCCGGCACCGACGCCCTCCGGGTGGCGTCCGGCGTCTACCCGGCCGAACTCGACGCGGCGATCGACCGCGGACTCCGCACCGGCGACGTCGTGGACCGGACCCGCGGCCTCCTCACGATGGGGCCGTTCAAGGTCGTCACCGACGGCTCGCTCGGCACCCGGACCGCAGCCATGACCGACGGATCCGGCGTGCTGGCGTGGGAGTTCGACGAGCTCGTCGCGATCACCCGCCGAGCCGTCGACGCCGGACTCGTCCCCGCGATCCACGCCATCGGCGACCGGGCGAACACCCTCGCGCTCGACGTCTTCGAAGCCGTCGGCGCCCGCGGCACCATCGAGCACGCGCAACTGCTCGTCGACACCGACGTCGACCGGTTCGCCAGGCTCGGAGTGGCCGCCTCGGTGCAGCCCGAGCACGCCATGGACGACCGCGACATCGCCGACCGGCACTGGGCCGGCCGCACCGACCGTGCCTTCGCGTTCGCGTCGCTCGCCCGAGCCGGTGCCCGGCTGCTGCTCGGGTCGGACGCCCCCGTCGCGCCGCTCGACCCGTGGATCTCGATGGCCGCGGCCGTCGGACGCGACCGGGACGGCCGCGACCCGTGGCACCCCGCCGAACGGCTCTCCGCGCTCGCCGCGTGGCAGGGCTCGACGGACGGACGGGTCAGCATCGCGGTCGGCGACGTCGCCGACCTGGTGCTCGTCGAGTCGGACCCGCTGGCGGCGTCGTCGTCCTCGTTGCGGTCGATGCGCGTGCTCGCGACCGCGATCGCCGGACGGCTCACGTACTCAGAGCTCTGAAGCGCGCTACTTCTGGTCCTTCGGGCACCAGTAGAGCTTCCGGCCGGCCATGTCGGCCATCCGGATCTCGGTGCCGCACACCCGGCAGGGCTCACCCTGGCGGTGGTAGACCCAGTGCCGGTCCTTGCGCGAGCGCTGCGCCTTCTCGTACTCGGCGTCGGACAGGCCGTCCATCGTCATCATCAGGCCGTCGCGGACGCCGTCGTGCAGCAGCTTCGACCAGTCCGCCCACAGCGCCTTCGCCTGCTTGACGGTGATCTTCTTGCCGACCTTGTACGGGTCGATGCGCTGCCGGAACAGCAGCTCGGCCCGGTAGATGTTGCCGATGCCGCTCACCACGGACTGGTCCATGAGCAGCTGGCCGATGGCGACGTTCCGCTTCCGGACGTTGTCCACGAACGTCTTCTCGGCCTCGGGACCGTCGTCGTTCATCGGGTCGGGGCCGAGCTTGTCGAGGGCACGCTGCACCTCGGCCGGGGTCTCCACCACGCAGGCCGTCGGACCGCGCAGGTCGGCGACGGTGTCCTCGGTCAGGATCCGGACGCGCACCTGGCCGACGGGGTCCGGCGGGAAGGACTCGATCGGGTCCTCGACCTTCTCCTGCTCGGCCATCCGGTACCGCGCCAGGCGGGGAGCACCGATGGAGGTGAGCGATTCCTCGCCGTCGTCGTCGGCGGACAGCGCCGTGGCGGTCGACAGGTCGCCGGCGAAGTCCCACGCACCGTAGAGCCCGAGGTGGACCCGCAGGAACAGGTCGCCCTCGAACTCGAGGAACATCTGCTTCGCCACCGCACGGGCGGCGATCATCCGCTTGCCGTCGATCTGGGCGGCCCCGGCGGCGAACCGCCCCTGCGGACTGGACACCTCGCAGCGCTTGCCGACGAAGTGCCGGGTGAACTGGTTGGCGATTCGGTGGACGGAGTGACCCTCGGGCATGGGACCTGTCTACTCGGCCGAGCCGTCGATCTGCTTGCCGGCGATGTGCCCCGTCTGCTCGTACTCGGCCAGCTGCGCGATGCGGCGCGCGTGACGCTCCTCGCCCGAGAACGGCTCGGCGATGAACAGGTCGACGAAGCGGATCGCTTCGTCCTCGGTGTGCTGGCGGGCACCGATCGAGATGACGTTCGCGTCGTTGTGCTGGCGCGCGAGGAGTGCGGTCGACTCGTTCCAGACGAGTGCTGCGCGGACGCCCTCGACCTTGTTCGCAGCGATCTGCTCGCCGTTGCCGGAGCCGCCGAACACGACGCCGAGCGCCTGGACGCCGGCCCGCTGGTCCTGCACCACGGCGTGCGCGGCGTTGATGCAGAACGAGGGGTAGTCGTCGAGCGCGTCGTACTCGGTCGGTCCGTGGTCCACGACCTCGTGCCCGGCTTCGGTCAGGTGCGTTGCGAGGGTCTGGTTGAACTCGAGGCCGGCGTGGTCCGTTCCGAGGTGGATGCGCATGGAACCGATCCTATTCCTGCGACTACTGCCCCCGGACCACCACGACGACGTACCGCGTGGGCCCCTCGCCCGGGTTCCGGTAGACCACGTCGGCGGGGTCACCGAGCTCGATCCGGTCGCCCGCGGCGAGCCGCGTCGGCTCGCCGCCGACGACGAGCTCGAGCACGCCGTCGACCACCCAGATGCAGTGCCGCAGGAACGCGTAGGCGGACGCCGGGTAGGCCACTTCGCGGCCGGCCGGGAGGCGCACCTCGGTGACGTCCGCGGGGAACGCCGCACTCGAGACCGGACGTCGGCGGTACCCGGTGTCGGGATCGGTCCAGGACTCCGCGGTCGCGCCGCGTTGGATGCCACGTGCGTCGTCGGGGTCGGTCGCCCTGGGCACCTCGTGCTCGAGGGCCTCGTCGAGGAGCTGCGAGATCGTCAGGCCGAAGGCGCCGGAGAGCCGGCCGAGGATCGTCGCGGTGGGGCTCGACACCCCGCGCTCGACGCGGTTGATCATCGCGCGGGAGACACCGGACTCCTCGGCGAGCTCGGTGAGGCTCCACTTGCGTTCGGTGCGCAGGCGTTGGAGGCGCTCGCCGAGGGCACGTTCCGCGAGACCCGGCTCGTCGTCTACGATGTGAGACATGACGACAGCATATGCGACGAGCGGGACGGATCCGGTCGTGGTGCGCGATTGCGGACCCGGCGACCTCGACGTCGTGCACGCCCTGCACGTCGACGCCGTGCTGCACTCCACCGCCATCTGGCAGGAGACCCCGCACCCCCGCGCCTACTTCGACGGCTGGCTGGCCGAGCGGCAGGGCGACGGGTACCCGGTGCTCGTCGCCGAGGTCGGCGGCACCGTGGCCGGGTACGCCACGTACTCGCAGTGGCGGCCGCACCACGGGTACCGGCTGACCGTCGAGCACAGCGTCTACGTGGTCGAGTCGTTCCGCGGTCGGGGCATCGCCTCGACCCTGATGCGGTCGCTCGTCGAGCGGGCGACCGCCGAGGGCCGGCACGTCATGATGGCCGGGATCTGCAGCACGAACACCGGGTCGATCGCGCTGCACGAGAAGCTCGGGTTCAGCACGGTCGCGGTCGTGCCCGAGGTCGGACGCAAGTTCGACCGCTGGCTGGACCTGACGCTCATGCGCCTGCCGCTCGCCTGACGCGAGCCGAGGGGCGGGAGCGAGCCGCGCCTCCCGTCCGCTTGCCGGAGCGTCAGGCGGTGGTGTCGAAGACCGGGCCGACGGTGCGCGAGCGCTTGAGCTCGAAGAAGCCGGGGTACTTGGCCACGGCGACGACGCCGTCCCACAGGTCGAGCGCTTCCTGGCCCTTGGGTGCCGGGGAGATGACCGGGCCGAAGAACGCGGTGCCGGCGACGGCGATGACGGGCGTGCCGACGTCCTGTCCGACGCGGTCGATGCCGTCCTGGTGGCTGACACGCACGGCGGCGTCGACCTCGTCCGTCCAGGCGTACTCGAGCAGGTCGGCGTCGAGGCCGAGCTCCGCGAGCACGGCGGGGACCACCTGGTCGGGGTCCTGCTCCTGGCGGTGGTGGATGTGCTCACCGAGGGCGTCGTAGAGCGGCTTCACGATGTCCTGGCCGAGCCGGAGCCGCGCCGCCGTGACGATGCGCGGGTAGAGCTGCCCCTTGTGGATCCGCTCGCGGTACTCGTCGGGGATGTCCTGGTCCTCGTTCAAGACGAACAGGCTCATCACCTTCCACGTGACGTCGAGGTCGCGGTGCTCGGCGACCTCGCCCACCCAGCGGCTCGTCATCCAGGCCCAGGGGCAGTTCGGGTCGAACCAGAACTCCACGGTGGTGCGTTCGGTCGTGTGTTCCTTCGTGTGTTCCGTCGTCTTGTCCACAGTCGTCTCGCTCACGCTCCGAGCGTACGCGGCGTCGCTAGGCTGGGGATGACCGTCCCGCCGGTGCACGACGCCGTGCCGGGACTCCCCCTCGCGGACCACGATCGTCCGCGTCCTCAGCGAAGATGGAGCGTTGCGTGCCCGGAGAGAACCTCACCAGAACCGAAGCCCAGGAACGTGCCGGCATCGTCAGCGTGCAGACGTACGACGTCGAGCTCGACCTGACCCGCGGCGCCGAGACGTTCGGCAGCACCACCCGCGTGCGCTTCACCGCGACCGCCGGTGCGTCCACGTTCATCGACGCGATCACGAAGACCGTGCACTCCGTCACCCTGAACGGCACGGCGCTCGACGTCGCCGCGGTGAACGACGGCGTCCGCATCCAGCTCGACGACCTGCAGGAGCAGAACGAGCTCGTGGTCGTCAGCGACGCGCTGTACACGAACACCGGCGAGGGCCTGCACCGCTTCGTCGACCCCGTGGACGACGAGGTGTACCTGTACTCCCAGTTCGAGGTCCCCGACTCGCGCCGCATGTTCGCGGTGTTCGAGCAGCCCGACCTCAAGGCACAGTTCTCCTTCACCGTGACGGCGCCGTCACGGTGGCAGGTCGTGTCGAACTCCCCGACGCCCGAGCCCCACGTCGACGGTGAGAACGCGACCTGGGCCTTCCCGCCCACCGCGACCATCTCGAGCTACATCACCGCGCTCATCGCCGGCCCGTACGAGGTCGTCCGCGACGAACTCACGAGCAGCGACGGCCGCACCATCCCGCTCGGCGTCTTCGCGCGCAAGTCGCTGGCCGAGTACCTCGACCCCGAGTACGTGTTCGAGACCACGAAGAAGGGCTTCGCCTACTACGAGGAGAAGTTCGACGTCCCGTACCCGTTCGAGAAGTACGACCAGCTCTTCGTGCCGGAGTTCAACGCCGGCGCGATGGAGAACGCGGGCGCGGTCACGTTCACCGAGACCTACGTCTTCCGCTCGAAGGTGACCGACGCCATCAAGGAGCGCCGGGTCGTCACGATCCTGCACGAGCTCGCCCACATGTGGTTCGGCGACCTCGTCACCATGAAGTGGTGGAACGACCTGTGGCTGAACGAGTCGTTCGCCGAGTGGGCCTCCACGATCGCCACCGCCGAGGCCACCGAGTGGACCGAGGCCTGGACCACGTTCCAGGCGATGGAGAAGTCCTGGGCCTACCGCCAGGACCAGCTCCCCTCGACCCACCCGATCGTCGCGACGATCAACGACCTCGAGGACGTCCAGGTCAACTTCGACGGCATCACGTACGCCAAGGGCGGTTCCGTCCTGAAGCAGCTCGTGGCGTGGGTCGGCATCGACGCGTTCTTCGCCGGTGTGTCGGCCTACTTCAAGAAGCACCACCACTCGAACACCGAGCTGCGTGACCTGCTCGTCGAGCTCGAGGCCACCAGCGGCCGTGACCTGTCCGAGTGGTCGAAGCTCTGGCTCGAGACCGCGGGCGTCAACACGCTCCGCCCGGAGATCGAGGTCGACGCGTCCGGCGCGATCACCTCGTTCTCCGTCCTGCAGGAAGCGCCGGCCGACTACCCGACGCTCCGCCCGCACCGTCTGGCCATCGGCGTCTACTCCTTCGGGACGGACGACTCCGCGCCGTTCGGTGCCGACACCGCGTCGTCCGGCGGCAAGCTCGAGCGCGTGCACCGCGTCGAGATCGACGTCGACGGCGCACGCACCGAGGTCCCCGAGCTCGTCGGCGTGCAGCGCGGCGACCTCGTGCTCCTCAACGACGACGACCTGGCCTACGCCAAGATCCGTCTCGACGAGCAGTCCCGCACGACGGCGATCGAGCACCTCGCGGCCATCGCGAACCCGCTCGCCCGCTCCATCGTGTGGGGCGCGATGTGGGACGCCACGCGCGACGCCGAGTCGCCCGCCAGCGACTACGTCCGGCTCGCGCTCGGCAACATCGCGACCGAGTCCGAGTCGACGACCATCCGCACGACCCTGTCGCAGCTGCTCCTGACGACGCGCAACTACGTCGCGCCGTCGAAGGTCGACGCCACGGTCCGCACGGTGGGCGAGACGCTCTGGCAGCTCGCGGCCTCGGCCGAGGCCGGGTCGGACGCCCAGTTCCAGTTCGTGAAGTTCTTCGCACAGATCGCGTCGACGCCCGAGCACGTCGCCACCCTGCAGGGGCTGCGCGACGGTTCGGTCACGCTGAACGGGCTCGAGATCGACACCGACCTGCGCTGGGAGCTGCTCGAGGGCCTCGTGCTCGCCGGTGCCGCCTCCGATGCCGAGGTCGACGCCGAACTCGCGGCCGACAAGACCGCGTCGGGTGAGCAGGCCGCGGCCCGCGCCCGTGCGACGATCCCGACCGCCGAGGGCAAGCTGGCCGCCTTCGCGTCGCTCGTCGACTCGTCCGAGCTGCCGAACGCGATCGTGCGCCAGACCACGGTCGGGTTCCAGCACGTGAACAGCCCCGTCGTGCTCGAAGGCCTCGTGCCGAAGTACTTCGAGGTGCTCACCCGCATCTGGGCCGAGCGCAGCTACCACATGGCCGACACCATCGTCTCGGGCCTCTACCCGGCGCCGCTCGCGTCGGCCGAGCTCCGCGACGCCGCCCACGCGTGGCTCGAGGCGCACCCGGAGACCCCGGCGCTGCGTCGCATCGTGTCCGAGAGCGTCGCGGGCACGGAGCGTGCGCTCCGGGTGCAGGCTGCCGACGCCTGAGCTCGAGTGACTGATCGGCGGGGTCTTGGCGTTCCTCATGGAACGCCGAGGCCCCGCCCTTTAGCATCGACCGGATATGACCTTGGCTGCAGAGACCTCCGACGTCCCGAAGTGGGCATCCAACGCGTTCACCCAGTTCGTCGACGCCTGGCACATCCCGATCACGATCGTGATCACGATCATCGCGGCGATCATCCTGCGCGTGATCCTCCGCCGGATGATCAAGCAGATCGTCGACCGTGTCGTGAACGGCGTGAAGAAGCGTCAGGGCGCCGAGGACACGCAGGCACTCATCGCGTCGCCGGTCCAGACCGCGCGCGTGGTGCAGCGGACCCGCACCCTGGGCAGCGTGCTCGAGAACCTCGCGACGGTCATCGTCGTGGTGGTGGCCCTTGCGATCATCATCCCCGTGGCGATCCCGGACGCCGCCGTCGGCATCGTCGGTGGCGCGTCGCTCGTCGCCGCGGGCCTCGCCGTCGGCGCACAGTCGATCGTGAAGGACCTGCTGTCCGGCATCTTCATGATCCTCGAGGACCAGGCCGGCGTCGGCGACGTCGTCGACACCGGGCAGGCCACGGGCGTCGTCGAGAACGTCGGACTCCGTGTCATGCAGGTGCGCGACGTCAACGGGATCCTGTGGTTCGTGCCGAACGGGCAGATCCTGCGCGTCGGCAACCTGTCCCAGGGCTGGTCGCGCGTCCTCGTCGACATCACCGTCCCCTACGACACCGACATCGACGCCGTGCAGGACGCCCTGCTCGCGGCCGCCGTCACCATGTCGCAGGAGCCCCGCTGGCGCCAGCGCATCGTCGAGAAGCCCGAGATCTGGGGGCTGCAGTCGGTCTCCCCCGACGGCATGGTGTTCCGCCTCGTCGTGAAGACCCGCGCCTCCGAACTCGACGTCGTCGGCCGCGAACTCCGCGCCCGCCTGAAGCACGCCGTCGACGAGCTCGGCATCACCCTGCCGGCGATGGCGATGATCATGCCCGAGGGCTGGGAGAACGCGACCTCGATCAACGGCCTGCGGTCCGTGCAGACGCGGCCCACCCCGGCACCGACCAAGCCGCGACGCACCAAGCGCAACGTGCTCGGGCAGCCCATCCGCACCGACGACCACCACGACGGTGGGAAGGACTCCCAGTGACCGATCCCACACCTCCGAGCAGTGGCCCCGGCGGGGCTGGTCTCGGCATGCCCGGCGTGCCGGGTGTTCCGGCGCAGCCCATCACGCTTCGGGTCGGCGAGCACGGCGCCTCGGCCACCGGCTCGCTCTTCGACCGCGTCGGTGGCACCCCGACCTTCGACCGGCTCGTGCGCCGCTTCTACGAGGGCGTGCAGCAGGACGACGTCATCTGGCCGATGTACCCGGCCGACGACCTCGAGGGCGCGATCTGGCGCCTGTCGGCCTTCCTGCAGCAGTACTGGGGCGGGCCGGGCACCTACAGCGAGGAACGCGGACACCCCCGGCTCCGGATGCGGCACAACCCGTTCCGCATCACGTCCGAAGCCCGCGAGCGTTGGCTGCACCACATGCGCGAGGCCGTCGAGTCCCTGCAGCTCGCACCCCTCGACGAGGCCGAGCTCTGGGCGTACCTCGACCGCGCCGCGCACGCCATGACGAACACCTTCGACTGACGCCTGCCCTTCACCCGCCCAGGTTCCGACTGCCGCCCAGGTTCCTCCTGCCGCCCAGGTTCCGAAATCTGCACATCTCGCCGGCGCCTCGTCCCATTCGCGGAACCTCGGCGAACGGCGCGCGGCATGTTGTGGAACCTCGGCGGCGCTGACGCCGTCGTCGAGGGCCGTTCGTCGTCCTCAGCGCGCGTACGAGCCGGTGGCGAGGTCCTGGACCAAGGACGGGTGCGTCGGGTTCCAGCCGAAGGCGGAGCGGGCGTGGGCTCCGGACGCCTCCTGGTGCAGGAGCAGCGCGTCGGCGAAGGCCCCGCCGAGTCGCTCGCGCGAAGCATCGACGCTCTCGGCGACGACCGGTGCGCCGTGCGCTCCCGCTTCGGCGAGTTCGCGCACCGTCGGGTTGTCCCCGGTCGCGGCGACGATGTACCCGTCCTGCTCGGCACGCTCCAGCGCGAGGACGTAGAACTCGCCGAGGTCGTCGACGTGCACCGTGGTCCAGCGCTGCGAGCCGTCACCGACCAGCGTGACCGGCTGGGTGCCGTCGCTGACGAACATCGCGGGGATGCCGGCACCTCGCCCGTACACGATGCCCGGGGCGACGATCGTGGTCCGCACGTCACTCGCCCGCACGGCAGCCTCGTTCGCCGTGCGCCACGACGTCGCCTCGGGCGGATCGATCGGCGACTGCTCGGAGATGTCCGTCGAGTCGCCGAAGGTGAAGATGCCGCCGGTGTGCACGAACGGCTTCGGTGTGCCGGCGGACGCGCGCAGGACCGTCGCGGTGAAGTCCGGGTCGACGTCGGGCGCGGACGCCGTGTGGACGACGCCGTCGGTCTCGTGCACCAGTCGTTCGACGACCTCGGTGTCGGTGACGTCCCCGACGAGAGCGTGCCCACCGGCGTCACGCACGTGCTGCGCCTTCTCGTCGGAGCGGACGATGGCGGTCACCTCGTGCCCGTGGGCGACGAGGGCGCGGAGGACAGAGGAACCGATGTACCCGGACGCACCGGTGAGCAAGACGTGCATGCGGCCAGCCAACCACCTGGCCAGGACGTGACGTTCGCTACAGGTTCAGTGTCCAGGCGCGGCGTTTGACGAGCACGTGCCCGCGCGACGTCGTCAGACGGCTCCACGGACCCGTCTCGAACAGGCGGACCGGGTCGTGCCCGAGGAAGCCGAGGCTCTCCCCCGCGAAGCCTGCACCAGCGGGCAGGTGCTCGATGCCCGGCACCGGACGGCCCCAGACCTCTGATCGCACCTTGCGGATGATCGCCTCACCCGCGTTGGTCGGGACGGCGTCGGCGACCTCGGCGATGCCGTCACGGGTGGCGCGGCGCAGCAGCTCCGGCGAGACGTCGGGCAGCGGCACCCATCCGCCACGGGGCGGGGAGATCGCCGCCCACGTCACGGTGTGGACCTCGTGCGGGAGCTCGACCTCGATCGGGGTGGCCCGCGTCGGGTCGGCGCCGTCGGCGTGCTCGGCGTCCTGTGCCTCGGCGAGGAGCCGGAGCCGCTCGAGCAGGGACTGCAGCGGCACCACGGCGTCGATCGTCGCGGGCTCAGTGAGCGAGAACGTGCGGAGGCCGAGCACCGTCGGCAGCTCGTCGAGGAGTCCGAGGGGGTACAGGATCGCCGTGTAGACCGCGAGGACACCGGAGTCGGCGATGAACCGGACCGAACCGTCCTCGATCCGAGCGGCACGTCCGAGGTACGTGCGGAGGTCCCCGAGGGAGGCGGCGTCGGGAAGCGTGAACGAGGTGCCCATGTCGAACCGATCCTACCGGCGCACCCTGTGTTCGTAGACTGCACCACGTGAACGGCGAACCCGACTTCCTGCGGACCCTCCGACTCGAGGACACCGGTGCGAGCACGGGTGAGACGATCCTCACCGGCGCGAACCACTGGTCCCCCGGCGGGCGGGTGTTCGGCGGCCAGGTGCTCGCCCAGTGCATCGTCGCTGCGCAGGCCACCATCGAGGGGCGTGACATCCACTCGATGCACGGGTACTTCCTGCGCCCCGGCGACATCGACGTGCCGATCACCTTCGGCGTCGAACGCATCCACGACGGTCGGTCCTTCGCGACGCGGCGCGTGCAGGCCTACCAGCGGGGCGTGCCGATCTTCTCGATGATCGCGTCGTTCCAGGTGCCGGACACCGGGGTCGAACACCAGGACCCGTACCCGGTGGACACGCCGTCACCGGAGTCGCTGCCGTCCGCCGCGTCGATCCTGTCCACCATCGACCACCCCGTCGCCAAGGCCTGGGCCGAGCGCTCGATCGACCTGCGGCACGTCGAGGGACCGGTGTTCGTCGACGTGCAGGGCGAGCACGTGCCGCACCAGGCGGTCTGGTTCCGTGTGCAGGGCGACCTGCCGGACGACCCGGCGCTGCACCGTGCGGTCCTCGGGTACGCCAGCGACCTGTCGATCCTCGAACCGATCATGCGGCGGCACGGCGTCGCCTGGGGCACGCCCGGCGTGAAGAGCGCCAGCCTCGACCACGCGATGTGGTGGCACCGCGACGGTCGGGCCGACGAGTGGATCCTGTACACGCAGGAGTCCCCCAGCGCGCAGGGCGGCCGGGGGCTCGCGTTCGGCCGGATGTTCTCCCGCGACGGACGCCTGCTGGCGACCGTGGCGCAGGAGGGCATGATGCGGGTCCCTACGGGCGGCTGAACTCCACCGGGGCCTCGAGGTACTGCTCGCACGCCGCACGCTCGGCCGCGGTCAGCCGCCGAGGACGGTTCGTGGCGGCGTCCACCATGACGAGCGCGGTCGTCGCCCGGGTGTAGAGCTCGGCCGGCTGCTGCCCGACCGGCGACCAGACCTCGTACGACACGTCGACGCTCGCCCCACCGAGCCGCCCGATCCACATCTGGATGTCGAGCGGCTGGCGCAGGTACGGGATCGACGCGAGGTACTCGAGGCGCTGTCCGGCGATCACCGTCATCGTGCCGGAGCCCGGCCGACCGTCGATGATCGGCTCGGGCAGGCTGCCGTCCGCCGACAGCTCGCCCTCGTCCGGACCCCAGAACCCCACGATGCGCGCCTCTTCGAGCAGGCGCAGCATCGCGGAGTTGTTGACGTGGCCGTAGGCGTCGATGTCGCTCCACCGCATGCGGATGGGAGCGTGCAGTCTCGCCACGCGGGTCAGTCGCGGGTGAGCTTGCGGTACGTCGCGCGCCCGGGCTTCGCGGCATCGGCACCGAGGCGCTCGATCTTGTTCTCCTCGTACGCCTCGAAGTTGCCCTCGAACCAGTACCAGTTCGGCGTGCCGTCCTCGTTGAGGCCTTCCCACGCCAGGATGTGGGTCGCGATGCGATCGAGGAACCACCGGTCGTGGGTGATGACCACGGCGCAACCGGGGTACTCGAGCAGGGCGTTCTCGAGGCTGCCGAGGGTCTCGACGTCCAGGTCGTTCGTCGGCTCGTCGAGGAGCAGCAGGTTGCCGCCCTGCTTGAGCGTCAGCGCGAGGTTCAGACGGTTGCGCTCACCACCGGACAGGATGCCGGCACGCTTCTGCTGGTCCGGGCCCTTGAACCCGAACTGCGAGACGTAGGCGCGGGACGGGATCTCGGTCTTGCCGACCTGGATGTAGTCGAGCCCGTCGGACACGACCTCCCACAGGTTCTTGTTCGGGTCGATGCCGCCACGGCTCTGGTCGACGTACGAGATGTCGACGGTGTCGCCGATCTTCAGCGTGCCGCCGTCGAGAGGCTCGAGCCCGACGATCGTCTTGAACAGCGTCGTCTTGCCGACACCGTTCGGGCCGATGACGCCGACGATGCCGTTGCGGGGCAGCGTGAACGACAGGTCACCGATGATGACGCGCTCACCGAACTGCTTGTGCAGCTTCTCGGCGTCGATGACCTGCGAGCCCAGACGAGGACCCACGGGGATCACGATCTCCTCGAAGTCGAGCTTGCGGGTGCGCTCGGCCTCGGTGACCATCTCTTCGTACCGGGCGAGACGGGCCTTCGACTTCGCCTGACGACCCTTGGTGTTGCTGCGGACCCAGTCGAGCTCGGAGGACAGGCGCTTCGCGAGCTTCGCGTCCTTCTTGCCCTGCACCTCGAGGCGCGCACGCTTCTTCTCGAGGTACGTCGAGTAGTTGCCCTCGTACGGGTAGAGGCGACCACGGTCGACCTCGGCGATCCACTGGGCGACGTGGTCCAGGAAGTACCGGTCGTGGGTCACGGCCAGGACGGCACCGTGGTACTGCTGCAGGTGCTGCTCGAGCCACTGCACGCTCTCGGCGTCCAGGTGGTTGGTGGGCTCGTCGAGCAGGAGCAGGTCGGGCTTCTGGAGCAGGAGCTTGCAGAGCGCGACGCGACGCTTCTCACCGCCGGACAGGTGCGTGACGAGCTCGTCCCCCGGGGGGCACTGGAGCGCGGCCATGGCCTGCTCGAGCTGCGAGTCGAGGTCCCACGCGTCGGCGGCGTCGATCTCTTCCTGCAGCGTGCCCATCTCGGCGAGGAGCGCGTCGAAGTCGGCGTCGGGCTCGGCCATCAGCGCGGAGATCTCGTTGAAGCGGGCGAGCTTCGCATGGATCTCGCCGACGCCTTCCTGGACGTTCTCGAGGACGGTCTTCGTCTCGTCGAGCTCCGGCTCCTGCATGAGGATGCCGACGGAGAAGCCCGGCGTGAGCTTCGCCTCACCGTTCGACGGCTGGTCGAGACCGGCCATGATCTTCAGGATCGTCGACTTGCCCGCACCGTTCGGTCCCACGACGCCGATCTTGGCGCCGGGGAGGAACGACATCGTGACGTCGTCGAGGATCAGCTTGTCGCCGACCGCCTTGCGGGCGCGGACCATCTGGTAGATGTACTCAGCCATATCGGCCCCAAGTGTAGTGACCCCGTCGGTGCGTCGCGCGCCCGGAACGGGATCGCCGCTTCGCGCACCCGGCGGGACGGGGGTCTGTCGGGATCCCTGGCGACGACGTAGGTTGTCCTCGCCAACCACCTCGGGGACCGTCGCTCACCACGACGCGGACCGATCCAGGATCACGGACGGGATGACAACCATGACCAGGCACGCCACACGACTGCGCCGACTCGCGCTCCCCTTCGTCGGAGCGATCGCGCTCACCGTCGCCCTCGTCGCACCGGCCGCGCCGGCATCGGCCGCCGGTGCCGTCCCGAAGGGCGACCCGTACCTGCTCTACACGGCGAGCATCAGCGCCAACGGATCCGGCACGGGCTACTCGTCGTACATCAACGTCCACGACGCCCACAACAACGCCTACTCCTTCGGCATCCAGTCGGACAAGGGGTCCCCCGAGAGCAAGGGCACGCCGCGCTACATCTGGGAGCGCGTGCAGAACGGCAAGTTCACCTACGGCTACCTCGGTCCGGCGACGAACAAGCTCACGCCGATCGGGATGCGCTGGTACAAGAACGACGTCGCGACGATGATCGTGAACCACAAGACGATCGGAACCCTCAAGCTCAACCTGGACGGCCGGCTGTTCTTCAACGCCGAGGCGAACGCCCGACTCAACGGCGACGTCGTGCACTCCACCGTGCAGAACACGCGCATCACCGTCGGCGACCGGAAGGGCCAGACCGGCCTGAACGGCACGTGGAACACGAGCTTCTCGTTCCGCGGGCTGAAGGCGACGCAGACGAACAAGCCGCGGATCCAGGGCGCGACCTTCAAGATCGACGGCCGGGTCGCCGGGCTGCCGCGCGGTGGGAACTGGGACACCGAGCAGGTGTCCGGCATCGCGATGATCGCGCAGAAGTGGTGACCGTCCGGCGCGTCTGACCCGGTTCACGCGGCGGCCCGGTTCACGCGGCGACCCGGGCGAGGGGTCCGTCGTCGTCCGGCGACTCGGGGTCGAACGCGGCACCGTCCTGTTCGAGCATGCGCTCCGACGGCCCGACCGGGTCGGCTTCGTCGAGTCCGTCGTCGATCCCGGCCCCGGTCCCGTGGTCGGTCCCGGGTGCGTCCTCGTCCTCGCGGTGGGCCCCGGCACCAGCCTCGGCATCGTGCTCGGTGTCGTGCTCGTGCCGCGGACCGTCGAGCGCAGGAGCGGCGCCCAGCCCGCCGCCGTGCACCTCGCCGGTCCGGGGATCGACGCCCCGCACCCCGCCGTGCCCCGACGTCGTGTCGTTCACCTGCCGCGGCACCCGGACCCAGTTGCTGATGCCCCACGCCAGGTCGTGCCCGATGCCGTCGGCGTCGATCTCGACCGACGTACCGCCCCGGCCGTCGCGCTCCCAGGTGCGGATCCGGACGCGGCCGGAGACGACGATACGGTCGCCCTTCTTCAGGGACTTGAACACGTTCGACGCGAGGGAGCGGAACGCGGTGACGGTGTACCAGTTGGTCGCACCGTTGACCCAGGCCGCGCTGGCCCGGTCCCATCGACGTGACGGTGAGGCGAGCCGGAGGCTCGTGATGGCGATGCCGGTCTCGGTGACGAGGTGACGGGGTTCCGTGGCGACGATTCCGCAGACGGTGATGATGTCGTTCATGCGTCGATCGTCATCGAGCCCGGGGCTGCGGAAGCAGCCCCGGGCTCGATCTGTGGCGAGTGGACCCGATCAGGCGACCTGTGGAGGACGAGTCCCCCGGGCCTCCTGTCCGGCCTTGGACCGCTAGTGCGCTCGGAACTCGGGCCGCGCCGCGAGCGGGCCGAGCGCAGCGTGGACCGCGCCCTTCGCCGACTCGAGCGACGGGTAGAGCCCGCCGGCGCGCCCTCGTCCGTAGAGCTCGACCTGGAAACCGTCCGCGGCACGGTGGATGCTGCCCACCGCACCCGCCGGACCGATCGCGACCCAGGTCCCGGTGTTGTTCGTCATCGTTCGACCACCTCCTTGTGGCCCCGACGCCCGAGGATCAGGACGCCAGGATGTACTGACTGTAGGCCTTGCGGACCTTGTTCACCTTCGGCAGTGCCACTGCGAGGCAGTAGCCCTGACCGGGGTTCTTCGCGAAGAAGTCCTGGTGGTACTCCTCCGCCGCGTAGAACGTCGTGAGCGGCTCGATCGTGGTGACGATCCCGCCGTCCCAGATGTCGGATGCACGCTGGATCGCCTGCTCGAAGAGCGCGCGCTGCGCGTCGTCCACCGGGAACATCGCCGAGCGGTACTGCGTGCCGACGTCAGCGCCCTGCCGGTTCAGCTGCCGCGGGTCGTGCAGCGTGAAGTAGACGTCGAGGATGACCTCGGCCGGGATCACCGTCTCGTCGAAAGTGACCGCGACGGCCTCGGCGTGACCGGTCGAGCCCGTGCACACCAACTCGTACGACGGGTTCTCCACCCGACCGCCGATGTAGCCGGACTCCACGTCCTGCACGCCCTGGAGCGTGCGGTACACGGCATCGAGACACCAGAAACACCCACCTGCGAGCACGAACGTGGTCATGGTCACAACCTACCCCGCCGACATCCGGGCTGGGCCGGAAGGGGACATCCCCTCCACAGCACGCACCGCCCGTCCCGCCGTCCACGATGCGTCGGCAGAGCCCCGGCGTGTCGGTGGTGGCCCGTAGCGTCGAGACCACACCGACCAGGAGGCCACGATGCAGACCACGACCGAACCCGCACTGCGGATCCGCACCGTTCCGCTCTCCCGGTCGCGCGGCGACTACCGCATCCTCGATGTCCGCGACGACCTGAGCCGCGTGACCCGCGCCAACGGCGAGATCGTCGGCTACGTCGACCGCATCGACGTCGCCGGCGACACCGCCTACCGCGCCCGTCGCTACGTCGCCACCGAGCGTCGGTTCGTCGAGCTGCCGAACGTGTGGTCCGCCGACGACGCCGTGGACTGCCTCCGTTGGTCATGATGTTCCAGATTGGAATCATCTCGGGTCGGATGCGCGGAACGCCGTTCGTCCTCCCCGGGGCCTGACCGTTTCGTGAGTATGGTGCGCGCATGGACTGGTGGAACGACCTGACCGACTGGACTTCGTCCGACGACGGGTGGCGGGTGATCTCGGGTGCCGTGATCCCCTTCGTCGCCATCGTCGTCGCCGGCGTCATCGCGGCACTCATCGGACGGGGTGCGACCAAGCGGGTCGTGGCCCTGCAGGAGCGCGAGTCGAAGAACGCCGCCGTCGCGGCGATCATCTCCGCGGCGCGCAAGGCCGCTGCCTGGGGCTCGCTCGGGCACGACGAACGCGGCTACGCCGACCACCTGGCAGAGGACGCCGACATCCGGCTCCGGCTGCTCCCCGTGCAGGGTGCGCCCCTCGCCGCCAACTGGGCACAGCACGAGATCGCCGACATCAAGAAGAACTCGTCGACCTTCAGCTTCCAGGCCGACCAGTCCCTCGCCGAGTTCCGCGACCGCCTGCTCGAGTGGCAGGCCCGTCCGGGCCGCGCTCGCAAGCTCTTCAAGGCCGACCTCGAGCGCTGGAAGTTCGAGTCCCCCGACCCGGATGCCGACCTGATCAAGCGCCAGCAGGACTGGAACGCCGACCAGAACAGCACCGCCCGCCCGCAGACCCCGGCAGCGCCCGCTCAGGCCGCTCCCGTCGAGCGCCCGACGCCGACGACGACGTCCCTGCGTCCGGCACAGCGTCCAGGAGGCACGCCCGCCTCCGCGCCGACGGCCCCGGCCAACGCCGGGTCGGCCCCCGCCGGTGGCGCCCCCGCTGCCGCAGCCGGGTCGGCGTCCGCTCCCGCTGCAGGGTCCGGGTTCTCGGTGAACCGCGGTGGGTCGGACGCCAACGCCACCCGCTCGTACGGCGAGAACACCACCCGCGTCTACGGTGACGACGCCGCACCGCCCGTGCGCCCGGCACTCGGAACCCCCACGTCACCCGCACGCTCGATCCCGAGCCGCGGCACCGACGACACCGAGGTGGTGGACGACGACACCGTCACCAAGGCCTTCGGCGACACCGACCGGGTGACCTCCGATCGGGTGACCCCGGCCCGCGGCACCGACCGTCCCGCGTCGTCCACGGTCGCGACGCCGGCGCCCACCTCGGCCGACGCCCACGTCAACCGGACGCCCGCCAACGACGTCCCGACGACCCCGGGCGCACCGACGACCCCGGCGTCCGCTCCTGCTCCGAGGGTCGAGACCCCGGGCACGACGAACACGACGTCGATCCCGACCCGCATCACCCAGGCGCCGGCAGAGCCCACGGACGCGGACGAGACGTCCGAGGCGACGCACACTCAGCCGATCAGCGCCTCCGAACTCCGCCGCCGCGCCGCGGACGACGACGAGTAGCGGGCGCGGACAAGCAGCACGCAGCACGCAGCACGCAGCACGCAGCATCCAGCACCCCCACGAACGAGCAACGGGCCGCCATCCGATCGGATGGCGGCCCGTTCGCGTCGTGCCCCCGGCAGGAATCGAACCCGCGGCACGGTGGGTAGAAACCACCTGCTCTATCCACTGAGCTACGGAGGCGAGCGACGTCGATTCTAACCGGGACCCGCCGCTCGAGCGGTTCCGGAACGGTTCGGCCGTCGTCTGCCCGCAGTTCGCCTCCGGGACACCCGCGCTTCGTACCGTGCGGGGGATGCACTCCTCTGCCACCGTCCTCGCCGTCGTCCCCGCACGCGCCGGCTCGAAGGGCATCCCGGGCAAGAACCTCCGGACGGTCGGAGGTCGGTCGCTCGTCCGCCGGGCCGTGGAGTCGGCACGCAGCGCAGCACTGATCGACGCCGTGGTCGTCACGACGGACGGTGACGCCATCGCTGCCGAGGCCCGCGCCGCCGGTGCCGACGTGGTCCGACGCCCGGCCGACCTCGCGGGCGACCAGGCGTCGTCGGAGTCCGCGCTGCTCCACGTGCTCGACGAACTCGAGGCAGCCGGCGATGCGCTGCCCGAGGTCCTGGTGTTCCTGCAGGCGACCTCGCCGTTCATCGACCCGGACGACCTCGACACGGCGATCCGGCGCGTCGCGGAGGGGCACGCCGACGTCGTGTTCGCCGCAGCGCCGTCGCACGCGTTCCTGTGGCGCATCGCCGACGACGGTTCCGCCGTCGCCGTGAACCACGACGCGGCCACCCGTCCGCGTCGCCAGGACCGCGCGGCCGAGTACCGCGAGACCGGCGCCTCGTACGTCATGCGGACCGACGGCTTCCGGCAGCACCGGCACCGCTTCCACGGCCGCGTCGAACTCATCGCCGTCGACCCCGCCGGCGCGATCGACATCGACGACGAGACCGACCTGATCGCGGCCGACGCCACGGCCGAAGTCACGGCCGAATCCGCGGCCGAAGCCACGGCCCACGCCACAGCCGACGCCGTCGCTCCCCAGATCCCGGACCACGACCCATCCCCGACGCGGGCAGCCCCCGCACTGAACGGAGCACCATGACCGTCACCATCGGCACGTCCACGATCGGCGCGGGCCACCCCGCGTACCTCATCGGCGAGATCGGCCTCAACCACAACGGGGACGTCGACATCGCCAAGCAGCTCATCGACGTCGCCGCCGACGCCGGACTGCAGGCCGTCAAGTTCCAGAAGCGCACCCCGGCCATCTCCACGCCCGAGCACATGAAGAACACGCCCCGTAGCACCCCGTGGGGCGAGATGACCTACCTGGAGTACCGCTACCGCGTCGAGTTCGACCGCGACCAGTACATCGAGATCGGCGACCACGCGACGCTGCGCGGCCTGGACTGGTTCGCCTCCCCCTGGGATGAGCCGTCCGTGGACTTCCTCGAGGACCTCAACGTCGTCGCGTACAAGATCGCCTCGGCGTCGGTGACCGACCTCGGGATGCTCGCCGCCGTCGCCGCGACCGGCAAGCCAGTCATCCTGTCGACGGGCATGTCGACGCTCGAGCAGATCGACGCCGCCGTCGACGCCCTCGGCACCGACCGCCTCGTGCTCATGCACGCCACGTCGACGTACCCGCTCCCCGCCGAAGAGGCGAACCTGCGCATGATCGACACCCTCGCGCACCGGTACTCGGGCGTTCCGGTCGGGTACTCCGGCCACGAGCCGGGGCTGCAGATCTCGATCGCCGCCGTCGCCCTCGGCGCGACCGCCGTCGAACGGCACATCACGCTCGACCGCACGATGTGGGGCTCGGACCACGCGGCCTCGCTCGAGCCGCACGGCCTGAAGACCCTGGCGCGGGACATCCGGATCATCGAGACCGCGCTCGGTGACGGGGTGAAGCGGATCTTCCCCGGCGAGCGGGCGCCGCTCGCCAAGCTGCGCCGCGTCGGCGCGTGAGCGGATGCAGTCCCCATCCGACCGCCGGCGAGCGGGCGCCGCTCGCCAAGCTGCGCCGCGTCGGCGCGTGAGCAGAGACCGCGTGAGCGGAGACCACGTGAGCAGAGGGCACGTGAGCGGCCCGGTCGACGAGACCGGCGCCCTGGACGTGCCGGCTGGCGGGGGTGCGTCGACCGTCGGACGGGAGGCGCGCCTCCCGTCCGGCCCGTCACCCCGCGGCCGACGTGTGGTCGCCCTGGTCGACACCGACTCGTTCGCCAAGTGGGGCGCCCACCTGCTCGCGGCGGCGCCGACCGGCTGGGACATCGACCTGCGGACCGTCGCGACGCCGCGTTCGGCCAGCGCGAAGCAGCTGCGCTCGGCGTTCCGCGGGCTCGACGCACGACTCGCGCACCTGCGCACGACGCCGCCGACGCCGAAGGACGTCGATGCCGTCGTCGAGGAGCTCCGCGTCGATCCGCCCGACGCCGTCCTCGTGTCCCTGATCGGCCCGGTCGCCGAACTCGTCATCGACGAGGTGCACCGCCGGATCCCGGACCGGCCGGTGCTGGTGTCCGGCCTGCCGGGCATCTCGTTCCCGGCGAAGTGGAAGGGCATCTTCTTCCGCGCGCGGGCCGACCTGTTCGTGCTGCACAGCCACCGCGAGGTGCGGGCGTACGAGGAGATGGCCATCGAGGGCGGTGTCGAGCCGCACTTCGCGCTCGCGACGCTGCCCTTCGCCCGGAGCGCGAGCGCCAGCGCCAGCACGGGCGCGACTGCCAGCGCCAGCACGGGCGCGCCCGATGCGCCCGTCCGCGACGCCGTCGTCTTCGCTGCCCAGCCGAGCGTCCCGCTGGAGCGCGTCGACCGGGCCCTCGTCGTGCAGTGGCTCGTCGCGACCGCACGGCAGCACCCGGAGTGGCGCGTCGTGATCAAGACCCGCGCGGCCGCCGGCGAACACCAGACACACCGCGAGGAACACCCCTACCCAGACCTCGTGCCGGCCGACGCACCGGCGAACCTCGTGGTCGAGAGCGGGCCGATGGCCGAACACCTCGACCGTGCGGTGGCCCTCGTGACGATCAGCTCGACGGCGGTGCTCGAAGCGGCCGCACGTGGTGTGCCGGCGCTGACGCTGACGGACTTCGGCATCGGCCGCCACCTCATCAACGAGGTGTTCGTGTCGAGCGGCCTCGAGGGCGACTCGGTCGACCTGGTGGACGGCCGGTTCGGCACGGTCCGACCGAGCTGGATGCACGACAATTACTTCCACCCGGCCTCGGACGACGACTGGCAGCGCCGGCTCACCGAGCTCATGGCGCGGCGGGACGCCGGGACGCTCGTCGACCGGGAACCCGCACGCCGCAGCCGAGGCGGGGTGCTGCGCCGGGCCTGGGAGCGGAAGAACGCCCTGGGCGGATCGGACCGCTCGGCGCTGGGCTGGCTCGCGCTCGTGATCGGGGCGCCGATCCGGACGACGAAGCGGCTGGCGCGGAAGGCCAGGGCGCTGGTCGACCCGCCAGAGCCGGTCGTGGTGGCGGCGCCGACTTCCCAACGGGCCGCGGGCGGCGAGCGCGTGGCGGGCGGCGAGCGCACGGCGGCCGCCGGCAGCGCGGCGGGCGGCGACCGCACTGCGGGCGCCGCGTCAGAGGGCCTTGGCGATCGCCAGCAGGAGCTGGTCGCGGGTGGGGACCCCGGGTGACCGGAAGACCTCGGCCCCGTCCTCCCGCCGCACGATGATCGTGGGCGTGGAACGGATGCCGAGGTCCTCTGCGTCGTCGGGGTAGGACGCCACGTCGCGTTCGGTCACGGCGAGCCCGGGGACGAGCGCCGACGCCTCGGCCGACACCCGGCGGGCGGCGGCGCACGGCGCACAGAAGGCGGACGTCCAGAGGTCGAGCTGCATGTGACCGTGCAACGCGGCGGCGCGGGGTTCTACTCCCGGTCGAACTCGCCGCTGCGGTCGCCACGGTCGGCGAGGTCGTCCACCGGGTCGGACTCCCCCGGCTCGTAGGTGTACTCGACCGAGGTCTGGTCGAGGACCTGACGGGACTTGGTGGCGCGGTAGGTGAAGGCCGTCTGCAGGCCCTCGACGTCAGCGAACACCGTGACCTCGTCGTCCAGCGCGTCGCTCGTCGCGGTGCGGGTATCGGTCGTGCCGTCGAAGGGTCCGCCGTGGAAGATCGCGGTGTACTCGTCGCCTTCGTGGATGGTGATGTCGCTCATGCCTCCCTTCTACCAGGCGGTGCCTGTTGCGGCCTGTTCCGGTCTGTTGCGCAATGCATAGCATCGCTATATAGTTCAGCTATGGAAACAACGCGTGCGCAGACGATCGAGACGCTCCTCGTCTCCGTCAACCGCCTGATCCGCAGCGCCGCGCAGTCGACGGGCAACACCACGTCGGCCGCGGTCTGGCGCACGCTCGGCATCCTCGAGTCCGACGAGCCGCTCCGGCTCGGTGAACTCGCGGCGGCCTCGCGCGTGGCGCAGCCCACGATGACCCGGCTCGTCACGAGCATGCTCGCCGACGGTCTGGTCACGCGGAGCGTCGACCCCGACGACTCCCGCGGCCAGCTCATCGAGATCACCGACGCGGGCCGCGCCCGGCTCACCGCCTGGCGCGCCACGCTCACCGACACGGTCGGCCCGTTGTTCGCCGACCTCACCGACGACGACTGGGACGTGCTGCACCACGCGTCCGTCCTGATCGCCCAGCGCACCACCACCAGAACGGAGACCACCGCGTGAACGCCCACGCACCTGCCGGCCAGTCCGGCTCCATCCTCAAGCAGTCCTCAGCGGTCTGGGCGATCGCCTTCGCCTGCGTCGTCGCCTTCATGGGCATCGGCCTCGTCGACCCGATCCTCCCCGCGATCGCTGGATCGCTCAAGGCGACCCCGGCGCAGACCGAGCTGCTCTTCACGAGCTACCTGGCCGTCACCGGCGTGGCGATGTTCTTCACGAGCTGGGTCTCGAGCCGCATCGGCGCGAAGCGCACCCTGCTCATCGGTCTGGCGCTCATCGTCGTGTTCTCGGTCCTCGCCGCGACGTCGAACAGCGTGTGGAGCATCATCGACTTCCGTGCCGGCTGGGGCCTCGGCAACGCGCTCTTCATCTCCACCGCCCTGGCGACCATCGTCGGTGCAGCGTCGGGCGGGACCGCCTCGGCGATCATCCTGTACGAGGCAGCGCTCGGGCTCGGCATCGCCGTCGGCCCCCTCGTCGGCGGGCTGCTGGGGTCGGTGAGCTGGCGCGGCCCGTTCTTCGGTGTCACCACCCTGATGGCCGTCGCGTTCATCGCGATCGTGGCGCTCCTCAAGACCGGCAGCCTCGAGAAGCCCACGCCCACGAAGCTCTCGGCGCCCTTCCGCGCCCTCGGCCGTCCCGCGCTCGCCGCACTCGCCGCGACCGCGCTGTTCTACAACATCGGCTTCTTCGTCCTGCTCGCCTACACGCCGTTCCCGCTCGGCTTCGGTGCGCTCGGCATCGGCTTCACGTTCTTCGGCTGGGGCCTCGGTCTCGCGATCACCTCCGTCTGGGTCGCCCCGATGCTCACCGCCCGTCTCCGCAGGACGACGGTGCTGAAGATCGCGCTGCCCCTGCTGGCACTCGACCTCTTCGCCGCGGCCGTCGTCGTGGACTCGCAGGTCGGCCTCATCATCTGCGTCATCATCGGTGGACTCGTGCTCGGTGTGCTGAACACCGTGCTCACGGAGTGCGTCATGGAGGCCACGGACCTGCCCCGCTCGGTCGCCTCGAGCGCCTACTCGGCCGTCCGCTTCATCGGCGGCGCCATCGCCCCGCCCGTCGCGACCCTGCTCGCCGACGCGTACGCCCCCTCGGCCGCGTACGTCTTCGCCGGAGCGTCCGTCGCCGTCGCGTTCGTCGTGATCCTCTGCACCACGAAGGTCCTGCGCCGCGTGGACGACGGTGCCGAGCCGGAGCGAGTCGAGGCCGAGGCCATCGGCGCCGGCGAGATGTCCTAGCTCCCCCGCGCCCTTCCCTTCCACGCCCCGCCCCCTCTTGCGCGAGCGGGCGAAACACCCGGGTGTCTCCGGACGCGTCCCGGGTATTTCGCCCGCTCGCGCTCTGCGCACTGGGCGCACGCACGTGCGCCCGCCGTCGTCCGACCAGCTGGCCGCGAGCGGGCGGAATGCCTGGGCCCCCTGCAACGCGACCCGGGCATTTCGCCCGCTCGCGCTGCTCGCGCTGCTCGCGCTGTGCGCACTGAGCGCACTGAGCGCGACCAGCCTGGAGGCGCGGCACCAGTCCGACGGACCGCCACCGGGCCTCCAGGCAGTCACCACCACGGCCCCCTCCGCCTCCGCGAGCGGGCGAAACACCCGGGTGCCTCCCGACGCAGCCCGGGCATTTCGCCCGCTCGCGATGGCGCGGAGCGGCCGGAGCGCAGCCCCCTCCCCAGCGTCTCGCTGAGCGTCTCGCCGAGCGGGCGAAATACCCCGCCGTCCCGCCACGCAACCGCGGCATTTCGCCCGCTCGCGCTCTGCGCACTGGACGCGACCAGCCGGGAGGCCCGACGCCCGCCCAGCGGACCGCCACCGGGCCTCCAGGCCGTCACCACCACCGCCCCACGCGCCTCCGGCACCGCCGCGCCCGCGAGCGGGCGAAACACCCGTGTGCCTCGCGACGCGGCCCGGGCATTTCGCCCGCTCACGGGTTCGGGGACGCGACCGCGCACCAGCGCGCACCAGCCGCGTACGCAGCCGCGGACGCGGCCGCGGACGCGGCCGCGGCCGCGGACGCGGCCGCGCACCGGCCGCGCACCACCTGCGCACGGGGCGTGCGCGGGCCGGGAATAGGATCGTGCACATGGCAACCGCGAATGACCGCCTCGTCTGGATCGACTGCGAGATGACCGGCCTCGACCTCGAGGTCGACGAACTCGTCGAGGTGGCCGTGGTCATCACCGACTTCGACCTCGAGCCCGTGCACCCCGGATTCGACATCGTGATCAAGCCGGACCAGTCCGCGCTCGACAACATGAACGAGTTCGTGACGAACATGCACGTCACGTCGGGACTCATCGAGGAGATCCCGAACGGCGTCAGCCTGGCGGACGCCGAGTACCAGGTGCTCGAGTACATCCTCGAGCACGTCCCGGCGGAGGGCACCGCTCCCCTGGCCGGCAACACCATCGGCACCGACCGCGCGTTCCTGTCCAAGTACATGCCCCGCGTCGACGGCCACCTGCACTACCGCAGCGTCGACGTGTCGAGCATCAAGGAGCTCTGCCGCCGCTGGTTCCCGCGCGTGTACTTCAACTCGCCGGAGAAGCACGGTGGGCACCGGGCCCTCGCGGACATCCTCGAGTCGATCCGCGAGCTCGAGTACTACCGCCGCGCGGGCTTCGTCGCCGAGCCGGGGCCGACCACCGACGAGGTGCGTGCCGTCCAGGCCGAGGTCGTCGAGAAGTGGGAACCGCGCCTGGCGCAGCCCGCAGCCGAGTGACGACACGGGTGGTCGGCACCGCCCGCAGCATGTACTACTATTGAGTGGTCGCGCCGGTCCGCCGGTGTGTGCATGGTGGATATAGCTCAGTTGGTAGAGCGCCTGGTTGTGGTCTAGGAGGTCGCGGGTTCGAGACCCGTTATTCACCCCAGTCGAGGGAGAGCCCCTGTTGCGTGTGACGCAACCGGGGCTCTCCCTCTGTGTTTGTCTGGGCGCCTCCGGCGCCGTGCGGCTTCGCCGCGAGTGGTCAGGGCGGTGTGGGACGATCCCTGCGTGATGGAGATGTCCGCCGACGACTTCGAGCAGCTCGTGACCGACGAACTCGACCTGCTCCCCGACGAGATGGTCGACGGGCTCGACAACGTGGTGTTCGTGGTCGAGGACGAACCGGAGAACGGCGAAGAGCTCTTCGGCGTGTACGACGGCATTGCGGCGACCGAGCGCGGGCAGTACGGCTTCGGCGAACTGCCCGACCGCATCGTGGTGTTCCGCAAGCAGCATCTGGCCGAGTGCGACACCGTCGAGGAGCTCAAGGACGAGGTGCACACCACCCTCGTGCACGAGATCGGGCACTTCTACGGCATCGACGACGAGCGGCTGCACGAGCTCGGCTGGGCGTAGGCGCCCACCCGGCGCACCCGGCGCACCCGGCGCCCGAGTTTCGGGCTCAGCGACATTCCTCGGGCCCACGAGCGCGAGAACTGTCGCTCACCGCGAAAACTCGCGCCGCGCGCGGCAGCGCCCCCTCAGAACCGCGTCGGCCCCACCTCGTGGTACTTCTCCCACGCGCCCACCGGCCCCCGCCCGTGCAGCGCGTACTCCCCCACGAGCCGCTCCTTGTAGACGGCCGGGTTGTGCGACGCCACGACGCGGGCGTTCCGCCAGTGACGGTCCAGCGCGCGCGTCCGGTCGGCCGCGGACGCCCCGCCGACCTCGAACAGCTCGGAGCACGACCGGAGTACCCGCGGCCCGATCTCGACCTGCGCCTGGTAGACCGCGTTCTCGGCGGCGTCCAGCAGTGCGTGTTCGACCCCGACCCCGGGCTCGTTCGTCGCCACCACCGCGTCGAGCAGCCCCGCCGCAGCGACGACGAGCGACCGCGCGGTGAACGCCCCGGCGGACAACCGACCGATGACCGCCAGGACCTGCGGGTCCTCCCCCGGAGTCGCCGCGTTCGCGTGGATGTACGTCCGGGTCCGCGGCCGCACGAAGGCGACCGCATCGTCGGACACCGCCTGTCCGATCCCGGCCAGCACGGCCAGCAGGTACAGCTGGAAGAAGGCCTGGATGTGCGACAGCGGCGCGTCCTTGTACGCCGACACCACGGTGGGGTCGACAGCCACGTCCTCGAAGACCGTGGTGCCGGACGCGGTCAGCCGCTGGCCGAACCCGTCCCAGTCGTCGACGCTCGTCACGCCTGGCGCGTCGACCGGCACGGCGAACGTCACGCGGTCGCCCGAGCGGTCCGCGGCCAGGTAGATCCAGTCGGCGTAGAGCGTGCCGGTCGAGTAGAACTTCCGCCCGTCGAGACGGAGGGAATCGCCAGCAGGCGTCACCGTCGTCGAGATGTCGGCCAGGGTCGTGCCGGTCCGCTCCGAGGTCGCGTTCCCCACGATCGCCCCGTCGACGATGCGCTGCAGCCACTCGTCCCGTCCGGCCGACGATGGCCGCAGCAGCACGAGTTCGGTGTACCCGAAGTGCCCTCGCCACAGGTGCGCGATGTTCGAGTCCGCGGCCGCCAGGTCCGCCACCAGCTGCACGAGTTCGACCAGGGTCACGCCGAACCCGCCGCGGTCCTCGGGGACGCGCAGCCGGCCGAACCCGGCGTCGGCGAGTGCGCGGACCTCGGCGTGCGGCAACGGCCGGTCGCCGGGGCTGCCGGAAGCGAGCTCACGCTCGACCGCGCCCTCGCGGATGGTCGCGAACACGGGTGCGAAGCGTTCGCGCAGGGTCGCCAGACGATCGGCCGGGAGGCCCGTCACCCGTCCGTCGGTCGTCGTCGCGTCCGTCATGCGGTCACCTCCACGGCACGTGCAGCGTCCGCAGGCGCCGTCACGGTCGCGCTCGCGCCGCCCGCGAACGCGCCGCGCCACTGCCGAGCGGGGTGCGAGTCCGGCAGCTGTGCGTGCCCGAAGAGCTTCTGGCGCAGGGTGCCCTCGCGGTACTCGGACTGCATCAGCCCACGCTCCTGCAGGGTGGGCGCGATGTGGTCGACGAACTCCTCGTACGAGCCGGGCAGCGTCCAGTTGATGACGTTCACCCCGTCGACGCCGACGCGCTGCCAGTCCGCGAGTTCGTCGGCGATCTGGTCGGGCGTGCCGACGACCCGGGCACGGAGCTTGGCGGACAGGCGAGCGAGGTCGGCGATCGTGGGTTCGCGGTCGCCGGCGGCCTCGCGGAGCCACTGCAGGTGCGACTGGCCGGCGTGGGTGCGGACCTCGGCCAGCGGGGTGTCCGGGTCGAGGGTCTCGCCGGTGTCCGGGTCGAAGCCGAGGTTCGAGTGCACCAGGAAGCCGTCGGCCGCCAGGTACTCGTCGATCTCCGCTTCCTTCGCCTTCGCCTCGGCCTCGGTGGACCCGGTGACGAAGGTCAGCCCGAGGAAGAACGCGATGTCCTCTCGCCGACGCCCGGCTGCCCGGGCGAGGTCGCGGGTCTCGCGGATGAGCTGCTCGGTGGCGTCGCGGTTCGAGGTCAGGATGAACTGGGCCTCGGCGTTCCGTGCGGCGAAGGCACGGCCGGCGGGCGAGGAGCCGGCCTGGAACAGCACCGGCGTCCGCTGCGGGCTCGGCGCGCTCAGGTGCGGCCCCTGCACGTCGTAGCGCTTCCCGTGGTGGTCGATGCGGTGCACCTTGTCGGGGTCGGCGTAGCCACGCACCGGGTCCTTCAGCACGGCGCCGTCCTCCCACGAGCCCTCCCAGAGCTTCGCGCAGACCTCGAGGTACTCCTCGGCCCAGACGTAGCGCTCGTCGTGCTCCTCGAGCCGGTCGGCGCCGAAGTTCCGGGCGGCGCTGTCGAGGGCGCTCGTGACCACGTTCCAGCCGATCCGGCCCCGGGTGATGTGGTCGAGGGTGGAGACCTTGCGGGCGAAGTCGAACGGGTGCGACTGGATGACGCTCGACGTGAACGCCAGGCCGAGGTGCTCGGTCGACACGGCGAGCGCGGAGAGCAGCACCGAGGGGTCGTTCGAGGGGATCTGCAGCCCCTCGCGCAGGTTGGTCGAGTAGTCGCCGCGTCCCGGCCCGTAGGTCCCGACGACGTCGGCGAAGAACATCGCGTCGAACTTGCCGCGCTCGAGGGTCTTCGCCAGGTCGGTCCAGAGCGTGACGTCGTCGAAGTCGGCCTGACGGGCGTCCGGGTGCCGCCAGAGGCCGTGCTGGATGTGCGACGTCGTGTTCATGACGAAGGCCGCGAAGCGCAGCGGGCGGTTCGGTGCATCGCTCATGCACCCCATGTTCCCCGTGGTGCCGTCACGAGGGGCAGTGAGGTGACACCGCGTTACGCGGCTGGTTCCACCGGACGTCGGAGCCGACCATGCTGCTGAGGCATGCCGACACCGACCACTGCTGCCGCGCCTCCCGTCCGCCGTGCCGAACCGACGACGGGCGCGACCCGCCGTCGCGTCGCCCTCGCCTCGTTCGTCGGCACGACGGTCGAGTACTACGACTTCTACCTGTACGCGACGGCGTCCGCCCTGGTCTTCGCGCCCACGTTCTTCCCGTCGGTGACGCCGGCGATCGGGGTGATCGCGTCGTTCGCGACCTACGGGGTCGGCTTCGTCGCGCGGCCGCTCGGCGGGGTGATCGCCGGACACCTGGGCGACCGCATCGGACGCAAGAAGCTGCTCGTCGCGTCCCTGGTGCTGATGGGCATCGCGTCGACCCTGATCGGGGTCGTGCCGTCGGCGGCGACCATCGGGGTCGGTGCCGTCGTCGCGCTGGTGTTCCTGCGGCTGCTGCAGGGCGTCGCCGCCGGCGCGGAGTGGGGCGGGTCCGCGCTGCTGTCCGTCGAGCACGCACCCGAACGGCACCGCGGGCTGTTCGGGGCGTTCACCCAGATGGGGTCGGCGGGTGGGATGCTGCTCGCGACCGGCGTGTTCACCCTGGTGCGGTCCCTGCTCGGCAACGAGGTGTTCCTCGCCTGGGGGTGGCGGCTGCCGTTCCTGTTCTCCGCGGTGATCGTGGCCGTCGGCCTGGTGATCCGGCTCGGCGTGCAGGACGCTCCGGTGTTCCAGGAGCTGCGGGCCTCCGGCGGGGTCGAGCGGTTCCCGGTCTGGCAGGCGATCCGACACCACCCGCGCGCGATCCTGGTGACCGCCGGGCTGCGGCTGGTGCAGCCCGCGCTGTACTCGATCCTGACGACGTACTCGCTGACCTACCTCGCGGCCGTACGGGGACCGTCGGGCTCGGACGCCGGGCTGCAGGCGGTGCTCGTCATCTCGGCGGTGTCGCTCGTGTCGACGCCGTTCTGGGGGTGGCTGTCCGACCGGGTGGGACGCCGCGTGCTCACGATCTGGTCGGCCGTCGGCATCGCCGTGCTCATCTGGCCGTTCTTCGCGTTCCTCGACGCCGGGCCGCTCGTGCTGCTGCCGCTCGTGGCGCTGATCGGGATGTGCGTCTTCCACGACAGCATCTACGGGCCGCAGGCAGCCTGGTTCGCGGAGCAGTTCCCGACCGGTCGGCGGTACTCGGGGATGTCGCTCGGGTACCAGATCGGGTCGATCTTCTCCGTCGGGCTGACGCCGCTGCTCGCTGCGGTGTTCGTGGAGCTCGGTGGGGGCTCGCCGTGGATCCTGTGCGGGTACCTCGGGGTGTACGCGGTGCTGACCATCGTGGCGGCGGTGTTCGCGGTGGACCCGGTCGCGCGGGGCCGTGCTGCTGCGCGGGGCGCTGCGCGGGGCGCTGCGCGGGGCGCTGCGCGGGGCGGTGCTGCGCAGGGCGCTGCGCGGGGCCGAGTTTCGCGGTGAGCGACAGTTCTCGCGCTCGGGCGTCCGTGAACTGTCGCTCAGCCCGAGGCTCGGCGCGGCCAGCTGGCCGCGCCGGGCGGTCCGCTACGTCCGCAGCACCACGTCGGCCAGGGATGCCGGGTCCTCGGCGGCGATGAAGTCCTGCTCCTGCGCCGCCCACCGGTCCCACTCGCGCGCGAAGGTGTCGCCGTCGCGGCCGATCGCCCGGTCCCAGCGGACTGCGTCGTCGGCCTCGAGCCACACCGCCAACGAGGCCAGCGGCACCGACGCCCGAGACACCGCCCCGCAGCCCTCGATCACGATCGGCAGGTCGGGGTCGACCGCGGTCCACCCCGCCGGGCCGTCGGCCACCCAGTCCCACCGGCGGTACCCGCTGGGAGGCCCGAGCACGTCGCGGACCACGGCGTCGGCCGCCGCGCGGAGTCCGTCCCACCCCGGGTAGACGTCGTCGAGGTGCACGACCTGCGCCCCCAGCAGCTGCGCGAGCTGGTCGCCGAGAGTCGTCTTGCCGGTGCCGGAGCGGCCGTCGACCAGGACCACGAGGCGCCCGCCCGACGCCGCCGCAGCACCGGCCGCGGCTGCGGCGACACCTGCGGCGAGACCGTCGCCGCCCGCCGGGGCCGCCGGGTGCGCCGGGGCCGCCTGGTCCGCCGGGTCCACCGGGTCCACCGGGTCCGCCGGGCCCGCCGACTCACGCACGCCAGGTCCCCGCTGCCACGGCGACCGCGATCGACGCGACACCGATCCCGACGAGCACCGCGACCATCGCCCACTCCGGCCACGCGAACCGTGCGGCCCGCGCCCACGTGCGTCGCCCGGGAGCCCCGAACCCGCGCGACTCCATCGCCACCGCCAACGTCGTCGCCCGTCGCAGCGCCAGGACCAGCAGCGCGAACGCCATCGATGCCCCACGCCTCAGCCGTCCGGTGTCGGCCAGCCCGCGAGCGCGCCGCGCCATCGCGAGCTGCCGCCAGTCGTCCACCAGCAGCGTCATCATCCGGATGGCCGCGAGGGCCCCGAGCACGAACCGCGCCGGCAGCCGCAGCACCTGCGCGAGCCCGTCGGCCAGGTCGGTCGGGTCGACGCGGATGAACAACGCGACCGCGGGCAGCCCCACCGCGAGCACGCGGAGCGCCGTCGCCAACGCGAGCGTGAGCGACCCGTCCGTGACGTGGGCGAAGCCGAAGTCGAACCACTCCCGTCCGGAGGGCCGCCCGTACAGCGCGATGCTCACCGCCGTGAGCGGCACGGCCACCAGGACCGGTGACACCCGCAGCAGCAGGGTCCGCACCGGCAGCCGCAGGAGGGGCAGCAGGGCGAGTTCGACCGCGAGGGCGACGGCTGCGGACACGACGTCCAGGCTCAGCACGAGGCACACGCCGAGCGCGAGGACGCCGACGAGCGAGGCCACCGGTTGGACGGCGGCTCGGTCGGCTCGGTCGGTTCGGCCTGGAGGCGCGGCTCGGCCCGCCGTCGTCGGCACCGTCTCCGGGGTGGTCGCCGTCGCACCCCCCTGGTCGCGTTCCACGCGCCCTTGGTTGCCTTCCACGCGCCGGGCGCCGTCCGCCGCGAGCACGACCTCGTCGGCGTCGAGCGCCCGGATCAGGTCGCGGTCGTGCGTGACGGCGACGACGGTGGTGCCGTCGTCGGCGAGTGCTCCGAGGTGCCGGACGACGGCGTCCCACGTGGACCGGTCCTGCCCGGAGGTCGGTTCGTCGAGCACGACGACCGGCGGCCGTGCGGCGACGACCGCGGCGATGGCGACCCGTCGCTGCTCGCCGCCGGACAGCGTGAACGGGTTGGCGTCGGCGAGGTGGGCGAGGCCGAACTCGCCGAGGAGCACGTCCGCCCGACCCGCAGCATCCGGAGCACCGATCGCGCGGGGGCCGGCCTCGACCTCCTCGCGGACGGAGCCGGCGACGAACTGGTGCTCGGGGTCCTGGAAGACGGTGCCGATGCGGGCGGCGAGTTCGCGGCTCGACCACGTGTGCGGCGCCGGCGGGACGCCAGCGGCGAGGTCCGTCGTGGCGGCGAGCTCCCCCGCGACCGGAGGCAGGAGCCCCGCGAGCGTGAGGCCGAGCGTCGACTTGCCGATGCCGTTCGGCCCCGTGATCGCCAGGACCTGCCCGGCTCGGAGTTCGAGGTCGATCCCGCTGCCCACCCGCTGTCGCTTGCCCCGGGCAGTCCCGAGGTCCCGCGCTTCGAGCAGCGCGCCCGCTCCCGAGCCCGCCCCCTCGCCGCCGCCCGAGCCCGCCCCCGCGCCGAGCGGGCGAAATGCCGCGGTCCCCTCGGCAGCCGACCCGGGTATTTCGCCCGTTCGCGCAGCCGCAGCCGCAGCCGCAGCCGCAGCAGGCCGCCCGCGGGCCGCGCCACGCTCGGGCTCGGCACCGGGCACCCACACCCCGGCCGCGGTGAGCGCGTCGCCGTGGCGGCCGAGCACCTCGGCAGGCGCGCCGTCCGCGACGACCCCGCCGCCCGGCTCGAGCAGCACGAGCCGGTCGACCAGGTCGAGCCAGGTGCCGATCCGGTGCTCCACCACGAGCAGGGTCGCCCCCGTCTCGTCGAGCAGTGCGCGGACGGCGTCGTGCACCTGGGCCACGCCGGCCGGGTCGAGGTTCGCGCAGGGTTCGTCGAGCACGAGGGCTCCCGGCCGCATCGCGAGCACCCCGGCGAGCGCCAGTCGTTGCCGCTGGCCGCCGGAGAGCATCGCGGTCGAACGGTCGAGGGGCAGGTCGAGCCCGACGACCGCGAGCGCCGACCGCACCCGTGCCCAGGTCTCGGCGCGCGGGACGCCGAGGTTCTCGCACCCGAAGGCCACGTCGTCGCCGATCCGCGACATCACGGTGTGCGCCTCGGGGTCCTGCATGACGAGGCCGACACGCCCGCGGACCGCGCGGGGGTCGGCACCGTCGACGAGGACCGAGCCCTGCACGGAAGCAGCGGTGTCGTCGGTGGGGTCGGGTTCGTCGGGCAGCACGGCGGCCACGGCCCGGAGCAGCGTCGACTTGCCGGAGCCGGACGGCCCGACGATCGCGACCCGCTCCCCCGGCTCGACGGTCAGGTCGACGCCACGGACGGCCCACTCGGCACGCTCGGGGTAACGCCACCCCCAGTCGCGGAACGCGATGCGCGCGGCGCGCACGCCGACGACATCCGGGGACGTCGACGACGGAGCGGACACCGTCACACCAGTTCGCGCGGCCGACGCCGGCTGTGCTCCCGGCCGGCCGCGAACGAGGACAGCACGCCGGTGCGTGCGAGCGCCCGGACGACCAGCCACGAGCCGGCGCCCGCGATGACGGCGCCCGACACGATCGCGCAGACGACGTAGACGACCTTGAACGCGGCGTCGAGACCCGGGTACCACAGCACGGTGTCGTTGATGCCGAGCGCGAGGCCGGCTGCGGCGCCCGCCAGGACGACGACCGGCAGCCGGTACACGCGGTACAGGAAGAGTGCGAGGACGATCTCGGCGCCGAGTCCCTGGACCAGTCCGGCCTCGAGCGTCAGCCACCCCCACTGCGTGCCGAACAGTGCCTCGACGGACGCGGCGACCATCTCGCCGTAGAGCGCGGCGCCGGGCTTGCGGACGACGATCGCGACGAGCGGCCCGGCGAGCAACCACACGCCGCCGAACAGGGCCTTCGTTCCCGGGAGGACGAGGTCCATGACGGCGCTGATGGGTTCGTAGCCGAACTCCCACAGCCGGAAGACGACGCCGAGCGCCACCGCGAGGACGCTCGCGACGACGATGTCGACGACCCGCCAGCGCAGCGATCGCCGCGGGGCGGTGTGGACGGTTGATGACGTGCCAGAAGACATGGTGCTGGACTCCTCCCTGCGCCGGCATGATCCGGATCAGGTTCGACGGTCGGAGCGCCACTCGCTCCCTCTCAGCCCGGCGGTCCCGGACTCCCGTGTGTGTCCCAGCAGTCTAGACGTGGTCGCGACCACGTGACGGGTCGCGACCACACATCGGACGGGAGGCCCGTGGCGGGTCCGCCACGGGCCTCCCGTCCGGTGTGTCGCTACTTCTTCAGGACGCGCACCAGTTTGCGGAGCACGGTGCCGGTCACCCAGACGAGCGGGATGCTCACCGCGACGAGCGAGATGAGGTTCGGCTCGAACTCGAGGTCCTTGCCGGGGCGACGGATGTACGCGCCGACCGGGATCGACGCGCCGCCGCCACCGCCGCCGCCGTTCTCGTCGTCCCCGCCGCCCCCGAAGCCGAACCAGCCGAGGGACACCGGGATGAGGGTCTGGTCGCCGACCTCGACGGGGTCTCCGTAGTTCGTGGAGACGCCGATCGGGCGTACCTTGTCTGCGATCTGCGTGACGATGTTGGCCATGCGCGCGACGCTACTCGTCCGTTCCTCCACAGGGCGGGCCACGCGCGCACGGGTACACAGCTGGTGCTTGTCTGCGGACGCGGACGGGTGTCACCGATATGTTGGCGCGACCATCACCTGGAGGACCGTTTGCACACCTGGCCCGGCAACCCGTACCCGCTCGGGGCGACCTACGACGGAAGCGGCACGAACTTCGCGCTCTTCAGTGAGGTCGCCGAGCGCGTCGAACTCTGTCTGTTCGACACCGACGGCAACGAAGAGTGCATCCCCCTCGTCGAGGTCGACGCCTACGTCTGGCACGCGTACCTGCCGAACGTCGGCCCCGGCCAGGAGTACGGCTTCCGTGTCCACGGCCCGTACGACCCCGACAACGGCGCACGCTGCAACCCGTCGAAGCTGCTGCTCGACCCCTACGCCAAGGCGACGAGCGGCGAGATCGACTGGGACCAGTCGCTCTTCGCCTACACGTTCGGCGACCCGGACTCGACGAACGACGACGACTCCGCGGCGCACATGATGAAGGGCGTCGTGATCAACCCGTTCTTCGACTGGCAGGGCGACCGCGCACCGCGCACGCCCTACGGCGAGACGGTCATCTACGAAGCGCACGTCAAGGGCCTCACCGAGACCCACCCCGACGTGCCCGAGGAGCAGCGCGGCACCTACGCCGGCGTCTCGCACCCCGCGGTCATCGAGCACCTGAAGCGACTCGGCATCACGACGCTCGAGCTCATGCCGGTGCACCAGTTCGTGAACGACTCGACCCTGCAGGACAAGGGGCTGTCGAACTACTGGGGCTACAACACCATCGGCTTCTTCGCGCCGCACTCCTCGTACTCGTCCTCGGGCGACCAGGGGCAGCAGGTGCAGGAGTTCAAGACGATGGTGCGGGAGCTCCACCGCGCCGGCATCGAGGTCGTGCTCGACGTCGTCTACAACCACACCGCCGAGGGCAACCACCTCGGGCCGACGCTGTCGTTCCGCGGGATCGACAACGCGGCGTACTACCGCCTGGTCGACGACGACAAGAAGTTCTACATGGACTACACGGGCACCGGGAACTCGCTCAACGTCGGGCACCCGCACTCGCTGCAGCTCATCCTCGACTCGCTGCGCTACTGGGTGACCGAGATGCACGTCGACGGCTTCCGCTTCGACCTCGCCTCGGCGCTCGCCCGCGAGTTCTACGAGGTGGACCGGCTGTCCGCGTTCTTCGAGCTCGTGCAGCAGGACCCGATCGTGTCGCAGGTCAAGCTCATCGCCGAGCCGTGGGACGTCGGCCCCGGCGGCTACCAGGTCGGCAACTTCCCGCCCCAGTGGTCCGAGTGGAACGGCAAGTACCGCGACACCGTGCGCGACTTCTGGCGCGGCGAGTCGTCGACCCTCGGTGAGTTCGCGTCGCGCATCTCCGGCTCGGCCGACCTGTACGAGCACGACGGCCGGACGCCCAAGGCGAGCATCAACTTCATCACCGCGCACGACGGCTTCACGCTGTACGACCTCGTCGCCTACAACGAGAAGCACAACGACGCCAACGGCGAGGACAACAACGACGGCGAGAGCCACAACCGGTCCTGGAACTCCGGCGCCGAGGGTCCGACGGACGACGAGTCCGTGAACGCCCTGCGGCTCCAGCGCCGCCGGAACTTCCTGGCGACCCTGCTCCTCAGCCAGGGTGTGCCGATGATCGCCCACGGTGACGAGCTCGGCCGTTCGCAGTCCGGCAACAACAACGTCTACGCACAGGACTCCGAGCTCAGCTGGATCGACTGGGACACCGCCGACGACGACCTCGTCCAGTTCACGGCCGACGTGGTCAAGCTGCGCCACGACCACCCGACGTTCCGCCGCACCCGGTACTTCAACGGGCGCCCGGTGCGCCGCGGTCAGGACGAGCCGCTGCCCGACGTGGTCTGGCTCACGCCCGAGGGCGACGCGATGTCGCCGGAGGACTGGGACTCCGGTTTCGGCAAGAGCGTCGGCATGTACCTGAACGGCGACGGCATCCGCGGGCGTGACTCGCGCGGCGAACGCGTCACCGACGTGGCGTTCATCACGTACTTCAACGCCCACGACGACGTCGTGACGTTCACGCTGCCGCCCGAGGAGTACGCACCCGGCTGGACGGTCCGCATCGACACCGCCGAGCCCGGTGCCCGCGACGAGATCGTCGAGGCGGGCACACCGCTCGACGTGCCCGCGCGCTCGATGATCGTCCTGCGTGCCGAGCCGAACCACGAGGTCTCGGTCACCCCGGTCGAGGTGCAGCACCACGACGGCGCCCCCGAGCCCCGGTCCCCGCAGGACGCCGTCACCCCGGCCAACCCGGCCGGTTCCACCGCACCGAGCGGCACCGCGCGATGACGACCGGCACGACGGGGGCCGGGCGTCGCGTGCCCGTCTCGACGTACCGGCTGCAGGTGTCGGCGGACTTCGACCTGGCCGCCGCACGCGACCTCGTCGACTACGTGCACGACCTCGGGGCCGACTGGCTGTACCTGTCGCCGGTCCTGCAGTCGGAGCCCGGCTCGAACCACGGCTACGACGTCGTCGACCACACCCACGTCGACACCGACCGCGGCGGCGACGAGGCCCTCCGGGTCCTCGCCGAGGCCGCGCACGCGGTCGGGCTCGGTGTGCTGGTCGACGTCGTCCCGAACCACGTCGGGGTCGCCACCCCAGAGGTCAACCCGTGGTGGTGGTCCCTGCTCGAACTCGGCCAGGGCTCCCCCGTCGCCTGGGCGTTCGACGTCGACTGGGACGCCGGCGACGGCAAGGTCCGGGTGCCGGTCCTCGACGACCGGCTGCTCGACGCGGTCACACTCGACACGTCCGACGCCGAGCACCCGGTGCTCCGGGTCGGCGACACCGCGTACCCGACCGCGCCGGGCACCGCCCACCCGGGCGACTCGGTCGAGGCCGTGCACGCGCTGCAGCACTACGCGTTCGTGCACTGGAAGCGTGCGGACCACGAGCTGAACTACCGCCGGTTCTTCGCGGTGAACACGCTCGCGGCCATCCGGGTCGAGGAGCCCGAGGTGTTCGCGGCGTCGCACGGCGTCATCGGCGGCTGGTTCCGCGACGGCCTCGTCGACGGACTGCGCATCGACCACCCGGACGGACTGTACGACCCCGCCGGCTACCTGCAGGACCTCGCCGAGCTGACCGGCGGTGCGTACACCCTCGTCGAGAAGATCCTCGAACCCGGCGAGGAACTCCCGAGCTCCTGGCCGGTCGACGGCACGACCGGGTACGACGCGCTCGGCGTCCTGGACCGAGTGCTCGTCGACCCCGCGGGTGAACCCTCGCTGACCGCGGCATCGGGCGCGGAGCCCGCCGACTGGCAGCAGCTGACGCACGACACCCGCCGCGGCATCGCCGACGGGATCCTCGGCAGCGAGGTCGAGCGACTCGCCCGACTGCTCGCGCCGGTCACCGCCGGAGCGGACGCGATCACGCACGAACGGCTCGTCGACGCCCTCGCCGAGGTCGTGGCGTCGTTCGACGTGTACCGCACCTACCTGCCCGAGGGCGCCCACCACCTCATCGCGGCGCTCGAACGCGCGGCAGAGGCCCGTCCCGACCTCGACGACGTCATCGACCGGATCGCCCCGGCGCTCGTCGACCCGGACAACGCCGCCGCGATCCGCCTGCAGCAGACGAGCGGCATGGTGATGGCCAAGGGCGTCGAGGACACCGCGTTCTACCGCACGTCCCGCTTGACGTCCTTGAGCGAGGTCGGTGGTGACCCGAGCGTGTTCGCGGTGTCCGTGGCCGACTTCCACCAGGCGCAGCGCGACCGGCTCGGCAGCTGGCCGCACACCATGACGACGCTCACCACCCACGACACGAAGCGCAGCGAGGACACCCGCGCACGCATCGCGGTCCTGGCCGAGCTCGGCAGCGAGTGGGCCGACACGCTCGACCGGTTGCAGTCCCTCGTCCCGCTCGAGGACCGCGTGTTCGCCGACCTGCTCTGGCAGGCGATCGTCGGTGCCCGACCCGCGAGTCGTGAGCGGCTGCACGCCTACGCCGAGAAGGCATCACGCGAAGCCGGCGACAGCACCACCTGGACGGAGCCGGACTCGGCGTTCGAGGAGCGCATGCACGCCCTCGTCGACGCGGCGTTCGACGAGCCCGCCGTGGTGGCCGTGCTCGATGCCCTCGACGAACGGATCGACGCGGCTGGGTGGTCGAACGGGCTCGCGCAGAAGCTCGTGCAGCTCACGGCTCCCGGCGTCCCCGACGTCTACCAGGGCTCCGAGTTCTGGGACCGTTCCCTCGTCGACCCCGACAACCGCCGAGCCGTGGACTACGCCGAGCGGCGCCACGTCCTCGCTGAGATCGACGGCCCGGACGACGACGGCCCCGAGGACCTCCCGGCGATCGGGATCGACGGCGCCGCGAAGCTCCTCGTGACCGCCCGTGCACTCCGTCTCCGGCGCGACCACCCGGAGCTCTTCACGCGGTACCTCGCGCTCGAGGCGACGGGCAGCGCGGCGGACCACGTCGTCGCGTTCGACCGCGGCGGTGCCGTGACGATCGCCACGCGACTGCCGATCGGCCTCGAACGGGTCGGTGGCTGGGGTGACACCCTCGTGCACGCCGTCCCCGTCGACCGGGTCGACCTGCTCACCGGCAGGACCTTCCCGGCCAACCGGGGCATCGCCCTCGCGGACCTGCTCACCACCTACCCGGTCGCGCTGCTCGTACGGGCCGCCACGGTCGGGGAACCCGGCCACGCCGACACGGTGACCGACGCGTCCGACGCGGAACGGGCCTCCCGGTCGACCGCCCGGACCACCTCGGCGACCGAGTCCGACGCGCAAGCGGAGATCGACATCCTGGAGGGTCACGCATGACCGCACCCGACCGTTACGCCGTCTGGGCGCCCGAGCCGGACCGTGTCCGGCTGGTCGTCGACGACGTCGAGTACCCGCTGACCCGGGGCGACGACGACTGGTGGTCGACCGACGCGATCATGCCGGTCGTCGGCGCCCGCTACGGGTTCCGCCTCGGCGACGACGACGCGGTCCGACCCGACCCCCGCAGTCGCTTCCAGCCGGACGGGGTGCACGGCACGTCCGCCGTCGTCGACCCCGCGCGCTTCGCGTGGACCGACGAGTCGTGGACCGGGCGTCCGGCCCGCGGCGCCGTGATCTACGAGATGCACGTCGGCACCTACACGCCGGAGGGCACCCTCGACGCGGCGGCACAGAAGCTCGACCACCTGGTCGAGCTCGGCGTCGAGTTCGTCGAACTGCTGCCCGTGAACGGTGTGAACGGGGAGTGGAACTGGGGCTACGACGGGGTCGCCTGGTACGCGGTGCACGCCCCGTACGGCGGTCCCGACGCCTACGACCGCTTCGTCGACACGGCGCACTCACTCGGCCTGGGCGTCATCCAGGACGTCGTCTACAACCACCTCGGGCCGAGCGGCAACTACCTGCCGCTGTTCGGGCCGTACCTGGTGCAGGGGCTCGCGAACACGTGGGGCGACTCGGTGAACGTCGAGCACCCCGAGGTCCGTCGGTACGTCCTCGACAACGTGCGCATGTGGTTCCGCGACCACCACGTCGACGGGCTCCGGCTCGACGCCGTGCACGCGATCCGCGACACCACGCGGCCGCACGTCCTGGCCGAGATGGCCGACGAGACGGACGCCTACGGTTCCTTCGTCGGTCGTCCGCTGTCGCTGATCGCCGAGTCGGACCTCAACGACCCGGTGATATTCCGCCCGCGGGAAGCCGCCGGGTACGGGCTCGGCGGACAGTGGTCCGACGACTTCCACCACGCCGTGCACGTGGCGCTGACGGGCGAGACGAACGGCTACTACGCCGACTTCGCACCGCTGTCGGCGCTCGCGAAGGTGCTCGACCACGGGTTCTTCCACGACGGCACGTGGTCGTCGTTCCGTGGCCGGCGCCACGGGCAACCGATCGACCGCGGGACTTCCCCGGCGACTGCCCTGGTCGTCACGAACCAGAACCACGACCAGATCGGCAACCGCGCGGCGGGCGACCGTCTGGCGGCGACGCTCGACGACGAAGGCCTCGTCATCGCTGCAGCACTGACGCTGCTGGGCCCGTTCACGCCCATGCTGTTCATGGGTGAGGAGTTCGCCGCGACGACACCGTGGCAGTTCTTCACGTCGCACCCGGAGCCCGAGCTCGGCAAGGCGACGGCGGAGGGCCGCATCCGCGAGTTCGCGGAGCACGGCTGGGACGAGTCGGCCGTGCCGGACCCGCAGGACCCGACGACGTTCACGAACTCGAAGCTCGACTGGGCCGACGTCAGTTCCGAGCGAGGTGCGGCGATCCTGCGTGCCTACCGGGTGCTCGTCGCCCTGCGCCGGACCGACCAGGCCTTCGTCGACCACCGGTACGAGGCGAACGCCGTGCGGTTCAGCGAGGACCGCCGGTGGCTGGTGCTCACGCGTGGGCTGCTCGGACCGGACGTGACACCCGTGCACGTCGTGGTGAACTTCCTCGACGACGCTGCCGAGGTGCCGGTCCCCGGTGCCACCGGCGAAGAGCTCTACCGGTTCGGAGCGGCCGAGGTCGCGACGGACTGCGTGCGGTTCCGCGGGCGGGGCGTGGTGGTGCTGCGCTAGTCGCTGCACTGCCGTCCGGGCGGGCCGGGCTTGCCCACGGGCGGCCGGGCTTGCCCACGGGCGGCCGATCCGCGAAAGCGACAGTGTCCCGCGAACAGTTCGCGGGACACTGTCGCTTTCGCGGTACCGCCGCCGACCCCGACCCCGACCCCGAGCGCCGACGCCGACCCAGCGGGTCAGGCTGCGTGGTCGGCCACGGCGTGCGCGTTGGTGCGCACGGACGGCAGCTTCCGGTGGTCCTTGACCAGGGAACGGGTCTCGCGGATGCGGCGGTCGATGCCCCACTTCGTCACGAGGGCCAGGCTCTCGCGCACGATGTTGCCGCTCATCTTCGAGACGCCGAACTCCCGCTCGGTGAACGTGATCGGGGTCTCGACGACGCGCAGACCGGCCTCGAGAGCACGCCAGCACAGGTCGACCTGGAAGCAGTAGCCCTTCGACGCGACGCCGGCCAGGTCGATCCGCTCGAACGCCCGCGAGGTGAAGACCCGGAACCCGCCGGTGGCGTCGCGGACGGCGATGCCGAGGGCCAGGCGCGTGTAGAGGTTGCCGCCTCGGGACAGGAGTTCGCGGTACCAGGGCCAGTTCTCGACCTTGCCGCCCTTGATCCAGCGGGACCCGAGCACGAGGTCGTTCGTGTCCGCGAGCTCGAGCATCCACGGCAGGTACTCGGGGTGGTGCGAGCCGTCGGCGTCCATCTCGACGAGCTTGGCGTAGCCGTGCTCGAGGCCCCAGGCGAACCCGGACAGGTACGCGCCGCCGAGACCGTCCTTCACCGTGCGGTGCATGACGTGCACGCGGTCGGTCTCACGGGCGATGGCATCGGCGATGTCACCGGTGCCGTCCGGCGAGTTGTCGTCGACGACCAGCACGTGGACGTTGTCGTCGGTGGCGGCGAGCGTGCGCTCGACGATGGGACGGACGTTCTCCGCCTCGTCGTAGGTCGGGATGATGACCAGGGTCTCGCTCATGGTGCTCCTCGTGCTCCACATCGAATGTATCGGTCGGTGTTTGGGTCAGTCCGACGAGAGGTCTGCGAACACGATCAGATTGTCCGTGTAGTGCCCGGTGGCGGTGTCGAACACGCCGTCGCAGGTGATCAGTCGGAGCTGGGGGGTCGGGGTGGTGCCGTAGACGTCGCTCGTCGGGAACGCCGACTTGGCGGCGCGTTCCGAGCGGTCGACGGTGAAGGTGCGGGTGCTGCCGTCGGACATCGCGACGTGGATCTCGTCGCCGGCGACCAGTTCGTCGAGCCGGAAGAACACGGCGGCGCTCGTCGGGCTGTCGACGTGGCCAGCGATGACTGCCGGGCCGACCTCACCGGGGACGATGCCGTCGCTGAACCACCCGGCGCTGTCCCAGTCGACGGGCGGGTCGAGTTCGCCGGCCGTGCCGCGGTGCAGGTCCTCGAGGTTCGACTGCACGCCGATCGCGGGGATCGAGACGCTGACGGGGGTCGCCGCGGATCGGGCAGCGGGTACGGCCGGGTCCTGGAACCCCTCGATGCCCGACCCTGCAGAAGCAGAAGAAGAAGCCGAAGCCGACGCCGAACTCGACGGCGCCGAACCGGCCCGACCGTCCGACCCGTCACTGCCGACGGTCGACGCGAGCGCCACACCGGTGACGCCGCCGCCCACGACGACCGCAGCCAGCACAGCCCCGATCGCCACGCCACGACGTCCGAACACCGAACCACGCCCGGCGGACCGTCGGCCGGTCACGATGCCCCTCCGGCCGTCGTCGCGCAGCCGCCGAGCACGTCCGAGGTGAGCATGGTCGAACCGAGGGCGGCCCAGGCGTCCCCGTAGTAGGTCGGCGTGGTGGCAGCCGTCCGGTCGGCCCGCTCCAGGTCGTCGGCGGCCGCACCGGAGGAACCGGCCGCGTACTCGGCGGCGGCCCGGGCGGTGTACGCCAGGGCGTTCGTGTCCCCGGTCACGGCGGTGCCGCCCAGGTCGAGCTGCGCGGCGAGCTGTGTCGTCCGACGCAGGGTCGGGGCGAGCGACCCGGCCAGGGCGCGGTCGTCGGCGGAGCAGGCCTCGGCGTAGCGGACGGGCGTCCGCATCGCGTCGTAGCCGTACAGCACGCGCTGGTCCCCACCGGTGGCGGGCATCGGGTCGACGGTGCCGTCGGCATGCACCTGCGACCAGTCGCTCGGCAGCTGCGACTCGTCGAGCACCGCCGCGGTCGCCGCGCGGGACCCACGGTTCAGCGCGGTCCAGCGGTCGTCGCCCGTGGCCTTCGCCAGCACCGCGAAGGCTGCCGGCGACGCGTACGAGGCGTTGTACCGGTACGGCTCGGAGTCCGCCCACGGCCCGGGCAGCAGGATCGTGCCGAGTTCCGTGGTCGCCGTCTCGTGTTCCAGGATCGCCGAGGCGATGCGCTTGCCGGCTGCCGTGTACCGGTCCTCGCCCCACGCGTCGCCGGCGAGGACCAGGGCCCGCGCGGCGTCGAGGTCGGCGTCACTGGCCGGCTGCTCGTCGGCGACACCGTCGTCGGGCGTCCAACGCCAGGCGAGCAGGTCGTCGTCGGTCAGCATGTGCGTCTTCGTCCACTTCCAGATGTCGTCGAACCGGTCGCGGTCGCCGTTCGCGAAGGCGATGAGCAGCCCGTAGGCCTGTCCCTCGCTGACGGTGTCGTCGCCCTGGTCGGTGCGGACGACACGGCCGTCCTGCACGTACCGGTCGAGGAACTCCGTGCGGAGCTCCTTCGGGGAGCGCGCCGCGTCGGGCGCGCTGGTCGAGGTCGGGGTGGCGACCGAGCCGCTCGAGGCCTCGGTGTCCTGCCCCCACGGGCGAACCGCGATGAGCGCGACGCCGACGGCGACGACCACCGCCGCTGCGGCAGTGACGGGTATCCAGGTTCTGCGGGTCATGCTGGCCTGCCTTTCCGTGGATGGTGACGATGGCACTGGACGGGAGGCCGGGATCACGTGAGCGTGTCGGCGCACGTGATCCGTGCCTCCCGGCCAGGGCGTCAGCGGTACAGCGAGCGGAGCGCTGCGATGGCCGTGTGGACGGCCTCCGTCATCGGTCGGTCGGCGGCTGCGCCGCCCCCACCCGTCTGCACGCCGCCGGTCGGCGTCGCGGCGGTGGCTGCGGCGTCCGTGACCGGCACGACCGTCAGGTCGCCCTTGCTGTCGTCGAGGACGAACAGGGTGGAGACCGTGTTGCCCGCGAGGTCGACACTGGCGGTGCCCTGCTGGCCGCTGCCCGAGACGTCGAGCGTCCACTTGCCGGAGTCGACGGTGGCGTACTTGGTGGCGGTCCCGAACTTCGCGCCCTCGGCGATGGCGGTGCCCTCGGAGGTGCTCACGTCGACCTGCTTCGCCGTGGTGGCGGCCTGGACCAGCCGGAGCTTCGCCTTGCCGTCGCCGGGCTGCTGCAGGTCGTCGGTGAACGCCGTCGTCTTGAGGTCGGTGTTCTTGCCGTACGCGACGACCGTGCTCGCGTCGCCCTTGTCGACCTTGACGTCGGTGGAGATCACCGGCGTGGAGTCCGGGGCGTCCGAGGCCCGCATCGACAGCACGTAGGTGCCCACCGGGAGCTCCTGGTACTTGCTGACCTGGCCGTACGTGACGTCGTCGAGTTCGAAGATCGTCTTGCCGCCGGACAGGCTGGACAGTTCGACGTCGACGCCCTTGGTGTCGGGCGAGAGGTGGCCGACGCGGAGCCAGCCCTCGTCGGCGGTGGCGGCGGAGGCGGTCTGGGGTGCTGCGAGTCCGACGGTCGCGGCGACGAGGGTCGCTGCGAGTGCGCCGACGACGACGGTGCGGCGTCGCTGGGTGTGTGCGGTCATGGTCGTGCTCCTTCGGGTCGTGGTGCTGGTCGAGTTGTGTGCGGTGGTGCTGCGGGCCGCCCCGGGGCCGTGGGTGCGAGCGTCCCCGCGAGCGGGCGAAATGCCGGGGTCGGCGGCCGGAGCACCCGGGTGTTTCGCCCGCTCGGCGATCCGGGCAGCGATCCGGGCGGCGGGGCGGCGGGTCACGAGGCGCTCGTCGCGGTCGTGGTCGGGTCCGCCGGGGTGTAGGTGACGGTGAGGCGTTCGCCCTCACGCTCGACCGACGCCGGCCGGAACGAATCGGGCATCGCCTCGAGGGTGGAGGCCACGCGCTCCGCCGAGGCAGCGTCGCTCGTGTGCAGGACGGCGGTGCGGAACGGCTGCCCGGTCTCGCCCGTGAGCGGGGTGAACCGGTCGACGCGGACGTCCTGGTCGGCGAGCACCTGGCCGAGCGCGATCATCGCTCGCGAGTCGACCTGACCCGCACGGAACTGGGACTTCGTGCCGTCATCGGCCCGGAGCGCCGGGTTCGACGCCAGCTCGGTGCCCATGGTCTTCCGCAGGTCGCTGGCCCGGGTGATCGCGGTCTGTGCGGCCGTCGATCCCTCGGCGTGGATGCGTCGGACCTCGACCTGCTGGTCACCGGACCCGAAGGTCGCGACGGCCGTCGAGTTCTCGATCGCCTGGCGGATGTCGGACGACGAGTTGCCGCCGGTCCGCATGGAGTCCGTCGTGATGACGTAGTCCGAGTCCTTCCACCCGTTGGGCGACTGCCGCTCCACGGCTCCGTCGGTGTCGAGCTTGTAGTACCAGACCACGTTGTTCCGGGCGAAGCCGTCCTCGACGAGGTCGACCCACATGGCGTCGTCCACCAGCAGTCGGGAGGACTTCGAGACGTTGTCCCCGACCCACTGTTCGGCCTGCTGCATCGGCAGGTCGAGGTTACCCAGGACGAAGCCGCGCAGCTGTGTTCCCCAGAGCGGCACCGCCACGACGAGTGCGACAGCGGTGGTGACGGCCCAGGTGATGCCGAGACCACGACGGGTCCCGGCGCCGAGGCGGGTCCGGGTGCGGACCCGACCGGCGATCGCCAGGACGGCACGCTCGGCCGTGTAGGCGACCAGCAGGGCGGCGAAGGGGATGAGCATGATGACGTACGGCACCGGCAGGTACCCGTTCGGGCGGAACATCATCGCGAGCAGGAAGACGAGCATCGCGGCGATCGGACGGACCCGTCGCATGAAGAGCCCGACGACCGCGGCGGCCGAGCCGAGCACGATGAACACCGGGTCGAGCGCCCACCACTGCGACGCGGCGGCGTTGGCCAGGCTGCCCGTGTCGAACAGCGAACCCGATGCCGAGCGCGAGCCGAGCTGGTAGGTGATGCCCTCGAACAGGCTGACCCGACCGCTGCTCGGCAACAGCTCGCCCTTGACCGCGGCGAGCAGCAGGTACCCGCCGCCGATGATGACGAGGACGGCGCCGGCGACGCTCAGCGTGTACCGGCGGGTGCTCTTGTCGGCGCGACGGATCGCCATCCAGATGAGGAACGGCAGGGCGAGCAGGTACGTCTCCTTGGAGAGCACCGCGATGCCGAGGCACGCAGCGGCGCCGGCGAACCCGGCGAGCTGCTGGCGACGGCTCAGGACGAGGACGAACGCGGCGAGCAGCCACGGCGTCGCGACGTTGTCGATGTAGACCGTGCGGTGGTACTGCAGGGCGAGCGGCGACAGCGCGAAGACGAGTCCGGCTGCGGCAGCGGTGATCCGGCCTGCACCGAGGCGGCGGGCCAGGACGAACAGCAGGATGCTCGAGACGGCGGAGAAGAAGACCATCGCCTCGCGGCCGGCCTCGACGGCGAACGGGTAGCGCGCGAACGCCCCGGTCAGCCCGGTGTAGCCGGCGATCTGGATCCAGCCCAGTGGCGGGTGGTCGTACCAGTACGTGTAGTGCGTGATCTCGCCGAGGTGCATGATCGCCCAGGCCTGCGCCGTGTACGTGCCCTCGTCGTCGATCCGCTGCGGGGTGCCGGACATGTTCCAGGCCTGCACGATGACGGTGACGGCGACGACGGGCAGCAGCCACGTCAGGCTCGCGGCGTGCCGGCGGAGCCAGGCGCCGATGCCGGTGTGGTTCCCCGCGACGGCACCGCGGATCGGGATGCCGGTGGTGTTGGTGATGCTGGCGGTCATCGGGTCCCTCCTGTGGTCGTGCCGGCGAGCTCACGCTCGGAAGACGAAGACGAAGACGAAGACGAAGAAGAAGAAGACGTCGCGCCCGCGGACCCGGACCCGGTCAACTCCGACGCGAAACCGACGACCTCAGCGGGCTGCTCAGCGTTCCGGTGCTGGCCCGTGTGCTCCGTCTTCTCCCAGCCGTTCTGCCCCTTGGCGTGGCGGACGACGGCTCGGACGGCTGCTGCGGCGAGGAAGATCTGGTACGGCACGAGACCGAGCACGAGCTTCACGTAGTCGCGGAACCGGACCTTCTCCTTGTAGATGCGACCGAACTCGTTGAGGCCGACGACCTCGACGGCCAGCAGCATGAGCGTCGGTGCCACCGGGATGAACGACACCAGGGCGATCGCCGTCGGCACCTTGACGAACAGGATCATCAGGACGCTGAGCGGGATGAGCAGACCGGTGGCCGCCTGGATGAACGGCATGGTCAGCATGTACCGGGCGAAGAAGCGCTGACGGAACGACGGGAGCTTCTTCCACTCCCCCTTGCCGAGCACCTGCAGGAAGCCCTGGTTCCAGCGCGTCCGCTGCTTGAGCAGCGAGGCGAAGGTCGGCGGGGTCTCCTCGCGGGTGACGGCCTCGGGGCTGTACGCGACGACGACCTTCGCGCCGTCGGCGGACAGCCGGACGCCGAGCTCGCAGTCTTCGGCGAGGCAGTGCGCGTCCCAGCCGTTCGACCAGTCGAGGCGTTCCTTCGTCACGAAGACGGTGTTGCCGCCGAGCGGGATGAACTTCGAGCCGGCGTGGAAGTGCAGGCGCGAGCGGAACCAGAAGTAGTACTCCAGGACGTTCCGCAGCGACCACCAGCTGGACTTGAAGTTCATCAGCTGCACGCCGCCCTGCACGACGTCGGCGCCGGTCTCCTGGAACCGCGAGTCCACCAGGGTGAGCAGGTGCGGGTAGACCTCGTCTTCGGCGTCGAACACGCCGACGACGTCACCGGTCGCGTACTGCAGCGCCAGGTTCATCGCCTTCGGCTTGTTCTTCGGCAGGGTGTCGTCGACGACCACGCGGATCAGCTCGGGGTGGCGGGCTGCGGCGGCGCGCACGACGGCGTCCGTCTCCGGGTCGTCCTCGCCGACGATCGCGATGATCTCGAAGTCGGGGTGGTCCTGCTTCGCGAGCATGTCGAGCGTCTGGCCCATGACCTCCTGCTCGTGCCGTCCGGGCACCAGCAGGGTGAAGCGGTGCGCGGCCGGGCGCGGGGTCTGGCTGAAGCTCGTCGACTTCAGCGCGTCCCGCGAGCGCCAGGCGTGCAGCATCCACCAGAGCGTCGTCAGCGCGACGATCGTGAGCAGCACGGAGATCGCGATGAGCGCGGAGTAGCCGATCCACTCACCCAGCGACCACGCGGCCTGCTGGACGGCACCGGAGCCTCCGGTCGGGACGTCGGTGGTCCCTCGGTTCGGGACGCTCGACGGAGCGGTCCCCTCGTTCGGCTGGAGCAGCGGCCCTGCGGCCGTCAGCAGCGTGGCGGAGATGGTCATGCGGCGAGCCCCTTCGTGCGACGAGCATCGGTGGAACGGAAGACGAGGGCCTTGTACGCGGCGAACCGGAAGGCGGTTCCGAGCACGAGGCCGACGCCGTTGCCGGCGACGTTGTCGGCGAAGGTCGAGGTGAACCCGAGGACGTAGTGCGAGACGAACAGGCAGGCCGCGGCGATGCCGAGCCCGATCAGGTTCGTGGCAGCGAAGAGCAGCCCCTCGCGCACGGTCTCGCGGCGGCCGGTCTGGCGCTCGGCGCGGAACGTGATGAAGCGGTTGCCGATCCACGCCACGGCGGTCGCCACGACGGCCGACACGATCTTCGCGGCGATGGGACCGTCGGGCATGACGGTGGCGCGCAGCAGGTTGTAGATGCCCAGGTCGATGACGAAGCAGACGGCACCGATCGTGCCGAACGACGCGAGTTGCCTCGCGGTGGCGAGCAGGCGCGAGACCGTGCCGGGTCGCACGGTCGGCACCGTACCGGTGTCGGGTGACACCAGAACGGGGGTATCAGTTCGGGTCATGCCCCCGATTCGGGGGTAACGCGACTGCGGTTTGGGTGGGGTACGGGCTTACCCAGGCCTCTGCCAGTTCCACGACACGTGCTGTTCACACGGGGTACAGACGGCCGGTCTGTGCAGACCGGACCGGTCTGTGCAGGTGGCCAGGAAAGCGGACGGGAGGCCCGTGGCGGCGTCGCCACGGGCCTCCCGTCCGATGGTGGGTCGCGTCTCAGGCGGGACGCTGCGCCGGCGACACGGTCTTGGCCGCGTCGCGCTCCGGGAGGTCACCCAGCGCCTCGTCGATGGCGGCGAGCGCGTCGGCATCGAGCGTGACGCCCGCGGCCTTGACGTTGTCGGTGACCTGCTCCGGACGCGACGCGCCGACGATGGCGCTGGCGACGTTGTCGTTCTGCAGCGTCCACGCGATCGCGAGCTGCGCGAGCGTGAGGCCGGCCTGGTCGGCGACGGGCTGCAGGCGCTGCACGGCCTCGAGGACCTCGTCGCGCATGAACCGCTTGATCATGTCGGCGCCGCCCTTCTCGTCCGTGGCACGCGAGCCCTCGGGCAGCGGCTGACCCGGCTTGTACTTGCCGGTCAGCACGCCCTGCGCGATGGGCGACCAGACGATCTGCGACAGGCCGAGCTGCTTCGAGGCGGGGACGACCTCGCCCTCGATGACCCGCCACAGCATCGAGTACTGCGGCTGGTTCGAGATGAGCTGGAAGCCGAGCTCCTTCGCGAGCGCGGCGCCGGCGCGGATCTGCTCGGCGTTCCACTCGCTGACGCCGATGTAGAGCGCCTTGCCCTGGCGGACGACGTCCGCGAAGGCCTGCATGGTCTCTTCGAGGGGGGTCTCGTGGTCGTAGCGGTGCGCCTGGTAGAGGTCGACGTAGTCGGTCTGCAGGCGGGTCAGCGAGCCGTTGATCGACTCGAGGATGTGCTTGCGGCTGAGGCCGACGTCGTTGTGCTGCTTGGGGCCGGTGGGCCAGTAGACCTTCGTGAAGACCTCGAGCCCCGCACGCCGCTCGCCCTTGAGTGCTTCGCCGAGGACGGTCTCGGCGGCGGTGTTGGCGTACGTGTCCGCGGTGTCGAACGTGGTGATGCCGGCGTCGAGCGCTGCCCGCACACACTGGGAGGCGACGTCGTTCTCGACCTGCGAGCCGTGCGTCAGCCAGTTGCCGTAGGTGATCTCGGAGATCTTGAGTCCGGAGTTGCCCAGGTACCTGAATTCCATGGTCCCGACGCTACTGGAGCCCGCCGACACGTGAGGGGCCCCGCGAGTGCCTGCCGCCCGCCGCGGGGTGGGGCGGGTGCGGTGCGTAGCGGGGTGCGGTGCGGTCGGCCGCCGCGAGCGCGGATCTCGCGAGGGCCGGTCCCGCGAGCGGGCGAAATGCCGGCGTGCCCGACGGCGACACCCGGCCAATACGCCCGCTCGCGTCGTCGCTGAGGTCGCGACCGCGGCAACCTCCCCGCGACGGGCGGGCTGACGCCGTCGCCGCGGTCCCGACCGCTGCGCGGACCGGCCGGGCGGGCAGCGCTGCGGTCCGCGCCGGCGGGCGCCCCCGCGAGCGGGCGAAATGCCGCGGTCGCCACGCAGCCGGACCCCGGTGTTCCGCCCGCTCGACCGCGGCGAGATTCCTCCACAGGGGCGCCAGGATCGCGGGCCGTCCACACTGGAGGCACGACTCGCCACCGTCGCGCCCGCTCGGCTCCACGATGTGGAGATGACCGCCAGACGCCGCCTCCCGTTGGCACTGCGGGACGCCTCGTTCCGCGTCCGTGACGCACTGCATCGAGGGGTGTCCCGCGGCCGCCTCGAAGCACGTGACCTCGTCCGCCCGTTCCACGGCACCCGATCCGCGGTTCCGCCGCGAACCGTTGACGAACGCGCCCGGGCGCTGGCTCCCCGGCTGCGCCCCGACCAGGTGTTCAGCCACGTCACGGCCGCCGCGATCCTCGGCATCCCGCTCCCCCGCCGGTTCGAGGGCACGCCGCGGCTCCACGTGACGACGATCGGGGTCGATCAGGCGCTCCGTGTCCGCGGCGCCGTCGGACACCGCGCCCACCACGGCAGGGTCCGTGCGACCACCAGCCGAGGTGTGCGTCTGACGACGCCAGCGGACACGTTCGTCGCGCTGAGCACGATGTTGACGCTCGACGAACTGATCATCGCGGGTGACGCCCTCGTCGGGTGGCTCGGATGGGCGACCCTCGACGAGCTGATCCTGGCAGTCGGCCGGCGGCGCGGGCTCCGGGGCGTCGTGAAGCTGCGCCACGCTCTCGCCGAGATCAGGCCGGGTTCTCGTTCCCCGGGTGAGACCAGGGCACGGCTGACCCTCGTCCGCCAGGGACTCCCGGAACCCGCCCTGAACCACGACGTGATCGTGGACGGCAGGTGGATCGCGTGCGTGGACCTCGCCTACCCCGCAGCACGGGTGGCGATCGAGTACGAGAGCGATCTCCACCGCACCGACCCGGCCACCTTCCGGAAGGACCTCACCCGCGGCGAGCACTTGAAGGACGTGGACTGGTGGTTGGTCCGAGCCACGGCGGACGACGTCGGCCGAGGTGTCGATCGATTCGTACAGCGTGTGAGACGCCTCCTGCAGGCCGGGCTCAGCGCACCGCACGACCACCGCTTCGCGACGCTTCGGTGAACAATGGTTGACGCTTCAACCAAAAGGGTGCACACTGGCGTAGTATCAGGTTGATGCAGGCGCATGGATCGCGTCGCACCACAGACTCTCGTTCGGAAGAAGGACCACCATGACGCTCACCGCCACGACCATTCCCGGCTACCAGACCGGCACCTGGAAGATCGACCCCACCCACTCCGAGGTCACCTTCTCGGTCCGCCACCTCGCCATCAGCAAGGTCAAGGGCAAGTTCGAGACGTTCGACGCCACCGTCGTCACCGCCGAGAACCCCCTCGAGTCGACCGTCGAGGCGAACATCGACGTCGCGTCGATCAACACCGGCCAGGAGCAGCGCGACCAGCACCTGAAGACGAGCGACTTCTTCCTCACCGAGGAGCACCCGCAGCTCACCTTCCGCTCGACGAGCATCGAGGCCAAGGGCGACGACCTGCACATCGCTGGTGACCTGACCCTGCGTGGCGTCACCAAGCCCGTCGTCCTCAAGGCCGAGCTCGGTGGCTTCACGACCGACGGCTACGGCCAGGTCAAGTTCGGCGCCGAGGCGACCACGAAGATCGACCGCACCGAGTTCGGCGTGAACTGGAACGCAGCGCTCGAGGCCGGTGGCTTCACCCTCGGCAACGACGTGACCATCAACCTCGACGTCCAGTTCGTGCTCCAGGCGGCCTGAGTCCCTTCGGACTCGCTGCCTGACTGAAGGCACCGAACAGCACCACCCGAACCCGAGACACGCGCCCCGGCTCCCCACGGAGCCGGGGCGTTCGTCGTCCCCGCGGTGCTTCGGGCGGCCGCGCGTGCCCGCTGCCCGCCGCCCGCTGCCCGCTGCGACGCGCGCGGGTGCTCCATCGCGAGCGCAACCGGGCGAACGGGCGAAATACCGGCCTCATCTCGAACTCGACCCCGGCATTCCGCCCGCTCGCCCAGGGACCACGCGCTGGCACGCCCCTCCGGTGTCAGCGAGTGCCGTGCGCACCGACCCCGCGCCGGCGTGAACGGGCGGAAACGTCCGGTGGGTACGCGCACGACTGCGGCATTTCGCCCGCTCGGCCGGGCTCCTCGGCGTAGCGTTGGGCAGCGGACAGGGGCACGCCCGCACGCGCGGGAATCCGCACACCGGCCCCCGAGTTACAACGACACACGCACGACACGCACCACCCGCACGCACGCACCCGCACCACCCGCACGCACGCACCCGCACCACCCGCACGACCCGCACGAAGCACCGCACGCCAGCCCGACGAACAGGAGCACCACCATGGCCACCGACTGGATCGCGATGCAGGCCCTCGCGGCAGCCGAGTTCGGCCGCCGCGTCGCCGCCGTGACGGACTGGGACGCCGCCACCCCCGACTCCGAGTGGACCACCCGCGACCTCGTCACCCACGTGGTGGACGAGCAGCGCTGGATCCCGAAGCTCCTCACCGGGTGCGACTACGCCCAGGCCGAGGCCGACCTCGAGTCCATCGGCGACGACCTCGTGTCCGAGTGGCAGCGCTTCGCGACCGCGGCGACCGATGCCTGGCGGAACGCCCCTCAGGACACCCCCGTGCACCTCAGCACCGACGTCGTGCCAGCTGGTCAGTACCTCACCGAGCAGACCAGCGACATCACCATCCACACGTGGGACCTGGCGCGGGCGACCGGCACGGACGAGTCCCTGCCGGACGAGCTCGTGCAGGCGGTGTGGGAGTACTTCGAGCCGCAGATCGAGGACCTCGCGGCTACCGGCTTGTACGCCGCCCCGGTCGACGTCGACCAAGACGCCCCACTCCAGGTCCGCCTGCTCGCCGTCACAGGCCGCGATGCCAAGGTGAGCGCATGACCAACGCAGCACCGAGCAACGCAGCATCAGGCAACGCAGCACCGAGCAACGCCGCACCAGGCAACGCAGCGACGAGCACCGCAGTACCAGGCAACGCAGCACCGAGCAACGCAGCGACGACCGACACCACCCGCCTCGGCGCCTCCGGCCTCGAGATCAGCACCGTGATCCTCGGCATGATGTCCTACGGCGCCCCCGACCGTGGCTCGCACGCGTGGAGCGTCGGCATCGACGAGGCCCGCCCCTTCGTCCGTCGCGCGTTCGACGCCGGCATCACCACCTTCGACACGGCGAACGTGTACTCCGACGGCTCCAGCGAGGAGATCACCGGCACGCTCCTCAAGGAGCTCGCCCCGCGCGAGGACGTCCAGGTCCTCACCAAGGTCTTCAACCGGATGCGGCCCGGTCGGAACGGCGCAGGGCTCTCCCGCGCAGCGATCATGCACGAGATCGACGCCTCGCTGACCCGTCTCGGCACCGACTACGTCGACCTGTACCAGATCCACCGCTTCGACCCGGTGACCCCGATCGAGGAGACGATGGAGGCCCTGCACGACGTCGTCAAGGCCGGCAAGGCCCGCTACCTCGGCGCGAGCAGCATGTGGACGTGGCAGTTCGCGCAGATGCAGCACGTCGCCGACCTGCACGGTTGGACGCGCTTCGTCAGCATGCAGGACCAGTACAACCTGCTCGAACGCGAGGAAGAGCGCGAGATGCACCCCTTCGCGCACGCGACCGGCGTCGGCGTGATCCCGTGGAGCCCCCTCGCCCGCGGCAAGGTCACCCGGCCGTGGGACGCCGAGGGCTCCGGGTCGCGCGCGAGCACCGACGAGTTCGGCAAGACGCTCTACCGCCAGGACGAGGACGCGAACCGCGCGATCGTGGGCGCCGTCGAGTCCATCGCGAGTGAGCGCTGCGTGAGCATGGCGCAGATCGCCCTCGCCTGGGTCGCGGGCAAGCCCGCGGTGAGCGCGCCGATCGTCGGTGCGACGAAGGAGCACCACATCGACGACGCGGTCGCGGCCGCCGCGATCACGCTGACCGACGACGAGGTGACGCGACTCGAGTCCGCGTACACGCCCCGGGTGCCGTCCGGTTTCTGACGCACCCACAAGCGGACGGGAGGCCCGTGGCCAACTGGCCACGGGCCTCCCGTCCGTCTCCGGTCCCGTCCACGACACGTGACACGCGGACGTTTCAGGCGACGGCGCCGCGCTCGCGTTCGAGGCGCGCGATGCGCACGAGCGCGGCGCGCTCCGTCCCCGTCTGGTTGCCGAGCACCCCGCCGATCCCGTCGAGCACGAGTCCGGTCGCCCGGCCGACGGGCAGTTCGACGGGGCCGATCGCGGGGGCCCGCAGGCCGAGCATCGAGCGGTGGCGGGGGTCGAGCGTCGAGACGGCGCCCTGGAACAGCGCCTGGTAGCCGGGCCGCAGCATCAGCGCGAGCGGCGGGTTCTTGATGAACTTGACGACGTCGCGGGTGCGGGCCGTGACGGCCAGTTCGCCGCGGTCGAGGTACCCGTCCATCTGGGCGCGGAGCTCGGCCTCCGACTCCGGGGCGTCCTCGACGCGCATGAGCCGGCCGGCGGTGGCCCACTCGCGGACGTAGGCGTCGGCACCGCCGGGGATCGGACCGCCCCAGCGCTGCGCAGCGCGGAGGAACGCGTCGGTGAAGGCGAGGTGCACCCAGCGCGCCAGGTCGGGGTCGTTCGCCGCGTAGTCGCGTGCGATGCCGTGGCCGTCGACGTACTGGCCGCGAACGCGCTCGTGCAGGCGCAGCACCCACTCGCTCGCACCACGGGCGGTCGCGGTGTCGCCGTGCGAGACCGTGTAGATCCAGCGGATGGTGCCGGCGAGGCGGCCGAACGGGTCCTCGCGGTAGCGGGAGTGGTCGGCGACACCGGCGAGGGCTCCCGGGTGCAGGGCCTGCACGAGGAGTGCGCGGACCCCGGCGACGATCGTCTGCTTGCCGCCGTGCACCGCCCACGTCGCGGAACCGGGGCCGAAGAAGCCGGCGTCGGTGCCGTCCTCGAGTTCGTCGATCCACTCCGGCTTGCTCGTCGCCCCACCGGTGAACGTGTCGTTGAGGCGGGAGCGGAAGGCATCGGAGACGGAGGGCATGGCGTCATCGTCCGTCCGTCCCCTGGGAGCGCGCCCGGCTTCGTGCACCCCGATGGCGCCCGATGCTGGCCGATGCCGGCCGGTGCTTCCCAGCGGGCGCCGGGGTGGCCCGCTAGGTTGGGACGCGTGAGCATCGACACGCCTCGTCCCTGGCTTGCCTCGTACGCCCCGGGGGTCCCGCACGACATCGAGGAACAGCACGGTTCCCTGATCGACCTGGTCGAGGAATCGGCGCGACGGTTCCCGGGCAGGGTCGCGCTCGAGTTCTTCAAGCGGACGACCAGCTACGCCGACCTGCAGGAGCAGATCCTCCGCGCGGCGAACGGCCTCCGCAAACTCGGCGTCGGTGCCGGCGACCGGGTGGCGATCGTGCTGCCGAACTGCCCGCAGCACATCGTGGCGTTCTACGCGGTCCTGCGCCTCGGCGCGATCGTGGTCGAGCACAACCCGCTGTACACGCCGCGCGAGCTCCGCCACCAGTTCGAGGACCACGGCGCCAAGGTCGCGATCGCCTGGGACAAGTCCGTCGCGACGCTGCAGGACTTCCCTGCCGACGTGAAGCTCGACGCGATCGTGTCGGTCGACCTGACCCGCGCGATGCCCCGCAGCACCCGGCTCGCCCTGGCCCTGCCGGTGGCGAAGGCCCGCGAGTCCCGCGCGAAGCTCACCACCGCGGTGCGCGGCACGACGAAGTGGGACGACCTGGTCCACACCCGCAAGCTGTCGAAGCGGCACCCGCGCCCGTCGACGGACGACATCGCCCTGATCCAGTACACCTCGGGCACCACCGGCACGCCGAAGGGCGCGGTCCTCACGCACCGGAACCTGCTGGCCAACGCCGCGCAGGCTCGCGCCTGGGTGCCGCAGATCCGTCGGGGCGACAACGTCGTGTACGCGGTGTTGCCGATGTTCCACGCCTACGGCCTCACGCTGTGCCTGACCTTCGCGATGAGCATGGCCTCGCGGCTCGTGCTGTTCCCGACGTTCGACCCGGCGCTCGTGCTCACCGCGATCAAGAAGCACCCGCCGACGTTCCTGCCCGCCGTCCCGCCGATCTACGCCCGACTGCAGCACGCCGCCGACTCGGCGAAGGTCTCGCTCGAGGGCATCGAGATCGGCATCTCGGGCGCCATGCCGCTGTCGCAGGACATCGTCGAGCCGTGGGAAGCCCGGACCGGCGGGTACCTGGTCGAGGGCTACGGGCTGTCCGAGTGCTCCCCCGTGCTGATGGCGAACCCGGTGTCCCCGGAACGTCGCCTCGGCTCCATCGGTCTGCCGTTGTCCTCCACCGAGGCCCGCGTGGTCGACCCCGACGACAGCACGAAGGTGCTCGGCGTCGACGAGCCCGGTGAACTGCAGGTCCGCGGGCCGCAGGTGTTCCGCGGCTACTGGGGCAAGGCCGAGGCCACGGACGAGGTCTTCACCCCCGACGGCTGGTTCCGCACCGGCGACATCGTGGCGATCGGCGCCGACGGCTACGTCCGGATCGTCGACCGTCTGAAGGAGCTCATCATCACGGGCGGCTTCAACGTGTCGCCGTCCGAGGTCGAGGACGCACTGCTCAAGCACCCGAGCGTCAAGGAGGTCGCGGTCGTCGGCATCACGCAGGGCGGCAACGAGCAGGTCGTCGCCGCCGTCGTGCCGAAGGACCCGTCCTCGTTCGACGCCGCGGCGCTGCGGGCGTGGGCGCGTGACCAGCTGGCGGCGTACAAGGTGCCGCGTCGGGTCGTCGTGGTCGAGGACCTGCCGCGCTCGATGATCGGCAAGGTGCTGCGGCGGAAGGTGCGGGACCAGATCCTCGCCGACGACTGACGACTGACGACTGACGTCGTCAGTGCCCGACGCGCGTCAGTGCCCGACGCGCGTCAGCGCAGGCGTCGCCCCGGCACCGCGAGCACGGCGAGCCCGGCCACCACGAGTGCGATGCCGAGCCATCCCGTCGTGCCGAGGTGCTCCCCGACGACGAGCACGGCGAGCACCGCCGCGACCACGGGCTCGAGCAACGACACCAGGGTCGCGACCGCGGCGCCGACGGACCGCAACCCCACGGCGTACAGCGAGTGCCCGAGCACCGTCGGCACCAGGGCCAGGTACAGGAACACCGGCCAGTTGCCGCCCTCGCCGAGGTACGGTGCGCCGGCGAGGACCACCAGTACGATGAGCGGCACGGCAGCGATGCCGAACACGGCGCCGACGAGCCCGCGGCCGTTCGGCAGCCCCGCCGCGACGGCTTCGACCCCGGGCCCGCCGGGCACCGACACCGCCCCGGCCGCCGCGTGCAGTCCCCGCGCCACCGCCCACGAGTACAGCGCGTACGTGAGCCCGGCGAGCAGGGCACTGGCGATCCCGAGCGCGAGCGCACCACCACCGCCGTCGTGTTCCGACCGCGCCAGGGTCACGACGACCATGCCGGCCACGCTCACCAGCGTGGCGACGATCCACCTGCCGGTGACGGGCCTCCTGTCCGACACCCACTCCACGAGCCCGGCGAACACGGGTGACGACCCGATGGCGATGGTGGTGCCGAGGGCGACGCCCGCGTCGGCGAGGGCCGCGTAGAAAGCGACCGCGTAGACGACGAGCGCCCCTGCGCCGAGCAGCGCCCACCCCCGCGTGCGACGCTCGGCGACGGCGCGGAGCGTGCCACGTCCGGCGACGGCGGCGAGCACGAGTCCACCGATCCCGAAGGTGACCGCGCCGAAGACGAAGGCGGGGACGCCCGGGGCGAAGTGCGTCGCGGTGCCGGTGGTCCCCCAGACCGCGGCGGCGACGACCACCGCGGCGAGCCCACCGGCGGGCGTCGGGACCCGGCGCGCGCTGGCGGGACCCGTCACGAGACGTGGATGGACGGCCGGCGGTGGACGTCCGGTTCGGCTTCGCGCAGGACCTCGCGCGTGACGGGCGCGACGTCTCCGGCCCCGGTGAACAGGAACCGCAGGGCGTTCCGGATCGGGCTGCCCTCGTTCCACTCGAAGTAGATGCTCGGGACGACCCCGGCGGTGTCCCGGATCGCGAGCAGGGTCGAGGCGATGGTGTTCGGCACGTTGCCGGACCGGACCCGGAGCACACGGTGTCCGTGCACGACGTGCCCCTCGACCAGCAGGTCCTCTTCGAAGTCGGACGAGTCGGCGGGCAGCACCTCGAGGAACATCGTCGGGACGCGCGCCGGGATGCCGGAGTCGCGCCGTTCCTCGCGCCCCTTCGCCCGGTACGCCTCGGCGGTACCGGCACCCGGCTCGTTCGCGATGATGCAGACCGCGCTGAACTGGTCGGCGTCGGCCTCGACGAACTGCCGGGCCGTGGCGTCCAGCTCGATCGACGACGCGCGGAGCTCGAACGACCGGCGCACCCGCGAGACGAGCGACACCACGACGATGGCGATGATGAAGATCGCCGCGATCCGGACGCCGTCGGGCCGCTCGATGACGTTCGCGACCGTCGTGTAGACGAACACGACCGAGATGACGCCGAACGCGATGGTGCGCTTCTTCTGCTGCCGGCGACGAGCCGACAGGGTGACCGCGACCGCGGCGCTCGTGATCAGGACGAGCACGCCGGTGGCGTAGGCCCCGCCCTGGGCGTCGACGTTCGCGCGGAACACGATCGTGATCAGGAAGGCGATGAGCGTGAAGATGATGACGAGCGGCCGGGTCGCCCGCGCCCACTGCGGCGCCATGCCGTAACGGGGCAGGAACCGCGGCACCAGGTTGAGCAGGCCGGCCATCGCGCTCGCGCCGGCGAACCACAGGATCGCGACGGTCGAGAAGTCGTAGATCGATCCGAACACCCCGCCGAGGTACTGGTGCGCCAGGAAGGCCAGGGCCCGCCCGTTCGCACCGCCGCCCGGCTGGAACTCGTGCTGCGGGATGAGGAACGTCGTCGCGATCGACGAGGTGATCAGGAACGAGCTCATGATCACGGCCGCGACGGTCAGGAGCCGCTTCGTGCCGCGGATCCGACCCTCGGGCCGGGCACTCGTGTCGTCCGACGCGTCACCGCGCACCTGCGGCATCACCGCGACGCCGGTCTCGAACCCGGACAGGCCGAGCGCGAGCTTCGGGAACACGACGAGCGCGATGCCGACCATGACGAGGGGGTTGCTGTGCTGCGCGGTGAGCCCCGACCACCAGTCGCTGGCGACCATCGGGTGCTCGAAGACGTGCCAGAGCGCGACCACCACGACGACGGCGTTCAGCGCGAGGAACACCGCGACGAGGCCGACGGCGATGCCGATCGCCTCCTTGAAGCCGCGGAGGAACACGACGCCGAGCAACAGCAGCAGCGCGAGGGTGAGCGGGACGGGGATCTCGGTGAACCAGTGTGGCGTGTACGGGTTCTCGGCGATGTGCGCCGTGGCGTCCGCCGCCGACAGCGTCATCGTGATCATGAAGTCGGTGACGGCGAACCCGAGCAGGACGAGCACCAGGAGCTTGCCGGCCCACCACGGCAGGAGCTTCTCGAGCATCATGATCGACCCGGCACCGCGGAAGCTGTCGCTCGCGACCCGGCGGTACACCGGCAGCGCGCCGAACAGCGTGACGAGCACGAGCACGATCGTGGCGATCGGCGACAGCAGGCCGGCGGCGAGCGCGGCGATCGCCGGCTGGTACCCGAGGGTCGAGAAGTAGTCGACGCCGGTCAGGCACATGACCCGCCACCACGGGTGGGTCTTCTCGACCTCGACCTGGTGCGGACCCTGGTGGGATGCCCCTTGGTGGGCGCCCTGCAGCATCCAGCGACGCAGTCGGGTGCTGCGGTCGAGGGGTGGCTCCGTGGCGTCGCGCTGGGCGGCCCGCTCGGCGTCTGTCGCGGTCACGTGGACGATGCTAAGCCGTCCGGGTGACGCACGCGCGCACCCGGACGGCCCCTGTGGACGACTGCTACTTCGCGCTGATGCGGGTGTACTTGTTCACGGCCCACGGCACGAACACGACGAGCATCACGGCGATCCCGATCAGCACCGTCACGATCGGGTGCTGCATCGTCCAGATGTCCGGCACCGGCGCCGACCCGACGTTGCCGAACAGCTCGCGGGCCGCCTGCACGAGCGACGACACCGGGTTCCACTCCGCGAACACCCGCAGCACCAGGGGCAGCGTGTCGCTCGGCACGAAGGCGTTCGAGATGAACGTCAGCGGGAACAGGATCATGAACGAGGCGTTGTTGATGACCTCCGGCGTCTTGACGCTCATCCCGAGCAGCGCCATCACCCAGCTGAACGCGTAGCTGAACAGCAGCAGCAGGGCGATGCCGGCCAGGAACTCGAGCGGCGACGAGTTCACCCGCCACCCGACGGCCAGCCCGGTGAGCATCATGATCGCCATCGAGATCGAGTTGAGCACGAGGTCGGAGTTGGTCCGGCCGACGAGCACCGCGGACGCCGACATCGGTAGCGTGCGGAACCGGTCGATCAGGCCTTCCTTCAGGTCCTGCGCCATCGCCGACCCCGAGAACGTGGCCCCGAACACGACGGTCTGCGCGAAGATCCCCGCCATCAGGAACTGCGTGTAGTCGGTGCCCTCGACCGCGATCGCGCCGCCGTAGACCTGGCTGAAGAGCAGGACGAACATGATGGGCTGCAGCACCGCGAAGACGAGCATGTCCGGCGACCGCTTGATCTTGATGAGGTTCCGCTTGGTGACGGTCCAGCCGTCCTCGAACCAGATGGCGACCGGCGAGGTGACGACGACGGGCAGCTGCCGACCCGGCGCGATGGTGGTGGCGGTCATCGGGCCGTCTCCTTCTGCTTGGTGCCGGCGGCTTCGTCGGCCTCGTCCTCCGTCGCGGCGTGGCCGGTGAGCCGCAGGAACACGTCGTCGAGGGTCGGTCGGCGCATGCCCGCGTCGTGCAGCTCGATGCCGGCGTCACCGAGGTCGGCGAGCACCCGTTGCAGCGCGGCGGGGCCGGCTTCGACCGCGATGGCGTGGGTGCGGCCGTCGCCAGAGGCCTCGACGTCGCCGACGCCGTAGCGCCGCAGGACGGTCGTCACCGCGTCACCGTCGGTCTCGTCCACCAGGGTCACGACGACCCGGTGGCCGCCGACCTGCGCCTTGAGGTGGTCGGCGGTGCCCTCGGCGATGACCCGGCCGTCGTCGATGACCGCGATGTCGTCGGCGAGCCGGTCGGCTTCTTCGAGGTACTGCGTGGTGAGCAGGACCGTGGCGCCCTGGGCCACCAGGTCCTCGATGATGCCCCAGAGCGCCAACCGGCTGCGCGGGTCAAGGCCCGTGGTCGGCTCGTCGAGGAACAGCACGCGCGGGTTCATCACGAGTGCACCGGCGAGGTCGATCCGTCGCCGCATGCCACCGGAGAAGCCCTTCACCGGGCGGTCCCCGGCCTCGGCCAGGTCGAACACGTCGATGAGCTCACGGGCACGCTCCCGCGACGTCTTCCGGCCCAGGTGGTAGAGCCGCCCGATCATCTCGAGGTTCTCGAAGCCGGTCAGGTTCTCGTCGACCGCGGCGTACTGCCCGGACACCCCGATGGACCGCCGGGTGGCCTGCGGATCGGCGATCACGTCGATGCCGTCGATCGTGGCCGTCCCGGAGTCCGGGGTGATGAGGGTGGTGAGCACCTTCACGGTCGTGGTCTTGCCCGCGCCGTTCGGCCCGAGCAGCGCCTTCACGGTGCCCTGGGGCACGGACAGGTCGAGTCCGGCCAGTGCGTGCACCGGTCCGGACTTCGACCGGTAGGTCTTGGTCAGCCCGGAGGCTTCGATGATGGCCATGTCGCTCCTTCGTCGGACACGGTGGGTACCGGGGTCCGGTGGAGCGACGGCCGTCTCTCAGATGCCGAAGTCACCACCGAAGTCACTGGAGCCACCGCCGAAGTCGGATCCGCTGTCGCCCCAGCCCGCACTCTCGAACCCGCCGCCGTCGGACGCGCCACCATCGGACGCGCCGCCGTCACCGGAGTCGGCTCCAGTGTCCTCCGAACCACCGTCACCCGCAGCGTCAGTACCGCCATCGAACGATCCGGGGTCCGGCAGGAAGGCGCTCATGATCGCCGACCCGATGACGTAGCCGGCCACGGTGCCGAGGATCGAGGCACCGATCATGCTGCCGAACGACGGTCCGCCGCGCTGCCCACCGAAGCGGCCGCCACCACCGACGCCTCCGAGCGAGCGCTCCATGAAGCCCGGCTGGCGGATCTCGGACCGCGTCGCCGACTGCGCGAGCGAGCGGGGGTCGTCGCCGCGAGGGGCCTCACCGGGAGGCGCCGTGCGGGTGAACTCGTCGTAGACCATGCGGCGCTGTTCGTCGGTCAGCTTCGCGAACGCCTCGGCGTGGACCTCTTCGATGCGCTCGGGCGGCGCCGTGCGGAGCAGGTAGCGGTACCGCTCCACCGCGCGCTCGTCGTCGGTCGTCGCGCCCTGCTGCTGCGCGGGTGCACCGCCCCACTGCGGCACGCCGTACTGGCCGCCCTGCTGCTGGGCCGCCGGCACCCCCGTCGGCGCGGGCTGGTGGTACGACTGCTGGCCGTACCGGTAGCCCTGCTGCTGCGGTTGCTGCGGCTGCCCCCACTGGTTCTGCTGCGCGTCGTACTGCCGCGCGTCACCGGTGCGGTCGCGGTCCGGACGTCCGAGCAGGCGGTCGAGGAATCCCATGGTCGATGCTCCTTCGGGTGCACGGGTGATCCGGTCGGACCGCCCGTGGCCTGCCACCCTATGGAGCGCGGTCGGCCGCTGACTGAGCGCCCGCTCAGAGTCAGCCGTGCGCCGCCGCGCCCGCGGGCGCACCGTGCGCACCTGCACGACCCGTGCCGGGTTGGCAGCACCGTGCGCGCCTACAGCGCCGCACCCAGCGGCCGACCCCGCACCAGAACGCGGACCCCGCACCGTGCGCACCACCCACCCGACGGGAGGCCCGTACCCGACCCGACCCGCGCCTCCAGTCCGCACCGTGCGCACCTGCACGACCCGTGCCGGGTTGGCAGCACCGTGCGCGCCTACAGCACCGCACCCAGCGGCCAACCCCGCACCAGAACGCGGACCCCGCACCGTGCGCCGGCCACACCTGCCGCGCGCACGCGCCGGCTCAGCCCGCCGCCGCGCCCACGCCGTGCGCCGCCGCGCCCACGGCGAGCGCGGCCGTCCACACCGCGTGCAGCTCGTCCGCGGCCCCGGGGTGCGCCACCAGGAACGGCTCCCCCATGGGCGGGAAGCCCTCGACCGGACCGGAGCGGGTCAGCACGATCCCGCCGGCCTCGTGCACGAGCAGCACGGCGGCCCCGTGGTCGACCGGGTTGAACGCCGACACGCACCCGCCGATCCCCCGGCCGGCCGCGACCTGCGCGATGGTCAACGTGCCGGAGCCCTGCACCCGCAGCGTGCACGACCGGTCGGCCAGGGCGTCGAGGAACGCACCGAACCCGGGCCACGGCCGGTGCCCGTCGAGCTCGGTGCCGACGACCGCCCCGGCGAGCGGTCGCGGGGTGTCGTCCAGCTGCAGCGGACGGTCGCGCAGGGTGGCACCGCGTCCGCGCCGCGCCTCGAGGACCTCGCCCCGCCACGGGTCCGCGACGACCCCGACGAGCGGCCGACCACCGCGGGTCAGGCAGAGCGACATCGACGTCCAGGGCACGCCGTTCGCCAGGTTCGTGGTGCCGTCGACGGGGTCCAGGTACCAGCGGTGCCGGTCGCCGGGTGCGTCACCGTACTCCTCGCCGGTGAAGCCGTGGGTCGGGAACGCCATCCGGACGCGGGACCGGACGTGCTGCTCGACCAGTCGGTCCACGTCGGTGACGAGGTCTGCGGGGTTCGCCTTGGTCCGCACCTCGCTGACGGGGTGCTCGCGGGTGAAGGCGATGACCTCGTGCGCGACGCGGTGTGCCAGGGCCTGGGCGCGCGAGGCGACCTCGGTCTCGGTCGGTTCGCGGTCCCGTTCCGGCCAGCCGTCCCGCTCCGCCGACGACAGCGCGGCGCCGATCGCACCGACGTCGTTCGTGGTGATCGAGTCGACGCCGAGCCGTGCCGCCCAGAGCGCCGGTTCGGCCTCGTCGACGGTCCAGACGGCGACCCGCAGCCCCAGGGCGTGCGCAGCCTCGATCGTGCGCGGGGTGAGGAACGCGATGTCGAGGTTCAGGGTGGACGGGGTCAACGCCTCGAGGTCTGCCGGAGCGGGCGGGTCGAGCGACTCCCACGCGAGCCAGACGTCGGCGTCGGGCAGCACCGAGCGGACCGCGGCCATCGCCGCCGGCGCTCCGCACCACGCCACGGTGGTGGACGCGGTGGACCCCGCGACGGTGCGGGCAGCGACGAGTCCGTCGGCCGCGTCCGTCAGGTCGATCAGCAGCACCGAGTGGCAGCCGTCGAGCCGTTCGAGTGCGGCGTCGAGCCGCGGGATCCGGTCGAGGCCGTTGCCGAGCCGGGCGACGTCGCACCAGGCGACGTCGGACACTCGTCGGGCGTCGCCCCACATCCGGCCGAGGGTCTCGTCGTGCAGCAGGACGGCGACGTCGTCGGCCGTGCGACGGACGTCGACCTCGATGACCTCGGCGCCGAGCGCCTCGGCGACCGCGATGGCGGGCAGGGTGTTCTCGCGCCGGACCCGCGGCGCACCGCGGTGGGCGACGAGCCGTGGCGGACGCAGGCCGGGCCTCCCGGTCGGGCTGGTGGCGACCACCTGGTCGGCGGGCGCCGACACCGGGGCGCTCATCGGGTGCCCTCGAGCAGGGCGCCGTCGCGGTACACGAGCACCTCGCCGAGGCGGACCCCGGTCTCGGTGCCGACCGCCGGAGGTGCTCCGGTGACGAACGCGCGGAGCTCGGCGCCGTCGGCGGCCAGCACGACCTCGGCGAAGTGCCCGCGCATCAGCACGCGGGCGACGGTCGCACGGATCGGCGAGTCGTCGGTGAGCACGACCTGCTCGGGTCGGATCAGGACCGTGTCCGCGACGGTGGGGCTGACCGACGTGCCGGCCAGGAACCGGCCGGTGACGGGGCTCGTCGACCCGATGAACGACGCGACGAACCCGGTGGCGGGGCGGGCGTACAGCTCGGTGGGCGTCGCGATCTGCTCGATGCGGCCGTCGTGCATGACCGCGATCCGGTCCGAGATGCTGAGCGCCTCGTCCTGGTCGTGCGTCACGATCACGGTCGTGATGCCGAGACGCTGCTGGATGCGCCGGATCTCGTCGCGGACGCTCACCCGGAGCTTCGCGTCGAGGTTCGACAGCGGCTCGTCGAGGAGCAGGACGTCGGGCTCCTGCACGATCGCCCGCGCCAGGGCGACCCGCTGCTGCTCACCGCCCGAGATCGCGGTCGGTTTCGAGACGGCGTGGTGGCTCAGACCGACGAGCTCGAGTGCGTCGCGCACCCGCTCCGCCACCCGCTGCTTCGGCACGCGTCTGGTCCGCAGCGGGAACGCCACGTTCTGCGTCACCGTCATGTGCGGCCACAGTGCGTAGTTCTGGAACACCATCGCGCTCGGACGACGCTCCGGACCGATCGACGTGACGTCGCGGTCCCCCATCGTCACGACGCCGCCCTCGGCGGGCAGGAACCCCGCAACCATCCGGAGCGTCGTGGTCTTGCCGCAGCCGGACGGCCCGAGGAGCGAGACGAGCTCGCCCTTCGCCACGTCGAGGTCGATGCCGGCGACGACGTCGCGTCCGCCGAGCGTCTTGCGCAGTCCGCGGATGCTGAGTCCGCCGGTGCGGGACCGGTCGGTCGTGCTGCCGTCGGCCGGGAGGCCCGTGGTGCGTTCCGCGACGAGCGTTGCGTCCGTCATCTGGTCGCCTTTCGTGCTGGTGGTGGTCATCGGTGTCGGTCCGGGTGTCAGCTCGGTCGGTTGCGGCCGGGTCATCGGATCTGGAAGCCGTCCGCCAGGCGGCCGCCCATGATGTGCTTCCGGGCGAGGAGCAGCAGGACCACGGACGGGATGCTCAGCGCGATCGCGAACACCGCCGAGACCTGCCGTGGGGAGTTCAGGACGAGCGAGTACATCGCCGTCGGCATCGTCATGTACGTCGGGGCGCCGACCAGGTACGTGCCCTGCGCCTCGTCGAACGACGCCAGGAAGGACATCACCATCGCGACGAGGATCCCCGGCCACGCGATCGGGAACGTCACCCGCCAGAAGGTCCGCCAGCGGCTCGCTCCGGCGTCGCGTGCTGCCTCCTCGAGGGACCGCGGCACGGCCGAGAACGCGGCGGCGGGCAGCCACGTCATGAACACCACGCACCCGAGGACGTGCACGATGAGGATGCCGGTGACCGTGTTCATGAGGTTCAGCGCGGTGAACATGGCCGACATCGTGACGAAGAGGCCCATCTTCGGGAACGCGTTCGTGGCGAACAGCCCGACCAGGACGAGCCGTCGCCCAGGGAACTCGATGCGGCTGATCGCCCACGCGGCCGGCAGGCAGACCACCGCGGCGATGAGGACCGTCAGCGGGGCGAGGACGAGCGAGTTCTGGACGGCGACCGCAAGGCTCCGGTCCTCGAACACGGTGCCCCACCACTGCAGCGTCCAGCCGTCGGGCAACAGGTTCGGGTACGTCCACGTCGTGGCGAAGGCACGAGCCGCCAGCCAGAGGAGCGGACCGAGCACGAAGACGGCCAGCACGACGGCGGTCGCCCAGACCAGGGTGTTCCCGGTGAGTCGCTTGATCACGGCTGCTCCTGCTTCTGCTGCTGCTTCCGCAGCTCGCCGGCGTTCGCCCGGACCGTCGAGCGCAGGTAGAACACGCTCGCGGCCGCGGCGAAGGCGAACACGATGAACGCCATCGCCGTCGACTGCTGCGGGCGGTTGTAGGCCTGGAAGTACTTCGAGATGTCGACACCGAGCATCGTCGGGGCGTTCGGACCGGTGAAGTACGGCACCGTGAACGACCCGAGGACCCCGATGACGGTGAACGTCGTCGCGATGACGAGCGGGGTCGCCGCCATCGGCAGGAGCACCTGCCAGACCACCCGCCAGGTGCTCGCGCCGGCGTCCTTCGCAGCTTCGACCAGGGCGTCCGGGGTGCCCTGCAGCGCGCCGGCGATCATCAGCACCGCGAACGGCAGGCTCGTCCAGACGCTGCCGAACACCACGGCAACGAGGGTGTACCCCCACACCGGGACGTCGAGGCCGAACTGGGCACCGAGGCTGCGGAGGAAGCCCTGCGCATCGGTGAACGTCAGGACCGACCAACTCGCGATGACCACCGGCACGAAGAGCGGGACCACGGCCAGGACGCTGAGGCTCTTGCCGAGGAAACCACCGCGGAGCCGGAGGATCACCGCCACCGCCACGGCGAGCGCCACGGTCAGGCCGGTCGACAACGCGGTGACCCCGAGCGTCGCGACGAGGTCGCGCAGGAACGTGGCGTTGCCGAGCAGGGTGCCGTACACCGCGAACGAGAAGCCGCGCACGGTGTCGCCGCCGATGTCTGCGAGTGCCTGGTTCAGGCCGCCGGTGAACCCGAGGCTGAACAGGGCGGCGTTCACGACGGGCACGCCGACGAACAGGACCACGACGAGGACGGGCGCCGCGACGAGGGCGAGGCCCTGCCACCGCCGACGGCGGTCGAGCCGCTCCTGGACGGACAGCCGACCTGCGGTGTCCGCCGTGCCGTGGGCGGGCGACGGGACGGGCGGGAGGCCCGTGGCGGAGTCGCCACGGGCCTCCCGGTCGGTCGCCGGGCCGTCCTGGACGGTCTGGGTCACTGCGGGACCTTCGCGTCCCACGCCGCGTTCATGTCGGCGGCGAAGTCGCTCTGGAACCCGAGGCGGAGCTGCGAGGGGTTCGCGTCGGCGAACTGCTCCGCGACCGACGCCGGCAGGCTGTCGAGCGGGATGACCGGGTAGCCGGAGACGGCGCTCGCGACGAGCTGCTGCCCCTTGGAGCTCAGCACGAAGTCGGCGAGCTGCTCGGCGGCGGCCTTCTTGGCCTTCGGCTCGGTCTTCGGGATGCCGAGGAAGCTCGCGCTGCCGGTGAACGACGGGTCGGTGATCTGGATCGCCTTGACGGTCTTCGGGATCACGCCGGTCTTCTGCGAGGTGATGAACTGGTCGCTCCACACCGGCGCCATCGCGATCTGGCCGCTGCCGAGCAGCTGCACGACCTGGTCGTTGCCGTTCGGGTAGACCCCCTTCTGGTACGTCGAGGGGCCGAGGTCCTTGAGCGCTGCGAAACCCTTGTCCCACTTCGACTCGAGCGACTTGTCGTACGTCGTCTGCATCGTCGCCTGCTCATCCGCGGTCAGGTACTTCGCGAGCACCGTGGCCACGAACGAGCCGCCGGAGCCGCCGGACGACGGGGAGTTGTACGCGAACTGACCGGGGTTGGCCGTGATCCAGGCGAGGAGGTCGTCGAGGCTCTCCGGCGGGTCCGTCACCTTGCTCGAGTCGTAGGCGAGCAGGACGCTCGAGGCGCGGTACGGGATCGCGCTGTCGCCGCCCTGCTGCTTCGTGGCCTCGGGCACGTCCTTCAGGTTCGGGATCGTGCTGTCGCTGACCGTGCTGAGCAGTCCGGCCTTGCCCGCGGTGGAGACGAAGCCGGCGTCGACCAGGTCGTACGCGACGGACTTGCCGGCCTTGACCGCCGTGGCCAGGTTCGCCTGGGTCTGCGCGTCGTGCTCGCCGTGCAGGTCGATGCTCGTGCTGACGTGGATCTTCGGGTTCGCCTTCTCGAAGGCGGGGATGAGCGACTTGTCCCAGAGGTCCTGGACGTTCGTGTCGCCGCTGATGAACACGGTGAGGTTCGTGGTGCCGCCGCTCGTGTCCGCGGCGTTCGAGGCGTTGGCGCTCTGGACGCAGCCGGACAGTGCGACGGTCGCGGCCGCCGCGATGGCGAGGCCGGCGAGGACTCGGGTCTTCACGTGGGTTCTCCCTGTTCCGTGGGGTGGGGGTCGTGCGGGGTGGGGGTAGTGCTGGCCGCGTGGGAACGTTCCCGCGCCGAGGTCGAGTGTGGCGCTGCCGGGTGAACGCCGGGTGCCGCGGGCGTCGCCGCCGGGTGAACTCCGGGGGTGCGTGGCCGGCTGGGGCGGCGGGGGCGCGGGGTCGGGGGCGGCGGCGGGGTCGGCGGCGGCGCGCCCGCACCGTGCCGGCCTCGCCACCTGGTGCGAGGTTGACCGCTCCGTGCCCGCCTACAAGTTCGCACCAAGCGGGCAACGCACCCCCGACCGACGAAAGGCGCACGGTGCGAAGTCGGTCGGACCCACCGATGACCTCGTACCGAGCTGACTTCCTGCCGCCGACCGCGCGACTTCGCACCGTGCGCCGCCTGCAGGGCCGGAACAAAGTCGCACGGTGCGCGGTCGAGCGGTCTCAGCGCGACATCCGCACGCCAGCCTGACGGAGCTTCGCCCGCAGGGTCCACTCGTTCCGCAGGTCGGACCAGGTCAGCCGGAGCACGATCCGGACCTCGGGGAACGCGCGGAGACGGTCCTCTCGGATCTTCTCGTCGAGTAGTGCTTCCTCAGGGGTACGCCCGCGCAGGTACTCACGGCGCTGGTACTTGACGGCACCGTCGAACTCCACCACCACCCCGGACTCCGGGAACCAGAAGTCCACGACGATGTCCGGCTCGCCCGCCGTCCGGAACCGGTGTTGGAGGACGGGGGTCGGCGTACCGAACTGGTCGAACCGGGCGCGTGCGTAGGACTCCCCGGGTGAGTCCGACGCGGCGTCGGCGAAGTCGACGGCCCGCAGTGCTCGCCGCCGGCCCTTCTGTCCCCGCCGCTCCACGGCCGACCGGACCAGGTCTCGCTCCACCGCACGGCGGAGGAGCGAGTCAAGGGCGACGATCGCATCGGTGAAGGGCAGCGTGAGCGCCAGATCCGTCGCCAGCCGCTCCAGCCCGCACAGCACCAGCCCATCCGGTGTCGTCACTGCTCGTCGGTTCCGCTCGGGGTCGAGGTCCGCGTGCACGATGAAGGTCGCGTTGGTGGTCCGCCGGTCGCCGCCGCTCGAGGTCACGTGGATCCGCGTCGGTGGCGGGGTCAGGAGCGGCACGCCGAAGACCACCGCCGCGGACACGTGGGACACCAGGTCTCCTGGCCGAATGCGGTCGGCGAACGAGCGCACGCGGACGTGGTGCTGCTCGGTGGTCCGGAGTGCTGCCCATCCAGCGGCCTCCGCGTACAGACCGCGTGCGACCCGGATGAGCTCTCCTGCCGCCGCCCGTCGTCTGATGACGTCGGACTCGTCAGGCCGCTGCGCTGATGTTCGGTAGGTGAGGACTTCGGGGACTGGTGCGAGCTTGAGGTTCATCGACATGCCCCGATGGTCGGGAACCCGGTGGACGAACGCAGCGCCGGACACGAGCCCTGTGGACGGATCATCGCCCGCAGGCCGTGTGGAGGAATGAGTCCCACCACCGGAGGCTGCGAGACTGTCCGGGTGAACACACGCACCTGGGGTTGGCTCGCAGCCGTCATCGACGTCGTCCTCATCGTCGTCTTCGCGCTCATCGGCCGTTCCTCCCACGGCGAGGGCAACACCGCACTGGGGATCTGGACCACCGTCTACCCGTTCCTGGCGGGCTGGGCGATCGGGTACGTGACGAGTGGAGCCTGGGCCCGCCCGCTGCGCTTCTGGCCGACCGGCGTCGTCGTCTGGATCCTCACGGTGTTCGTCGGCATGGCGATCCGCGTCGCCACGGTTCAGGGCGACGTCGACGGCAACCCGCTGCCGATCTCCTTCGTCATCGTCGCCACGATCGTGCTCGGGGTGTTCCTCCTCGGATGGCGCGCGATCGCCCGCGGGGTGCTGCGCTTCACCGCGTCGCGGTCCCGGCAGGACGCCGCCGCGACCGAGGCGTGAACGGCAGCCGCGTGAACGGCAGCCGCGGGTCCCAGCCGACCATCCTCGACGTCGCCGCACGAGCAGGCGTCTCGAAGTCCGCGGTGAGCCGTGTCCTCTCCGGCACCGGACGGTTCTCCGACGAGACCCGTGAGCGGGTCGAGCGCGCCGCAGCCGAGCTCGGGTACGTCGCGAACGCCATGGCACGCGGGCTCGTCAGCGGTCGGACGCACACCATCGGCATGCTCGTCCGCGACGCGTCGTCGATGGTCTACACCGCACTGCACGCCGTGATGGAGCGCCGCGCGTCCGAGCTGGGCTACCGCGTCGTCACCACCACGGGTGTCGGCCGTGTCGAGGACGAGAAGTCCGCACTCGCCGCACTCGTGTCGATGCGGGTGGACGGCCTCGTGGTCTGCAGCGGCTTGATGCCGTCGGCCGACATCGCCGAGTTCGCCCCGCGGATCGCCACCGTGGTCGCCGGTCGGCCCGAACTCCACCCGGCACTGTCCAGCGTGTACTGCGACGAGGTGGACGGTGGCGCGACCATCGCCGACGCCGTCGCCGACGCCGGCCACGGCACGGTCGCGGTGCTCACCGTCCCACTCGACAACGCGATCACGCAGCACGCCCGCTCGACGGCGATGGTCGAACGGCTCCGCGCGCGTGGTGTCCGGGTCATCGACATCGACGCCAGCTTCGTGCGGCCGCCCGACGACCTCGCCGCTGATCTGGTCGACGCGATGCACGAGTCGGACGTGACCGCGGTGATGTGCCCGACGGACCGGCTCATGCTCGACGTGTGCGAGGCGCTCGCCCGCCGCGGTGTCCGGGTCCCGCACGATCTGTCGGTCACCGGGTTCGACGGCGTGTACCCCCTCGCGAGCGACTGGATCGGGTTCACGACGCTCGAGCAGCCGATCGAACGCATCGGCCGCGAGGCGATCGACCTCGTCATCGGCCGGATCGACGACCCGACGCGTGCCGTCGAGCACCGCTCACTCCGGGGCACGGTCGTGCCCGGCCGCACCCTGCTCCCCCGCTGAGTGACGGACCTCGCCGACCTCGCACCGTGCGAGGAGCCTGCGCGAACGGTGCGAGGTTCCGTACTCGGTGCACCGTGCTGCGCCTCGCACGGACGCCGGAACCTCGCACCAGACGCACGACGCACAGCGCTCAGAACAGCCCGCTGCGCGGCCCCTCGTCCGGACCGTCGAACCCGCGGAACATGTCGGACACGAGCGCCTCGATCTGCGGTTCGACCAGGCGCTCGACCGCCTCGGCGATGCGCGGCCGGTGGTCGATGAGCGCCAGGCACACCGCCGTCCCGGTCGAGCGAGCGCACTCATCGGACAGCTCGATCTCGTGCCGGAGCGCCGCCTTCGCCTCGTCCGACAGCGGCTCCCGCGGTGTCTGCTCCCCCGCGCCCGTCCCCGCCAGCTCCCCGAGCGTGAAGAGGAACGGCGAACCCGGCGAGGGCTCGGGATCGACGTCGAGGCCCTGGAACTCGGGCGACAACCCCTCCGCCGGCTGGTACCCGGCGTGCCGCTTCCGCGCCGCCGCACGCTCGAGCTCGCGCTGCAGCAGCGGCAGGTTCTTGGCGGTGTAGTCGTCGACGGCGTCCTCGACGATGGTCGAGATCCGGCCGATGAGCGCGTGCTGGACGGCGTGCGGGACGTCCTGCCCGAAGCCGGCGGCACTCGCGATCGGGGATCCGGTGCACTTCCGGCAGATGCGGGTGCGCGGGCGCGCGGTCCCGATCTGCCAGCGCGGCAGCCAGCGCAGCCAGACGTCGACAGCGCTGCGCACGCGTCCGTCGATGCCGTCCATGCCCCAACGATACGGAGCGGAGGCGCGGATCACCCGCTCATTCCGCTCGCCGACCAAGATCGGCCGGGTTCTCAGGCCTTGGGTTCCGTCACGAAGTCGATGAGCTCCTCGACGCGGCCGAGCAGCTGCGGCTCGAGGTCGGCGAAGGTGCGCACCTGACCGAGGATCCGCTGCCACGCCCGGGCGATGTCGGCCTGCTCGGCGTTCGGCCACCCGAGCGCCTGGCAGATCCCCTTCTTCCACTCGATCGACCGCGGGATCGTCGGCCACGCCTGCAGTCCGACGCGTGCGGGCTTCACGGACTGCCAGACGTCGACGAACGGGTGCCCGACGACGAGGACGTGCGCGCCCCACTTGCCGCGCATCACTGCCTCGGCGAAGCGGGACTCCTTCGACCCGGGCACCAGGTGGTCGACGAGCACGCCGACGCGACGGTCACGGGTCGGCTGGAACTCGTCGAGGACGTCAGCCAGGTTGTCGACGCCGGAGAGCTCCTCGACGACGACGCCCTCGACGCGCAGGTCGGCGCCCCAGACCTTCTCGACGAGCTCGGCGTCGTGCTTGCCCTCGACCATGATGCGCGAGGGCAGGGCCACCCGGGCACGCTGCGACTCCACCGCGAAGGATCCGGACGCGGTGCGGAGGCGACCACCGTCGGACGCCTGCCGCACGGCGGGCGCTGCCCCGGGCCTCCAGTCCGAGTGAACGGAACCCAGCGAACCCGGCGAGCCGGCAGCGGCTGCGGCAGACCGGCCGACCGGCGCCTGCGGGCGGCCCAGCGTGACGAGCTCGCCCTCGAGCAGGAACTGCCCGGTGAAGGGGAAGGAACGGGTGCGGCCCTTCCAGTCCTCGAGCGCGATGTTGCCCGCCTCGAGTCCGACGACGGCGCCGGCCCACCCGGAGTCCGGGTCCTCGAGCACCATGTCGCGTTCGAGCGGCACCTGCCGCACCTTCTTCACCCCGCGGGAGCGCCAGTCTCCCGAGAGCACGTCCCCGCCGTACCGGTCGTCGTCCACCCGCACGAGGGTACTGTCGACGTCGGCCCGGACGACGTCGACCGCGCCGACACCCACCATCTCGACGGAAGGCCTCCCGTGCGCGCAGCCATCATCCACGCCCCAAACGACATCCGTGTCGAGGACCGCGACCAGCCCGACCTGATCACGCCGAAGGACGTCGTCGTCAAGGTCGTCGCCGCGTGCGTGTGCGGCTCGGACCTGTGGCCGTACCGCGGCGTCACGAAGACGAAGGAGCCCCGGCCGATCGGGCACGAACTCGTCGGCGAGGTCGTCGCCGTCGGCGACGCGGTCACCGACCTGCACGAGGGCGACTTCGTGATCTCCCCCTTCACCATGAACGACGGCACCTGCCAGGCCTGCCGCCACGGGATGACCAGCGGCTGCGACCACCTGTCCGGCTTCGGCGGGAAGGACGCGTACGGCGACCCGGTCGGCGGCGCGCAGGCCGAGTACGTCCGCATCCCGGACGCGTCCGCCACGCTGGTCGCGGTGCCCGGCCCCGTCGACCCGGCGCTCGTGCCGTCGCTGCTGACCCTGTCCGACGTCTTCTCCACCGGGCACCACGCCGCGGTGTCGGCGGCGGTCGGTCCGGGCAAGACCGTCGTGGTGGTCGGCGACGGCGCGGTCGGCCTGTCCGCCGTGCTCGCGTCGAAGCGACTCGGCGCCGAGCGCATCATCGCCATGAGCCGGCACGCCGATCGCCAGGCGCTGGCACGCGAGTTCGGCGCGACGGACATCGTGTCCGAGCGCGGCGAGGAGGGCGTCGCGGCGATCCGCGAGATGCTCGGCGGCGACCTCGCCGACTGCGCGGTCGAGGCCGTGGGCACCGAGGAGAGCATGGACCAGGCGCTGCACTCGGTGCGCGCGGGCGGCAACCTCGGCTTCGTCGGGGTCCCGCACGGCGTGCCGACGATCGGGACGCGCTACCTCTTCGACACGAACATCACCGTCGCGGGCGGGATGGCGCCGGCACGGAAGTACATCCCGGAACTGCTGCCCGACGTGCTGTCCGGAGCGATCGACCCCGGGCGCGTGTTCGACCTCGAGCTGCCGCTCGACGAGGCCGCCGAGGCGTACCGGGCGATGGACGAGCGCCGGGCGATCAAGGTGCTGCTGCGGCCGTAGGCGCCGGTCGCTCGCGGGCACCCGGCCGGCGGTCGGCGGGCCTCTGTCGGGGCGGCACGTTTCGCGCAGCAGAACGCGTGTTTCGAATCGGTAAACAAACCTTTCAGTAAAGAAGGTTGTCCGTTACAGTCCTCGACATGACCACACGAGGACGCACCCCCGGCCAGCCCGGTCTGCTGCGCGTCCTGAACGACCGGGCGGCCCTCGAGCTGCTGCTCGACGACGGCCCGCTCACGCGCAACGAGATCGCGCAGCGCACCGGGCTCAGCAAGCCCACCGCGGCCGAGATCATCCGCCGGCTCGAGTCGGCTGCGCTCATCCGCCAGGCCGGCACGGACACCCAGGCCGGGCGTCGCGGGCCGAGCGCCGTCGTGTACGAAGCGATCACCGACCGCGACCTCGGTGTCGCGGTGGACGTCCAGCTCGTCGACGTCCGGTCGACCGTGGTGGACGCCGCCGGTCGCACGTTCCCGGTCGCCACGCACCGGATGTCCGAGGCCGAGGTGCGCTCCCCCGGCGCCGACATCGTCGCCGCAGCGATCTCCCGCGCAGCCGCCGCGGCCAGCGTGGACCCCGAGCTCGTCACCGCCGTCGCCGTGGGCGTGCAGGCGAGTGTCGACCACGCCACCGACACCCTCATCTTCACCGACGGACTACCCGGCTGGCCTCGTGAGCAGGTCAGCGCGACCCTCTCCGCCGAGCTCGGCGTCCACGTCGTCGTCGAGAACGACGCCAACCTCGCTGCCATCGCCGAACGCAACATGGGCGCCGGTCGGGCTCCCGGGTCGTTCGCGCTCTTCTGGATGGCCGAGGGCCTCGGCATGGCCCTCGATCTGCACGGTCACCTGCACACCGGCGCCTCCGGTGCCGCGGGTGAGATCGGCTACCTCAGCGTGCCTGCCGACGCACGCTCCATCGACCCGACGGCCACGATCGTCGCGGACCTCATCTCCGAGCCCGCGATCATCGCCCTGGCCGCCGAGCACGGGATCACGGCACCGGACGGCACCGCAGCCGACTGGCGCCAGGTGCTCCCGCAACTGCCCGGCCTGCCCGAGCAGCACCCCTTCACCGTCGCCCTCGGCGAGCGCGTCGGGCACAACGTGCTCCCCGCCCTCGCCGTGGCCGATCCCGAGACGGTCGTCCTGCACGGCCCGACCGGGATCGCCGGTGGCCCCGCCCTGGCCGCCGCCGTGACCGCCTGGCTCCGGACCCGCTCGCGCTGGTCCACCGCCGTGGTCGCGCCCGGCGTCCCCGACACCCCCGTCCTGCACGGTGCGCGGCACGTCCTCATCGACGTCGTCCGCACCGCGCTCGCGGACCGGCTCGAGCGCATCAGTGACGATGCCCCGACGCCGGACCCCGTCGAGCGCCCCTGAACGTTCCACCCGCACCACTCGAGGCACCATCACCCAGCCCTGTCACAGGGCTCTTCGTCGCGCCCGGAAACGGGCAGCGCCCGGAAACGGGCGGCGCCCGGAAACGGGCAGCGCCCGGAAACGGGCGGCGCCCGGAAACGGACGGCGACGGAGCGAGACCAGAGAGCGAGTACCGCCTTGTCCCTCCCCGAACCGAACGTCCCGCGCCGCCGGGTGTTCCGCCGCATCGCCACCGCCACGGCCGTCGCCGCCGTCGGCGCCCTCGTCGTCGCCGGCTGCAGCTCCGGCAGCAGCGCCGACTCGATCGAGAAGAGCGCCCCGAAGGAGCTCAAGGGCACCGTGTCCCTGTGGCACTTCTTCACCGGCCGTGAAGCCGGCGTCGTGAAGACCGCCGTCGAGGGCTTCGAGAAGGCCAACCCCGACGTCACCGTCGACATCCACGCCGGTCAGGACGACGAGAAGCTGCAGAAGGCGATCTCGTCCGGCCAGAACATCGACGTGGGCCTGTCGTACTCGACCGCGATCGTCGGCAGCTTCTGCTCCTCGGGTGCCTTCCGCGACCTGTCGCCGTACATCAAGCGCGACAAGGTCGACCTGTCCGACATCCCGAAGGCGGTGCAGTCCTACACGCAGTACAAGGGCACGCGCTGCACCCTGCCGGCCCTCGCCGACGTCAGCGCCCTGATGTACAACAAGCCGCTGCTCGAGAAGGCGGGCATCACGACTCCGCCGAAGACACTGGACGAACTCAAGACCGACGCACTGAAGCTGACGACGTACAACGCCGACGGCTCCATCAAGCAGCTCGGCTTCAACCCGCTCATCGACTTCTACGAGAACTCCCCCGAGCACTGGGCGCCGATGGTCGACGGCTCGTGGCTCGACAAGGACGGCAACAGCGTGATCGGCACGTCCGACGCGTGGAAGAAGCTCATCACCTGGCAGAAGGGCTTCGTCGACGAGATCGGCTACGACAAGCTCAAGGCCTTCACGTCCGGCCTCGGGCAGGAGTTCGCGGCCGACAACGCGTTCCAGACCGGTCAGGTCGCGATGCAGATCGACGGCGAGTACCGCACGGCGTTCCTCAAGGACCAGAAGCCGGACCTCGACTACGGCACGTCCCCGACCCCGGTGATGGACGGCCTCGGCAACTACGGCTCGACGTACATCGCGGGCAACGTCGCGGGCATCGCGAAGGGGTCCAAGAACCCCGAGCTGTCGTGGGCGCTCCTGAAGTACCTGTCCACCAACACCGACGCGCAGGTCACGATGGGCAACGGTCTGAAGAACATCCCGACGCTCACCTCGGCGCTGGAGTCCCCCGACCTCGAGGTCGACGAGAACTACAAGACCTTCGTCGACGTCGCGGGCAACAAGGACACGATGACCTCGCCGGGCACCGCGGACGGTGCCGCCTACATCGGCACCTTCACGAAGTTCTGGCAGGCCTACCAGCAGAACGGCGGCGACCTCGACGCGAAGCTGAAGAAGCTGGACTCCGACATCGACAACGCGAACCAGCTGGCTGGTCCGTGATGAGCCTCACCACCAAGACGACCGGCCGGGAGGCGCGGCTCGCCCGCGCCGCCCGGCCCACGGGCCCGACGGGGTCCGGTCCGGTGCCCCCGACGGCTCCGCGACGTCGGCCCCGTTCCGCAGAGTCCCGGCGCCGCCTCGTCGCCCTGACGATGCTCGCGCCGGCCCTGGCGGGCCTGGTGATCTTCTTCGCCTACCCGCTCGTCGCGTCGATCTTCTACTCGTTCACGCGCTACAACCAGCTGCAGGAGCCCGAGTTCGTCGGGCTGCTGAACTACAAGTTCCTGTTCACCCAGGACCCGCAGATCGGGCCCGCGGTCGTGAACACGTTGTGGTTCGTCGTCATCCTGGTGCCGGTCCGGATCGTGTGCGGACTCCTGGTGGCCGGGCTGCTCAGCCGGGCCAAGACGGCCACCGGGTTCTGGCGGACGCTGTTCTACCTGCCCGCCCTGGTCCCGCCGGTCGCGAGCGTCGTGGCGTTCGTGTTCCTCTTCAACCCGGGCACCGGGCCGGTGAACCAGATCCTCCGGGTCTTCGGCATCGACGGCCCGCTGTGGTTCAACGACCCGGCGTGGTCGAAGCCGTCGCTCGTGATCCTGGGCGTCTGGGTGATGGGCGACATCATGATCATCTTCCTGGCGTCGCTGCTCGACGTGCCGCGCGACCTGTACGAGGCCGCGTCGCTCGACGGTGCGAACGGCGTCCAGCAGGTCCGGCACATCACCCTGCCGACGATCGCCCCGGTGATCGGGTTCGCCGCCGTGACGGGGGTGATCGCCGCGCTGCAGTACTTCACCGAGGCGGCCGTCGCCTCGGGCGTCGCGAGCGGCAAGGCGACGATCGGTGGCGGGACCGCCGCCCAGCTCGGCTACCCGGGCACCTCGCTGCTCACGTACACCGAGCTGCTCTACCAGCACGGGTTCGCGAACTTCCAGTTCGGCTACGCGTCCGCCATGGCCGTGGTCCTGTTCGTGATCACCGCCGTGGTGCTCGTCTTCACGATGCGTCGGATCAGTGTGTTCCGGCCGGAGGAGTCCTGATGACCGCTGTGTCCCAGTCCCCGCTCGCCCGGGCGCCCCGGGGTTCCGCTCCCCGCACCGGCAGGCCGCGCGGTCGCACGCTCGTGTGGATCGCCGAGCACGCCGCCCTGGTGGCCCTCGGCGTCCTGACCATCGCCCCGATCGTGTTCGTGGTCCTGACCTCGCTGATGTCGAGCAACCAGGCCCTCACGGCGTCGATCGTGCCCCGGCCGTTCGACTTCTCGAACTACGCGCGGGTGTTCACCGAGCTGCCGCTCACGCAGTGGTTCGGCAACTCGTCGATGTACGCCGTCCTCGCCACCGCGTTCATGCTCCTCAGCTCGGTGCCGGCGGCCTACGCGCTCGCCCAGATCAAGTTCAGGGGCGCGAACCTGATCTTCACGGTGATCATCGTCGCGATGCTCCTGCCGCCGCAGGTCACCGCGGTGCCGGTCTACGTGATGTGGTCGCACCTGCACCTGACCGGCACCCTGTGGCCGCTCATCCTGCCGAACCTGCTCGGCGACGCCTTCAGCATCTTCCTGCTCCGCCAGTTCTTCATGACCATCCCGAAGGAGTACGGCGACGCCGCCCGCATGGACGGCTGCAGCGAGTGGGGCGTGCTCTGGCGCGTGGTCGTCCCGATGGCCCGCCCGGGCATCGCGTCGGCGGCGATCTTCATGTTCTTCCACTCGTGGAACGACTACTACGGCCCGCTCCTGTACGCGTCCGAGAACCAGGCCGCCTGGCCGGTGGCGTACGGGCTCGCCACGTTCCGCGGGCAGCACGGCACCGACTGGTCGATGACGATGGCGATGACCGTCGTCGTCATGGTCCCCGTCGTCATCATCTTCTTCTTCGCACAGAAGGCATTCGTCGAGGGCATCGCGCTCACCGGCGTGAAGGGATAGCAGCTCCAGTGAAACTCACAGTCGTCGGTGGCGGATCCACCTACACCCCCGAACTCGTGGACGGCTTCGCCCGGCTCCGCGACCAGCTCCCCATCGACGAGCTCTGGCTCGTCGACCCCGACCCGGTGCGCCGCGAACTCGTCGGCGGTGTCGCCAAGCGGATGTTCGCGCACGCCGGCCACCCCGGCACGATCCACGTCACCGACGACGTCGTCGCCGGGGTCACCGACGCCGATGCCGTCATGTTCCAGCTCCGCATCGGCGGGCAGGCCGCACGGCAGCAGGACGAGACGTGGCCGCACGAAGCGTGCTGCATCGGGCAGGAGACCACCGGTCCGGGCGGCTTCGCGAAGGCGCTCCGCACCGTGCCCGTCGTCCTGGAGTACGCCGAACTCGTCCGGAAGCACGCCAAGCCGGACGCCTGGATCGTCGACTTCACCAACCCCGTCGGCATCGTCACCCGCGCCCTGCTCGAGGCCGGACACCGCGCCGTCGGACTGTGCAACGTCGCGATCGGGTTCCAGCGCCGCTTCGCGAAGGAGTTCGGCGTCGCCCCCGACCACGTCCGGCTCGACCACGTCGGCCTGAACCACCTGACGTGGGAGCGCGGCGTGCACGTCACGGGCGCGGACGGCGTCGAGCGCGACGTCATGGCGGACCTGCTCGCCGAGTCGGACGGAGCCCTCGGCCGGACGGCGGAGAGCGTGCACATGCACCCGGACCTCCTCCGCCTGCAGCACGCGATCCCCTCGTACTACCTGCGGTACTTCTACTCGCACGACATCGTGCTGCAGGAGCAGCTGCACGAGCCCACCCGTGCCGAGGCCGTCATGGAGACCGAGCGGGCCCTGCTCGCGAAGTACGCCGACGAGTCCGTCGTGACGAAGCCCGCCGAACTCGAGCAGCGCGGCGGCGCCTACTACTCCGAGGCGGCGATCGACGTGCTGTCCTCGATCCTCGGCGACCGCGGCGACGTGCAGGTCCTCAACGTGCGGAACGACGGCACGTTCCCGTTCCTGCCGGACGACCACGTCATCGAGGTGCCGTCGCGCGTCACCCGCCAGGCGATCACGCCGTTGCCGGTCTCCCCGCTCGACCCGGACATGGTCGGTCTCGTGTCGCACGTCGCCGGGTACGAGCGGCTCGCGCTCGACGCCGCGGTGCACGGCGGCCGCGACCGGGTGCTCCGTGCGATGTGGGCGCACCCGCTCGTCGGGCAGGTGGACAAGGCGGAGCAGCTCACCGACCTGCTCCTGGCCGCGAACGCGGAACACATCCCGTGGGCGCGATCGGAGCAGGTGACGTGGGCGGGCTGAGCCGGACCGGCGCGGCGGGCCCGGCCCGAGCCTCCCGTCCGCCCGCGCCGGTCCCACCGGACGCGACCGACGTCGTGCTCGCCGTCGACGGCGGCGGGAGCAAGACCGACGTCGTCGCGATCGCGCTCGACGGGACCATCGTCGGGCACGCACGCGGTCCGGGGTCGAACCCGCAGACGCGGGGCTGGGACCTCGCCGGCCCGATCCTCGACGACGTCCGCGCGCGGGTCGTCAGCGAGCTGGGTGACCGCCGCATCCGCACGACGCACGTGTACCTGGCCGGGCTCGACCTGCACGACGAGCTCGTCGCGGCGACCGCGGCCCTCGCGCACTGGGCCGATGACGGCGGCGAACCGCACGTCCTGGACAACGACCTGTTCGCGCTGCTGCGGGCCGGCACCCTGTCCCCCGACGCCGCGGCCGTGGTGTGCGGCACCGGGATCAACGCCCTCGCGGTGCGGGCTGACGGCACGACCGCACGGTTCCCGGCCATCGGGGACGTCTCCGGCGACTGGGGTGGCGGCGCGTGGCTCGGCAACCGGGCGCTCTGGCACGCGGCTCGGGCCGACGACGGTCGCGGCCCGGCGACGGCGTTGGTCGGCGCGGTGCCGGCGGCGGTGGGCCTGCGCAGCGTCCGCGAGGTCACCGAGGCCATCCACTTCGGCCGCTTGGACCAGCGCGTGTTCAACCGGCTCTGCCCGGTGCTGTTCGACGTGGCCGGAGCCGGCGACGCGGTGGCCCGGGGCGTCGTGGAGCGGCAGGCGGAGGAGATCGTCCTGCTCGCCGCGGTCGCACTCGAGCGCTTGGGCCTCGGTGGTTCGGCGGCCGAGCCGGTGCCCGTCGTGCTCGGCGGCGGGGTGCTCGCTGCTCGGCACCCGTTGCTCGTCGACGGTGTCGTCGACGGGCTCGCTGCCCGGGTCCCCGGAGCGGTGCCGACCTGGGTGACCGATCCCCCGGTGCTCGGCGCGGGGCTGGCGGCGCTGGAGTCGGTCGGTGCCGACGACGCGGCGCTCGAGCGGTACCGCGAGGCCGTGCGCTCCCGTGCCTTCGCGAGCACGACCGCGCTGATCCGCTGACGCGCGCGCGGGCGCGGGCGCGGCGGGCGGGGGGACTTCGTGCGCAGGAAAGGGTGGGGCGGGCGGCCCCAACCGACCCTTTGTTCCCTCGAAACGGCACCCCCCGCAAAACCGGGAACCCCGACGGCGGGGAGGGGGTGCCTTTGGGCAATGGAAGCCACGTCTACACCAAACCCCGGGAACACAACGCCCTTCCAACCCTGG
>NZ_JALLIO010000008.1:0-204989 GCF_023242305.1 Curtobacterium sp. MWU13-2055
TGGCACCCTGTCGCTTTTGCGTGGCGGGGCTGACGGTCTGGTCGAGACGGCTCAGACGGCTCAGACGGCTCAGACGGCTCAGACGGGGAAGCTCGAGCCGAGCAGCGCGAAGAGCAGGGCGATCAACGGGAGCGTGCCCTGCTTGAACGCGGAGTTGACGTACTTGCGGCCGGAGCCGACCAGGATCACCGCGGCGCCGAGCATGCTCGCGGTCGAGAACACGACGAGGGTCCAGCCGGTCGCGGTGTTGCCCGCCAGCACCAGCACGACACCGAGGATCGCGCCGATCGCCAGGAACAGGTTGTAGAACCCCTGGTTGAACGCGAGGGAGCGGGTCGCGTCGGCCTCGGTCTCGGTCGCGATGCCGAACACCTTGCGGGCGCGTGGACTCGTCCAGATGATGGATTCGAGGAACCAGATGTACACGTGGACGAGGCCAGCGAGGACCGCACACACGCCCGAGATCACGAGCAAGACCGACATGTGCTCATTCTCGCAGGCGTCGGCGGGGTTCGGCTGCGCGTCCGCCAGTAGGCTCGGGGCATGAGCGACGACGTCACCCCGCCCGAGCCCGAAGCGACGGCCGAAGCGACGGCTGTCGCCGAACTCCGGAGCATCCGGCAGAGCATCGACAACATCGACGCCGCCGTCATCCACATGCTCGCCGAGCGCTTCAAGTACACCCAGCGAGTGGGGCACCTGAAGGCCGAATCGGGCATGCCCGCCGCCGACCCGGACCGCGAACAGATCCAGGTCGCACGGCTCCGCAGCCTCGCCGCCGAGGCGCACCTCGACCCCGCGTTCGCCGAGAAGTTCCTCAACTTCATCGTCGCCGAGGTCATCCACCACCACGAGCGCATCGCCGGACGCGACGAATGAGCGTCGACCTGCCGACCCTGCTCGTCGGTTCCTACACCGCCACCGGCGGCGGGAACGCGACCGGCATCTCCCTGGTCGACGGCGGGGCTGCCCGCGCGGGCGCGGGCGCTCGTACCGTCGCGGTGCTCGACGATCCCTCGTTCCTCGCTGTGTCGGGCGACCGTGTCTACGCCGTGTCCGAGACGAACGACGGCGGCGTCTCCGCCTTCCGGATGCAGAACGGCGCGCTCGAACACCTGTGGGACGCCTCCGCCGGCGGTGACGCCCCGTGCCACCTGCGGGTCGACCCGTCCGGGGCGCTCATCGTCACCAACTACGTCTCCGGCACCGTCACCGCCGTGTCCCTGGCGGCGGCCGAGTCGTTCTCCGCCTCGGTGCTCGCGAGCGACGGCGTCGTCCTGCCCGCAGACGGCGTGCACGGCCGAACCGACCGGCTCGCGGTCCCTGCCTCGGCCATCGCAGTCGCGACCCTGCCCGCCGCCACCGGCCCGGTGCAGGACCGGCAGGATGCGCCGCACGCGCACCAGTCCGTCGCGACGCCGGACGGCACGGTGCTCGTCGCCGACCTGGGTGGCGACGCGCTGCACGAGTTCCGCGTGACCGTGTCAGCCGGCGGCGTCCCCACGCTCGAGGCGCTGCGCGTGCACCACGTGGCGCCCGGCGTCGGTCCGCGGCACCTGGCCTGGTACGCAGGCGACCTGGTCGTCGCCGGTGAGCTCGACGGCGCGGTCCACCGACTCCGCCGCGACGAGTCCGGCTCGCTCGTGACGATCGCCTCGACCCCGACGTTCGAGGGTGCCGTGGGGGAGTCGCTCCTCAGCCACATCGAGGTCGACGATGCCGGACTCGTCACCGTCGCCGTCCGTGGCCGCGACCTGATCGTCGTGCTCGACGCTGCCGACGACGGGCTCGCGCTCGTCGGGTCCGCCTCGTGCGGGGGTGCCTGGCCGCGCCACTTCGCCCGGGTGCCGGGGTACGTGCTCGTCGCCAACGAGCGGTCGGACGCCATCGCCGTGCTGCCGATCGGTGCCGACGGTGTGCCGGGCGAGGCCGTGGAGCAGATCGCCGTCGGGACCCCGACGTGCATCGTCCCGCTCTGACCATGACCGAGGTCGACCCGTACACCCTGGTCGTCGGGGCACCGCCGCTGGCGGACTACCTGCGTCTGCGCCAGGACTCCGGACTCTCACCGAAGAACGCCGAGCAGGGCGCCGGGGCGATCGCCGGCAGTTGGTCGGCGTGCCACGTCGTGGACGCCGGCGGCACACCGGTGGCGATGGGCCGGACGATCGGCGACGGCGGGTGGTACTTCCACATCGCCGACATCGCCACCGATCCCGACCACCAGCGCCGTGGGCTCGGACGCCGTGTGGTCGAGTGGCTGCTCGAGGATGTCCGCGACCGAGCACCCGCCGGTGCCTACGTCACGCTCGTCGGGGATCCGCCCGGTCAGCGGCTGTACCGATCGCTCGGGTTCGACGACGTCGCGCCGAGTCTCGGCATGGCACTCCGACTGGACTGACGCCGACGGGTCGCTAGCGCTCGATCAGGTTCTCGAACGGGCGACCCTCGGCCAGCGCTGCGACCTGCCGACGCATCAGCTCGATCGACCGCGGGACGCTCAGGTCGGTGTTGCCCCCGACGTGCGGCGTGAGGACCGTGTTCGGCGTCGTCCACAGCGGGTGGCCGTCGGGCAGGGGCTCGGGATCGGTGACGTCGAGTGCCGCGAACAGTCGCTCGGACTCCAGCTCCGCCACCAGCGCATCGGTGTCGACGACCTTGCCGCGGGCGACGTTCACCACCAGGGCGCCGTCGGGCAGCGCGGCCAGCAGCTCGGCGTCGACCAGCCGTTCGGTCTCGTCCGTCAGCGGCGCGATGAGCACGAGGACGTCCGTCGTCGGTGCCAGCTCGGGCAGCTCGCCGAACGCGTGCACGTGGCGACCGTCCTGGTCGCGAGCCGTACGGGCCACCACGGTGACGTCGGTGCGGAACGCCTCGAACCGGGTGGCGATCGCCGACCCGATCGCGCCGTAGCCGACGACCGTGACCCGGCGGTCGGCCAGGGAACGGGTCTTCCGGGCGTCCCAGACACCGTTGGCGCGATCGGCCTGGAACGCCCCGAGCTCGCGCAGCGAGGTCAGCGCCAGGCCGACGGCGAGCTCGGCGGTCTCGTCGTCGTGGATCCCCCGACCGTTCGCCAGCTGGGCATGACCGGGCACGTGCGGCACCGCGTGCTCGTAGCCGGCGCTCGGCAGCTGCAGGAGCTCGAGCGCCGGCAGGTCGTGCACGAACTGCCAGCGGTGCCGTCCACCGAAGTAGAACGGCAGGAACGTGATTGCGACGTCGTCCGGGCGACCGTACGGCGCCTCGACGTCCCACACGTCCAGCTCGATGCCGTCCGGCACGGGGCCGAACCGGTCGACGAGCTCCGCGAAGGGCAGGGTGACGATGGGCACGCGGTGTCCGCCCGGCCTAGGAGTCCGTGCGCGGCGAGAACGCACCGTCGGAGTCGAGCGGCCCACGGCCGACGTACCCCTCGGTGACGTCCTCGACGATCACGTCGCCGAAGCGGGCCGGCAGCGTCGCGTTGTGCGTACCGCGGAGCTCGTCGAGCGTCGCCGTGAACGCACCCTGGACCTCGAGCGCGTTCGACGTGGCGTCGGTCACGCCGATGCGCAGGACCGGGAAGCCCCGACCGGCGCACAGGCCCTGGAAGCGGACGTCGTCCTCGCGCCGGACGGTCACGATGACGCGACCGGTCGACTCGGAGAACAGCGCGGTCGCCGTGTCGACGCCGTCGCGGGACTCGAGCTCGTCGAGGACCACGCGGGCGCCGAGGCCGAAGCGGAGCACCGACTCGGCGAGCGACTGGCCGAGGCCACCGTCCGCCAGGTCGTGCGCACTCGTCAGCAGCTGCTCGCCACTCGCTGCGAAGAGCAGCTCGGCGAGCTCCTTCTCGCGACCGAGGTCCACCGCCGGCGGACGACCGCCGAGGTGTCCGTGCACCGTGCCGGCCCAGGCCGAACCGTCGAGCTCGAGGCTCGTGGTGCCGAGCAGGTAGATGTTGTGGCCGTCGTCCTGCCAGCCCGACGGGACGCGCTTGGCGACGTCGTCGATGACACCGAGCACACCGACGACCGGGGTCGGGTGGATCGGGGTCGAGCCGGTCTGGTTGTAGAACGACACGTTGCCGCCGGTGACGGGGATGCCGAGCTCCATGCAGCCGTCGGCCAGTCCCTCGACCGCCTCGGAGAACTGCCACATGACCTCGGGGTTCTCGGGGGAGCCGAAGTTCAGGCAGTCGGTGACCGCAGCGGGGACGGCACCGGTCACGGCGACGTTCCGGTACGCCTCGGCCAGGGCCAGACGCGCGCCCAGCTTCGGGTCGAGCTGGCAGTAGCGACCGTTGGCGTCGGTGGCGATGGCGACACCGAGCCCCGTTTCCTCGTCGACGCGGATCATGCCACCGTCGTCGGGGAAGGACAGGGCCGTGTTGCCGAGCACGTAGGTGTCGTACTGGTTCGTGACCCAGTTCTTCGACGCCAGGTTCGGCGAACCGAGCAGGCTGAGGAACTGCGCCTTGAGCGCGGGGCCGTCGGCCGGACGGTCGAGCGACGCCGCGGTGTCGGCCTGCAGCGCGTCGATCCAGGTCGGGTAGGCGACCGGGCGGTCGTAGACCGGGCCGTCGACGGCGACGGTGCGCGGGTCGACGTTGACGATCTCCTGGCCCTGCCAGTCGATGACGAGACGGCCGGTGCCGGTGACCTCGCCGAGGACGCTGGTCTCGACCTCCCACTTGCCGACCACGGCGAGGAACTCGTCGAGCTTGTCGGGGCGGACGACCGCCATCATGCGCTCCTGGCTCTCCGACATCAGGATCTCTTCGGCCGTGAGCGTGGGGTCGCGCAGCAGGACGTCGTCGAGCGAGATGTGCATGCCGCCGTCGCCGTTGCTCGCGAGCTCGGACGTGGCGCAGGAGATGCCCGCGGCGCCGAGGTCCTGGATGCCCTCGACCAGTTCCTTCTGGAACAGCTCGAGGCAGCACTCGATCAGGACCTTCTCGGCGAAGGGGTCGCCGACCTGGACGGCGGGACGCTTGGTCGGGCCGCCCTCGGTGAAGGTGTCGGACGCCAGGATCGACGCGCCGCCGATGCCGTCGCCACCGGTGCGGGCACCGAACAGCACGACCTTGTTGCCGGCACCGGACGCGTTCGCCAGGTGCAGGTCCTCGTGCCGCAGGACGCCGACCGCCAGGGCGTTGACCAGCGGATTGCCCTGGTACACCGGGTCGAAGTAGGTCTCGCCGCCGATGTTCGGCAGGCCGAGGCAGTTGCCGTAGAACGAGATGCCACCAACGACGCCGTGCACGACGCGTGCGGTGTCCTCGTGGTCGATCGCGCCGAAGCGGAGCTGGTCCATCACGGCGACCGGGCGGGCACCCATCGAGATGATGTCGCGGACGATGCCGCCGACGCCGGTCGCGGCGCCCTGGTACGGCTCGACGTAGGACGGGTGGTTGTGCGACTCGACCTTGAAGGTCACCGCCCAGCCGTTGCCGACGTCGACGACACCGGCGTTCTCGCCCATGCCGACCATCAGGTTCTTCGTCATCTCCGGCGTGACCTTCTTGCCGAACTGACGGAGGTAGTTCTTCGAGGACTTGTAGGAGCAGTGCTCGGACCACATGACGGAGTACATCGCCAGCTCGCCCGAGGTGGGGCGGCGGCCGAGGATCTCCTTGATGCGGGCGTACTCGTCCGGCTTCAGGCCGAGCGCGTCGTACGGCTGGTCCTTGTCGGGAGTCGCCGCGGCATCCTGCACGGTGTCGGGCTTCGGGCGCACGTAAGTCGTCACGGTGTTGTCGTTCCCTGTCACTGGAGTCGCGGCCGTCACTTGACGAGCGTCGACTCGATCACGGAGGTGAAGAAGGTGAGGCCGTCCGTGCCGGAGGCCATGGCAGCGGCGGTGTCCGGGCCGAAGCCGGGCTCGGTCGCGTGCTCGGGGTGCGGCATCAGGCCCACGACGTTGCCGCGCTCGTTCGAGACGCCCGCGATGTCGTCGATCGACCCGTTCGGGTTCACGCCGACGTAGCGGAACACGACCTGGCCGTTGTCCTCGATGCGCTTGATCTCGTCGGCGTCGGCGACGAACCGGCCGTCGGCGTTCTTGAGCGGGATCGTGATCTCCTGCTGCGCGGTGAACCCGGAGGTCCAGGCGGTCGAGGTGGTCTCGACGCGGAGCTTCTGGTCGCGGCGGATGAACTGCTGGTGCGCGTTGCGGGTATGGGCCCCGGGGACCAGGCGGGCCTCGGCCAGCATCTGGAAACCGTTGCAGATGCCGAGCACGGGCATGCCCTTGCCGGCGGCGTCGATGACCTCGGCCATGATCGGCGCCTTCGCGGCGATCGCTCCGGCGCGCAGGTAGTCGCCGTACGAGAACCCGCCGGGCAGCACGATGGCGTCGACGCCCTGCAGGTCGTGGTCGCCGTGCCAGAGGGCGACGGGGTCGGCACCGGCGAGACGGACCGCGCGCTGGGCGTCACGGTCGTCGAGGGAGCCGGGGAAGGTGATGACGCCGATGCGCATCCGGGTCACTGACCTTCGACGGTCACGGAGACGACGTCCTCGATGACCGCGTTCGAGAAGACGTCGGCGGCGATGTCGCGGACCTCGGCCAGCTTGGCGTCGTCGACGGGGCCGTCGACGGTCACCTCGAAGCGCTTGCCGATGCGGACGTTGGTCAGGTCGGCCTTGCCCAGACGGGCGAGGGCGTTGCCCACCGCCTTGCCCTGGGGGTCGAGGATCTCAGCCTTGGGCATGACCTCGACGACGATCGTTGGCACGTGTTCTCTCCAGCGCTTCAGGGGTGGGGGACGGGACCAGTCTACGGGGCGCGCGCGACACGCCGGGACGGATCCGGGCCTCCTGTGGAGAACGTGCTGTGCGTTTGCTCACCTGTGTTCGACTCCGTATATTCGAAGTCGAATAGTCCAGTCGGAAGACTGCCGCATCGATCCGTCAGGAGGCCCGCATGGCGTCGCTCACGCCCCTCGCGTTCGCCGCGCTCGACCTGCTGAACGAGGCACCGATGCACCCGTACGAGATGTTCCAGACGATGGTCCACCGGCAGGAGGAGCGGAACGTCAAGGTCCGCCCGGGCACCCTGTACCACCAGGTCGGCCGCCTCGCCGAGCTCGGGTTCGCCGAGGTCGTGGGCACCGACCGCGACGGCAACCGGCCGGAACGCACCACCTACACGATCACCGAAGCCGGCCGCGCAGCACTCGCGGACGGCCTCCGCCGCATGGTGGCGGAGCCCGCGGACGAGTACCCGGAGTTCCACCTGGCCCTCTCCGTGCTCGAGAACCTGCCGCACTCCGAGGCGGTCGATGCCGTCCGGGCCCGGATCGTCGCACTCGAACAGGAGCGCGACGACTACGACCAGGCACTCCAGCGCGTGCAGGCCAAGCAGCTGACCGAGCGGTACTGGCTCGACGTGTCGTACGTCCGTGCGATGCTCGCCGCGCAGATCGAGTGGCTCAGCACCACCGTCGACCGCATCGCCAGCGGCGACCTCCCATGGGACGGCCCGGCCGTCTCCACAGACACTGACTTCCCCACGAACAGCAAGGACACCACTCGATGACCACCGTCACGCCTCCGCGGACGACCGAGAAGAAGCCGTGGCCCGCGCTCTGGGCGCTCGTCGTCGGCTTCTTCATGATCCTCGTCGACTCGACCATCGTGTCGGTCGCCACCCCCACCATCGCCCAGAAGCTCGACGCGGACATCAACTCCGTGATCTGGGTGACGAGCGCGTACCTGCTCGCCTACGCGGTGCCGCTGCTCATCACCGGCCGCCTCGGTGACCGCTTCGGCCCGAAGGTCATGTACCAGATCGGCCTCGTCGTCTTCACGCTCGCCAGCCTCTGGTGCGGTCTGGCCGGCTCGATCGAGATGCTCATCGTGGCCCGCGTCGTGCAGGGCCTCGGCGCCGCGATGATGAGCCCGCAGACGATGTCCGTCATCACGCGCATCTTCCCGCCGCAGAACCGCGGTGCCGCGATGGGTCTCTGGGGCGCCGTCGCCGGTGTCGCCTCGCTCGTCGGCCCGATCGTCGGCGGCCTGCTCGTCGACGGCTTCGGCTGGGAGTGGATCTTCTTCGTGAACGTCCCCGTCGGTGTCGTGGCGTTCGTCCTCGCGCAGCGCTTCGTGCCGTCGTTCGACCGTCACGGGCACCGCTTCGACTACCTCGGCATCTTCCTGTCCGCGGCCGGCCTGTTCCTGCTCGTCTTCGGCATCCAGGAAGGCGAGACCTACGACTGGGGCGTCATCGCCGGACCGATCTCGGTGTGGTCGCTCATCATCGTCGGGCTCGTGGTGCTCGCCGGGTTCGTCGTCTGGCAGGGCGTGCAGAAGGGTGAGCCGCTGCTGCCCCTCGGCCTGTTCAAGGACCGCAACTTCACCCTGGCCAACGTCGCCATCACGGCCGTCGGTGTCGCGATCGCCTCGTTCGCGCTACCGATCATGCTCTGGGCGCAGGACGTCCTGCGGTTCTCGCCGACCCAGGCGGCACTGCTCCTCGTGCCGCAGGCCGTGCTGTCCGCCGGCCTCGCACCGCTCGTCGGCAAGAACCTCAACCGGTGGAACCCGCGCTGGGTCGCCGCGTTCGGTCTCGCGTGCTTCTCGGCCGGACTGTTCTGGTTCGGCGCCCTGCTGTCGTCGAGTGCCGACTGGGGATGGGTGCTCCTGCCGAGCGCGCTCCTCGGCATCGCCAACGCCTGCATGTGGGGTCCGCTGTCCGTCTCGGCGACGCGCAACCTGCCGCCGAAGCTGGCCGGTGCCGGCTCGGGCGTCTACAACACGACGCGTCAGATCGGTGCCGTGCTCGGTTCGGCCGGCATCGCGGCGCTGATGGAGGCCCGGATCACCGCGAACTTCCCGGCCTCGACCGGTGGGACCTCCGCCGGTGGTGCCGAGCAGCAGGTCGGCGGACTGCCCGGGTTCCTGCTCGAGCCGTTCTCGCGGGCCATGGGTGAGTCGCTGTTCCTTCCGGCGATCGTGCTCATCGCGGCGATCGTGGCGGCGCTGTTCCTGGCGAAGCCGAAGCAGACCGTCGCCTGGCAGCAGACCGGTGGCGTGACCGCGCAGCCCGACGCGGAGGGCACTGCGCCGGCCGAGGGCGACGCGAAGCCGACCGAGCACGGCGTGCACGCTGCGGCCGCTGCTCCGGCGACGGCCGAGGCCGAGCTCGCCGCCATCGACCACCACGGCAAGCACGCCGACGCCTGACCCGCGCCGACCACCCGGGCCCCGGGCTGCTCCCACGAGCGGCCCGGGGCCCGCGTGTAGCCGGGGTCCCGGCGCAGTCGTTGCGGCCGCGGGGGTGCGACACCGTCGACGTCGTACGACAACGGGTTCGTCGCAGTCCCGCGTCTGCAACAGTTGCGGCCGCGGGGGTGCGACACCCTCGACGTCGAACGACATCGAGGTCGTCGTTCCGGGTCGGCGCCCCGCCCGCGCGCTCAACCCCGGCGCTGCAGGTGCTCCCGCGTCAACTCGTCGATCTGCTCGTCGGTCAGGGCGTCGACGGCGTGGGCCTCGCGGCGATCGGTCCGCTGCCACCGGATGAACAGCGAGATGAGCACGGGGATGTCCGCCACCTCGGCGATGAACCACAGCAGGTCGCCCGCCAGGTGCTGGTCGCGCAGCGGCGACGGGAACCACGGCTGCCCCACGGCCTGCACCACCGACCCGTCGAGCACGTGGTTCGTGATCCGGAGCACGATGCCCGGCACCGCGTCGATCATCAGCTCCACGAAGGCGAGCAGGAACTCCGCGGTGACGAACGTCGACGACCGCAGCACCCCGGGCTCGGACAGCGGAGCGAGCAACCCGAACCCGAGCATCGGGACCGTCACCGTGATCACGACGGCCCAGACGGACGATTCGCGCAGGGCCGCCGCGAACGGTGTCAGCAACAGGCCGAACAGGACGAGGGCGACGAGCGGCGCGACGATCGCGTTGCCGAGCAGGCGCACTGGACGCGACCGCATGGCGGCATCGGCGGCGTGCGCGAGGCGATCCGGGCCTCCTGTCCGGAGCAACGAGACGGGCGCACCGAGCGCGGCGAAGGTGGGGACCGCGAAGAAGAGCAGGGCGGACCGCAGCACGAACGCCCACCGCAGCTGCTGGTCGTACACGCCGACGCTGCCGAACTGCAGGATCCCGAACAGCACCAGTGCCGCGCCGAACGCGAGGGTGCGCCACCAGGGCCAGCGTGCGCCGCGACGTGCGGCGGCGACGACCCACCAGCCGTAGGCGACCGCGGCGACGGCGATCATCACCGCGGACAGGGGATCGAACCGCCAGGTGCTCCAGAACTCGGGTGTCGACGGCGTCGGGTGCCTCCAGGGGATCGGCCTGCCGCCATCCTCTGCCCGGCGCGTGTGCCGGTGCAGGCCCGAGTGGCCCCGAACGGTGAGAACCGTTTCAGATCCGGGTGACGCCCCGGGCCGGCGTGGTCCGCGAGAGCAACCACACCCCGATCGGCACGGCCACGGCGCCGATGACCGCGATCCCGAACGACAGGTGCAGCTGCATCACCAGGAACGCCGGACCGATCGCGCAGAGCGCAGCGACAGCGACGACCGGCCAGGACGGGCGGTCGGCCGAGGGCAGCAGCCGGGGGAGCGGGCGGTCGAACCAACGGAGCGCGCGAGCAACCCCGAGCGCGACGGCGAGCACCGCGACCAGCGCGATCAGCCGGGACGCCCACCACCCACCCGAGCCCGGCGACGGGAACGGCACCCCGACCAGCAGGGCGACCCCGTTCAGCGCGATGAACAGCGGCAGGTGCCACAGGTAGATGGTCATGCCGTCGCGGCCGAGGACGAACACGGCTCCGAGCGCGGCCCTGGTGCGCATCAGGCGACTGAGCGGGGCGTGCACGAGCTGGACCAGGCAGGCCTGCGCGATCGCGAGGAACGCCAGCGGGAGCATCGGCGGGTTGAGGTCCTGCAGCATGTCCGGTGCCCACAAGCCGATCGAGGTCATCGGGACGAGCAGAGCGTAGGCGGCGACGGCCACCGCGAGCAGGAGCGCCTTCGACCGCCGTGCGAACCACCCGTCGGCCCAGAGGAACCCGAGCTGCTGCGTGAAGAGCCACACCGGCCCGAGGTTGAGCAGTCCGACCTCGGCGACCCCGGTGGCCAGGCGGACCGCATCGACCACCGCGGCGAGCACGAGCAACACGCCGAGGGTTGCCCAGGGTGCGCGCTCGTGGAACCGCATCATCAGCGGCACGCAGCACTGCGTGATGCCGTAGGCGGCGAGGAACCAGAGCGGTGAGCCGATGCCGAACGCGACCTCGGCGAGGAGGTCCGGCGGGGTGCCGACGGCCGTGGCCACACCGAGCCCGAGCGCGAGGAACACGAACAGCGGGACCGCTGGCCGGAACAGGCGCACGAGGCGGGTGGCCAGGTAGTCGCGAGCAGGGCTCGGCGCACCGCGGGCGACGGTGCTGCGCCAGCCGACTGCGCTCGCGAAGCCGCCGACCACGAAGAAGAGGGGCATCACCTGCCCGACCCAGGTGGCGGCGACGTACCACGGGAGTTCCTGCAGGGGGCTCGTCACCCGGACCCCCTGGTCGTCGGCGGCGACGCCGACCATCGTGACGTGCACGATGACGACGAGGACGACGCAGGCCGTCCGGATGAGGTCGACGACCAGGTCCCGCTTCGCGATGATCCCCCGGACGTCCGGTGCGCTGTTCGCCTGTTCAGACAGGCCGTGGCTCGTGGACATGTCGGGACGTTAGCGTGCAGACCGATCGTTCCAGGGTCCCTCCAGGTGATCGCCGCCAGATCGTGACACGTCGCATACCGGTCGCGGAATGTGTTCCGACGGGTACGCGCCACGACGGCTCGTGTACAGTGGCCGTGTTGTCTTGATTCCTGCAAAAGAAAGGCTCAGCATGGACGCCGACGCCGATCTGCTCCGCACCTCGGGCCTCCGGGTGACGACACCGCGACTCGCGGTGCTGCGCGCGACCGAGTCGATGCCGCACGCCACCGCCGACGACATCGTCACGGCACTCACCGCCGAACTCCCGACGACCAGCCACCAGGCCGTCTACGGGGTCCTCGCCGCACTCACCGGCGTCGGGCTCGTCCGACGCATCGAGCCGGCAGGCAGCCCCGCGCGCTACGAGCGACGGACCGGGGACAACCACCACCACGTCGTCTGCACGCTGTGCGGCGCGATCGAGGACGTCGACTGCGCCGTCGGGCACTCGCCCTGTCTGACCCCGTCGGACGCGCACGGCTTCGCCGTCACCACCGCCGAGGTCACCTACTGGGGCATCTGCGAGCGCTGCGCCGCGGCCGAGCGCGACGACTCGGGCGCAGACGCGCCCGACGCAGGCGCAAGCGCAGTCGCCCCCGACGCCCCGCGCGTCCCCTGAACCACCCGAGCACCCCTGACCGAACCAACCGTTCCACCCAAGGAGGAACCGTGTCCGACCAGAACACGACGCCCGGCCAGCCGGCCGGCACCCCCACCACGACCACCAACTCCGGCGCTCCCGTCTCGAGCGACGAGCACTCGATGGGCGTCGGGGCCGACGGCCCCCTCGCGCTGCACGACCACTACCTGGTCGAGAAGCTCGCCCAGTTCAACCGCGAGCGTGTGCCGGAGCGCGTCGTCCATGCGAAGGGCGGCGGCGCCTTCGGTACCTTCACCGTCACGCAGGACGTCAGCAAGTACACCCGCGCCGCGTTCCTGCAGCCGGGCCAGCAGACCGAGATGCTCACGCGCTTCTCGTCCGTCGCCGGTGAGCAGGGTTCGCCCGACACGTGGCGCGACCCCCGCGGTTTCGCGCTGAAGTTCTACACGTCCGAGGGCAACTACGACCTCGTCGGGAACAACACCCCCGTCTTCTTCATCCGCGACGGCATCAAGTTCCCGGACTTCATCCGCTCGCAGAAGCGCCTGCCCGGCTCGCACCTGCGCGACCACGACATGCAGTGGGACTTCTGGACCCTGTCGCCCGAGTCGGCGCACCAGGTCACGTGGCTGATGGGCGACCGCGGCCTGCCCGCGTCGTGGCGCGAGATGGACGGCTTCGGCTCGCACACCTACCAGTGGATCAACGCCGAGGGCGAGCGCTTCTGGGTGAAGTACCACTTCATCACCGAGCAGGGCCACAAGACCCTGACGCAGGAGGACGCCGACCGCATCGCCGGTGAAGACGCGGACTTCCACATCCGTGACCTGCACGCCGCGATCGAGCGTGGTGACCACCCGCGCTGGACCCTCAAGGTGCAGGTCATGCCCTACGAGGACGCCGCGACCTACCGCTTCAACCCGTTCGACCTGACGAAGGTGTGGCCGCACGCGGACTACCCGCTCATCGAGGTCGGCACGATGGAGCTCAACCGCAACCCGGAGAACTACTTCGCCGAGATCGAGCAGGCGACCTTCGCCCCCTCGAACTTCGTTCCCGGCATCGCTGCCAGCCCGGACAAGATGCTCCTCGCGCGCATCTTCAGCTACGCGGACGCCCACCGCTACCGCGTCGGCACCAACCACGCGCAGCTGCCGGTCAACGCCCCGAAGAACGAGGTGCACTCGTACTCGAAGGACGGCGCGATGCGCTTCGACTTCCAGAAGTCCGAGGTGCCCGTGTACGCGCCGAACTCGCTCGGTGGCGCACACGCCGACCCGACCGCGACCGACGACGTGCCCGGCTGGGAGTCCGACGGCGCGCTGCAGCGTTCCGCCGCGACCCTGCACCCGGAGGACGACGACTTCGGTCAGGCCGGCACGCTCGTTCGAGAGGTCCTCGACGACGCCGCCCGTGAGCGCCTGGTCGGCAACATCGCCGGTCACGTCTCGAAGGTGACGCGCGACGACCTGCGCGAGCGCGTGTTCGCGTACTGGACGAACGTCGACGCCGACCTCGGTGCGCGCGTGCGCGCCGCGGTCGTGCCGAGCGCGCCGGGTTCGAACGAGGACCCGGAGACCGTGGCGGTCGAGGCGTAGTCCGGTGGACGCGGGGGCGTGAGCCCCGGTCCACCACCTGACGGACGGGAGGCACGGTGCCAGCTGGCACCGTGCCTCCCGTCCGTCTGTCGTTGCGTTCTAGACCTCTTGGCCGTTCAGCCAGATCGGGCCGCCTCGGGGGATGTGCCCAGTCCTCTTCCTAGACCTCTTGTCCGTTCAGCCAGATCGGGCCGGCCGGCCAGTCCTCCAGGGCTGCGGCCACCGGCCGCACCATCCAGCCGCCCTGCTCCGTGTTCGTGATGCCGGCGCCCTCGGCGGTGAACGCCGAGAAGGTGCCGATGACCTCGGGGAACTCGTGCCAGCCGAGCTTCGCGTAGAAGGGGATGCGGTTCTCGCCCGCGCCGAGGAAGCCGTACGGCACCGCGAGCCCGTCGAGCACGGCGTGCGTGCGCTCCATGAGTTCCCGGCCCTTGCCCGATCCCTGGAGCCTGGGCGACACGGCGACGAGGCCGGTGTCTCCGACCAGGACATCGCGCCCGCCGACCGTGATGAACATGCGGCGGATCCCGACGTGCGCCAGGACGACGCCGTCTTGGTCACGGGCGAGGACCCGGCGTTCGGGCTGCATGCCGGACCAGCTGCGGCCGCCCACGTACCAGTGGGACCAGTCCGGGAACGCCTGCGCGAGCAGTGCTGCGATCGCTTCGTGGTCCGGGAGCGAGAGGGAGCTCTCCTCGACCACCTCCCACCGGATGTCATCAGTCACGCGTCCATCCTGCACGGATGTGGTGGGTGTCGTTGCGTTCTCTTACTGACCGGTAATACGTTAACGGTGAAATCACGGTGATGTCGCAACGAAGGGGAGATCGATGTCGATCAAGAACGTCATACTGGGTGCGGTCGTCCTGGGGAGTGTCGTGGGCGGCGGGATCGCAGTCGACACCGTGACGGCGCCGGAGGCGAGTGCTGCGACGTGCTGGCGGAAGGTGACGCAGAGCAAGGGCTTCAACGAGTCGGGGTGTGGCCGCGCTCAGCACTTCAACCGGCTGAAGAGCGGGACGATGAAGTGGGGGAACGTGGTCGGTGGCAACAAGTGGTCCTACGAGGCTGCCTGCTGGACCAACATCGCCCAGTACGGCATGGTCCGGGCCTGACGCGGTGGTTCGGAACCGTGCTCGAGGAGCAACGGTCGTCGTGGTGATCGCCGCCACGGCACTCGCTGGCTGCGCCTCCGCAGATGCTGCGCCCCGGGTCGTCGATCCGTCAGGCTTCTCCGCGGCCGGGCCGTGGGCGGATGAGTTCGCGGAATCAGCCTCCGACACCAGCCCGTACCAGCGGCAGATCCTGTCGGACGGAACGATCTCGGCGCGGGAGGTCGCAGATGCGCAGTCCCGCATGAGCGCATGCATGCGGGATCTCGGCTACGACTACACGACAGCAGAGGACGGCACGTCCGAAGCGTCGCCGCTCCCGGGGCGGAAGGCTGAAGACGCAACGGCCATCAACGATTCGAAGTCGAAGTGCGCGAAGGACTTCGACAGTGACGTGACGTACCTGTTCAACGAAGTCCGGCGGAACCCGGACAAGCAGGACGAGGCAACGATCACCGTCGCGTGCCTCCGTGCCGCGAGACTCGTCGACGACACGTACACCGAACGTGAATGGCGCACCCAGAACGACGACGGGAACTTCTCCTTCTCGCCGTGGGACCCCGGAGCCGTACAGTGTCGGCTGGACCCCCTCGGACTCTGGCGGCAGTGATGCGCTTCCCGTCTGCCGCACTCCTGGCGCTCGGGGCGATGGTGGTCGCGGCGGCGACGGCCGCCGCCATCGTGGTCACTGTGCCGGCCGAGGTGCCGGCTGCACTCCGGACAGCGGCTCCCGCGAGCACCGTCCGGGTGACCGAGCGCACCGATGCCGATGAACGACAGGTGCAGCTCGCACTCGACACCGGTGCCCCACGGGCGGTCGTGACGTCGCGGACCGGCACGGTGACGACGTCGACGTGCTCGACCGGGGTACCCGTGCGGAGTGGGGACGTCCTCGCGCGGGTCGACGGGCGTCCGGTGATCGCGCTCGCCAGTGACGAGCCGCTGTGGCGCGACCTCGAGCTCGGCGACCGCGGGGCCGACGTCACGGGGTTGCAGCGGGAACTCACGCGCCTCGGTGCCGGACTGAGCATCGACGGCGTCCTCGGCCCGGGCACGCTCCGAGCTGCGCTCCAGTTCCTGGTCGACCGAGGTGTCGACCGCGACGACCTGCCCGACGACGTCGTGCCGCGTGACCCGTTCGCATGGGTGCCAGCCGCCGAGAACGCCGTCCTGGCGTGCGTGGCCGTCGTCGGGGCGGCGGTCGACGCCGACGGTGTCCTCGTCGAACTCCCGGCCGAACTCCGCGGTGCGCGCATCGAGGCGCTCCCGGTTGATCCGGCGCCGGGGGAGCGCGTGCTGCGGATCGGGAACGCCGACGTCCCGATCGACGCCGCCGGGGTGGTCTCGTCGCCGACGTCCCTCGCCGCGATCACCGCCCTGCCGGAGTACGCGGCGACGGTCGCTTCGGCCGACGGCACACCGACGGTGGCCGCGACGTGGGCGCTCAGCCGGCCACGAACGGTCCAGGTGGTGCCACCGACGGCCCTCTGGGACCTCGAGGGCGACCGGGCGTGCGTGCAACCGACGACGGGGCGGTCCCTCCGGGTCGAGGTCCTCGGGTCGGAACTCGGGCAGTCGTTCGTCCGGGTGCCCGGCGGACGAACGCTCGACCGGATCCGTGCCGCGCCGGACCGGTCCAGCTCGTGTCGGTGACGCTCGAGGGCGTCGGACATGTCTGGCCGAACGGCACCGTGCTGTTCGACCGCGTCGACCGCGCCTTCGCCGAGGGGAGCGTGACCGCGGTCGTCGGGCCGAGTGGTTCCGGCAAGTCCACGCTGCTCGCGATCCTCGCCGGGATGCTCCGTCCGACGCGCGGTGCCGCCGTCCGTCCGCCGGGCTGTCGGCCGCTCTGGGTCTTCCAGAACCCGTACGGGGTGGCCCGCCGCCGCGTGCTCGACCACGTCGCGCTGCCGTTCGTCGCCCAGGGCGCGGATCGTCGGACCGCGGACGTCCGGGCGCTCGAGGTCCTCGAGCGCTTCGGGCTCGGCTCGCGGGCGCACGCGCGGTTCGCCGAACTGTCCGGTGGTGAGGCGCAACGCCTGATGCTCGCGCGCGCCATCGCGAGTGCGCCGGGTCTGATGCTGGTCGACGAGCCGACGGCGCAACTCGACCGGGCAACCGCGATCGAGGTGAACCGTGGGATCGGCGCGCTCGCCGCGTCGGGGACGGTCGTCGTCGTCGCCACGCACGACGACGCGACCCGTGACGCCTGCGACGGAGTGCTCGACCTCGGGCGGTACCGATGAGCCCCCGCCGGATGCAGGTGACCGAGGTCTGGCGGGAGGCGTGGCGTGACATCGCCTCCGGAGCCTCGTGGGCAGCCGTGACCGCTGTCGTCCTCGCGGTGCTGCTCAGCGGTGTCGTGGGTATGCGCGCAGCTGCGGTCGCCGGTGACGTCCGGGCGGCTGCGGTGTTCGTCGCGAGCGGTGCGGCGACGACCGTCCAGCGGGCCGAGGGCCGGATCGACGGCCGCGTGTGCGATGCCCTCGCGGATGCCGAAGGGGTCATCGCGTCTGGCGCGTTCCGTCGCCTCGACGCCGGGGTCGTCCCCGCCGCGCTGCCGGGCTCGGCGATCCCGAGCTACGGGGTGACCGCCGGGGTGCGTGGCCTGCTCGGCGGCTCCGCTGCCGATGGGGCCGCGGGAGTGATCATCTCGCCCACGGTGCACGAGACCCTGGGTCTTGCTGCCGGCGATCGCCTCGTGAGGGTGGGCGGCGCGGGCACCGGAGTCGCCGGTGTGTACGACCACCCCGACGACGGCCGGGACCCCGACCTGGAGTACGCGGTCCTCGCGCCGACGGTGGACGACGGGTCGCCGTTCGACGCCTGCTGGGCGACGGTGTGGCCGCAGCGCGACGACACGGTCTCGATGCTCCGGCGCACCGTCCTGCCGGCGAGCGGCGCCGAGGGCGAAGACCGACCCACCGCCGGGCAGCTCAACCCGACCCTGGGCGCGGTCTTCACCCCCGCGGCGCGGCAGCCAGTGCTCGTCCCGTTCGGGGCAGCGGCCCTCGTGGGGCTGACGATCGGCGCGGCAGCGGTCGCACGGCGCCGGCTCGCCCTGGCCTCCGACCGGCACGTCGGGGTGCCGCGGTGCGCGCAGGTCCTCGGCATCGTCCTGCAGCACCTGGTCTGGGGCTCGGTCGGGGCCCTGGTCGCGACGAGCGTCGCGGTGGTGTCGGTGCGCGGCCTCGACGTCGACGACGCACTGCCGATCGTGCGCGAGGCGATCGCGATCGCGTCCCTCGGGCTCGTGGGCGCGCTGCTCGGCGGGGCGCTCGCCGCGGCCGCGATCCGCGAGCGCGCGCTGCACCGCTACTTCCGTTCCCGCTGACCGCAGCCGGGTGCTGCGCCACTTCAGTTCGCGCTGAGCGACACATCTCGGGCGCCGGGCCGCGAGAAGTGTCGCCCACCACGAAACTCGCCGCGACCACCGATGAACCCATTTGGTTGACGCGTCAACCAAATGGGCGCACACTGGTGCCATGCACACGCAGGACCTCCTCGCCGCCGACACCGGGATGGGTGCCGTCACCCTCCGCGTCGCGAACCTCGACCGGATGATCGGTTACTACCGCGACGGCGTCCAGCTCTCGCTGCTCTCGAACGAGGGCGGCGTCGCCGTGCTGGGGCGACCGGGCGCCGGTGGCCTGGCGGTCCCGATCGTGATCCTCGAGCACGCGCCGTCGATGCAGCACGCCGGCCCGCACGACGCCGGCCTGTTCCACACCGCGATCCTGTTCGACACGAGGGCCGACCTGGCTGCCGCGCTCTACTCGGTCGCGACGAAGTTCCCGCAGACCTTCACCGGCAGCGCCGATCACCTGGTGAGCAACGCGTTCTACTTCACCGATCCCGAGGGCAACGGCGTCGAGCTGTACTGGGACCGCGACCGCACGGAGTGGTCGTGGACGCACGGCATGGTCGACATGGACACGAAGTACGTCGACCCGAACGCGTTCCTGCAGGAGCACCTGACGGCCGACGCGGTGGCGTCCGCGTCGAACGCGCCGGGTCGGGTCGGCCACGTGCACCTGTCGGTCGGCGACGTCGCCAGCGCGAAGGACTTCTACGTCGACAAGCTCGGCTTCGCGACGACGGCCGGGTGGGGCGAGGCCCTGTTCGTCAGCGCCGGCGGGTACCACCACCACATGGCGATGAACACCTGGAACTCCCGCGGGGCCGGGCGCCGCCAGCTCGCGCTCGGGCTGGGCCTCGTGCGGATCGAAGTGCCTGGGTCGGACGACCTCGGTGCCCTCGTCGCACGCATGCACGACACCGGGGTGCAGACCGCCGACGACGGCCGGACGGTCGCCTTCGAGGACCCGTGGGCGAACCGCATCGAGGTGACCGCGCCCGGTCGCGGCTGACGCGGTCCGCCGGCAGGGTCACGCGCGGTTCGAGATCCCGCCGTCCGACGTCAGTAGCTGCCCGTTCACCCAGCGCCCCTGCTCCGAGCAGAGGAACCCGACGAGCGCAGCGGTGTCCGACGGTCGTCCGAGTCGGCCGAGCGGCGTGCCCTCGACCGCCCAGCGCTTGACGTCGTCGGACATCCAGCCGGTGTCGTTCGGGCCGGGGTTCACCACGTTCGCACTGACGCCGAGGCTGCCGAGCTCCTTCGCGGCACCGAACACAAGGCGGTCGAGCGCCCCCTTCGACGCCCCGTAGGGCAGGTTGTACGCGATGTGGTCGCTCGTCAGCGCGATGATCCGCCGGCGGTCCCGCGGTGCGGCGTCGCCAGCACGTTCGAGTGCGGCCGCGTACGCCTGCACGAGCAGGAACGGCGCGCGGGCGTTGACCGCGAAGTGCCGGTCCCACGACTCGACAGTCGTGGTCCGGACGTCCGAGTCGACCGATTCGCAGTGCGACATCACCAGCGCGGTGACGGGGGCGCCCGCCTCGGTCTCGGCGCGGCCGACCAGGGCGGCCGCCTGGTCCGGGTCCTCCAGGTCGACCGGGAGGCGCGTCACGCGTGCACCCACCGACTCGCACTCCTGCACGACGGACTCGACCCCGTCGGGATCCGCCCCACCGCTCACGCGGTCGTCGTACGGGCCCCACCACGAGATGGCCAGGTCCCAGCCGTCGGTCGCCAGACGGGTGGCGAGCGCCGCGCCGATGCCGGCTCTGCGGCCCACGCCGGTCACCAGGGCGAGTGGTCGTGCGGACGTCATACGGGCCTCCTGTCCGGTGCGCCGTCGCACCGATCGCCACCCAGTCTGCCGGAACCGGCCACGCGCGTGGCCATCGCACTCGGTGTCCTGTCGGCGAGGACCGGCACGCGAGGGCCAAGATGGACGGATGCCACGCACACGACCACCGCTCGGACGCGGACGCGGACCCCGCGGCGGTCGTCCGGACCCGCGCGACCTGCCGATCGAGCACGTCCGCGACCGGATGTCGTCCTACATCTACGGCAACATCACGGTGCTCGCCGCCGCGATCGCCGTCGACCCGGCCGCCATCCACCACGGGTCGGCGATCTGGGCCGTCCTGGCGACCGCGGTCCTGACCTACCTGGCGCACGTGCTCGCGCACCTGGTGGCGCACGGCCTCGGCGGCGACGACTCCCAGACGGACGACGCCCGGCGCGAATCGGTCCTGACGATCATGCGGAACGCGAACCCGATCGCGACGTCCGGGCTCATCCCCGCGGTGCTGTACGCGGTGGCGTGGATCGGGTGGATCCCGACGGGGTGGGCGCAGACGGCCGCCCTGGTCATCCTGGTCGTGCGCATCGGCATGGTCGGCGTCTTCATGCAGCGGTTCAGCGGCAAGCGGCCCACGTTCCTCGGACTCTGGGGCGGCATCGTGCTGGCCGCCCTGGCCTTCGTGATCGGTCTCGTGAAGGTGGTGTTGACGCATTGAGTGCCACCGAGTCCGAGCCGAAGCCGAAGCGGGCCGGCTGGAAGTTCCTCCGCGACCTCGTCGTCATCGTCGTCGTGGCGCTGCTGGCGTCGTTCCTGGTGAAGACCTACCTGGTCCGGTCCTTCTACATCCCGTCCGCGTCGATGGAGAACACGCTGCTGATCGGCGACCGCGTGCTCGTCAACGAACTCGTCCCCGGCGCCGTGCCGCTGCAGCGCGGTGACGTCGTCGTGTTCCAGGACCCGGGCGGCTGGCTCGGCACCGGGCAGGGCGACGACCTGATCAAGCGCGTGATCGGCCTGCCCGGCGACACCGTCTCGTGCTGCGGCACCGGCGGACACCTGTCGGTGAACGGCCACCCGGTCGACGAACCGTACGTCGTGCCGGAGATCGGGTCGGACCGGGTCTCCGGCACCGACTTCGACATCACCGTGCCGAAGGGGCGCATCTGGGTGATGGGCGACAACCGGTACAACTCGGCGGACTCCCGCGTGCACGGCACGGTGCCGGTCGACGACGTGGTCGGTCGTGCGTTCATCACCACGTGGCCGGTGTCACGGTGGACGGTGCTCTCGCGGTACGCCGACGAGTGGGACCAGGTGCCGGACCCGTCCTGAGCGGTCCGGGGCGGTCGTTGCCCGCCCCGGTCGTCCGGTGCGGTAGCGTTCCGATTCCCGTGCCGGACCGTCCGCAGCGGGGTGAGCGGAGGCACTGTTCCGATGGACGCTGTGCCCTTCGATGCTGTGCCCATCAACGCTGCGCCCATGGACTACGTGACCGGGGGTGACGCGGAGCTGTCGATCCGGCGCATCGGGACGCACGGACACCGCTCCGGCACGATCGGCCCCCGACCGGACCACGTGGTCTTCTGGCTCGCCGACGGCCGTGCCCGCCTGACCGCGGACGACGGCTCGAGCTGGGACGTCGGCGCCGAACGCCCGATGATGCTCTCCGCCTCGGTGGCGTACGGCTTCGACACCGACGCCACGGCGATGACCCTGCTGCACCTGTCGACGGCGTTGCTCGGCGGCGGCGGTCCAGCGGCCGAGTTCCGGCAACCGGACGCCGCCGACCCTCGGATCGAACCCCTCCGAGCACTCCTCCGCGACGTCACCGGTCGCGTCCTCGACCCCGCGCTGCCGGCCGACGAGCGAGCCGCCCTGAACCGACGCATCGCGACGGTCGTGCTGTCGACGTTCTCGCCGTCACGGTCCGACGTCGAGCACCGGATGCGTCGTGCGATCCGCTTCGTGCACGACCAGGCCGACCAGCCGCTCTCGGTGGCCGACATCGCGGACTCGTGCGGCCTGAGCGAGCGCGGCGTGCAGGACCTCTTCCGCCGGCGGCTCGCGGTGACGCCGATGCAGTACCTGCGCGAGGTGCGGCTCGACCGGGTCCACCTCGAACTCGGCCGATCGCGTTCGGGCGGGCTGCTGGTGAGCGACGTCGCCCGGCGCTGGCAGTTCACGCACCTCGGTCGCTTCGCCGCCCACTACCGCGCACGCTTCGGCGAGCAGCCGCACGAGACGATCGCGCGAGGTCCGGGCGCGGTCTGAACCGAACCGCGCTCAGCAGCCCGTCGTCGTCAGGGTGACCGTCGCGACGGCGTCGTTCGTCACCGTCGTCGTCTGCGGGCACAGCGAGCCCGCGCGGACCGTCACCTTGCCGAGCGGGACGCCCGCGAAGTCCGCGGTGCCTCCGGGGAACACCCGCTGGTGCTCGGAGAGCTTGCCCGTCGACGCGAAGACCTTGACCTCGTACGGGTGGTCGGCGGCGTTGTCCGACACGGTGACCGAGACCTGGCCGGTCGAGTCGTGGGCGCCGCACCCCGCGAGCGTCACCAGAGCCGCCGCAGCGAGGGCGACAGCGGGCAGGACACGGCGGGACACGCGTCCAGGGTAGTCCGGCACCGGGCCGCGCCGGACCAGGGTCGACCGCCGAGCGCTCGGCGAGCCTGCCCCGCGGACTGGGGTGGTGCGTCCTCCGTAGTGGGGACAGGCCCTGTCCGGTTGGCGCGTTAGCGTGGGTGCATGCACTCGGAGACAGCGACGACCGTCCCAGTCACCGGCGCGCCCGACGCCGTGCGCCGCGCAGCGCTGCTCGCCGCACTCGACGTGGTCGAGGGTGGCGCCGAAGAACGCTTCGACCGGATCACCCGCATCGCGCGTGAAGCCCTCGGTGTCTCCGGCTCCTTCCTGAACCTGGCGGGCGAGACCTCGCTGACCATCAAGTCCCAGCAGAGCGACAGCCACTTCGGACCGGTCATCCCGCTGCAGGACACCTTCTGCGGGCGCACGCTGGGGGAGCGCGGCCCCGTGCTCGTGCCGGATGCGCGCATCGACGCCCGCTACTCCGACATGCCGATGGTCGTCGGCGACCCGAACGTCCGCTTCTACGCAGGGGTCCCGCTGCGGCTCGGCGACGACGACGTCAAGGTCGGCACTCTCTGCCTCATCGACCCGGAACCACGGACCCTCGACGCCGACGAGGTCGCCCTGCTCCAGGAGCTCGGTGTCTGGGCCGAGCGGGAACTGGCAGCCGGTGCCGACGAGGACCGCCTGCGGTCCGTGCTCGCGGGGCTCGAACCCGGCACGGTTGACGTGCCCGGCTACCGGATCGCGGGGCTGTCGGTGCCGCACGGCGTCGTCTCCGGCGACTTCCACGACTGGCACCGTTCCGGCGACGACGCCGTGCACCTGACCGTGGCGGACGTCATGGGCAAGGGCATGTCCGCTGGGCTGCTCGCCGCGAACATCCGCGGCGCACTGCTCGCCCGCGGCGACCTGGCACCCGACGTCGCCGTCGCCGAGCTCGAGGCGCAGGTCGCACCCGACCTCAGCCGCGCCGAGTCGTTCGCGACGATGTTCCACGGCCGCCTCACGCCCTCGACCGGCCGGATCGACTTCACCGACGCCGGACACGGCCTCGTCCTGCAGCTCCGCGACGACGGCGCCGAGCGCATCCTGCGGTCGTCGGACCTGCCGATCGGGCTGCACCCCGCGGGCATCGAACGTGCCTCCGGGTCGCTCGTCATGCGTCCGGGTGACGTGGTCATCGTGGTCAGCGACGGCGCGCTCGAGCTGTGGGACTCCACGCTCGCGTCGCTGTCGCAGCTCGGGGAGCTCTACCGCGGCTCGCCGGACATCGCGACGTTCCTCCAGCGGGTGCGGTCACGTGCGGTCGACCACGACCCGGGCGACGACCTGACCGTCGTCGTCGTCGCGCGCGACCTCTGACGACGCGCCGTCGGCAGGTCGTCGGCAGGTCGGGACTGGTCGCTCGTCGACTGGTCACGACGTGCCGTCGGCGCGCCGCCGGACGGTCACGAACGGTCAGGCGCCGGGGGTCTGAACGACGGCTCGTGACCGGTCGCCGGATGTGAGCGGGGTGTCGTGACCGGTCGGGGCCCGGTCGGGGCCCGCTCGGGGCCCGCGCAGCAGGCCCGCAGCAGGAATCAGCTAGGCGCCGAGGCGCTCGATGAGCTCGGCGTAGCGCGCGGCGGTGCGGGACACGATCGCCTCGGGCAGCACCGGAGGCGTGCCCTGGCGGTCCCAGTTGGCGCTGAGCCAGTCGCGCACGATCTGCTTGTCGAACGAGTCCGTCCGACCGTCGGCCCGGGCGTCCCAGTACCGGCTCGAGTCGCTGGTCAGGACCTCGTCCGCGATCCGGATCCGGCCGTCGGCGTCCTGCCCGAACTCGAACTTGGTGTCCGCGATCACGACGTCGCGCTCGAGGGCGATCGCGGCTGCCTCGGTGTACACGTGCAGCGACAGGTCGCGCAGGGTCGCCGCGACCTCGGCGCCGACCAGGTCGACGGTCTGCTCGTACGAGATGTTCTCGTCGTGCTCGCCCTGCGGTGCCTTGTAGGCCGGGGTGTAGATCGGCTCGGGCAACCGGTCGCCGTTCGACAGCCCCTGGGGCAGGGCGACGCCGCAGACGCTGCCGGTCTGCTGGTACTCGGCCCAGCCGCTGCCGACCAGGTACCCGCGCACGACGCACTCGACGGGGAACATCTCGAGCGGCATGACGTGCATCGACCGCGACTCGACCTCGGCCGGTACGGGGGTGCCACCGGACGACGGGCCGATGATGTGGTTCGGCACGTCGCTCAGCTGCGTGAACCAGAAGCGCGACAAGCGGGTGAGCAGTTCGCCCTTGCCGGGGATCGGTGGCTCGAGTGCGAAGTCGTAGGCACTGACCCGGTCGGACGCCACGAGCAGCAGCTCGGACGCACTCTGGATGTCGGCGGTGCCGGTCGGCACGTAGAGCTCGCGGACCTTGCCCGACGAGACGTGGTCCCAGCCCTCGATCACGGGCGCGGCGCTCATCGGGTGACCTTCGCGGCGATGTCGGTGCGGTACTGCGCGCCCTGCAGGGTGATGTCACCGAGGCCCGCGTAGGCGCGCTCCCGTGCCTGGGCGAAGTCGGACCCGGTCGCGACGACGCTGAGCACGCGGCCGCCGGTGGCGACGAGGCTGTCGTCGAGCACCCCGGTGGCGGCGTGTGCGACGGAGACGCCGTCGCGCGCGTTCGCGGCGTCGATGCCGGTGATCGGACGGCCGGTCTGCGGGTTCTCCGGGTAGCCCTCGCTCGCGAGCACGACCGTGACCGCCGCATCCGGACGGAACGACGGTGCCGGGGTGCCCCCGAGCTGGCCCGTCGCGGCGGCGAGCAGCAGCCCGCTCAGCGGCGTCGCCAGGCGGGGGAGGACGACCTGGGTCTCCGGGTCGCCGAAGCGTGCGTTGAACTCGATGACCCGGACGCCCTGCTCGGTGACGATGAGTCCGCAGTAGAGGAGCCCGACGAACGGGGTGCCCTCGTGCTCGAGACGACGGACGGTGGGCAGCGCGACCAGCTCGGTGACCTCGTCGACGAAGGCCTGCTCGGATGCCCACCGATCGGCCAGCCACGGCAGCGGCGAGTAGGCGCCCATGCCGCCGGTGTTCGGCCCGAGGTCGCCGTCGGCCAGGCGCTTGTAGTCCTGCGCGGGGCTGAGCGGGCGGACGTCGTGGCCGTCGCTCAGGAAGAACAACGAGACCTCTTCGCCGTCGAGGAACTCCTCGACCACGACGTGCCCGTGCTGCAGCCAGTAGGTGGCGTGGTCGATCGCGGCCTGACGGTCCTCGGTCACGAGGACGCCCTTGCCCGCGGCCAGCCCGTCGGCCTTCACGACGTACGGTGCGCCGAGCTCGTCGATCGCGGCGACGGCCTCTTCCGCCGTGCCGGCGTACACCGGGCGGCCGGTGGGCACGTTCGCCTCGGACATGATGCGCTTGGCGAAGGCCTTCGAGCCCTCGAGCTGCGCGGCGGCCTTGCCCGGCCCGAAGACCGGGATGCCCCGGGTGCGGACGGGGTCGGCCACACCGGCGATGAGCGGCGCCTCGGGCCCGACGACGACCAGTTCGACGTCGTTCTCGATCGCGTACTCGGCGACGAGCGCGCCGTTGGTGGGGTCGAGGGAGACGGTCTCGACATCGGCGGCGATGCCGGCGTTGCCGGGAGCAGCCGTGATGACGTGGCCCGCCTGTTCAGCGAGGAGGGCCGTGATGATCGCGTGCTCGCGGGCACCGGAACCGAGGACGAGGATTCGCACCCGATCACCCTACCGATCAGGACTCGCCCCCCGCGAGGCGACGGCTAGCCTGTGGAGATGCCACCCAGGAGGATCGAGGACGCCGCCGGCCGCGCCGCACTGACCGCGGTGCAGCAGGGCGACACGGCACGGGCGACCGTCGCGACGGCCGTCCGGTGGACCCTGCAGCGCCTCGCCGACGACGTGCCGGGCAACAGCGTCGAGGTCCGGGTGCCGCCGTTCGCCGCGGTCCAGGCCGTTCCCGGCCCGCGCCACACCCGTGGCACGCCGCCGAACGTTGTCGAGACGGACGCCACGACGTGGCTCGCGCTCGCGACCGCGGAGCTGACCTGGGACGAGGCCGTCGCGCAATCACGCGTCAGCGCTTCCGGCTCGCGTGCGGACCTGACGGCGTTCCTGCCGGTGCGGGTCGCGCTCTAGTCGCGTTCAGCACTACCTAGGCGGACGAACCGAATTAGGTAGTCCCTACCGATGCGGGCGCATGCACTGCGAACCTACGCTTGAAGTCGCCGGGATTCGGACCCGACCCGAACGGGTCCGAACCCGGCGACAGGGACCAAGGTACGCGATGTTCCACACAACGTGTCAACCGCCGCGGCGCGTCGTGCTGCAATGCGCAACGTTCTTGCGTCACGAGTGGACTCAGAAGAGTCCGGCGAGCTCCGAACGAGCATGCAGGTCCCACTTGCCGAACACCCGCGACAGGTGCGCGTCGATGGTCCGCGTCGAGAGCCCGAGCTCCTCGCCGATCAGGCGGTTGCTCAACCCCTGCGCCGCGAGCTCGGCGACCTGGTACTCGCGGTTCGTGAGCGGTGGTTTCGGCCGGCCGGCCGTGACCGCCATGCCGTGCGACGCGAGCACCCCCTGCGCCGCGATCACCCGCGTCCGGTCGCGTGCGGTCAGGGCGTCGGCGTACTCGACGATCGCCGCGGCGAGCGGACCGTCGACCCGAGCCGCTGCCTCGCGCATGCGACCGAGCGAGGTACCGGTCTCGCGTCCGTTCAGCATGTCCATCGCGTAGTGCAGCGTCTGCGCGTACATGACGTGCGTCCACCCACCGCTCGCCGTCCCGCGGTCGATGATGTCGTCGGCGTGCCGGAGCCCGGCCGGGTTGCCGAGCACCGCCTCGGTCCAGGCGATCGTCACCGCGACCTGCTCGCCCGTGATCCGCATCGCCCGCTGCGGGGTGGCCCTCGCCCGGTCGAGCGCACGAGTCGCGTCCTCGGTTCGACCGGCGTAGGCGTACGCCATCGCGAGTCGTGCCCACGGGTAGGCCGCGAAGCCGCCGTGGTCCGCGACGTCGTACCGCTCGCAGGCAGCCGAGAACGCCGCGATCGCGTCGTCCCAGCGCCGTTGGCCGATGGCGAGGTTGCCGTCGCCGATGAGCTCGAGGGTGAAGTCGTACTTCAGGTACGGGTTCGACCGGCGGACCGGCACCTCGGTGAGCAGGTCGGCGAGGTCGCCGCGCCAGACCTGCACCTGGTGCAGCACTGAAAAGATCTCGCCGACGCTCCACGGTGCGTCCTCGAGGCGCTCGATCGCGGTGGCCAGTGCCCGGCGACCGAGGGCCGAGGCGTCGTCGAGCCGGCCGGCCGTGGCGAGCGCCATGATCGCGCAGGGGGCGACGCACAGGAACGCGAACGGGATCGTCGGGGCGTGCACGATGCCGCTGTGCTCGAGTTCGGCCCGCACCTCGTCGAACCGTCCGCCCCACCCGAGGTGTGCGAGTCGCAGCAGGCGGAGCCGTTCGACCGCGTCGCCGGACACCAGCCGGCTGGCGACGTCGGTGAGCGCGACCGCTGCCAGCACGTCGTCGTCGTGGAACTGCCGGATGTTGGCGAGGATCTCGCAGGCCTCGACCACGAGGGCGTCGTCCACCGTGCCAGGGTCCGCGCGGGCGACGGCCCAGGCAGCCTCGGCGTCGGCGCGACCGGCCTCGCGCCCGTCGGTGTACGAGTACGCCAGCGACCGCAGGCAGCGCGCGGCGACCTGCTCGTTCGGGTGCAGCGTCCGCCGGAGCGCTGCGGAGGCGAGGGCGATCGCGCTCTCGTGCTCCTGCAGCCGCACCGCGACCTGCGCCGCGTCGAGCAGCTGCTCGACCGGGGGCACGACACCGCAGTCGAGCGCCCAGAGCGCTGACCGCAACCGTGCGGCGGGCGGGGCACCCTCGGGACTGTCGGCGCGGAAGGCGTTCGCGCGGGCGAACAGTGCCGTGCGGCGGGCGACCGGCACCAGGCCGCGGATCACGTCGCCGACGAGGGGGTGCTGCGGACGGGCCACCGCGGCGCCGTCGTCGAGCGAGTCGATCCGGACCAGCCCGAGCGCGACCACGCGGTCGACGTCGCCACCGCTGACCAGGCCGAGCAGCCGCGCGAGCGGGATCGGGTCGGCCAGCGCCACGATGTCGACGACGTCGCGTAGGTCCTCCGGCAGCGAGCCGAGTTCCGTCCGGTACATGTCGGCGAGGCTGTTCGACGCCGTCACCCGGCCGCGCCAGTACCACCCGGACGCCGTGTGCTCGAGGGCACCCGAGGTACGGGCTGCGCGGACGACCTCGCGCAGGTAGAGCGGGTTGCCGGCGGTCGCGCGGTGCACCCGTTCGGCCGAGGCGTTCTCGAGCTGCGAGCCGAGTGCCTCGGCCACCAGGGCCGACGTCTCGCGCAGGGTGAGCGGCTCGAGGTCGATGCGCTCGAGCAGGTCGTCCTGCCACAGGGCGCGGAGCGGTTCCGGCAGTGCGGTGAAGTCACGGCAGGTCAGGACGAGCCGCGCACCCTGGTGCCGGACGAGCCACGCCACGTACCGGGCGGAGATCGCGTCGAGGTGGTCGGCGTCGTCGACGCGCAGCAGGACGTCGCGGTCCGCCAGGCCGGCGATCGCCCGGAGGCGCTGCTCGGCTCCGGCGTCGTCGGACAGTTCCGACAGGGTCGCCGGCAGCTCGCCGAAGCGGTCCGAGATCGCGCCGAAGGGCATCGACCGCCCGGAGGCGACGGCGGTGATGGGCACCACGACCGTGCGCCCGGTGGCGTCCCGTCCGGCGACGCGGTCGGTGACGCGGGCGGCGACGGTGCTCTTGCCGAGACCCGGGGCACCGACGAGCGCGACGCTCCACTGGTGCTCCGCGACGACGGACACGGCACGGTCCTCTTCGTGGCGTTGCATCACGGGCCAGGTCACGCGCGCCGGGGTGCTCGGGGTGCGGCCTCGTCCCCGTACGGTCCGTTCTCGCATCCGTGTCACCTCCAGCCCTTGGGATACCAACGCGTACGGATCATCCTCTCCTGGATCGGACTGCGCGGACAGGCCGGGAGACGTCCCACAGTGGGGGACAATGGGTGGGTGAGCAACACCGATCGACCCGACGACCAGCCGGTCCCGGCCCCTGCGCCGAACGCCGTCTCCACCTCCGACGAGGTCACGATCCGTCGTGCCCCGAAGTTCGGGGTGTTCATCGTCGGCGGTGCGGTGCTCGGGTTCATCGCGACCCTGATCGTCGTCTCGCTCACCATGAACCTCGGTGGCCAGCAGGAGGAGTCGAGCTTCGGCAGCCTGGTGGGCTACTTCAGCCTGTGGGGCGTCACGATCGGCGCCTTCGTCGGCGCGGTCGTCGCCGTCGTGTTCGACCGGGTCTTCGCCCGGCGCGCGGCCCGCCTGACGGCGGAGCGTGTCGAGGTCGAGCTGCCGCCCGAGACGGTCGACGGCGAGATCGACGAGCACGGCGACCAGCGGCCGTAGCCGCAACCGCTTCCAGACGGGAGGCCCGTGGCGACACCGCCACGGGCCTCCCGTCTGTCAGGTGGGTGCGTCTCGGACGCGACCTAGCTGAGCTGGTTCGCCTCGACCCAGGACAGGTACTCCGGGCTCACGGTGCCCGTGACGTACTCGCCCGTGAAGCAGCTCATCTCGAGGTCAGTCACGTCGGAGCCCTCGATGATGGCGTCCCGCATGTCGCCGATCTCCTGGTAGATCAGGTGATCGCTGCCGAGCACGCGGTTGATCTCCGGGATCTTCCGGTCGTGCGCGATGAGCTCGTCGCGCGTCGGCATGTTGATGCCGTAGACGTGCGGGAACCGGACCGGGGGAGCGGCGCTCGTGAAGGTGACCTCGTTCGCACCGGCGGCGCGGGCCATCTCCACGATTTCCTTGCTCGTCGTGCCGCGCACGATCGAGTCGTCGACGATCAGGATGTTCTTGCCCTTGAACTCCGACGACATCGCGTTGAGCTTCTGCCGGACGGATCGCTTGCGCTCCGCCTGGCCCGGCATGATGAAGGTCCGGCCGACGTAGCGGTTCTTGTAGAAGCCCTCGCGGTACTCGATGCCGAGCTTCCGCGCGACCTGCATGGCGGCCGGTCGGGACGAGTCCGGGATCGGCATCACGACGTCGATGTCACCGGTCGGCGCGTACTGCTCGATGGTGTCCGCCAGCCGGTTGCCGAGGCGCAGGCGGGCGTCGTAGACCGAGATGCCGTTCATGACCGAGTCGGGACGAGCGAGGTACACGTACTCGAACGAGCACGGCACGAGCCGCGGGTTCTTCGCGCACTGCCGGGCGTGCATCTGCCCGTTCATCTCGATGAAGATCGCCTCGCCCGGGGCGACGTCGCGGACGATCTCGTAGCCGCCGGACTCGAGCACCAGCGACTCGCTCGCGACGACCCACTCGGGCTGGCCGGCCTCGTCGAACTTGTGGCCGAGGATGAGCGGGCGGATGCCGAACGGGTCGCGGAAGGCCAGGAGCCCGTGGCCGGCGATCGTGGCGATCGTGGCGTAGGAGCCCTCGACCCGCTCGTGCACGCGCTCGACGGCGTCGAAGACCTGCCCGGGGTCGAGGTCGGTGCCGCGGACCTGTCCCTGCAGTTCGTGCGCCAGCACGTTCACCAGGAGCTCGGTGTCCGACGTGGTGTTGAGGTGCCGACGGTCGATGTCGAACAGTTCACGCGTCAGTTCCCGCGTGTTGGTGAGGTTGCCGTTGTGGACGAGGACGATGCCGTACGGCGCGTTCACGTAGAACGGCTGCGCTTCTTCCTCGTTGCTCGCCGCGCCCTTGGTGGCGTAGCGCACGTGGCCGAGGCCCATGGTGCCGAGGAGGGCGCGCATGTCACGGGTTCGGAACGACTCCCGCACGTGGCCGCGGGTTTTGTGCATGTGGTGCACGTGACCCTCGACCGTGGCGATGCCCGTCGAGTCCTGCCCGCGGTGCTGCAGGAGGAGCAGTGCGTCGTAGATGGATTGGTTGGCGGGGCCCTGTGCAACGAGGCCGACGATGCCGCACATTCGCGGGTGTGCTCCAGACCGTAGAATCGGGGGGTACCGAACAAGTCTGCCATGTCACCGCGAAGGACTCCGCATGCCCAACCCGTACGCCGAAGCCGGAGTGGACACCGCTGCCGGTGACCTGGCCGTCGAACTCATGAAGTCCGCAGTCGCGGCGACGCACAACAGCCACGTGCTGGGCGGCGTGGGTGGCTTCGCCGGACTCTACGACGTGTCGTTCCTGAAGGACTTCTCACACCCGTTGCTCGCGACCTCGACCGACGGCGTCGGCACCAAGGTCGCCATCGCCCAGGCGATCGACAAGCACGACACCATCGGGCAGGACCTGGTCGGCATGGTCGTCGATGACATCGTGGTGGTCGGTGCGAAGCCGCTGTTCATGACCGACTACATCGCCTGCGGGCGCGTCGTGCCGAACCGCATCGCCGACATCGTCGCCGGGATCGCCCGCGGCTGCTCGGCGACGGGCACCGCGCTGGTCGGTGGCGAGACCGCCGAGCACCCCGGGCTGCTCGGCCCGGACGACTACGACGTGGCCGGCGCCGCGACCGGTGTCGTCGAGGCCGGTTCGCAGCTCGGTGCCCACCTGGTGCAGGACGGCGACGTCGTGCTCGCCATCGAGTCGTCGGGGCTGCACTCGAACGGGTACTCGCTCGTCCGGCACATCCTGGCGTCGCGCGGGGTCGGGTACACCGACCAGCTGGCCGAGTTCGGCGGCGTCTCGGTTGGCGAAGCCCTGCTCGAGCCCACCCGCCTGTACACGACGCCGCTGCTGGAGCTGCTCGAGCAGCACCCGGGCGCCGTGCACTCCCTGTCGCACGTGACCGGTGGTGGCATCGCGGCGAACCTGGCGCGCGTGCTGCCCGTCGGCTCGTGGATCGAGGTCGACCGCTCGACCTGGCAGCCGCTTCCGGTCTTCCGCGTGCTCGCCGACATGGCAGGCGCGCCGATCGAGGACACCGAGGGCACCTGGAACCTGGGCATCGGCATGTTCGCCGTGGTGTCCGCCAGCGCCGCGGTGGATGTCATCGAGTCGCTCGGCGTGGCCGGGATGCCCGCGTGGCCCGTCGGCACGATCGCCACGTCGGCCCGCGACCTGACCGGCTTCGAGCAGGGCGCCAAGGGCGTCGACGGCGGTGCCGTGCGGCTCGTCGGGAGCTACGCCGCCTGAGCCTGCCGGCCACGCCCGTCACGCAGGCCGCGTGGCGGGCGTTCGTCGTGCCTCCAGGCCGCACGACCTGCCGTCAGGTGTCCGCCGAGCGGTCACGAAGTGCCGCTCGGTCCGGCCGCGGGCGGCACTTCGTGACCACTCGGCATTCCCCGCGTGGGGAGTCGCGACCGGTCCGCGTCATCCGCGTGGGCACGCAGAAACGCCGCGCTGCCCGGAGGCGCGCGGCGTGACGGCTGTGCCGGTCAGGCGGACTTGTTCTGGTCCGCTTCGGTCTCGAACTCGTCGGATTCGTCTGCCGCTTCGGGACCGTACTGGTCCGCCCAGCGGTCGACGAGATCGTCATCGGAGTGTTGTCCGGCGGAGAGCTCCTGCTCGAGTGCACCGTAGTTCGTCTGCGGGCTGAAGTACTTCAGCTCACGGGCGACCTTGGTGTGCTTCGCCTTTTGACGGCCGCGCCCCATGCGTGACCCCCTCGTTCGGCTCTGGTCCGGTCCTGGCGAATGACGGAAGATCACTCGGGGAACCAGACGGTTCGTGGTTTGAAATCTGCCGATCACTCTACCATGTACCTCGATCTGGACGTCGCCGCGACGGCTCCGCGCACAGGAGAATCGAAGTGATGACCGAACCCCTCGAGAACGCAGCCGACCAGTCCGCCCGTGTCGTCGTCATCGGTGCGGGGCAGGCCGGACTGTCGGTGGGATACCACCTGCGCCGCCTGGGGCTCGTGCCCGGCACCGACCTGGTGCTGCTCGATCGTGCCCCGAGCACGGGCGGCGCCTGGCAGTTCCGGTGGGAGGCCCTGCGGCTCGGCGCGGCGCACCGCGTGCACGACCTGCCGGGGATGCGGGCGATGGGGCTGCAGTTCGACGACGCCGATCGGTCACGACCCGCCCGGGACGTCGTGGGGGAGTACTACCGGCGGTTCGAGCAGCACTACGACCTGCGGGTCCGGCGTCCGGTCTCGGTGCCATCGGTCTCGCGCACCGCGGACGGCCGACTGTGCGTCACGACCCGCTCCGCCGACGGCACGGAGACCCGGATCCGCGCCGACGTCGTGGTGAACGCATCGGGCACGTGGGGCACGCCGTTCGTGCCGTGGTACCCGGGTCGAGGCGCGTTCCGCGGACGACAGCTCGACACGACCGAGTACCGCAGCGCCGCGGAGTTCGCCCGGCAGGACGTCGTCGTGGTCGGCGGCGGGACGAGTGCCATCGGTTTCCTGCTCGAACTCGACGGTGTCGCCCGGTCGACCCACTGGTTCACCCGACGGCCGATGGTGTGGGCGGACTCGTCGTCGCTCGACCTCGAGTCGGCGGTCGCAGCGGTCGACGAGCAGGACCGTGCCGCCCGTGCCGGCGAGGTGCTGCCGAGCATCGTGAGCGGCACGGGCGTGCCGGTCTCGCGGCGGATCCGCGCCGGCATCGACCGCGGGGTCCTGCGCGACCAGCCGATGTTCACGCGGATGGACGAGACCGGCGTGGTGACGGCCGACGGCACGCACGTGCACGCCGACGCGGTGCTCTGGGCGACCGGGTTCCGGGCCGACCTGCGGCACCTCGCGCCGCTGCACCTGCGGACCGCGGCCGGAGGGGTCGTCGTGGCGGACGGGCGCTCGGTCGACGAGCCGCGGTTGTTCCTGGCGGGCTACGGGCCGCAGGCGTCGACGATCGGGGCGAACCGGGCCGGACGGCTCATCGCCCGGCAGGTGATGGACGTGCTCGCCGCCGCGTGAGCCGCTCCAGGGGCGCAGGGCGGCGCAGGGCGGGTCAGGCGGGCAGGGGCTCCTGCACGCCACGACGGCGACGGGACGACGCCAGGAACACAGCGTCGAGCGAGAACCGCCCCGGGCCGGTCAGTGCCACGACGAGCGACCCGACCGCCAGGACGAGCACGTACTCGAAGCCGCCGTCCTGCGAGTAGAAGCCGGACGACGCGTGCGCGAGCAGCCCCGCGACGACCATGTCGACGGCGAGCAGGACGCCCACGACGCGGGTCGCGACGCCGAGCACGAGCAGCACGCCGCCGACGAGTTCGAGGCCCGCCACCAGGGGCGCGGCGACGTCGGCGAGCGGGACACCCATGCCGGAGAAGCCCTGGGCCACGTTCGGGATGCCCTGGGCGAACTTCTGCGCGCCGTGGGCGATGAACACCACCCCGAGGACGATGCGGAGCGCGGTCAGGCCGATGGAGGTCGATGTCGTTCGCATGGCCACGAAGCTAACCGGTGACACGTCATCGATGCCCCTCGTCCGGGGGTCTGCCCGGACATCACCAGAACATGCCCAGGCTGGGGTCCGCCGAAGGGCGGACCCGCTCTCAGGAACCCGTGGTGTCGGTGCCGCGGCCGGTCTGCTGCTGCAGGCGGTCGATGTGCTCCGAGGCCTCGGCCTTGGTCAGGTCAGCGGAGAGCTCCTCGCCGGCTTCACGGGCCAGGGTGTCGAGGTAGCTGCGCTGGGGTCCGGTCATCGGCTCGTCACCGGTGACCCACTGCTCGGGGTCCTTGCTCGCGTCGGTCGACGGGTCCGGACGGGCGCCGCCGAGGGTCTCTTCTGCATCACTCATGCCGAGGACGCTACGCCGCACCTCCGACGCACCCCGCAGGCCCGTGTCCCCCGTCAGATCGGCGTGGCCGAGTACCGCACCAGGTCCGGGCCGACCGCACTCGTCGCGATCGGCACGGTCCTTCCCTCGCGCCGGACCCAGATCGTCGCGGCCTGCTCGTCGATCCGCTCGACCTCGTGCAGCGAACCGTCGAGCAGCACGGTCGCGGACACCACGACCCGGCCGCTGGACGGCCGCGGGGGCAGACCGGGGACGTCGTCGTCGTACGCCGCGTACTCGCCGGGCTGCAGGAACGGGGACACCGGAGCGGTCACGACCTCGAAGCCCTCGTCGACCTCGGCGACCGCCACGAGGCGCACCGCCTGGTCCGTCGGCAGGGGGACGTCGACCACCCAGGGCGCTTCGGAACCGGCCAGTGCGCGGAAGGCGGGCCGACCGTCGGGGGCGAGTCGTGCCTCCAGGCCGTCGATCCGGACCCGTCCGCGACCGCGCGAATCGGCGTAGAGACCGGGCTCGATGCCGGACTGCCGCGCCTCGAGCCGGGTGATGACCACGCGGTCCGGGCGGTACCAGTCGCGCAGGGTCGACGGGTCGACCCAGCCGACGCTGGGGACGCCGCGCGACAGCGCTGCCGACTCGTCGGCGGCGCGCTCGTCGAGCGCGCCCAGGGGGTGCTCGCCGCGCACGGCGACGAGTCCTTCGTGGCGGCTGCCCGCGACGGGCTCGTGGTCCAGCACCTCGACGCGCTTCGACACCTTGCCGCCGTGGCCGTCGAACGTGGCGAACGTCCGCAGGTCGGTGATCGTCATGACGTCAGATGCTACGACTCGTCGCCCCGGCGCGGCGAGGTCGGCACGAGCGCGTGCAGCTCACCGGTGCACTGTGCGGGGTCGACGCCCTCGGCGGGACCGGCCGGTCGGGTCGCGCGACGCGGCTGCAGGCTGTTCCGCTGCGCGGACCGGGCCAGGCGATCGTCGACGACACCGTCGACCGGCGCTCCGGCTGAGCCGGCGACGGACCGGCGGAGCGGGGGCCGCACGGGCTCGCCGCGACGTTCCTGGCCGGGGAGCGGACGCGACCGGCGGCCGTACAGCAGTTCGGACGAGTCGAGCAGCCACGGCACCAGCGCCACGGTGACGCCGTGCACGAGCAGGAGCTTCTTGCGGATGCGACGGCCGCGGTGGTTGTGGAGCAAGCCCTCCCACCAGTGACCGACGATGAAGATCGGCGTGTAGACGGTGACGACCTCGGAGCCGTGCTCGAGCCGGTGCGCCTTGATGTACTTGATGAGCGGCATCGAGATGTCGCGGTACGGACTCGGCACGATGGTCAACGGCATCCGGATGCCGTACTCGGCCCACTGGTCGCGCAGGTGCTGGGCATCGGCGTCGTCGATCGCGACGTGGACCGCCTCGCAGCTGGCGTGCTCGGCCGCGATCGCGTAGTCGAGGGCCTTGAGCACGGGCTTCTGCAGCTTGTTCACGAGCACGACGGCGTGGTCGCCGGTGGCGCCGAACTCGGTCTCGACGTCGGCCTCGATCTCGTGCGAGACGTCGCGGTAGTAGCGGTTCACACCGAGCATGAGCACGTACAGGATCGGCATGATCAGGAACACGAGCCAGGCGCCGTGCGTGAACTTGGTGATCGTGACGATGACCAGGACGACCAGGGTGAACGTGGCTCCGATCGCGTTGATCGTTCGTGAGCGCAGCACCTGTGCTCGGTTGACGGACGGGTCGGCGGTGCCGGCCCGGTCCGCGCGCAGCAGTCGCGTCCAGTGCACGACCATGCCCGTCTGCCCGAGGGTGAACGACACGAAGACGCCGATGATGTAGAGCTGGATGAGGCTCGTGACGTTCGCCCGGTACACCACGAGCAGCGCCGCGGCGACGAGCGCCAGGACGATGACGCCGTTCGAGTAGATGAGCCGGTCGCCGCGCGTCGACAGGGCCTTGGGGGCGTACGAGTCGCGGGCCAGGATCGAGCCGAGCAGCGGGAACCCGTTGAACGCCGTGTTCGCGGCGAGGAGCAGGACCGCGGCCGTCGTCGCCTGGATGACGAAGAACAGCACTGAGTTGTCACCGAACGTCGCCGCCGCGATCTGGGCGATGAGGGAGCGCTGCGGCGTCGTGGCGCAGTCCGCGAACCCCTGCAGGTCGCAGGCGCGTTCGGCGTAGTGCACGCGGGACACGAGCGCGAGCGTGATGAGCCCGATGAACAGGACGATCGCGATGCCGCCCATCGCCACCAGGGTCGCCTGCGCGTTCTTGATCTTCGGGCGTCGGAAGGCCTGCACGCCGTTCGCGATGGCCTCGACGCCGGTCAGGGCCGAGCAGCCGGAGGCGAAGGCGCGGAGCAGCAGCAGGATGAACGCCGCCTGCGTCGTGTGCTCGACGTTGTCGACGGTGTACCCGGCGGACTCGGCGACCGGGGCGTGCCCGGCGGCCACCCGGACCAGGCCGGTGACGACCATCACGAAGACCGACGCCACGAACAGGTAGGTGGGGATGGCGAACGCCTTGCTCGACTCCCGCACGCCGCGCAGGTTCGTGGCGGCGAGGAGCACGACGAACACGAGCGCGAGTTCGACGCGGACGTCGTTCAGCATCGGCAGCGCCGAGATGATGTTGTCCACGCCGGAGGCGACCGACACCGCGACCGTCATGACGTAGTCGACGAGCAGCGCACTCGCGACGACCAGCCCGGCCTTCTCGCCGAGGTTGCGGTGTGCGACCTCGTAGTCGCCGCCGCCGGACGGGTACGCCTTGATGAGCTGCCGGTAGGACGCGACGACCACCACGAGCAGCAGCACGACGAGCGCGGCCACCCACGGTGCGAAGGTCAGGAACGACATCCCGCCGAGCAGCAGGATCATCAGGAGTTCCTGCGGTGCGTACGCGACGGAGGACAGCGGGTCACTCGCGAAGATCGGCAGTGCCAGGTGCTTCGGGAGGAGCTGTCCTTCGAGCTTCTCGGAGGGGAGGGGATCCCCGATCAGTCGCGCTTTCAGCGACCGGACCTCGTTCGTCACGAGCGGCAAACCTACTCAGTTCCGGGCGGGAGTCAACACGGGTTCCCGGGCGGTCATTCCCGGTCGGTCGCGTGTCGTCGACTCCGCACCCCGATCACCCCTTGCGGTTGACGTTGCGTCAACCTCTACGGTGGGCTGCATGAGGGATCCGTCAGACATCGCCACCGCAGCTGCGAAAGCACCCCACGGCATCGCCGACGTGGCGCGATCCGCCGGGGTGTCGAGTCGCACGCTCCGCCACTACGACGCCATCGGGCTGCTGCCGGCCACCGCCGTCGGCGACGGCGGACTCCGCCGCTACGACGACCGGGCGCTCGTCCGGCTGCAGCGCATCCTGCTGCTGCGCGGCCTCGGCCTCGGGCTGCCCGACATCCGCCGGGTCCTCGACGGCGAGCAGGACGACGTCGCCGCCCTCACCGCACACGTCGCCTGGCTCGAACGCGAGCGGGACCGCCTCGCCCGGCAGCTCGCCGCCGTGCGCACCACCATCACCAGGATCGAGAACGGGGACACCATGAACGCCACGGACACCTTCGACGGGTTCGACCAGACCCGCTTCAAGCACGAGGTCGAGGAGCGCTGGGGAGCGGACGCCTGGCAGCGCGGCACCGCCTGGTGGGACGCGAAGGACACCGCGGGCAAGCAGGCGTTCCAGGACGAACTGCGCGCGATCGCCCAGGACGCCGCAGCGCTCGCCGCGTCCGGCGACGGCCCGGGCTCACCGGCCGCGCAGGCACTGGCGCGGCGGCAGTTCGCGTGGCTCGCCGAGTCGACGCCGCCGGCGGACCTCACCGCGGAGCGGTTCCGGACCCTCGCCGAGATGTACGTGCACGACGAGCGGTTCGCGCACGCCTACGACTGGGCCGGAGCGGGTGCGGCACGTGCGCTGCGCGATGCGATGGTCGCGTTCGCGGACGCCGGGCTGTAGCGCGCGGACTGCGGGCCGTCGTGCGCGAACGGAACCAGGTTCCGGTCACGACACCACGGATCGGCGTGGTGCTGTGTCCGGAACCTGGTTCCGTGGGTTGGGCTGTGCGGGGTGGGGCGGTGCGACGGGCGGCCGGGAGGCACGGGTCGCGACCGCCTGTCGGCCGCGGGCCGTCAGAGCGACTTTCGCAGGGCCTCCAGGCCGTCACGCAGGCGCGTCACGGTGTCCGCACGGAGCGTGCCGCGGGTCGCACGTCGGCGCAGGTCCGCGCGGACCTGCTGCCGGAACGACGACAGGGCCATCTCGAGCTCGCGCAGGGCGCGGGCGCTCTCCGACGGCACCGAGACGGGGTCCTCGTGGGAACCGGTGCCGGGGCTCTCCGCCGAGGCGGCGAGGTCTGCACGGAGCGAGCGCATCGCCTCGCCGACCGAGGCGCGGACGCCGTCGGCCAGGGACTTCACCGAGTCGGCGACCCCGGACTCGACCGCGGCGATCTCGTCGGCACGGGCCGCGAGTTCGGTGCGGCCGGCCTCGGTGATCGCGTAGACGGTCTTGCGGCCGTCGGCGGTCTTCGAGACGAGGCCCTCTTCCTCGAGCTTCGCGAGCCGCGGGTACACGGTGCCGGCGCTCGGCACGTAGGTACCGCCGAACCGGTCGCCGAGGGCCTGGATGAGCTCGTAGCCGTGCATCGGGTGGTCCGCCAGCAGCACGAGCAGGTACAGGCGGAGGTGGCCGTGGGCGAAGACGGGACTCATGCGGGCACCTCGCCGTCGTTGGTCGGGACCGTCGGGGGCACGGGCGCCGTCGGGGGGACCGGCGCCGTCGGGGGTGCCGGGGGTGCGGTCGGCTCGGTGGCGACAGGCGGGGCGTGCAGCACCGCGATGTCGCCGGAGACCGAGTTCACGCGCAGGTCGAGCCACTGGCCGGCCAGCTCGCCACCCTGCTTGACGTACGAGCCGCGCACACCGCGGATCTCGGAGTCGTCGAACTGGAGCTTGCCGGAGGCCGTGCTGACGGTGCACTGGTAGGCGACACCGTCCTCGAGCCGGACGCTCACGCCACCCGAGACCGTGTTGACGCGCGCCGACTCCGGCACGCCGTGCAGGTCGAGCACGACGTCGGCCGAGACACCGTCCGCCTGGAACCGCGGGATCTCGCCCGTGGCCACGACGTCACCCGAGACCGTGTGGACCGTCAGGGCGCCGTCGAGCTCGCGGATGGTCGTCGCGCCCGAGACGGCGTTGACCGTGACGTCGCCGGCGACACCGTCGACGACGAGGTCGCCGGACACCGTGTTGAGCATCGCGCCTCGGTTCGTGCCGGACAGCAGCGCACCCGCCGACACGACGCCGAGGTGCACCGAGGCGTCGCGGGGGACCAGGATGCTGACGTCCGCGTGGGCCTTGCCGCGGAACGACTTGAGGAACCCGATGGGGTCGTCCCACCGGATCTGCGGGTGGTCGACGGTGAGCGTGTCGCCGTCGACCTCGATCTTCAGCTGCTTGCCGGACACGCTGTGGACCTCGACCCGTGCGGTGGGTTCGTCGTGTGCCACGACGTCCACCTGACCACCGACGAGTCCGACACGGAGTGTGCGGACGATGCCGGTGTCGATGACCTTGGGCTCGTCGACGAGCCACTTCTCCTGCGTCATGTTGCTTCCTCCAACTCGCGATGTATCGCGTCTGTGGAAGTCACGCTATATCGCGAGTCGACGAGGCGCAAGGGTGCCGGGCAGATGGTGAGCAGAAATGGTCGGGTGGGGCCCTGCGACCCGACCATTCCTGCTCACGAAGCGTGCGCGACGGAGGTGGGACGGGCCTCCCGGACGACCCGGCGCTCGGGGCTCCACGGGAACCGGCGGAAGAACGGCATGAGCGGCTGCACCATCGGACCGATCGCGAAGGCGGCGATGACGGTGCCGGCCCCGACGTTGCCGCCGAGGATCCACCCGACGACGACGACGGACACCTCGACCAGGGTGCGCGCGAGCCAGAGCGGCCAGCCGAGGCGCTCGTGCAGCCCGACCATCAGGCCGTCGCGGGCCCCGGTGCCGAACCCCGCGCCGATGTAGAACGCCGTCGCGACGGCGAGCAGCACCAGTCCCGCGACGAACAGGGCGATCCGGGCGAGCAGGCCGGACGGCTCCGGCACGAGCCAGAGCACCAGGTCGGCGCTCGGCCCGATCGCCAGCGCGTTCAGCAGGGTGCCGATGCCCGGCTTCTGGCGCAGGGGGATCCAGAACAGCAGGATCACGCCGCTCGACACGACGGTGATGACGCCGAACGACCACGGCACCACGTTCTCGAGGCCCTGCGTCAAGACGGTCCACGACGAGACGCCGACGACCGCTCGGACCTGCAGCGCGGTGGAGGCGCCGTAGAGGAACAGTCCGACGAAGAGCTGGACGAAGCGGAACGTGAGGGCGGTGCTGCGGGACATGGGTTCATCGTCGATGCGGATTGGACTGCTGGTCGAGAGCCAATCGCGCTACCGTGGACCCATGACACCCGTGCTGTTGAGTGCCCGATCTGCTGCCCTGCTGCTCACCGACTGGCGCGACGGCACCGACGCCCCGGCGTACGAAGCACTGTCCGACGCCATCCGGGTGCTCGTCATCGACGGCCGGGTCGCGCAGGGTGTGCGACTGCCGGCGGAGCGCGGACTCGCGACCGCGCTCGGCATCTCCCGCACGACCGTGGCGAACGCGTACGCCCGACTGCGGTCCGACGGGTTCGTCGTGTCGGTTCGTGGCTCCGGCAGCGTGGTCCACCTGCCCGCGTCCCTGATCGGCCGTCCCGACCCGGAACGGCTCGGCGGGGTGGTCGACGGCGAGCTCCTCGACCTGCGGAAGGCCGCGCTGCACTCGGCACCGGGGATGGCCGAGGCTGTCGAGCGGGCGGTGCGACACGTGCCCGCGGCGCTCGCCGGCATCGGGTACGACACCGTCGGCGACCCCGGGCTCCGCGCCGCCATCGCCGACCGGTACACCGAGCGCGGACTGCCGACCGACCCGTCCCAGGTGATCGTGACGATCGGCGCGCAGCACGCCATCGCGCTGCTCGCACGGGTGCTCGTCCGTCGCGGGGACGCCGTGCTCGTCGAGTCCCCGACCTACCCGCACGCGCACGAGGCGTTCCGCGAGGCCGGCGGACGACTCGTCGGCGTGCCCGTCGACGCGCGGACCGGGTGGGACGCCGCCGCGCTCGAGACGACGCTGCGCCGGACCGCACCGGCCGTCGCCTACGTGATGCCCGAGCTGCACAACCCGACCGGAGCGACCATGTCCGCGTCGACCCGCCAGCTGCTGCTGTCGGTCGCGGCGTCGGTCGGCACGACGGTGGTCGCCGACGAGACGATGGGCGAGCTGCGGATCGACGGCGCGCCGTCGCTGCCGCTGGCAGCAGCGGACCCGTCGGGGGCGTCGGTCGTGATGATCGGTTCGGCCGACAAGGTCTTCTGGGGCGGCCTGCGGATCGGCTGGATCCGCGCCGCACCGGCCCTCCTGCAGCGGCTGCTCGCCGCCCGCCCGACGGGCGACCTCGGCACCCCCGTCCTCGACCAGCTGGTCGCGCGGGAGCTGGTCCCACGCACGGCGGCCGTCCTGGAGGCGCGGCGCGAGTACCTGCGACAGGGTCGCGACGACGTCGTGGGCGCGCTCAGGGCACGACTCCCCGAGTGGGACGTCCCGTCGCCGGCAGGTGGGCTGACGACGTGGGTGGGCCTCGGGCGTCCGGTGTCGAGTGCGCTCGTGCTGGCCGCGCGGTCCGAGGGCGTGGTGCTGGCGTCCGGCGGGGTGTTCGGCCCGGACGGCGGGTTCGAACGGTTCCTGCGGGTGCCGTTCACGATGGCGCCGGCGGACCGCGGCCGTCTGGTGGACGTGCTCGAACGGGCATGGGCGCGGGTCGGTGGGGAGTCCGCCGGGGTGCGGGGGTCGCTCGCCGCGGTGGTGTGAGCAGTCGTGGGGTCATCCTCTGGGGTGATGGGCCGGGGTCGTTCTCGCTCCGTGGGGTGATGTGCGCGGCGGCGGACGACGCGATGCTGATGCCATGAACGCGACCCTGTCCGCCGGTGCTCCGGCGCCTGCTGCGTCCCCGTCGTCCGCGTCGCCGTCCGAGCCGTGCCCCGCGGTGCCGGCTCTGGTGCGCGTCACGATGGCCCTGAGCGGTGCGCTGCTCGCCGGTGTGCTGACCTCGTTCGGGCAGACCGTGCCCGCACTGTCGTCGGTCGCCAACTCGGCCGGCCCCTGGTTCCTGGTCGCCGTCGCGCTGTGCATCGGCGCCGGAGCCCGTGCCGGCCGGTTCGCCCTGCCGCTCGCGATGCTGCTCGGCGTCGTGCTGCTCGAACTCATGCACGTCGGCTACTGGGCCACGACGAACCTGCGCGGCTACCCGGACTTCCTGTCCGTCACCAACCTTTGGGTGCTGCTCGGCGTCCCCGCGGGGCTGCTCGCCGGTGCGGTCGCTGTGTTCGTCCGCTCCCGTGACGCCCGCTGGCGTGCGGGAGCCTTCGGGGTCACCGCCGCGATCCTCATCGGCGAGGGGGTGCGGGCGCTGCTGCAGGTGGTGGCCACGACCGGCCCGGTGACGTGGGTGGTCGAGATCGTCGTCGGCATCCTCGTGCTCGTCGTCGGGGTGGCCACCGCCCGGTCGTCGGTCGGCCGCGTGATCGCCCTCGGCAGCGGCGTGCTCGGCACCGTCGGCGTGCTCGGCGCGTACCTGCTGCTCGGTGGCTGATGCGGACGTGCACGGGCTGCGGCTGCGAGGATCGATGACGTGCACCTCCTCTCGGTCTTCAGCCTCCGCAACCGGGCCCTCATCGCGCTCGTCACCATCGTCGTCGCGATCTTCGGCGGCATCGCGCTGTCGAACCTCAAGCAGGAGCTGATCCCGAGCGTCGAGTTCCCGCAGGTCGCGATCGTCAGCGCGTACCCGGGTGCCACGCCCGAGGTGGTGTCCAACGACGTCTCGACGAAGATCGAGCAGGGGATCCAGGCGGTCCCGGACCTCGAGTCGACCTCGGCGACCTCGTCCACCGGGCAGAGCATCGTGTCGGCCTCGTTCGACTACGGCTCCAACCTGGCCAGCGCCGAGGACAAGATCCAGACCGTCGTCAACGCACTCTCGCTGCCCGACTCCGTGCAGACCCAGATCGTGACCGGGTCGTTCGACGACCTGCCCGTCCTGCAGCTCGCGGTGTCGGCGAAGGGCGACCAGGAACAGCTCGTCGAACGACTGAACGCCACCGCGGTGCCCGACCTCGAGAAGCTCGACGGGGTGCGGGCCGCCGACGTCTACGGCAACCCCGGTCGCCGCGTCGTCATCACCCCGGACCAGGACGACCTGGCAGCCCGGGGCCTCAGCGAGACGGCGATCTCGGACGCGCTCGACGACAACGGCACCCTGATCCCCGGTGGCACGATCACGCAGAGCGGTTCGACGCTCTCCGTGCAGACCGGCGAACGCATCGCCTCGGTCGCCGACATCGAGGACCTACCGCTGACGGGCGGCACCTCGGAGACGACCCTCGGCGACGTCGCCACCGTCGCCATCAAGGAGTCACCGCGCACCTCGATCAGCCGCGTGAACGGCGAACAGGCACTCACCATCGCGATCACGAAGACGCAGGAGGCGAACACCGTCGACGTCTCGGAGACCGTCCGTGACGCCCTGCCCGGCATCGAGGCGAAGATCGACGGCGACCCCCGGTTCACCGTCGTGTTCGACCAGGCGCCCTTCATCCAGCAGTCGATCGACTCCCTGGCCGAGGAAGGACTGCTCGGCCTGGCGTTCGCCGTCCTCGTGATCCTGCTGTTCCTGCTGTCGGTCCGGTCGACGATCGTCACCGCGATCTCGATCCCGACGTCGGTGCTCCTCGCCGCGATCGGCATGCTGGCCGCCGGCTACACGCTCAACATCATCACGCTCGCCGGCCTGACCATCGCGATCGGCCGTGTGGTCGACGACTCCATCGTCGTGATCGAGAACATCAAGCGGCACCTGCAACCCGGCGTCGACCGGCAACGGGCGGTGCTCGACGGCGTCCGCGAGGTCGCCGGCGCCGTGACTGCGTCGACCGTGACGACCGTGGTCGTGTTCCTGCCCGTCGCGTTCGTCGCCGAGCTCGTCGGCGAACTGTTCCGGCCGTTCGCCCTCACTGTGACGATGGCGCTGGTCGCTTCGCTGCTGGTCTCCCTGACCATCGTGCCGGTGCTGGCGTACTGGTTCCTGCGCGCGCCGAAGGGGCACAAGCACGCCGGGGCGGTGCAGCCGGCCGTGTCGGGGACCGACGCCGACGGGGCGGCGGGGGCCGTGCCTCCCGTCAGCTCTGCGACGGACGGCGCACTCGCGAGTGCGGCAGACCTGCACGACGCATCCGCACCCGACCGGCTGCGCCGCGGCTACCAGCCGGTGCTCGGGTGGGCGCTCCGCGCACCGTGGGTAGTCCTGGTGCTCGCCGTGCTCGTGCTCGGTGGGACCGCGGCGGCGCTGCCGTTCGTCAAGACGAACTACCTCGGTGACTCCGGGCAGAACACCTTCACCGTCACGCAGGACCTCGAGCCCGGCACGAGCCTGGCGTCGCAGTCCGACGCGGCGCGCACCGTCGAGCGCCAGCTCCGCGCGGTCGACGGCGTCGAGACCGTCCAGACCACGATCGGCACGAGCGGCGAGTCGATCCAGGCCGCGTTCGGTGGCGGCGGCACGGCATCGGTGCAGTACTCGGTGACCACCGACGAGGGCGCCGACCAGACCCGGGTGCAGTCGGACACACGGAAGCGACTCGACGGGCTCAAGGACCAGGGCGAGCTCACGGTCGCGTCGTCGGGTGGCGGCTTCGGCGGCAGCAGCGACATCGAGGTCGACGTCAGCGCGCCGACCCAGGCGCAGCTCCGGACCGCCGCGTCGCAGGTGCTGCGCGAGATGCGGACGGTCGACGACACCACGGGGGCGACGAGCAACCTGTCGTCGGCCGAGCCGTACCTGGCCGTCCGGGTCGACCGCGAGAAGGCGGCCGCGCTCGGGCTGACCGAGACCCAGGTCGGCGGGATCGTCGCAGCCTCGGTGTCGCCGCGGGACACCGGGACGGTCGAGATCGACGACGCCTCGCTCGACGTCTACATCGCCGCACCCTCGCCGCCGGGGACCATCACGGCACTGCGCGCACTGTCGGTCCCGACCTCGACCGGCCCGGTGCCGCTGTCCGACGTCGCCACCGTCGAACGTGCCGAGGGGCCGACGACCGTCACCACCTCGGACGCCGTCCGCACCGCGACGATCACCGTGACCCCGGACGCGTCGAACCTCGGCGCGGCGGTGCAGTCGGTGACCACGGCGGTCGACCAGCTCGACCTGCCCAAGGGTGCGTCCGCGTCGATCGGCGGCGTCGCCTCGAGCCAGACGTCGGCGTTCAGCCAGCTGCTGCTCGCCGCCCTGGTCGCGATCCTGATCGTCTACGTGGTGATGGTCGCGACGTTCCGGAGCCTGCTCCAGCCCCTGCTGCTGCTCGTCTCGGTGCCGTTCGCGGCGACGGGCGCGATCCTGCTGCAGATCGCGTCGGGCATCCCACTCGGTGTGGCGTCGCTCATCGGCGTGCTCATGCTCGTCGGCATCGTCGTGACGAACGCGATCGTCCTCATCGACCTGGTGAACCAGTACCGGCGGCGCGGACTGCGGGTACGCGAGGCCCTGGTCGAAGGGGCCACCCGACGACTCCGGCCCATCCTGATGACCGCCCTGGCGACGATCTTCGCGCTCGTGCCGATGGCGATCGGGCTGACCGGCAAGTCCGGGTTCATCTCGCAGCCGCTCGCGCTCGTCGTGATCGGCGGGCTGGTGTCGTCGACGTTGCTGACCCTGGTGGTGCTGCCGGCGCTGTACTACGTGGTGGAGCGGGCGCGGGAGCGGCGGGCTGATCGGCGGGCTGCGGCGGCGGCCGCGGCGGGCTAGCGGCGGCGTTGTCGGCGCCGGGCCCCGCTACCTGCGGTACTCGGCGTCGACGGCCGCGATGGCGGCGGTCGTGAGGGGCACCGAGGCCGAGGCCGTGGCCGGCACGACGGGCGCGGTGACCCGGTGGTCGGCACGCTCCTCGCGCTCGACGGCGCGGAACCACGACACGAGCACGCAGGTCAGCGTGACGAGGAAGACGATCCCGGCGCCCTGCGCGAACACAGCGAGGTGCCCGGTCGCAGCCGCGTACCCGCCGAAGGCCATGGTGGCGGCGAACGACAGCCCGAGCAGCAACTCCGCAGAGGTCTGCAGCGCGGAACGGTCCCAGCGGGTCGCGGCGGCGCGTGCAGGGCGGGTCGAGGTGTCGGTCACCCCGGAAGTCTGCGACGTGGTGGCTGTCGGCAGTAGTCCCGACTCCGGGTGCCACCCACCCGGGGCACGCGGCAGTGCGGCTCCGCGAGCGCGCCCGCTCTGGCGTCTCTGCGAAAGCGACACTTCTCCGCCTAACATCGGCGGCACAACGTCGCTCTCGCGGCACGGACGGCCGCTCGTCGGCGAGGAGTGTCGCTTCGGCGGCACACAACCCGCCCGCGGCCGAACCCGCCCGCGGCCGAACCCGCGCACGGCGCCCCCGCAGCGCCTCAGCCCAGCTGGGTCCGGAAGAACGTCGCCACGCGGCGGCTCATCGCCTCGTCGAGCTGCGCGATCGAGTGCGCCGTCCCCTCGACCTGCACGAACGTGACCGGCACGTCGTGCGACCGGAGCGTCGCCGCGAACTCCTGCGACTCCCACAGCGGGATGAACTCGTCCGTCGAGTGCCCGATGAAGAACGGCGCCGTGTCCGAGGTGACGTGGTACTCCGGCGACGCCCGGGTCGCCGCCGGACACTTCGCGTAGGTCCGGCAGCCGAGGTACAGCAGCTGCTTCCGCTGGAAGGACGCGGACACCCCGTCGGCCCGGGTCGAGCGCGACGTCAGGTTCGTGGGGCCGCTCAGGTCGACGACCGCACGGATCCGGTCGCCCTCGGCGTAGGCGGCGGACTCGTGGTCGGTCACCGCGAGCATCGCCGCCAGGTTGCCGCCCGCGCTCCCGCCGAACACCCCGACCCGCTGGGAGTCGACGTCGTACGTGGACAGCGTCGTGGGGCGGAACACGTAGTCGAGCGCCCGTCGGACGTCGTCGAGACCGGCCGGGAACGGGTCGGTGGGCGCGAGCCGGTAGTCGACGTTGAACGTGACGAAGCCCTCGGACGCCAGGTACTTGCACACCGACCGGTAGGCGGCCGTGGCCTTGTCGCCGTGCGACCAGCTGCCGCCGTGGATCATCAGCACCGCGGGCCGACCGGTGCTGGCTGCGGCCTCGGCGGGGTCGGCCGTCGGGGTGGCGGACGGCGTCGCCGTGGGGGTCGCGGTCGTCTCCGGGGCGCTGTCGGCCGGCAGGCAGACGTCGAGTCGCTGCAGCGGAGCCGTGCCGTACGGCACATCCGCGACCACGTCGATGCCGTGGTACTGCAGGGACAGCGGGTAGATGACGCTGTCCGCGGTGACCGTCGCGTTCTCGTCACCGACGGGGTCCGTACTGCAGGACGCGACCGCGCCGAGCGCCACGACCGCGGCGACGAGCGCGAGCACTGTGCGGCGGCCGGACTTCATCGGTTCCACGGTAGCCGCACCCGAGGCCGGCCACGTCACCCCAGCGGAGGAACCCCGACCGCGCAACCGACCGCGCACCCGACCGCGCACTCGACCGCGCACCCGACGGCGGAACCGCCACAGTGCCAGGATGAGAGCAGGGGGCACCCGCCGCCAGGACCGCAGGAGGACCCGTGAGCCGTCGCAAGGCCTGGAACGCCGATCCCGAACCACTGCTCCGCGTCGACCCGGGCTTCCGCCTCGACCAGGTCGACCCCGATGCGACGCCGGGCTTCCCCGGCCGCAAGATCGACGGGCTCGAAGCGCTCGCCGCGGGGGCGTCCCGCCTCGCCGCCCTGCAGGAGCGGCTGTACGCGGCGTCGACCGCCGGCGACCAGCGCCGGGTGCTGCTCGTCCTGCAGGCGATGGACACCGCCGGCAAGGGCGGCATCGTCTCGCACGTCGTCGGTGCGGTCGACCCCAACGGCGTGCGGTACGCGGGCTTCAAGGCCCCGACGGCCGAGGAGCGCGAGCACGACTTCCTCTGGCGCATCGAGCGGCAGCTCCCGAGTGCCGGTCAGCTCGGCGTCTTCGACCGCTCGCACTACGAGGACGTCCTCATCCAGCGCATCCGGGCGTTCGCGGCGCCGGACGAGATCGAACGACGCTACGGCGCGATCACCGAGTTCGAGGACCGCCTCACCGCCGAGGGCACCACGATCGTCAAGGTGATGCTGCACATCTCGAAGGACGAGCAGCGCGAACGCCTCGGCGAGCGACTCGACCGCCCCGACAAGCACTGGAAGTTCAACCCGGGCGACATCGACGAGCGCCTGCTGTGGGACCGCTACCAGGACGCGTACCAGATCGTGTTCGACCGGACCTCGACCCCGCAGGCGCCCTGGTACGTCGTGCCGGCGAACCGCAAGTGGTACGCCCGCTTGGCGGTGCAGCAGCTCCTGCTCCGGGCCCTCGAGGACATGCAGCTCTCGTGGCCGAAGGCGGACTTCGACGTGGCCGAGCAACGACAGCGGCTCGCCGAGTCCTGACCGACGGGCCGGCCGGGAGGCACGGGCCGGGTCCGGCTCGCGGCCGTCCGTCGACGACGGGGCTGGCATCAGAGCGCGGGGTCGCGTAGACTCGCTCGGTCGGCCTTCGACGCCGTGACATCGTGATCACGGGCTTTTTGTTGGGTGTGTGTTGCTCGAGGGCTGGAATCACGTCGAATCGCGACGGGATGAACCCCCTCTCCGCAAGCAGCCCCCGCCGATGTCGCTGTCGGGCGCTGCGGTTCGTTGCGCACCCGAGAAAGCAGTCATGGCTCCGTACAACAAGGGCGCGGACAACCGCGCCTCCGATCGTCCCCGCCACCCGAACGGCACCCCCGCCGCACGCAGCAGCAAGCACCGCGGGTTCCGCGCCGCCGAACCGACCGCGCCGCGCCAGAAGCAGCGCTGGGACGCCGAGGAGCGTCGCGGCCGCTCGGCGCAGGGCGAGCGCCCCGCGCGCCCGAACTGGGAGCCCCGCGACAGCGGCGGCCAGCGCCGCCCGGAGCGCGACGACCGCGGTGGTCGCGGCTTCAACCGTGACGACCGTGCTCCCCGTCGCTTCGACCGCGACGACCGTGCGCCCCGTCGTGACAACGACGACCGTCCGCGTCGTTCGTTCGACCGCGACGACCGTGCACCGCGCAGCTTCAACCGCGACGACCGCGCTCCCCGTCGTGACAACGACGACCGTCCCCGTCGCTCGTTCGACCGTGACGACCGCGCCCCGCGCAGCTTCAACCGTGACGATCGTGCTCCCCGTCGCTCGTTCGACCGTGACGACCGCGCCCCACGCAGCTTCAACCGTGACGATCGTGCGCCCCGTCGTGACTACGACGACCGCCCGCGTCGCAGCTTCGACCGCGACGACCGCGCGCCGCGTCGTGACAACGACGACCGTCCGCGTCGTAGCTTCGACCGCGATGACCGCGCTCCGCGCAGCTTCAACCGCGACGATCGTGCCCCGCGTCGTGACAACGACGACCGTCCGCGTCGCAGCTTCGATCGCGACGACCGCGCTCCGCGCAAGTTCGACCGCGAAGACCGCGCTCCGCGTAAGTTCGACCGCGACGACCGCAGCGCTCCCCGCCGCTCCTTCGACGAGCCCGAGCGCGGCAAGTTCGTCCCCGCCGACGACGTCAAGCTCGCGAAGCTCCAGGCCGAGTCCACCGTGGCGTCGGACGTCGAGGGCGTGACCTTCGGCGACCTCGGCATCGGCGGCAACATCTCCCGCGCCCTGCAGGAGCTCGGCGCGAGCAGCCCGTTCCCGATCCAGGCCGCGACGATCCCCGACGTGATCGCCGGCAAGGACGTCCTCGGCCGTGGCCGCACGGGCTCCGGCAAGACCATCGCGTTCGGCGCCCCGCTCGTCGAGAAGCTCATGGAGCACGGCGGCGGCACGAAGCGCAAGATGGGCCGCGCCCCGCGTGCGCTCATCCTCGCGCCGACCCGCGAGCTGGCCCTGCAGATCGACCGCACGGTGCAGCCGATCGCCCGCTCGGTGGGCCTCTTCACGACGCAGATCTACGGCGGCGTGCCGTACGGCCGTCAGGAGGGTGCGCTCGAGCGTGGCGTCGACATCATCGTCGGCACCCCTGGTCGTGTGCAGGACCTCATGAACAAGGGGAAGCTCGACCTCAGCGAGGTCGTCATCTCCGTGCTCGACGAGGCCGACCACATGTGCGACCTCGGGTTCCTCGAGCCGGTGCAGGAGATCCTCTCCGCCACCGCCGAGGTCACCCCGCAGGGCAACCGTGCACAGAAGCTGCTGTTCAGCGCGACGCTCGACACCCAGGTCGCGGCGCTCGTCGAGCAGTTCCTGCACGAGCCGAGCGTGCACGAGGTCGCGGGTGAGGACCAGGCGTCCTCGACCATCGACCACCGTGTCCTCGTGGTCGAGCAGCGCGAGAAGGACCGTGTCCTCGAGGAGCTCGTCGCCGGCGACGGCAAGACGATCGTCTTCGCCCGGACCCGTGCCTACGCCGAGCGCCTCGCCGACCAGTTCGAGGACGCCGGCATCCGTGCCACGTCGCTCCACGGCGACCTGAACCAGTCGCGCCGGACCCGGAACCTGCAGCTCCTGACGAGCGGCCGGGTGAACGTGCTCGTCGCCACCGACGTCGCCGCCCGCGGCATCCACGTCGACGACGTGTCGCTCGTCGTGCAGGCGGATGCCCCGGACGACTACAAGGCGTACATGCACCGCTCCGGCCGCACGGGTCGTGCCGGCAAGGAGGGCACCGTCGTGACCCTCGTCCCGCGTGGTCGCATCCGCAAGATCGAGGGCATCCTCGAGCGTGCCGAGATCGCGGCGGACCTCGTGCAGGCCGCCCCCGGTGACGGCATCGTGTCGGAGCTCGCCGCGCGCTAGTCGCGACCACACGCACGACGGGAGGCCCGTGGCGAGCTCGCCACGGGCCTCCCGTCCGTCACATGGTGAGCAGCAATGGTCGGGTCCGGAAATCGGACCCGACCATTTCTGCTCACGAAGCGAGCACGCCCGCCCGCGCGCTGCGCGCCCGCGCGCGACCGCGTCAGCGGTTGAAGAACAGCAACCCGCGCACGAAGCCGGCCTGGCCGGCGTGCTGCGTGCAGTCGTCGAGGATGCTCACGAGCCGGGCACCGGCGGTGACGGGCGGGTCCCACGCGTCGTCGACCACGGGGTCGAGGTCGTCGGGGCCGAGCGTGCCGAGGTACGCGACGGTGCGGTCGTGGACGGCACGCAGGTACCCGGTGAGCAGCGCGGCCGAGGCACGCACGCGACCGACGTCGTCACGGGACATGCCGTAGCCGAGGGCCTCGGCCGGGAACGGCAGGCCGAACCGGTCGTACCAGCCGTCGGCGGTCCACACCTGCGCGGTGCCGGCGAGGTCGGCGATCTGGACGTCCTGCCCACGGGCGGTGTGCCACGCGAGCCATGCCAGGGTGTTCGCCCCGGCGGCCGGACGCGCTGCGAGTTGGTCCTCGGACAGGCCGTCGACGGCACGCTCGACGGTCTCGGGGACGCGGGAGAACGCTTCGATCAGGACTTCGGACGGTGTCATGCGCACCACGCTACGCGCGCGCCCCGACACACGAGGTCACGCGGAGCGGGCTGCGGTCTCCGCGCGCGAGTGGCGGTCGAGGGCGTCGCCGAGCCCGGCGAACGCGGCGGCGAGGCGGACCCGGTCGGCGGGGGCGACGACCTCGCGGAAGGCGTCCGAGTAGACGGCGCCGATCTGCCGGGCCACCTCGGCGCCCGAGGCGGTGAGGTGCAGCAGGACGCTGCGACGGTCCTGCGGGTTCGGGCGGCGCTCGAGGTGTCCGCGCTGCTCGAGCCGGTCGACGAGCGAGGTCATGGCGCCGGTGGTGAGCTCGAGGTACTCGCCGGCCTGCTTCGGCGTGATCCCCTCGCCGTCGGCCGCGGCCAGGAAGAACACGAAGCGGGTGTCGGTGGCGTTCAGCCCGCGCACGACGCTCTCGTGGTGCAGGACGCGGGCGTGCTGCGTCTGGAGCAGGCGGAAGGCGGTGAGGAGCTTCGCGAGGTCGGTGTCCGAGTCCACGCGCTCCGGCACGGAGACGGTCGGCGACACGGGCGCGGGCGGCAGGGTGTCGGGCAGGACGGGCTGGGTGGTGTCCGTCATCGGCGGCTCTTCTCGGCAGGGGGTGGGAAGACTCAGTCAACAAGTATCTCACTCGTCAAGATACCCCCAGCACGGGGGTGGTTCCTTCCCTTGTGAGTTGCTCGGCGGAAAAGTAACTTGATCGTCGTAGCAAACACCACGGCACCGACGCGACCAACCACCGCGACCACGGCGCCACCGTTTCCGGATCAGGAGCTCCCGCAATGTCTCGTGTCACCCCTCGCGCCGCCCGTCTCGCGGCCTGGATCGCCATCCCCGCCGCCCTCGTCGCCTCGGGTGTCGTCGTCTCGACCGCGTCCTACTCGGCGTTCTCGGCCACCACCGTCAACCCGACCAGCAACTGGACCGCCGGCAGCGTCGCCCTCACCGACGACGACAACAACACCGCGCTCTTCACCGCGACGGGCCTGAAGCCCGGCTCGACCGGCGCCAACTGCATCACGGTCACGTCGACCGGCTCGCTGGCCTCGACCGTGAAGCTGTACGGCACGAACCCGGCCACCACGAACAACCTCTCGGGCAACATCAACCTGCAGGTCGAGCAGGGCACCGGCGGTGGCTTCGGCTCCTGCACCGGATTCACACCGGCCGCGACCAGCGGAACGCTCTACAACGGCACCCTCGCCGCGTTCGGCACCGGCTCGACGAACTTCGCCACCGGCCTCGGCACCTGGGCCCCGACCGGGTCCGCGTCCGAGTCGCGCGTCTACCGCTTCACCTACACGGTCTCGAGCACCGCGCCGAACACGGTGCAGGGCGGCACCGCGTCCCTCGGCCTCACCTGGGAGGCCCAGAACAGCTGAGCCGGGAGCCCTCCCCACCCGGTGACCGGGGCTGAGCCCGAGCCAGCCCCGGTCACCACCCCCGAGAACGCGCCCCCGGTCGAAGGCAGTCATGAGCAGCATCGCAGTGCACGGTGGTCCCACACCGCACGCCGTGCTCCGTGACGTCGTCGACTGGGGGCGCGTCGTCGTCGGCACCGTTGCACGCGGTGTGGTCGCGACCCTCCTCGGCCTCGCCCTGTGGGCGGCAGCCCCCGCGCTGATCGGCTGGCAACCGACGACGGTGATGACCGGGTCGATGGAGCCGCGCCTCACGCCCGGGGACGTCGTCGTCTCGCGCCCGGTCGCGTCCGGTGAGGTCCGGACGGGCAAGATCCTGCTCGCGGACGACCCGGACCAGCCGGGTCACCTCCGCATGCACCGCTACGTCGAGGACGGCCCGGGAGGCACCCTGGTCACCAAGGGCGACGCGAACCCGCAGCAGGACTCCACACCGCTCGAACGCTCGGCCGTGCACGGGGTCGCCTTTCTGCGCATCCCGTTCGTCGGGGCGCCGATCCTGTGGCTCCGGCAGGGGGAGTGGGTCAAGGTCGTCGTGCTCGCACTCGGCCTGACGGCGCTGCTCGCGCTCTGCACGGTCGACGGGTCGCTCTGCCGCCTCGCGGCGATCGACGACGACGACGCCGACGGCTCGGACGGGGGCGACACCGCCCACGGGTCGGGTGACGGGCCGTCGGACGGTACCGACACCGGCCGGGAGGCACGGGACGACGCCGCCACGCGCCTCCCGTCCGGCGGGACCACCGTCGTCACCCGTCGCTCGCTCCGGGTGCACGAGCGTCGCGTGCAGCGGCTGCGCCGCTTCGGCGGTGCGGCGGCGGTCCTCGTCATCGCGGGGAGCATCGGGGTGCTCGTGCCGGCGCAGGCGGTGGCCGTGCCGTGGTCGCGGACGACCGTGAACCCGGTGTCGAACTTCACGGCGGGCACGGCCACCGGTGTCCCCACGCTGACCTGCACGGCCGCGTCGTCGAGCACCGTGACGATCACCTGGACCTACACGGACCCCACCGTGCCGAACTCGTTCGACCTCATGAACGGGACGACCCAGCTCGCGACCGCCACGACCCCCGGACAGCGTTCGCTCGTCTACGGCGGTGCGGGCCTGCTCGACCTCGGCACGACCTACACGCTGAACCTCCGCACGAACCTCGGCAACAACTGGACCGCGACCAGCACGCCGACCGTCAAGGTGCGGGTCGTCTCGGTCCTCGGCCTGGCGTCGGCGAGCTGCGTGCCCTGAGTTCTCCACAGGCGGCGCGCGGCCGTCCGGCGATGTCCCCGGCCGGCGTTACCGTGTCCGCATGCGCATCCTGCACACCGGCGACTGGCACCTCGGCCGCACGCTGCTCGGTGCCGACCTCCTCGAGCACCAGGCGGCGTTCACCGACTGGCTCGTCGACCTCGTGCGGGACCGCTCCGTCGACCTCGTCGTGATCGCCGGTGACGTGTACGACCGGGCGATCCCGCCGATCGACGCGGTCCGCATGCTGTCCCGGGTGCTCGAACGCCTGGCCGAGACGGCGACCGTGGTGCTCACGCCCGGCAACCACGACTCCGCCGCACGCCTGGGCTTCGGCGCCGGCGTGATGGACCGCCGCGTCCGCATCCTCGCCGAACCCGCCCGGATCGCCGACCCGGTGCTCGTCGACGACGCCGACGGCCCGGTGGCGGTCTACGGCATCCCGTACCTGCACCCCGACCTCACCCGCTACGCACTGGCCGACGTGCCGGACGAGCCCCTCGCACGGTCGCACCACGCCGTCGTGCAGGCCGCCACCGAGCGGATCCGGTCCGACCTCGCGCTGCGCGGCGGCACCCGCAGCGTCGTCGTCGCACACGCCTTCGTCGGCGGGGCGGACCCGAGCGACAGCGAGCAGGACATCCGCGTCGGCGGTGTCGACCGGGTGGCCGAATCGGTCTTCGACGGCTTCGACTACGTCGCCCTCGGGCACCTGCACGGCCCGCAGCGGGTCGGCGACGGCGGACGGATCCGGTACGCCGGCTCACCGCTGGCGTTCTCGTTCGGCGAGCGGCACCAGCAGAAGTCGGTGACCATCGCCGAGCTCGACGCGGCCGGTGCCGTCTCGGTCGAACTCGTGCCCGCTCCCGTGCCGCGCCGCCTGGTCGACGTCCGCGGGGGCATCGACGACATCGAGTCCGGGGTCTTCCGGGCCGACGCCGACGCCTGGGTGCGGGTGGCCGTGACCGACACGGTGCACCCCGAGCGCATGTACGCCCGGGTGAAGGACCACTTCCCGCACGCGCTGGCGATCACGCACGAACCCGCCGACCGCGGCCCGGCCTCGGTGGCCCGTGCGGTCACGGCGACGTCCGACCCGGTCGAGGTCGCCGCCGACTTCGTGGCCTTCGCCACCGGTGCCGCCCCCGACGACGACGAACACGCCGTCCTGACCGAGGCGTACGAGGCCGCGGTGCTGGCGCTGCAGCGCCAGGGGGACCGCTGATGTACCTGCACCGTCTCGAACTCCGCGCCATCGGGCCCTACCCCGACCTGGTGTCCATCGACTTCGCAGCGCTCGCGGCCTCCGGGGTGTTCCTACTCGAGGGGCCGACGGGCTCCGGCAAGTCGACCATCATCGACGCCGTCGTGTTCGCCCTGTACGGCGGGCTCGCCGGGTCCGACGCCAGCTCCGACCGCCTGCACAGCCAGCACGCCGACCCCGCGGTGGAACCGTTCGTCGAGCTCGTCTTCGAGACCACCGCAGGGACCTACCGGGTCCGCCGCACCCCGCAGTACGACCGCCCGAAGCAGCGGGGGACCGGCACCGTCAAGCAGCAGGCGTCCGTGCAGCTGTTCCGTCTGGCGAACCCGTCCGACGTCGCCGGCGAACCGATGTCGTCACGCATCCCCGAGGTCGGCGTCGAGATCGGCCGCATCGTCGGGCTCGACCGCGCGCAGTTCCTGCAGACCGTCGTGCTGCCGCAGGGCGAGTTCGCACGGTTCCTGCGGTCCCCGGGCGAAGACCGCCGCAAGCTCCTGCAGTCCCTGTTCGGCACGCAGGTCTACGACCGCACGGCCGACGAACTCGCCGCGCGGCGCCGTGCCGTGCAGGCCGAGGTCGACGGTGCCGACGACCGCGTACGTGATGCCCTGAACCGCTTCGCCCAGGCCGCCGGTCTCGACGACGGCGACGAGACCGTCGTGCCGTCGACGGTGGCGTCGGTCCGTGCGGCCGCCGATGCCGCTGCCGCCGTCCGTGCTGCAGCAGCCGCGGCGGCGACGACCGCTGCCGAGCACGAAGAGGCGGTCACGGCGCGTGCGACCGCCCTCGAACGACGCGCGGGGCTGCTCGCGCGGCGAGTTGCACTCGACCACGACGCCCCTGCCGTCGACGCCGCCCGGTCGGCCCTCGCACTCGGCGAACGCGCCGCCCGGGTGACCGCCGTGGCCGACGGACTCGACGCTGCAGTCACGCGCGCCGACGAGACCACTGCGGCCGCCCGGTCGCTGCGTGACCGCCACGGGATCACCGCCGACGCCGACGCCGTCGTGCTGCGACGCGACGCCCTGGCCGACGACCTGTCGGCCGTCCGGCACCTCGTCGCGGTCGAGGACGGCGCCGCTGCTCGTCGGTCCGCCATCGCCGGGGCCACCGCGGACGCCGAGCAGATCGCCGAGCAGCTGCTCGAACGCGACGCCGCGCTCGACGCCCGTCCCACCGAGCGGGCCCGCATCGTCGAGGCCGCACGCACCGCGGCCCGCACGGCAGCCGACTCGGACGCCGCCGCGCACGAGGTCACCCGGATCCGGTCCCTCCGAGCCGACCTCGTGGCGCGCGACCACGCAGCGCAACGGGTCGCCACGGCCGAGCAGTCCGTCGCCACCGCGCGCCGGTCGGCGACCGACGCCCTCGCCGCCGAGCGGGCACTCCGCGAACGCCGGATCGCCGGGCTCGCCGGAGAACTCGGGGCGGCGCTCACGACCGGCGACCCGTGCCCGGTCTGCGGGTCGACGGCGCACCCCTCGGTGGCGACCCCGCAGGACGACCACCCGACGACCGCGGCCGTCGACGCTGCCGGCGACGCCACCCGTCGCGCTGACCAGCACCTCGCCGACGCCGCGTCGGACCTGGCGGTCGAACGTGCCGAACACCAGCGGCTCGTCGACGTCGTCGGCACGGTCGACACCGCCGCGCTCGACGCCCTGACCGCGGCCGCCGACGAACGGGTCCGGGCCGCGCACGACGCTGCCGCGCTCGTCCTGCAGCACGAGCGGCAGCGGGCGGCGCACGACACGACGACCGGTCGGCTCCAGCGCGAGCGGAACGACCTCGACGCACGGCGGACCGTCCTGGTCTCGACCGCGCTGGCCGACGCCGAGCGGCTCGACACCGACCTCGGCACCGTGGCCGCGGCGCTCGGGCGGCTCGGAGCACTCCTCGACGACCGCCCCGCGACGCTCCGGACGGCCGTCGAACTCCTCGACGAGCGACTCGAGGCGTACCGCGCGGTCGTGCAGGCCGACGAACGGGTGGCCGCCGCGACCCGTGCCCGCGACGACCGCCGTACCGAGGTCGACCGGGTCCTCGACGACCAGGACTTCGCCGACGTCGCCGCAGCGCGGGCCGGACGGCTCGAACCCGACAGCACCGACCGGCTGCGGGCGCTGATCAGCGCGGCCGAGGCCGAGCGGGCCGTCGTCGTGGCCGGTCTGGCCGAACCCGCCGTGGTCGCCGCGGCGGACGACTCCGCGGAACGCCTCGACCTCGACGGCGCCCGGGCCGGACGCCAGCGCGCTGCCGCCGCACTCGACGAGGCCGCCGCGGTCACCGTCTCCGCGGCCGACCGTGCCGACGCGGTCGACCGGTGCGCCGCCGAGGTCACCCGGGCGACCCGTGCCCGTGACGAGACGTCGGCACGCAGCCGCGCCGTGGTCCGGCTCGCCGACATCGCGAACGGGGTCACCGCGGCGAACCCGACGGGGATCACCCTGGGCACCTACGTGCTCATGCGCCGGTTCGAGGACGTCGTCGCCGCGGCCAACGACCGACTCCGGGCGATGCTCGCGGGGCGGTTCACGCTCGAGACCTCGGACGAGCGGGAGTCCGGGTCACGGGCACGCCGGACCGGCCTGGCACTCGCCGTGCACGACCACACCACCGACACCGTGCGGGACCCCCGCAGCCTGTCCGGCGGCGAGACGTTCACCGTGTCGCTGTGCCTGGCGCTCGGGCTGGCCGACGTCGTGCAGGCCGAGGCCGGTGGCGTCTCGCTCGGCACGCTCTTCGTCGACGAGGGGTTCGGGACGCTCGACCCGGAGACCCTCGACGACGTCATCGGGCAGTTGTCGCGACTGACCGCCGGTGGGCGGCAGGTCGGCATCGTCAGCCACGTCGAGGAACTCAAGCAGCGGATCCCGGAGCGGATCGCCGTGCGGCGGACGGCAGCCGGCGGCTCGCAGGTGACGACAACGGTTTGACGCCGCCTGCCGTCCGCCGCCGGTCCTGGTTCCGGGTGGCCGACCGCTACGGGGTCGGCGTGGACTCCACGGTGCCGTCCGGCGGCGGCAGGATGTCCGCCGCGATCCACGGGAACACCCACTGGAACAGCACGAACACGATCGCTGCGAGCAGCACGAGCAGCTCGAGCACCTTCAGGAACGTGGGGCCGGGCAGCAGCCGCCAGACCAGGGGGAAGATCACTTGGCCGTCTCCGAAAGTTCCTTCGGGGTGCCCTCGGACGCGGGCATCCAGTAGTCGAGCTTCGCGTGCGTGACGAACCGTTCGGCCGCCGACCACATCGGGTGGCACGCGGTCAGGGTCAGCCAGCGGTCCGACGGCGAGGGGTCGACTCCGGGCTTGTTCGGCACCGGCGCGATCGTCTCGATGTGGTCGGGCGTGACGATCTGGCTGTCGGTGACCTTGTAGACGTACCAGACGTCGAACTTCGTCTTCGCGTCGGTGACCCGCACGACGACGGAGTCGTCCTTCTTGAGCTCCGCGATCTGGTTGAGCGGCTTGCCGTAGGTCACGCGGTGTCCGGCGACGGCGAAGTTGCCGGGAGCCCCGGGCATCGCGGTGTCCTGGTAGTGCCCGAGCCCGATGGTGTTGAGGACCTTCTCACGGTCCGTGCCCTCGCCGATCGGCCGGTTGTAGTCCTTGCCGAAGCGCGGGATCTGCATCGTGCCGAACACGTCGGACAGGTCCGGCGGCTCCGCCAGCACGGGTGCGGTCCCACGGTGCTCGGTGCCGGCCCCGTCCGGGGTCTTCAACTGGTCGAGCCCCTCGACGAGCTTCGACTGCTCGTTGACCGCCACGACGTCCGTCCACCAGGCGGTCCACACCACGTACAGCCCGGTGCCGGCACCCGCGATGATGAGCAGTTCGGCGATGAGCGAGACGATCGCGCCACCGACCGTCTGCCGTCGCCGGGGGGAGCGGCGCCCGGACCGTCTGCCGCCGTCGTCGTCCCGCGCGCTGCGGCGCGACGGGATGGTGTCGTGTGCGGTCACGGGGCTCCTGATCGGCTGGTCGGTCGGACAGGTCTATCAGATCACGACGACGGCCCGGTGACGACGTTCTCCACACCCCCGTAACGTGGGGGGATGGAGTACCGGATCCGCCCGTTCCGCGCCGACGACACCGACGCGGTCGTCGCCCTCTGGGAATCGTGCGGTCTCGTCCGCCCGTGGAACGACCCCCGCCGCGACATCGCGCGCAAGGCCACGGTCCAGCCCGAGCTCTTCCTGGTGGCGGAGTCGGAGGCCGGCGGGGTCGTCGCCGCGGGAATGGCCGGTTTCGACGGGCACCGCGGCTGGGTCAACTACCTCGCCGTGCAGCCGGACCTGCAGGGCTCCGGTCTCGGCCGGACGCTGATGGCCGAGTTCGAGCGGCTGCTCACCGACCTCGGCTGCCCGAAGGTGAACCTGCAGATCCGTGCTGGCAACGAGCGGGTGCTCGGGTTCTACGAGTCCCTCGGGTACTCCGACGACCGCACCGTGTCCCTCGGCAAGCGGCTCATCCCCGACGTCTGAGTCGTCCGGTCACGCCAGGGCCAGGCCCACCGACGCGATGAACGCGAGCGCGATGCCGACCCACTGCGGCGCGGTCAACCGCTCCCGCAGCACCACCCCGGCCAGCACGACCGTGCCGATCGGGTAGAGCGCGTTGAGCACGCTCACGACGGGCAGGGTGCCTGGGTCGTCGCTCGCGTGCAGCCCCGCCTGGATGCACACGTTCGCAAGGGCGTCGAGGACGCCGCACGCCGCGACCGTCAGCAGCAGACGCGGCGGCCACCAGCGCCCTGGAGGCACGGCAGACCCCGCGACGCCGACCGAGGCTGCGGGGTCTGCCGCGCCTCCAGACCGCGCCCCGCGCCCGGCACGCACCGTCACCACGAGCGCCGCCGCACCCAGCAGCACCGTCTGCAGCACCCGCGCGACCACGAGCGGGTGGATGCCCGCGCCGGGTGGGGTCGCGTCGTACGCCAGCACGATCCCGCCGAACCCGCACCCGGCGACCGCGGCCGCGACGACCCCACGCACGGTGAGTCGTGCACCCGAGGTGTCCCGCACGGCCGCCACCAGCACCACCGCGACGACGGCCACGACCACCGCGGCGACGGCCAGCGGTGACAGGACGGTCCCACGGGCCACGGCCACCAGGACCGGGACGACGGCGGCGAACACCGCGGTCAGGGGTGACAGCACGCTCATCGGGCCGATCGCCAACGCGGCGTAGAGCAGCAGGACCCCGACCGCGCCGGACAGTCCGGCGACGGCGCCCCAGAGGGTGCCCGCCCACGACGGCGTCCCCCCGAGCACGGCCAGACCGATCAGCAGCGGCACGATCCCGATCGCCGCGGCGACGGCGGTGACCGCCACCGGACGGATCCGCCGCGACGCGAGCCCGCCGAGGAAGTCGGCGAAACCGTAGACGACGGCTCCGGACAGGCCGAACAGCACGGTGAGCACGGGTCCCATCCTGCCCGGCCCGGTAGCCTGCGGGGCGTGAGTGTTCCCTACCACCGCCTGCCCCGTGTCGACGCACGATGGAGGTGGTGGCGCCCGCTGGTCGCCCTCGCGTTCCTGGCGGGCTGGTACTTCGCCTCGCAGGTGGTCATAGCGGTGGCGTACTTCGTCCCGCTCGGCGTGACCCAGGGTCCGCAGGCGCTGATCGACTTGCAGAACGACCTGGCGGGCGGTCTGCTGGACCCGACCGATCCGCTCGTCCTGTCGTTGTCGCTCGTGTCGCTGGTCGTCCTGCTGCCGGGGATCCTGCTGGCGGTCAAGGTCGCACGGCTCGGGCCCGGCGCGATCCTGACGTCGACGCGCTTCCGGGTGCGGTGGGCGTGGACGGCGTGGTGCGTGCTGCCGACCCTCGTCATCGCGGCGGTCATGTTCGTGGTGCAGACCGGTCTCTTCTGGGACGGCGGGATGATCACGACCGACGGCGGCTTCGCGTGGAACCACGCCGCGATCGGGCAGTCGACGGTCTCCCTCGGCACCCTCACGCTCACGATCGTCCTGGTCGTCCTGCTCGTGCCGTTCCAGGGCGCAGCCGAGGAGTTCATCTTCCGCGGTTTCCTCATGCAGACGATCGCGTCGTGGATCCCGCGACGCACCGGCACGATCATCGCCGTGGCGGTGTCGACCGTCGTGTTCGCCCTGCTGCACATCCCGAACGGCTACAACGTCTGGGGCATCCTCGACGTCGGTTCGTTCGGCCTGATCGCGGCGATCATCGTGCTCCGCACCGGCGGCCTCGAGGCCACCGTGCTGCAGCACGCCTTCAACAACATCATGATCTTCGTGCTGCAGGCACCGGGGTGGTCGGGGATCGACCTGACCTCGTCCGACGCCAACGGCACGCCCATCGGATGGCTCGTCACCCTCGGGACGTCGCTCGCGTTCTGGGGCATGGTCGAGGTCCTGGCCTGGTGGCGGAAGCTCGATCGCACCTTCGCCGGACACGAGGCACCGCGGTTCCGCGGGACGCCGCCGGTCTGGGCGGGCGGCAAGCGGTGGTTCGCCCCGGCGGGCACGGGCTGGGCCGTCGCGCCGGCTCGTGCCGACGATGTCGACGCAGCCGCTGTGGACCGTGCCGGTGTGGACAGTGCCGTGGGTGTCGCCGGTCGCCCGTAGGCTCGTGGCATGAGCACCACGCCCGCGCCCGCCGCCGTGTCTGCCTCACGAGCAGCCGCGCTCGACGTCCTGCACCGCGTGTGGGGCTACGACGACTTCCGCGGCGAGCAGGCGGCGATCATCGACCAGGTGGTCGCCGGCGGTGACGCCCTGGTGCTCATGCCCACCGGCGGTGGCAAGTCGCTCTGCTACCAGGTGCCCGCGCTCGTACGCGACGGCGTCGGGGTCGTGGTGTCGCCGCTCATCGCGCTCATGCAGGACCAGGTCGACGCCCTCGCGGCGAACGGGGTGCGTGCCGCCTTCCTCAACTCGACGCAGGGGCCCGACGAGCGTGCCCGGGTCGAGCGCGCGGTCGTCCAGGGCGAGGTCGACATGCTCTACCTCGCGCCCGAGCGGCTCCGGCTCGAGTCCACGCGCGCGCTCCTCGACCGGGCGCGGGTGTCGCTGTTCGCCATCGACGAAGCGCACTGCGTCGCCCAGTGGGGCCACGACTTCCGGCCGGACTACCTCGAGCTGAGCGTCCTGCACGAGCGCTGGCCGACCGTGCCCCGGATCGCCCTCACGGCCACGGCGACCCCGCAGACCCACCAGGAGATCTCGGCGCGGCTCGGCCTCGACGACGCCGCACACTTCGTCGCCGACTTCGACCGCCCGAACATCCAGTACCGCATCGAACCGAAGACCGGCGCGCTGCAGCAGCTCCTCACCTTCATCCGCACCGAGCACAGCGGCGACTCGGGCATCGTCTACTGCCTGTCGCGCAAGTCGGTCGAGCGGACCGCCACCGCACTGGCCGAACAGGGCATCCAGGCGCTGCCGTACCACGCAGGGCTCGACGCCCGGGTGCGTGCGCGCAACCAGTCGACCTTCCTGCGCGAGGACGGCATCGTCATGGTCGCGACGATCGCCTTCGGCATGGGCATCGACAAGCCCGACGTCCGGTTCGTGGCGCACCTCGACCTGCCGAAGTCGGTCGAGGGGTACTACCAGGAGACCGGTCGTGCCGGGCGCGACGGCCTGCCCTCGACCGCGTGGCTGGCGTACGGCCTGAACGACGTCGTGCAGCAGCGACGGATGATCGACCAGTCCGAGGGCGACGCCGCACACCGTCGGCAGCTCAGCGCCCACCTCGACGCCATGCTGAGCCTGTGCGAGACGATCGAGTGCCGGCGGGTGCGGCTCCTGGCGTACTTCGGGCAGCCGTCCACGGCCTGCGGCAACTGCGACACGTGCATCGCCCCGCCCGAGTCGTGGGACGGCACCGTGCCCGCACAGAAGCTGCTGTCCACGGTCGTCCGGCTCGAGCGTGAGCGTGGTCAGCGGTACGGCGTCGCCCACCTCGTCGACATCCTGGTCGGCAAGCAGTCCCCGCGGGTGCAGGAACTCCAGCACGAGTCCCTGGCGACCTTCGGCATCGGTTCCGACCTGTCCGACGGCGAGTGGCGCGCGGTGGCCAGGCAGCTGCTCGCGCAGGGCTACGCCGCGGTCTCGGGCGACGGGTTCGGCACGGTCGTCCTCAGCCCGACGAGCGCCGAGGTCCTGACCGGCAAGGTCCAGGTGCGGATGCGTCGCGACCCGGTGAAGGCGCCGCGGGCGAGCCGGTCGTCGCGGCGGACCGTCGTCACCGACATGCCCCAGCAGGCGGTCGGCCTGTTCGAGGCGCTCCGGGTCTGGCGTGCAGCCCAGGCGCGCGAGCAGGGTGTGCCGGCGTACGTGGTGTTCAACGACGCGACGCTCCGCGGCATCGCGGCGGTGCGTCCGTCCGACGTCGACCAGCTCGCCGAGATCTCCGGGGTCGGTGCCGCGAAGCTCGAGCGGTACGGCCGCGCGGTGCTCGACGTCGTCGCGTCCGAAGCCGACTGACCCCACGGTCGGACGTGCATGCCGCCGTGGGCATGTACTGCTCGCAGGCGTGATTACACTCGGGAGTTCGCCGTCACGACGAGGAGGCCCGGTGTCCGGTTCGACCAAGTTCGCCACCGTGCTGAGCCGCGCAGTGGTGACACCGCTCGCGCGGATGCTCTGGCGACCGAAGATCATCGGACGCCGCAACGTTCCCAAGCGCGGGCCGGTGATCCTCGCGAGCAACCACCGCTCCTTCATCGACTCCCCGGCGATCACGTTGATGGCACCGCGGAAGGTCGCCTTCCTGGCGAAGCAGGAGTACTTCACCGGCACCGGGTTCCGTGGCGCGGTGTCGCGGGCGTTCTTCGGCGGCATCGGTGCGATCGGCGTCGAACGTGGTGCGGGCGCCGCGGCGCAGCAGGCGCTCGACCTGGGGCTCGCGCGGTTGAACGAGGGCGAGGCCTTCGCGATCTACCCGGAGGGCACCCGCTCCCTGGACGGCCGGATCTACAAGGGCCGCACGGGCGTGGCATGGCTGGCCCTGACGAGCGGCGCGCCTGTGGTGCCCGTGGCCCTGACGGGGACCCAGGACGTGCAGCCCGTCGGCTCGAAGCTGCCGAAGCTCGCGAAGGTGACGATCGAGTTCGGGAAGCCGATCGACCTGTCCGCGTTCGGCGAGGCCTCGTCCGGACGTGCACGCCGACACGCGACCGATGCGGTGATGGCGGCGATCCAGGAGCTCAGCGGCCAGGAGCCGGCGAACACCTACAACAACCCGCCGGCGACGATCGTCGAACGGGTCAAGCGGGCGCTGCAGCCCGACGACCCGACCGCGGCTGCCGTCGACCCCGACTGACCGGGATCTGTCGGGCACTATTGCACATCTGAAATATCGATGGTTGAATGAGGGACGTGCCGCACGGCACGCATCCCCGACGGGTCGCCCGACAACGGCCCGCAACCACGACTCAGATCGGACGGTCAGCAGCATGTCCTCCACCCCGCTCTTCGACTCCATCGCCCAGCGACGCGACCAGCCCGAGCCGCCGGCCACGAGCACGACCCCGATCCCGACCCCGGCTCGAGCAGCCGCAGCGCCCGCACCGACCTCACCGATGACCGCTCCCGTCCGTGCCGGTGACTCGACCCTCGTGCCCGCGGCCCTCGTCGCCGCGATCGACGACATCACGGTCCGCGTCACCCCGTCGGTGGTCACCGAGCTCCGCGTGCAGCCCGAGCAGCTCGTCCTGGTCGAGACCGTCGCCGACGCCATCACCCGAGCGGTCGTCGACGCCGTCGCGACCGAACTCGACCGGATCGCCCGCGACGGCGTCGTCCGCGTCTGAGCCCGGCGGTCCCCGAGCGATGACGACGCCCGCTGACGGCCTCCCGCTGCGCCCGCGCGGCGCCGAGCGGCGGGCCGCGAACCGCTCCCGTACTCGCCGACCCGAAGCGTCCGAGCGGCGCCGTGCTGGGCACGGCACGCGTCCGGACGCCCCCAGAGCCGCCGGGGTGGTGGCTCCCCCTTCCGCCACCCCGGCTTCCCCCTCCTCCTTCCGCAGTTCCGTCCGCCGCGCCTTGCCCGCGACGGCGACCGCCGCGGTGACCTGTCTCTTCGTCGCCGTCGGCTCCCCGCAGACCGCGATGGCATCGACCCCGTCGCCGAGCAGTCCCGTGCCCGGCGTGCAGCAGTTCGTCGCCGACGGTTCCGCCCGGCTCTCCGTCGACCGCGACGGCTTCTCGATCGGCAGAGCCGCTGCCGCCCAGGCACGTGCGACCGCCGTCGGCTCATCGGACGCGGCGGCTCGCCCCACCGCGGGGAACGTGCCGGCCGCCGGTGGGTTCGGCTCGCGCTGGGTGACCGGGTGCTCGGCCTGCTCGACGAACCACCAGGGCATCGACTTCGCGGCTCCGATCGGCACCACCGTCGTCGCCGCGATGCCCGGCAGCGTCGTCTCCGCCGGGGTCCTCGGCGGGTACGGCAACCAGGTCCTGCTCCAGCACGCCGACGGCACCCAGACCCGGTACGGCCACCTGTCGGCGATCGGGGTGCGACCCGGTCAGGTCCTGTCGGCCGGCCAACGCCTCGGCGCGGTCGGCAACACCGGCGTCTCGACCGGGGCGCACCTACACTTCGAGGTCATCGTCGGCGGGGTCCCGGTCGATCCGGCCACCTGGCTGCAGGCCCGCGGGCTCCTCTGACAGCGGCGACGGTCGAGCGCGTAGCGTCGGGAACGCCGGGGCACCGCGCCGTGGCAGGACGGAGACGCACGTGCGAGTGACGGTGTTGGGGACCGGGGCGATGGGTGCCGGCGTGGCGGGATCACTGCTGCGCGAGGGGCACCAGGTCACGGTCTGGAACCGGAGTGCCGACAAGGCCGCACCGCTCGGTGAGCACGGTGCAACGGTCGCCACGGACCCGGGTGCCGCCGTCGAGCACGCCGAGGTGGTCCTCCTGACCCTCTTCGACACCGACGCCGTGGTCGACGTGCTCGAACAGGCTGCCGGAGACGCTCCGACCGACGCCGTGTGGGTGCAGGCGTCCACGATCGGCGTCGACGGAACCGAGACCGTCGTGCAGCTCGCCGCGAAGTACGGCATCACCCTGGTCGAGGCGATGATGCTCGGCACGAAGGCCCCGGCGGAGCAGGGGAAGCTCACCATGCTGGCGGCCGGCCCCGCCGACCAGGTCGACCGGGTCGTCCCCGTGCTCGACGCGATCGGCGCGAAGACCATCCGCGCCGGCGAACGGGTCGGCGACGGGACCGCGCTCAAGCTCGCGGCCAACGCCTGGATCGCCTCGATCACCGCGGCCACGGGGCAGTCGCTCGCCCTCGCCGCGGCGCTCGGGCTCGATCCGCAGCTGTTCCTCGACGCGATCGACGGCAGCGCGAGCGACTCGGCCTACGCGCACACCAAGGGCGCGGCGATCATCGCGGGGGAGTTCCCGGCACAGTTCGCACTCGACGGGCTGCGGAAGGACATCGGCCTCATCGCCGAGGCTGCGCGGGCGAACGACGTGTCCACCACGCTCCTCGACGCCCTGGGGCGGGTCTACGCCGACGCGAGTGCGGCCGGGCACGGCGGCGACGACATCGCGGCGGTCGGCACCGCCTTCTGAGTCAACGCGCGAGTCGACCCGCGCGTCGACGCGTCAGTCGCGGCGGAGGAACCGTCGCAGCCGTGCCGTGAGCCGGCCCACGGCCTCGTCGTTCATGGTGTTCGCCAGGTCGAAGGCCTCGCGCGTCGGATCGGCCCCGCCCTGGATCCGTCGGAGTGCGGCGTCGGCGCGGGCCCGGGAGTCGAGTTCGGCGAACGGCATGTCGTCCTCGGGGTCGTGCGTGCCGCGAGGGTCCATGGACAGCAGGTTACGCGCGGCGGAGGGTGCGGGCGCCTGCGTCGACGTCGTCGACCACGCGGACCATCTCGTCGAGGAAGTCCACGACGACGGCCATCTCGTCGGACGGCACGTGCTCGGTGACCTCGAGGGCACGGGCGTCGAGTTCCTCGATCACGCGCAGGGCGTGGCCCATCGACGTCCCCGTGGCGGTGAGGATCACGCCGCGGCGGTCGATCGGGTCCTGGTGCCGCTCGACGTGGCCGCTGCGGACCAGCCGGTCGACGAGTGCCGAGGTCGACGCCGCCGTGATCTCGAGGCGCTCGGCCAGGTCCTTCGCGTTGACGGTCCGGCCGTCGTGCTCGGCGTCGATGAGGACACGCAGTGCGAGAAGCGCGTTCTCGCCGATCCCCAGGGCTTCACGAGCCCGACGCTGCGCGGCGCTCTCGGCGGTGCGGTACCGGCGCAGGGCGTTCAGGACGTCGACGGCGGTGACCGGGGAGTCCTCGTACCAGAACCCCGCGGTGCTGGTCAGGACCTCGGACGTCATCCTGCAATGCTAGACGCTCTAGTTAGATTGTCTAGCGAGGAGCCGGTATCGCGGCGGAGACCCGGGCCCGTGCGCGGACATCGGACACTGCAACACCCGTGACGCGGCTCCGAAACACTCCCGCAACGCCCGCTGGTTAGGTTCTGGGGATGCAGGAGCAGCCGTGCTGAGCCGACTCGCGGGGAACGTCTTCCACGTGGGGAGCGCGGTCGAGCGCACCGACGTGGTCGCACGCCTGCTCGACGTCTACGTCGCCCGACGCGAACCCGGCACCGTCGAGGACGACCGGGCCGTCGCCGCGGAGCTCCGTTCGGTGGTGGGGACCGCCGGACCGGCGAACGACGCTGACCGGTCCGCGACCATCGACGCCCTGGCGCTGGACCGCCACGAGCCGGCGTCCATCGCCGCCGCGGTCGCCGTCGCGCGGGACCACGCCCGTCGAGCCCGCGAGGTCGTCTCGAGCGAACTCTGGGACTGCCTCGACGTCACCCGTTCGCGCATGCCGCGCAAGATCGCCCCGGGCCGCGCGCACGAGTTCCTCGGTTGGGCTCGGGAACGGAGCGCCCTCGCGATCGGCGTGGTCGAGGGGGACGCCAGTCGCGACGAGGTCTGGGAGTTCTTCACCCTGGGCCGCTCCCTGACCCGGGTCGCCTCGACCGCCCGACTGCTCGCCTCGGGGTTGCTCGAACCGGACTCGGTCACCTCGTGGACGGCGGCGCTCCGGGCCTGCGGTGCGGGCGAGGCGTTCCTGCGTGGCCGGGACCACCATCCGGTGCCGGACGACGCCGCGGCGTTCCTGCTCCTGGACGAGCACAGTCCGCGGTCGCTGCGCTTCACCGTCCGACGGGCCGCCGAGTGCCTGGCCGACGTGGCTCCGTCCTGCGTCGCGGAGGAGGTCGCGGCGTTCTCCGCCGCCCGCGATCGGCTCGAGGCCGTCCCGGCGGACGCAGCCCTCGGCGTCGTCGGCGATGCCGGCGACCGGCTCGCGGCCGCTGCGGACCGCGTCACCGCGGCGCTCGACGAGCGCGTCTTCGCGGTGACCGAACCCGCGCACTGATCGCGGCCCTGGACCGGACCGGCGACGGCCGGGAGGCCCGTGGCGGGCCCGACCCGTGCCTCCCGTCCGCCACGCGAAAGCGTCAGAGCCCCGCCAACGGTTCGCGGAGATCTGTCGCTTTCGCGAGGTGGACGCTGCCCGGACGGGTCAGACGGCGCTGGAGCGGTCGGCGACCGCCTCTTCGCGCTCGAGCTCCTGGCGGAGCGCGGCGCGCGAGGCGCGGGTGCCGACCACCGGCATCGCGTGCGTGACCGCGAGGTGCAGGCGGGTGTCCGCGTCGTACCGGAGCCGGAGGCGCTGGAAGCGGACGAGCCAGACGATCGCGATTGCGAGCGCCACGAAGCCCGACGCCGCTCCGACCGCGATGGCCCAGCGGGGACCCCACGCGTCCGCGATGGCACCGACGATCGGGGCGCCGATCGGGGTGCCGCCGGCGAAGATCGCCATGTAGAGCGCCATCACGCGGCCGCGCATCGCGGGCTTCGTGGTGGTCTGGACCAGGGCGTTCGCGGTGGTCATGAAGGTCAGCGCCGCGAGTCCGACGAACACCAGGACGAACGCGAACGTCCAGTACGTGGGCGCGAGGGCGGCAGCTGTGCACGCCAGGCCGAAGCCCCCGGCGGCGAGCACCAGCGTGCGCATCCGCGGCTTGTCCCGGCGGGCGGACATCAGGGCGCCGAACACCGAGCCGATCGCCATCACCGAGTTGAGCAGGCCGAACTCGCCGGCACCCTGGTGGAACTCGACCCGGGCCATGGTCGAGGTGAAGATCGGGAAGTTCACGCCGAACGTGCCGACGACGAAGATCATGCAGAGCACGACGATGATGTCCGGCCGGGTCCGCACGTACCGGAAGCCGGCGACGATCTGCCCCTTGCCGCGGCCGGCGTGCACCCGCTCGGCGAGCTGCGCGGGGTCGACGAAGCGCAGCGCGATGAGGACCGCCAGGAACGAGCCGGCGTTGATGACGAACACCCAGCCCGACCCGATGGCGGCGATGAGCACGCCGGCGACCGCGGGACCGATCAGGCGGGCGGCGTTGAACGAGGCGGAGTTCAGTGCGACGGCGTTCGCGACGTTCTCGCCCTGCACGACGTCGGAGACGAACGCCTGACGGATCGGGGTGTCGAACGCGGCGACGATGCCGAGCGCGAGGGCGAAGCCGTACAGCGCGAGCAGCGTCGCGGTGTGCGTGAGGACCATGACACCGAGGCCCAGCCCGAGCAAGCCCATCAGCGCCTGGGTGAGCATGAGCATCTTGCGACGGTCGAAGCGGTCGGCGGCGAGTCCGGTCAGGGGGAGGAGCAGCAGCTGCGGGCCGAACTGCAGCGCCATCGTGATCCCCACCGCGACGGCGTCGTTGTCGGAGAGCTGGGTCAGGACGATCCAGTCCTGGGCGGTGCGCTGCATCCAGGTACCGACGTTCGACACCAGGGCACCGGCGAACCAGATGCGGTAGTTGCGTCCGGCGAGGGAGCGGAACATGGCGGTCACTGCTGGGCCAGCCTCCTCATGATCTCGGTGGCGTCGGCGAGGGTGGCGCGCTCGACGGGGGTGAGTGCGGCGAGCCGCGGGGTGAGCCAGCCGTCACGGCGGCGACGGGTCTCCTCGACGAACGCGGCCCCGGCCGGGGTGGCGCAGAGGACGACCTTGCGGCGGTCGTCGTCGTGGCCGCCCTTGGACACCAGGCCACGCTCGACCAGCACCGCGATGGTCTTCGTCATCGAGGGCGGGGTGACGCCGTCCTGGCGACTCAGGTCGGCGAGGGTCATCGCGCCGTCGCGGTGGAGCCGGGCGAGCGCCGCGAACTGGGCGTCGGTGACGGTCGTGTCGGCCTTCTGCGCGCGGAGCGTCCGGGACAGCCGGTTCACGGCAATGCGGAGGTCGGTGGCGTCGGTCACAGGTCGTTAGCCTAGCTCATTAGTTCAGTGAACGAACTGGTTTTCGGGTGTACCGTTGTCCTGGACAACAGGTGTTGTTCAGAGAGAAGGAATCATGTCCGAGTTCGAGGGCAAGGTCGCCATCGTCACCGGTGGTGGCAGCGGCATCGGCGAGTCCGTCGCGAAGGAGCTCGCCGCGGCGGGCGCCACGGTCGTCGTCACCGACATCAAGCTCGACGCTGCCCAGCGGGTCGCGTCCGAGATCACGGAGACCGGCGGCACCGCCAGCGCGTTCGAGGCCAACTCCGCCGTCGCCGCCGACAACGAGCGCATGGTCCAGTACGCCGTCGAGACGTACGGCGCGCTGCACCTCGCCGTGAACAACGCCGGCATCGGCGCCGCCCCGCAGAAGATCGGCGAGTACGACATCGCCGCCTGGGACCGCGTCCGTGCGGTCGACCTCGACGGCGTCTTCTACGGGCTCCGCTACGAGCTGCCCGCGATGGTCGCCGCCGGCGGTGGCTCGATCGTGAACATGGCGTCGGTGCTCGGCACGGTCGGCATCGCGCAGAACGCCGCGTACGTCGCGTCGAAGCACGCCCTGGCCGGCCTGACCAAGGTCGCCGCGCTCGAGTACTCGGCGCAGGGCGTCCGCACGAACGCCGTGGGCCCCGGGTTCATCGACACTCCGCTGCTCCGCAACGCCATGACGCCGGAAGCCATCTCGGCGCTGGAGGAGGAGCACGCCACGAAGCGTCTCGGCACCGACAAGGAGGTCGCCGCGCTCGTGCTGTTCCTGCTGAGCGACAAGGCCTCGTTCATCACGGGCAGCTACCACCTGGTCGACGGCGGGTACTCCGCGCACTGACATCGGGCGTACCAGGTCGAAACGGGCGTACCTGGTCGGAAGTTTCGACCAGGTACGCCCGTTTCCGTTTCCCAGCGCGGGGGCGATGGGAAGGAACGTGCTAGTGGAACTGGGGGATCGTGAGCCAGATGCCCGCGAGCACGGCTGCCGCACAGACCGCGAAGCACAGGACGGCACCCGCCAGTGCTGCCGGCGGCGTGTGCCCGGACCGCGGGGTCTCCTCGGAGTACTGGGTGCGTTCGCCCCCGGTGTCGAGCGGCTGACCGGTGCCGAGCAGCCGCAGGCCGAGCGTGTAGACGAGCACGATGCCCACCGCGGCCACGAAGCCGACGCCCGCGACCAGGCCGATGCTCGTGAAGTCGATCTCCATCGTCGTTCCCCTCAGTTCTGCGCGCCGGCCGGCTGCGGCTCGGCCTGGTCGGTGGGTTCGGTCGATCCGGCTGCGACGTCGTCGTGCGAGATCGGCTTGCGCTTGGCGAGGACGTAGAACGTGAGCCCGCCGGCCAGGGCGAGCACCGCCACCAGCACGAGGCCGACCGTCGAGGTCGAGGCGAGCCAGGTCGCCAACCCGCCGACCACCGCGGCTGCCGGCAGCGTGATCACCCACGCGACGACGATGCGGCCGACGACCGACCAGTGCACGTCGGCGAGCTTCTTGCCGAGCCCGGACCCGATCACCGAACCGCTGGTGACGTGCGTCGTCGACAGGGCGAAGCCGAGGTGCGAGGAGATGAGGATCGTCGCGGCGGAACTCGTCTCGGCCGCGAAGCCCTGCGGCGACTGCACGTCGGAGATCTTCTTGCCGACGGTCTGCATGATCCGCCAGCCGCCCGTGTAGGTGCCGAGGCCGATCGCGAGTCCGCAGGCCAGGATCACCCAGAGCGCCGGGCCCGTGCCGCTGTCCTGGTAGTTCGCGGCGATGAGCGTGAGCGTGATGACACCCATCGTCTTCTGCGCGTCGTTGGTGCCGTGCGCGAGCGACACCAGCGATGCCGAGACGGTCTGGCCGTGCCGGAAGCCCGTCGCCGCACCGTGCGTCGTGGCGTTCTTCGTGAGCACGTACGCCAGGTAGGTGGCCACCAGGGCGATGACCCCGGCGATGACCGGTGAGAGCAGCGCCGGCAGCACGACCTTCGACACCACCGTCGCCCAGTCCACCGAGTTCAGCCCGGCGCCGATGATCGATGCGCCGATCAGCCCGCCGAACAGCGCGTGCGTCGACGACGAGGGCAGCCCGAGGTACCACGTGGCGAGGTTCCAGAGGACCGCGCCCACCAGCCCGGCGAAGATCATCGTGGGGGAGATGTGGACGCCGTCCTGGCCCTCGCGGATGATGCCCTGCGAGACGGTCTTCGCGACCTCGGTGGAGAGGAACGCGCCGACCACGTTGAGGACGGCGGAGATGAGCACGGCGGTCCGGGGCTTGAGCGCCCCGGTGGCGACCGACGTGGCCATGGCGTTGGCGGTGTCGTGGAACCCGTTCGTGAAGTCGAACACGAGGGCCACCACGATCACGAGCACGACGATGACGAGGACGTCCATGCCGGGGACGGTAGGCCCGCCTCGAACCCGCTGCGTGAACGCCGGATGAACAGGTGCGTGGGAGTACCCGTCTGCGAGGATCCTCACGTGCCCACCTTCTCCGCAGCGCGAGGCGACGCCTCGTTCACCGACGCCCACGGCGTCGAGATCGTCTACTCGACCTGGCGAGCCGCACGCCCCAAGGGCATCGTGCAGATCGCGCACGGCGTCGGCGAGCACGGGTTGCGGTACGAGCCGTTGGCACAGGACCTCGTCCGCGCCGGGTACACCGTGCACGCGAACGACCACCGCGGGCACGGGCGCACCGGCCTCGGGCAGTGGGACGGCGACCACGCCAAGCTCGGTCGGCTCGGCCCCGGCGGACTGCGCGCCGCGATCGCCGCCGTCGAGCAGATGGGCGAGGTCGCCCGTGCGGACACCCCCGGCGTGCCACTGGTGCTGCTCGGGCACTCGTGGGGCTCGCTCATGGCGCAGCGGATCGTGAACAGCTCGTCGGAGTCGTGGGACGGGGTCGTGCTCTCCGCCACCGCCTACCGGCTGCCCGGCTGGATGAACAGCGGCGACCTCAACGCCCGACACGCGGGCTCCGGTCCGACCAAGTTCGAGTGGCTCACCCGCGACCGGAAGATCATCGACGCGATGTCCGTCGACCCGCTCGCCGTCGAGGCCGACGTCATCGGCCTGTTCGGCCTGCCCGACACACTCCGGCTGCTCGGGGTCCCGCGGCGAGGGATCCCGCACGACCTGCCCATGCTGCTGCAGGTCGGGTCCGACGACGCCCTCGGTGGGCCGCGGTCGGTCGAGCGGCTGGCACAGGCCTACCGGCGGCGCGGACGACTGTCCGACGTCACGGTGCAGGTGTACGAGGGGGCGCGGCACGAGGTCTACAACGAGACGAACCGCGACGAGGTCGTGGCCGACCTGGTCGCGTGGCTGGACCGGGTGACGGCGCGCGCCGCGTCCTGAGACGGTACCGGCTGGCGGACGGGAGGCCCGTGGCGGCGCCGATTCGCGCCTCCAGTCCGACAGGTGGCGGGCGTAGGCTCGACGCGTGCACGGTGAGTACAAGGTCCCAGGTGGAAAACTGGTCGTCGTCGACCTCGACGTGGTGGACGGGGACATCCAGGAGTTCCGGCTCGCCGGCGACTTCTTCCTCGAACCCGACGACGCGCTGCCGCTCATCGACGCGGCCGTCAACGGGCTGCCGTCGACGACCGACGCCGCCGGCATCGCCGCGGCCGTCCGTGCGGCGCTCCCCGCCGACGCCGTGCTGCTCGGGTTCACACCCGAGTCCGTCGGGGTCGCCGTCCGCCGCGCGCTGTCCCGTGCGTCGTCGTGGCAGGACTACGACTGGCAGATCATCCACGAGGGTCCGATCAGCCCGAACGAGCACCTCGCGCTCGACCAGGTGCTGACCGAAGAAGTCGGCGCCGGTCGCCGCGGTCCGACCTTGCGCATCTGGGAGTGGGACCAGCCCGCCGTCGTCATCGGGTCGTTCCAGTCGCTGAAGAACGAGGTCGACCCGGCCGGTGCCGAGAAGTTCGGCGTGCAGGTCGTCCGGCGGATCTCCGGCGGCGGCGCGATGTTCATGGACGCCGGCGCGATCATCTCGTACTCGCTCTACGTCCCCGCCGACCTGGTGCAGGGCATGACGTTCGCGGACTCCTACGCCTACCTGGACGAGTGGGTGATCGAGGCGCTGAAGTCCCTCGGCATCGACGCGTACTACCAGCCGCTCAACGACATCACCTCAGCCAAGGGCAAGATCGGCGGCGCCGCGCAGAAGCGCCTCGGCACCGGATCCCTGCTCCACCACGCCACCATGAGCTACGACATGGACGGCGAGAAGATGGTCCAGGTCCTGCGGATCGGGCGCGAGAAGATGAGCGACAAGGGGACGACGTCGGCCGCGAAGCGCGTGGACCCGCTGCGCTCGCAGACGGGGCTGTCCCGCGCCGAGATCATCGACCGGCTGATCGGCACGTTCACGAAGCTGTACGGGGCGACTCCCGGCGCGGTGACCGACGCCGAGCGCGAGAAGGCGCGGGAACTGGTGCGGACGAAGTTCGCGACGAAGGAGTGGCTCGAGCGGGTGCCCTAAGCGGGCTGGTGGTGGGCGGCCGGAGCAGAGGGGGGACGCTCCGGCCGCCGCTCGACCAGTGTGACGACCGACTCCATGAACCACACGTGCGGATCATGAGAATCCCCCGCGCGGCTGATGTCGTGGCCGGATCGTCCACGTAGCGTCGCTCGCGTGAACTGGTTGATCTTCCTGGGGGCGGTGGCCGCCGTGGTCGTCGTGGTGTGGATCGCCGATCGCGTGGGGTGGATCGACCTGTCGAACAAGTCCACGCGCAGCGGCGGATCCGGAGGCATCGGCGGGATGCTGGACGAGGTGTTCGCGCCGACCCGCCACGAGACGCAAGCCGAGTACGAACGTCAGTCGCGCCTCCCGAAGGAGGCACCGTCACCGGCGGACGACGACCACGACCTGCTCAGCGGCAGCGTGCTCATCAAGGTGCCGACGGTGCGGAGCGCCGGTCGGCACGAAGCGCGGATCGGGACGCACGACCGGTCGTACTGACCGGTGCTTGCGCGTCAGCGCGTCGTGAGCTCCTGGTAGTCCGGGTGCCGCTCGATCCACGCGCGGACGTAGCTGCACTGCGGCACGACCCGGAGGCTGCCGTCGCGCACGTCGTCGAGCGCGTGCTGCACGAGGATCGACGCGTGCCCGCCACCGCGGTGCGACGGGTCGACCTCGGTGTGGACGAAGCGGATCTCGTCGCCGTCGACCTCGTACGCCGCGAAGCCGATGACCTCGCCGTCCTCGACCAGGGAGTACTGCTGCTTGTCGGTGTCGTTGCGGACCTCGGGTGCTGCCATGCGCCGAGGCTACGCCGCGAGGCCGAGTCGCCGCTGGCTGCGGTCCGTGCGCCACAATGGTCCCGTGCACACGGGAGACGACCGAGGCCCGGACCGCGTGGTCCTCGGCGACGCCCTCGACGTGACCCCGGCGCTCGCCGACGGGACGTTCACCCTCGTGTACCTCGACCCGCCGTTCAACACGGGGCGGTACCAGCGGCGGCATGCTTCGTCCGCGGTGCCGAGCGCCGACGGGCCGGTGATGGGGTTCCACGGACGGACCTACGAGCGGGTCCGCGGCGACCTGATGCGGTTCGACGACCGGTTCGAGAACTACTGGACGTTCCTCGAGCCCCGACTGATCGAGGCCTGGCGACTCCTCACCACCGACGGCACCCTGTACCTGCACCTCGACTACCGCGAGTCGCACTACGCGAAGGTCCTGCTCGACGCGCTGTTCGGCCGCGAGTCGTTCCTGAACGAGATCGTCTGGGCGTACGACTACGGCGCCAAGTCCAAGTCGCGGTGGCCGACCAAGCACGACACGATCCTGGTCTACGTGAAGGACCCGTCGCAGTACTGGTTCGACTCGTCGGCGGTCGACCGCGAGCCCTACATGGCGCCCGGGCTCGTCACGCCCGAGAAGCGGGAGCGCGGCAAGCTCCCCACCGACGTCTGGTGGCACACGATCGTGTCGCCGACCGGCAAGGAGAAGACCGGCTACCCGACGCAGAAGCCCGAGGGGGTGCTGCGGCGGATCGTGCAGGCGTCGTCGCGCGAGGGCGACTGGGTGCTCGACTTCTTCGCCGGCAGTGGGACGACCGGCGCGGTGGCCTCGGCGCTCGGGCGGCGGTACGTGCTGGTGGACGACAACCCGGCGGCGATCGACGTGATGCGGAAGCGCTTGCCGGGGGCGTCGTTCGAGGTGGCGGGTGCGGCCCCGGGTGGTCGCGCGGGAGCGGTGCCGGCGGGCTGACGGGCGGCGGTGGCGCGTGCGTGCGTGGTGGCGCGCGTGGGGTGGTGGCGCGAGTGCGTAGGCGGGGTAGGCGGGGCGCGTGGGTGCATGCGGGTGCATCGTGCGACGTTCCACGAGGTGATCGACGCGTGTCCTGTCGGAACATGCGCACGCACACGATGCGGGTGCATGCTGCGACGCTCCACGAGGTGATCGACGCGTGGTTCGTCGGAACATGCACATGCACCGAGTGCGCGCGCAGTGCGACCCCCTCGACGTCGCACGACATCGAGGACGACGCACCCGCGCGCCCGCAACAGTTGCACGCGCGCAGAGACGACAAGGTCGACGTCGTGCGACGTCGACCTCGTCGTTCCGAGTCGGCAGGGCCGACCTGCGCGCGCGCCTACTCGGCCGAGTGTCGCCCGTGCGGGTGCGCCGCGTCGTCCGCGTCGTCCAGCCGGGAGGCACGGCTCGCCTCCGCAGCGTCGGCCCCGGTCGCAGGGGCGCCGGCGTCCACCACCGGGGCAGCATGGGCAGCCCGGGTCCGGATGGCACCGGTCGTCGTCGGGGGTTCGTCCACGGGCGCAGCCGCCGAGTGGGCGCCGTGCGTCGTGGCGTCGGGCAGCGGCGCGCGAGTGCCGTCCGTGGTGACGTCGTTCGGCAGCACGTCGTTCGGCAGCACCGACACGTCTGACGATCCGGCAGCGCGTGCTGACCGGGGCTGGGCGGGCACGTCGGGCGAGGTCGGCACCGGGTCCGACGACGCGATCGCAGCCGAACCCGATCCGGCGCCGGCAGCACCCGCACCGGCAGCCGCAGCGTCAGCGTCAGCGGTCCGTGCGGCGTCCGCCTGCTCCTGCAGCGCCGAGGTCTTGCGCAGCGGCGGCACCCGGAAGAACCAGGTCAGCACGAACGCGAGCAGGATCACCGCGAGGCCGACGTAGTACACGCGAACGGCCGAGTCGCTGAAACCGACCAGGAACGGACGGGTGAGTCGCTTGTCCGCGCCGTTCAGGAACGAGGTGTCGCTCGTCGCCGCGGAACCGGACGAGCTCGCACTCGAGTCGCCGCTCTTTAGCTGCTTGATGAGCGTCGGGGCGACCTCGTCGACGACGTTCTCACGTTGCGCCTTGTCCGAGTAGTCGACCTGCAGCGTGCCGTCGACGACGGTCGCGTTCGCCTTGGCTGCAGCCGTCTCGAGGGCCTGCTGCTCCGCGGCCGGCTTGGCGTCGTCGACCTGCTGGGCGATGACGGTGTCGGCTGCGGCGGCGGGGAGCTTGCCGGCCGCGACCTGCTGCTGCACGGCGGCGGTGACCTGCTTCGTGACGGCGGCGTCGGCGGCTTCCTTCGCCTGCACGGCGCCGTCGTTCAGGCCGTCCTGCACGTTCTTCTGCACGGGATCGACGATCTTCGTCCAGATCTGGTCCATCACGCCCTTGTTCTCGGACGCGTTCGCGACCGAGGGGGTGAGCGCGGCGTTGAGGGCGCTCTTCAGGTCGGTCTCGTTCTGCATCGCCGCGGTGATGTTCGTCGGCATCAGGGTGAACAGGACGGACAGCAGCACGGCGGTGCCCATGGTGCCGCCGATCTGCCGGAAGAACGTCGCGGCGCTGGTGGCGACGCCGATGTCACGCGGGGACACCGAGTTCTGCGCCGCGAGGGTCAGCGTCTGCATGAGCTGCCCGAGCCCGAGGCCGATGCCGAACATGCCGAGCATCAGGAACCAGAGGGGGCGGTCGGCGGTCAGGAACGTCAGGACCGTGAAGCCGATGGCCGTGAACGCCGTGCCCGTGATCGGGAAGACCTGGTAGTTGCCGGTCCGCGAGATGATCTGGCCCGAGGCGATCGACGAGATCATCAGACCGAGCACCATCGGGAGCATCGCGAACCCGGACTCGGTCGGGGTGACGCCCTTCACGATCTGCAGGTACAGCGGGATGGTCAGCATCGCGCCGAACATGCCGAAGCCGACGAGCACGGACAGGATCGCGGACATCGAGAACACCCGCGAGCCGAACAGCTTCATCGGCAGGATCGCGTCGCTGCCCATCGCCCGTTCGACGATGATGAACGCGATCAGACCGGCTGCACCGATGCCGTAGCAGGCGAAGGCGCCGGGGGAGCTCCAGCCCCACTCGCGGCCCTGTTCGGCGATCAGCAGCAACGGCACGAGGGTGACGATGACGAGCGTCGCACCCCACCAGTCGATCCGGGGCTTGCCACGGTCACCGAACTTCGGCAGGTGCAGGAACGTCAGCACCATGAACAGCGCGATGACGCCGATCGGCACGTTGATCAGGAACACCCAGCGCCAGCCGGAGATGAACAGCAGCTCGCTCGCGCCGGCGAAGACGCCACCGACGAGCGGACCGATCACGGACGAGATGCCGAAGACGGCCAGGAAGTAGCCCTGGTACTTCGCCCGCTCGCGGGGGGCGAGCATGTCGCCCATGATCGCCAGCGGCAGGGACATCAGGCCACCGGCACCGAGGCCCTGCAGCGCACGGAACCCGGCGAGCATGAGCATCGAGGTCGAGAACGACGCGAGGAACGACCCGACGATGAAGATGCCGATCGCCGTGATGAACAGCGGCCGCCGACCGAAGATGTCGGAGAGCTTGCCGTAGATCGGCGTCGTCACGGTCGAGGCGATCAGGTACCCGGTGGTGACCCAGGCCTGCTGGTCGAGGCCGTGCAGGTCGTCACCGATGGTACGGATCGCGGTGCCGACGATCGTCTGGTCGAGGGCTCCGAGGAACATCCCGGCCATCAGGCCGTAGATCACCAACAGGATCTGTCGGTGGTTCATCACGACGTTGGACGCCGTGGTGGGGGCCGCGGGTGCGGTCGCCGTCTGGGTCATGAGCAGGGTCTCCCGGTACCGATGCGCTGGCGAAACGATTTTTGCGCTGCCTGCAAAGTTACATCTGCCGCAAGTGCTCGGTTGCTCAGGAGCGGCTTCCTGTGTGGATCGGCAGTCACGGTACGCCCGGATCGCGGGCTCGGTGACGATCCCGGTCCACGGCCAGGAGGCCCGGCTCGGCCCCGTCAGACCGCTGCGGTCTCCACGACCCGGGTCACACCGCGTGCCGCCAGCGCCGCGGGGTCGGCTGCGGTCCGGCTCGTCACGACGGTCACGGCCTCGCCGGCGGCGCGCAGGCGGTGCCAGCGCTCGAAGACCGGGCCGCCCGGTGCCAGGTCCGCCCGACGGATCGGCAGGTCGGCTGCGTCGACGTCGACCACCACGGCACTCGTGCGCGGGGTCGGGATCGGGGCGGAGCGTCGTGCGTCGGCGACGACCTCGGCGTAGCGCCGGCCGAGCGGCTTCACGCGGTTGTCGACGTCGAGCAGACCGAGCGAGTACTCCAGGTCCTTGAAGTCGCCCAGGTCGCGGGAGACGTCGTGGGAGCACCACCACGTGACCGCGTGCAGGCGCTCGGTCGTGAGGGCCGCCGCGACCGTGCGCTCGAGGAACTCGGGCATCTCGGACTCGGCGAGGTGCCGGTCGGGCGCCCCGACCTCCTGCAGCCAGACGGGCCGCTCGAGGTCGGTGGCGAAGGCGCGAGCGAGCTCGATCATCCACTCGGCGTGCCGGACGGACTCGTCGGAGAGTGCGCCGTACCGACCGGCCACCCCGTTGAAGATCCAGGAGTGCACGGTCGTGACGTCGCCGAGCCGGCTGGCGTGCGCCGGCACGAACGGGTGGCCGTCGCGGTACCAGAGGTGGTCGTTCTCGGAGTGCGTGACGACGTGCCGCGGGTCCTTGTCGCGGGGTGCGCCGAGCAGGGACTCGAGCCAGTGCGTCACCTGCGCGGTGTCGGCGGGCATCGCGGCGGGGTTCGGCGGCTGGAACTGGTTGAGCTCGTTGCCCAGGGTCAGCCCGGTGAAGTTCGGGCGGTCGCGCACCGCGTCGTACACGGCGGCGACCAGGGCGGCCTGCGCGTCGATCGCCGGCTGGTCCGTGAACATGTTGCCGTCGTGCCAGTTCACGAGCCACGCGGGGACGAAGTCGAATCCGGACATGTGCCCCTGGACGACGTCGACACTGGCGTCCAGCCCGAACTCGGCGGCGATGTCGACCACCAGGGCCACGTCGTCGAGGGCGCGTCGGCGGATGAGTGTGCGGTTCGGCTGCAGGGTCGGCCACAGCGGGAACAGCCGGACGTGGTCGAGGCCGAGGGTGGCGATCGCCTCGAGGTCGCGGCGGATCGCTGATTCCTCCACCGACTGCCACTGGAACATCCAGTCGGTCGAGGGCACGTAGTTCACGCCGAAGCGCGTGGCGGTGGTCATCGGTCTCCTTCGATCAGGGAACGGTGGCGACGGCTGGGGCGGGGCCGGTCGAGCCGCGGACGTGCAGGGCGCGCCCGCCGACCTCGGCATCGGTGACCTCGTCACCCCGGACGAGTCGTTCGACCAGGGCGACGGCGGTGCGGGCGGACTCCTCGACGGGGGCGTCCAGGGCGGTCAGCGACGGACGCACGATCGACGAGACCCACGAGTCCTCCCACGCGACGACGGACAGGTCCTCGGGCACGCGGACGCCGAGCTCGGGGGCGTGCGCGATCACCTCGGCCGCGATCGCCTCGCCGTCCAGGACGATCGCCGTGGCGCGGTCCAGCCGGGCGAGCAGGTCGGCAACCGGGTCCTCGGCGTCGGCTCGCCACCCGAGCACGAGCGCGTCCACGCCCCGGCGCGCGGCTGCGGCGGTGAAGCGGGCGTCGCGGGCGCCGGTGTGCGCGAGCGCCGGGCCGTCCCCGACGCGGGCGATCCGGCGGTGCCCGAGCGAACCGAGGTGGTCCAGCAGGGACTCGGTCGCGTCGGCGTCGCCCACCGTGACCGCCGGGACGGTGCTGCCGGCGATCGGTGCGCCGAGCATGACGGCCGGGGCCGCCAGGTGCTGCAGCATCGGGATGCGGGGATCGTCGGTGCGGACGTCGACGAGCAGGAAGCCGTCTACCCGCTGCTCGGTCCACCACTGCCGGTAGACGGCGGCTTCGTCGTCGGCCTGCACGAGGGTGACGGACAGCGACCAGCCGATCGCGGCGAGGGGTTCGGTCAGGCCGGCGATCAGCCGCATCGTGAACGGGTCGCGCTGGAAGGTGTCGCGTGAGCGGGCGAGGACCAGTCCCAGGCTGTGACCCGCGTTGCCGGAGAGCTTGCGGCTCGCCAGGTTCGGTCGCCAGTTCAGGTCGTCGGCGGCCTTGCGGATGCGGGCCGCGGTGGCGGCGGACACGTTCGGCCGCCCGTTGAACACGTGCGAGACCGCCGAGGTCGAGACGCCGGCGCGCTTGGCGACCTGCGCGATGGTCACGCGGCGTCGGTCGACGGCTCCGGCGGTGGTGTCGCTCATGCCGTCGAGCGTAGAGGCTTGACCACCTCGTGTAAAGCGGTATACGTTGCTCGTCACCTGAAGTACACCGCTGTACCAAAAGCATCGCGATCGCTCCACCATCCACTGCCAGGGAGGCACCGTGACGGACGGCATCAGTAGGCGCACCCTCATCGGAGCGGGGCTCGGCGCCGGCATCCTCGCGCCGATCCTGGCCGGGTGCAGCGCCCTCACCCCGGCCTCGAGCGGCCCCGGCACGCTGAGCGTGCACACCCAGCTCAGCGGCGCGGTCGCGGGTGCGCAGACGTTCACGGACGTCGTCGCCGCCTACCGCCGCCGCACGGACCGCAAGGTCGCCCTGCTCTCGAACGGGTCCGACCTGCCGATCGTCTTCGAGACGAGTTCCCTCGCCGGCAAGGAAGCCGACGTCGCGATCGTGAACATGGTCGGGCGGACGTTGTCCTGGACGGGTGAGGACGCCACGATCGACGTCTCCCGGTACCTCGACGAGTGGGATCTGCGCGACAAGATCATCCCCGAGGCGATCGAGGAGTGGACCGACGACCAGGGCCGGCTCCGGGCGTTCCCGTTCACCCGGACGAACTGGCCGGTGTCGTTCAACACGGCGCTGCTCGAACAGGCCGGAGTCAGCGAGATCCCGACGACCTCGGACGCGCTCATCGCCGCAGCCGACCGCCTGCGCTCCGCCGGCATCGGGCCGGTCACCGTCGGCGGGTCGGACTGGAGCGGGCAGAAGCTCCTCATGCAGGTGATCCAGGGGTTCGTGTCCCAGGACGAAGCGGCGAAGGTCTTCTCCACGGGCAGGATCTCGGAGAGCGCCGGTGCGGTCCGCGGAGTCGAGCACTTCGTCGAGCTCCGCGACGCCGGGGTCTTCGTGGACTCGGTGCAGGGGTTCACCTCGGACTCCGAACTGACGCAGTTCACCACGCGCAAGGCCGCGATCGTCCCCGCGATGTCCTCCGCCCTGGCGCTGGTGTCGAAGGAACGCGCGAAGGAGGTCACCGTGGGCGGCTGGCCGGTCCCCTCGCAGCACGCGGCCATCGCGCACCCGAGCGTCATCAAGAGCTACAACGGGCACGGCATCTGGATCAGCGAGAACGGCCGGGCGAAGCTCGACCTCATCAAGCCGTTCGTGCAGTACCTGTACTCGTCGGCGGTGACGACCGAGTTCGTCCTCGACTCCGGCCGCGACATGAGCCGGATCACCGACACCGTCAGCCGCGACTTCCCGCTCGTCGCCCAGGCGTCGAAGCTCACCGACGACCAGGTCACCCCGGTGATGCTGCCCGACCTGCTCGTGCCCGACTCGGCGTACGAGCCGATGATCCGTGCGACCAGCCTGGCGTACGGCTCGGGCACCTCGGCCGACCGCATCATCGACCTCTTCGAGCGCGCCTACACGGCCGCCTGACCCACCCGACCCTGCGAGAAGGAGCTCCCCATGGCAGTGCTCGTCGAGGAACCACCCGTCCGGTCGGCGTCGACCCCGCCCGGACCTGTCCGCCGCGGATCCCGCGCCGTCGGCAGCAGCCGCGGCAGCTTCCCGACCTTCGCGATCCCGGCGCTGGTCTGGTACGGCCTGTTCATGATCGGGCCGGTCGTCGCGATGATCGTGATCGCCTTCCTGAGCTGGCCCGGCATGCTCGTCTCGCCGACGTTCGCGGGGCTCGACAACTTCCGGGTGCTGTTCTCCGACGAGACGTTCTGGGCCGCGGTCCGGAACAGCACGGTGCAGATCGTGGTGGGGTTGCCGATCATGATCGTGCTGGCGTTCCTGCTCGCCTTCCACGTCGTGCAGAAGCCGCGCGGGCACAAGGTGCTCCGCTACCTGCTCTTCATCCCGGCGCTCATCTCGGCACCGGCCACGGCGATGATGTTCTACGCGATGCTCAATCCCGACGGCCTGGTCAACGGGGTGCTCGCGACGCTCGGCATCGGCGGCAAGGCCTGGCTGGCCGACCCCGCGACCGCCCTCGGCGCGCTCATCGTCGTCGACCTGTGGGCCGGCATCGGGTACTCGGCGGTGCTCATCGCGAGCCGGCTCGACGGCGTCGACACCGAGGTCGTGCAGGCCGCCCGGATGGACGGCGCCGGATCGTGGCGGCTGGCGTGGGGTGTGTACTGGCCGATCGCCCGCGACTTCATCGGGGTGGTGGCGATGCTGCAGTTCCTGTCGATGCTCTTCAGCTCGGCGCAGAACGTGCTCCTGCTGACCCAGGGCGGCCCGGGCACCGCGACCACGACGTTGTCGTACCTCGTGTACCAGAAGGCGTTCGTCGACACCGACCTCGGCTACAGCCAGGCCGTCGGCGTCGTCCTGTTCGTGCTCGGACTCGCCGGGATGTTCGTCATCCGCCGGGTCCTGCGCAAGACCCACTGACCGCCCCTGACCGACAGACCCCGGGAGACCACCATGGCGAAACCCACCGCCGGCATCCGGCTGCGTGACCGGATCGGCTCCATCACGAGCGGCACCGTGGCGTGGATCTACGCCGCCCTGCTGATCCTGCCCTTCTACTACTTCGTGGTGTCGTCGTTCAAGGACAACGACGGCATCTTCGAGTCCCCGTTGGCGCTGCCCGCGTCGTGGGACCTGTCGAACTTCACCGAGGCGATCCGCCAGGCCTCGCTCGGACCGGCCATCGCGAACTCGGCGATCACGACGGTGGCGGCCCTCGTGCTGACCCTCGTCCTCGCGCTGCCGGCGTCGTTCGCCCTCGCCCGGGCCACCGGCCGCGCCGGACGGATCGTCGAGGGACTGTTCTCGCTCGGGTTCCTCATCCCGTCGTTCGCGGCGCTGTTCCCGACGTTCCTGCTCGCCGCCGGGATGGGGCTGTTCCACACCCGGACGTTCCTCGTGCTCCTGCTGCCGGCGACCGCGATGCCCCTGGCCGTCGTGATCCTGACGCAGTTCATGCGGACGATCCCGCGCGAGCTGGAGGAGGCCGCGTCGATGGACGGTGCCTCGGCGTGGCAGGTGATGCGCCAGGTGTACCTGCCGATCTGCATCCCGGGCATCGCCACGGTGCTGCTGCTGAACTTCCTGTCGTTCTGGAACGAGTACCTCTACGCCCTGGTGCTCATCGGGCCGGACACCGCGCAGCGGACGATCCAGGTGGCGCTCCCGACGCTGAAGGTCGACGCCGGCACCGACTACGGGATGCTCATGGCCGGCACGCTGTTCACGCTGCTGCCGGTGTACCTCGTCTACTCGATCCTGCAGCGCCAGATGCAGCGCGCCCTGGTCTCCGGAGCGATCAAGGGATGACCGAGCACCAGACCGCGACCAGCCTCGACGTCCGCGCCCGCATCGGCCAGCTCAACCAGCGACTGAAGGGCTGGGAGGCCGTCCGCTGGGTCGACGGCCGCCCGCGGATCACCGACGTCCTGCGCGCCGAGGTCGACCGGTGGGGCGGGATCGGCGCGGTCTACGGCGTGCTCCGCGCCGACCCCTGGTCCGGCGTGCACTGGGGCAACGGCATCCCACCCGAACGCTCCGCCGAGGCCTACGCCGCCGTGCAGGACCACGTCGTCGCGCACAGCGACGGCGGCGTCCCGACGCTCTTCGTGGAAGAGGTCCCGCACGGGCTGCAGGCCCTCGGTGGCACGACGGTGCCGGTGAACCTCGCGCTCGGCGCCGCGATGGACGAGCAGCTCGTCGAGGACCTCGCGGCCGCGGTCGCCGCCGAGGTCCGCGCCCGCGGTACCCACGTCGCCCTCGTCTCCGGGCTCGACGTCCTGCGCGATCCCCGGTGGGGTCGGAGCGAGGAGTGCTGGTCCGAGGACGCCGCGCTCGCCGCGATCATGGTCGCCGCCACCGTCCGGGGCATGCAGGGCGGCGGTCCGGGCCCGATCGACGACCGACACGTCGCGGTCGTCGCGAAGCACTTGGCCGGGCAGGGCGCCGGCATCGGTGGGCGGAACGGTTCCGGCGCCCCGATCGGCCGCCGCGAGCTCGCCGAGGTGCACCTGCCGCCGGCGCTCGCCGCGGCACGCGAACACGTCGCCGGCTTCATGGCGGCGTACAACGACGTCGACGGGGTGCCGTGCTGCGGCAACCGCGACCTGCTCACCACCACGATCCGCGACACCTGGGGCTGGGACGGGCTCGTGATGGCCGACGGCACCGCCATCGACCGGCTGCGCGACGTCACCCCCGATCCGGCCTCAGCGGCTGCGCTCGCGCTCCGTGCCGGGGTCGACCTGAGCCTGTGGGACGAGTCGTACACGCACCTCGACGAGGCACTGGACCGGGGCCTGATCAGCACCGACGACCTCGACCAGGCGGTGGACCGCGTGCTCGCCCTGAAGCGCCGCGTCGGCCTGCTCGCGACGCCGACACCAGCACCACCAACGACACCAGCACCAGCACCAGCACCAGCACCAGCAGCGACGCGCGCCGAGCCACCGGAACGCGCGACCATCGCGCTCGCCGAACGTGCCGCTCACCGCGCCGTGGTCGCCCTGGGCGGAGCGCTGCCCGCGATCGCACCCGACGCCGTCGTCGCCGTGGTCGGCCCGAACGCCGACGACGTCGACGCACTGCTCGGCGACTACTCACCTCCGCGGCCGCCCGACGACCCCGGTGCGTCCACCGTCCGCTCCGCCCTGGAGGCCCGGCTCGGCCCCGCCCGGATCCGCACCGCCCGGGGCAGCGGGCTCCGACAGCCCCTGCCGGGCCCCGACGGGCTCCTCGCGGTCCGCACGGCGCTCCTCGGCGCCGACGTGGCGATGGTGGTGCTCGGCGGGTCGAGTCGTCGCGCGTACGACGACGGCTTCGAGGACAACGGCGCCGTCAGCGGTCCGGCTCCGGACACCACGAACGGCGAGGGGGTCGACCTGGCCTCGATCGCCGTGCCCGACGCGCAGCTCGACGTGCTCCGCGCCGCCCGCGAGAGCGGTCTGCCGGTCGTCGCGGTCGTCGTCGACGGTCGACCGCGGGTCCTGACGGAGGTGCTCGCCCTGGCCGACAGCGTGCTGGTCGTGCCGTTCCCGGGGCCTTCCGGCGGTCGTGCCGTCGCGGACGTGCTGTTCGGCGCCCCGGCCGAGGGGCGGCTCCCCGCGACCTGGCCCGGCGCCGACGGCGTCCTGCCGGTGGCGCACGACGAGCGGCTCGAGACGGCACGCGGCTACGTCGACGTGACCAGCCGCTCGACCGTGACCGGTGCACCCGGGCCGGGCGACGGGGTGGACGTCCGCCTGGCGGAGGGGAGCGACGCGGTGACTGCTGTGCGCCTCCTGGCCGGGGGGACGGTGACCGTCCCGGTGACGGTGCGCAACAGGTCGGACGCGCCCCGTCGGGTGTCGGCGCCCCTGTGGGGGCGGCGGCGGGAGACCGGTGTCCGACCGCGGCGACGGCGACTGCTCGCCCTGGTGACGGTCGACGTGCCCGCTGGCGGGACCGTCGACACCGCGTACACGCTCGGACTCGATGCGCTCGGCACGTGGGACGCTGGTCTCCGGCTCGGTGCACGGCCGCTCGAACTCGACTGCTGGACGGACGACGTGCTCGATCCACCCGGGTCGACGCGGACCGTCCGCGTCACCGACGGACAGGAGTCAGTGCGATGGGTGTCGTGACGCGGACGCAGCTCGAGGAGATCACGCCGACGCTGGTGGCGGCCGCCGACCGGGTCCGCGCCGCGGTCGGCACCGAGATCGGGGACCGGGTGGAGCGCGCGCTCGTCCGGACACTGCGGGACACGATCTCGCTCGACGACGACGGCGCCTTCGTCATCACGGGGGACATCCCGGCGATGTGGCTCCGCGACTCGACGACGCAGATGACGCCGTACCTGCGGTTCGCGGCGGACGACCCGGCGCTCGCGGACCTGCTCTGGGCGGTCGTGCGGCGGCAGTTCCGGCTGATCGAGCACGACCCCTACGCGAACTCGTTCAACCGCGAGCCGAACGGCGCGCACTACGACCCGGACGACCTGAACGCCGACCCGCTGGTGTGGGAGCAGAAGTACGAGGTCGACAGCCTGGCGTACCCGGTGACCTTCGCGTACGCGCTGTGGCGGGCGACCGGGTCGACCGCGGTGCTCGACGAGCGGGCCCATCGGGCGTTCCGCACGATCGTGGCGCAGTGGCGGACCGAACAGGACCACGACGCCTCGGGCTACCGGTTCGTGCGCGACGGGGCCATCCCGACCGAGACCCTCGCGCGCGACGGCCGCGGCACCCCGGTCGCGGTGACGGGCATGACGTGGTGCGGGTTCCGCCCGTCGGACGACGCCTGCACGTACGGCTACATCGTGCCGGCGAACCTGTTCGCCGCCGAGGCGCTGCTCGCCGTCGCCGCCATCGCGCGTGACGTCTGGTCCGACACCGGCCTGGCGGACGACGCCGACGTGCTGCGCGCGAGCATCCTGGACGGCGTCCGGCAGCACGGCGTCGTGCCCGGGCCCGCGGGGGAGGACGTCTACGCCTACGAGGTCGACGGGCTGGGCGGCGTGCTGCTCATGGACGACGCGAACACCCCGTCGCTGCTGTCCCTGCCGTTGTCGGCGCCGTCGGTGCTCGACGACTCGGTGTGGGCGGCGACGCGGGACTTCGTGCTGTCACCGGCGAACCCGTACTGGTTCAGCGGCACCGCGGCGGCCGGCGTCGGCAGCCCGCACACGTTGCCGCAGCGGGTGTGGCCGATCGCCCTGGCGGTCGAGGGGCTGGTTTCCGGGTCGCCGGCGCGTCGCCGGGAGCTGCTCGACGTGCTCGTGGCGACCGACGGCGGGACCGGCGACATGCACGAGTCGTTCGACGTCGAGGACCCGGCGCAGTTCTCGCGCCCGTGGTTCTCGTGGGCCGACGCGATGTTCTGCGAACTGGCACTGGCGGCGGCCGAGGACTGATCCTCGACCGCCGCCAGTGCGGGTCCTGCGGGTGACCGACTAGGCGCCGAGTGCGGCGTCCACGATCTCCTTGGCCTCGCGCTGCACCTGCTCCAGGTGCTCCTGCCCGACGAAGCTCTCGGCGTAGATCTTGTAGACGTCCTCGGTGCCGGACGGCCGTGCGGCGAACCAGGCGTTGTCGGTGACGACCTTGACGCCGCCGACGGCCGCGTCGTTGCCGGGGGCCTTCGACAGCTTCGCGGTGATCGGGTCGCCCGCCAGGGTCTCGGCGGTGATGGCGTCGCCGTCGAGCTTCGACAGGCGTGCCTTCTGCTCCTTCGAGGCCGCGGCGTCGACGCGCTGGTAGACCGGGTCGCCGAAGCGCTCGGTCAGCTCGACGTACAGCTGCGAGGGCGTCTTGCCGGTGACGGCGACGATCTCGGACGCCAGGAGCGCCAGGATGATGCCGTCCTTGTCGGTGGTCCACGCCGTGCCGTCGGTGCGCAGGAACGACGCTCCGGCGGACTCTTCGCCACCGAAGGCGACGGAGCCGTCGATCAGGCCGGGCACGAACCACTTGAAGCCGACCGGGACCTCCCACAGACGGCGCCCGAGCGACTCGGCGACGCGGTCGATGATGCTCGACGACACCAGGGTCTTGCCGATGGCGGCGTCGTCGCGCCACGCCGGACGGTGTGCGTAGAGGTACTCGATCGCGACGGCGAGGTAGTGGTTCGGGTTCATCAGGCCGCCGTCGGGCGTGACGATGCCGTGCCGGTCGGAGTCGGCGTCGTTGCCCGTGAGGACGTCGAACTCGTCCTTGTGCGCCAGGACCGAGGCCATCGCCGAGGGGCTCGACGGGTCCATCCGGATCTTGCCGTCCCAGTCGAGCGTCATGAACGACCAGGTCGGGTCGACGTCCGGGTTCACGACGGTCAGGTCGAGGCCGTAGTGGTCGCGGATGAGGTTCCAGTACGGCAGCGATGCACCACCGAGCGGGTCGGCGCCGATCTTCACCCCGGCACGCTTGATCGCGGCGATGTCGATGATGTTCTCGAGGTCGGCGACGTAGGTGTGCAGGAAGTCGTAGCGGTCGGGGGTGGCGTGCTCGGTGCGCTGCACCTCGGTGTTGCCGCCCTCGATGATCGCGTTCGCTCGGTTGGCGATCCAGCTCGTGGCGTCGCTGTCGGCGGGGCCGCCGTGCGGCGGGTTGTACTTGAAGCCGCCGTCGCGGGGCGGGTTGTGGCTCGGCGTGATGACGATGCCGTCCGCCGTGTCGGGGTTGCCGGCGCGGTTGTAGCGGATGATCGCGTGGCTCAACGCCGGGGTCGGCACGTAGCCGTTGTCGCTGTCGGCCAGGACGTGCACGCCGTTCGCTGCCAGGACCTCGAGCGCGGTCCGCTCGGCGGGGCCGGACAGGGCGTGGGTGTCGCGCCCGATGAAGAGCGGGCCGTCGGTGCCCTGCGACTGCCGGTACTCGACGATCGCCTGCGTGATCGCGGCGATGTGGGTGTCGTTGAAGGCGGAGTCGAGCGAGGAGCCGCGGTGGCCGGAGGTGCCGAACACGACCTGCTGCTCGGCGACGGAGACATCGGGCACTCGGTCGTAGTAGGCGGCGACGAGCGCGTCGATGTCGACGAGGTCGTCTGCGGTCGCGGGGGTGCCGGCGCGGTCGTTCATGGGTCCATCCTGGCATCGCGCACCCGGACGCGTCCGGCCGGCGCACAGCCCGGGCCGCAGAGCGCGGCCGGAGCCGTGTCCGCCGACCGGGGCGACGGCACGGCTCAGGCGGTGCGGAAGGAGCCGGTCGCCGTGCGGAACGAGCCGGTGGCCGTGCGGGTGGAGGCGGTCCAGGTGCCGGGACGCGACCGCTGCACGTCGGTGAAGCGCCCGAGGCGTCCGGTGATCGGCGCGCCCGTGTAGGTGCCGACCGAGTCGGTGGAGCGGGTGCCCGTGAAGGACCCGCGCTCGTCACGGCCGCGGAGTCCGGACACGAAGGTGCCGCCGAGCGGGAAGGTGCTGTTCGTCATGTGCTCGACCGTACGTGACTGTCTTGCATGATGCAAAACAAGTGCACGAACGTGCGTGATCAGGCCATGAGCTCGCAGAAGCTCCGGCCCGCGACCGTCCAACTCTGCCGCGCCACGAGGCCGGCGTCTGCCGCGTGCCGGTGCAGCGCGTCGAGTCCGACCTCGGCCCAGGGGAACCCGGCGCTCTCGTGGCCGTCGGCGTCCACCACGCGGGCGGTGTACACCCGGTCGGCCAGCGGGTCGGGGTTCGTCTCGACGATCACCCGGCCACCGGCGCGGACGATCTCGGCGCAGCGCTCGAGCAGGGCGGCGGGGTCGCCACCGATGCCGATGTTGCCGTCGATGACCAGGGCGGTGTCCCAGTGCCCCTCGTCGGGGACCGCGTCGAACACCGACCCCTGGATCGCGGTGCCACCGGACCGCTGGGCGATCGCCACGGCCTCGGCGGAGACGTCCACGCCGAGTGCGGGGATGCCGCGGTTGCGCGCGGCGACGAGCATCCGCCCGGGGCCGCAGCCGATGTCGATCACGGGGCCGTCGGCGTCGTCGAGCAGCGAGCGGTCGACCCGGTCGGCCGCGGCGCTCCACCGGCCGACGTCCATCGTCGTGACGACGTCGGGGCGGTCCGGGTCGGTCAGCCGGAGCCGTCCGTCCGAGCGCAGTGCCCGGGCGTAGGGCTCGCCGCCGCCGGCGCCGAAGGAGACGGGTGCGTGCATGGTCATCGGAGACTCCCCGCGGTCTCGGCACGGAGTGCCTGGGTGAAGCCGGAGTCCGGCGCGAGTTCGGCGACGCGTTCGGCGTCGGGCATCGTGTCGACGTCGAGCAGCTCGCCGAGGATCCCGACGTCCAGGCCGGCGTCGGTCAGACGTGCGAGCTGGACGGCGCCGGTGTCGTCCTGCGACATCGGGACGCCGCGGAGCAGGTCGCCGGTCGGGGCCTGCAGGTAGAGCGACCAGAAGCCGCCGTCCTCGGCGGGGCCGAACCACGCGTCGCGCTCGGGCTGGTCGAACACCCGGGCGAGCGCGTCGGTGGACACCTGCGGGGTGTCCATCCCGACGAGCAGCAACGGGCCGTCGATCGCGTCGAACAGGAACCCGAGGCGCTCGTCGAGTCCGCCGCCGGGCTGGTGGAGGACGTCGAAGCCCTCGGCCGACTCCGGGACGACGTCGCCGTCGAAGAACAGCACGCGGCGCTCGGCGGGCAGGGCGCGGACGGTCGACAGGGTGTCGGCGAGGCTCGCGGACGCCACACGGGCGGCGCCCTCGGGGGAGAGCGCCGGGGTCAGGCGGGTCTTCACCTTGCCGGGCAGGCACTCCTTCGCGACCACGGCCACGGTGATGCCGGCGATCATGCGCGCGTCCCCTCGACCGAGGCGGTGACGGGTGCGGAGTCGGGCCGTGCCGTGGAACCGGTCGCGACGGTGGAGCCGGACACGTGGCGGACGGACGCCGGTGCGACGACCCGGACACGGGCCTCCCGGCGGTACGCGCGCAGCAGGCGGGTCATGTCGCGGACCGCGTTGATCGTGCCGCGGAGCGTCCCGGTCACCTTGCTGTCGCCGATGCGCTGCGCGTAGCCGATGTCGGACTCGTCGACGCGCCAGCCGGCCGCGTGCGCGGCCAGGACCATCTCGAGCGGGTAGCCGCTGCGGCGGTCCTGCAGGTCCAGGGCGACGAGGTCCTCGCGGCGCATGACGCGCATCGGGCCGAGGTCGCGCAGGCGGTAGCCGGTCGCACGGTGCATCAGGACAGCGAGGACGCGGTTCGCGAACCGTGCGTGCGGCGCCCACGCGCCCTTGCTCGTCGGGACACGTCGGCCGAGCGCCAGGTCGACGCGGCCGCTCGCGACGCGGTCGACGAGCGGCGGCAGTTCGGCGGGGTCCATCGAGGCGTCCGCATCGCAGAAGGCGACGAAGTCGGCGGTGGCGGCCGCGACGCCCGCGGCGCAGGCGGAGCCGAAGCCCTTCACCGGTTCCGTGACGACGAGGGCGCCGTGGGCGCGGGCGACGTCGGCGGAACCGTCGGTCGAGCCGTTGTCCACCACGATCGCGCGGTAGCCCTCCGGAAGGCGAGCGATCACCTTCGGCAGGGCATCGGCCTCGTCGAGGCACGGGAGGATGACGTCGACACTCATGTCCGTCATTCGGTGCCGGTCGTCAGATCGACGGGTGTGTCCTGTCATGCACTCGACGTAACACGACGACGCGCGTCGGGGTACAGGAAATCTGTACCCGATGGTCAGTCAGCGCACTGTTTCGGGGCGGGGTCCCCAGAACGGGGGACAAGCGGACGGGAGGCCCGTGGCGGGCGTTCGTGTCGGGTCACGCCCGGCGTGTGGTCGCGCTGGGCGCGGGGCGCGGGGTGCACGCGCTTCGTGAGCAGAAATGGTCGGGTCTCGTCCGGTGACCGGACCATTCCTGCTCACGAAGTGGGGCTACTGGACGGCGCTGCGGAGCGGTGCCGTCGCGAAGTCGCGCATGCCTGCTTCGAAGTCGACCTCGGCGCGCCAGCCGAGCTCGGCGGCGATGCGGTCCGAGCTCGCCGTGACGTGGCGGACGTCGCCCAGGCGGTACTCGCCCGTGACGACCGGCTGGGGGCCGTCGGGGCCCGCGATCGCCGCGGCCATGTCGCCGATCGTGTGCACGACGCCGGACCCGACGTTGTACGCGCGGAACGAGTCGGCGGGCAGGTCGGCGGTCGCGGCGATGGAGGCGGCGTTCGCTCCGGCGACGTCGTCGACGTGCACGAAGTCTCGGCGCTGGGCACCGTCCTCGAAGACGCGTGGGGCCTCGCCACGGGCCAGTGCCGAGCGGAACAGTGATGCGACACCGGCGTAGGGGGTGTTCGCGGGCATGCCCGGTCCGTAGACGTTGTGGTAGCGGAGCGCGATCGCGCGCCCGCCCGTCGCGCGCGCCCAGCTCGAGGCCAGGTGCTCCTGCGCGACCTTCGTCTGCGCGTACACGTTGCGGGGGTCGAGCGCGGCGGACTCGTCGATCAGTCCGGGCAGCAGGGGGTGGCCGTCCGCGCCGATCGGGTCGAAGCGACCGGCGCCGAGGTCCTCGCGGCGGCGAGCCGGCGGACGGACGGGCTCGCCGTCGGACGTCGTGTAGGCGCCCTCGCCGTAGACGACCATCGAGCTCGCGACGACGAGTCGGCCGATGTCGTGCCGGTCCATGCCGGCGAGGACGTGAGCGGTGCCGGCGTCGTTCGACGAGACGTAGTCGGGGGCGTCCTGGAAGTCGACGCCGAGGCCGACCTTGGCGGCCTGGTGGCAGACCACGTCGACGCCGTCGAGCGCGGCGTCGAGCGAGACCCGGTCGCGGACGTCGCCGTGCACGAACTCGATGCCCCGCTGCTGGTGGGCCCGCACGACCTCGCCGGCGTCGCCGTGGACGTCGTCGCGGAGGGAGTCGAGGACGCGGACCTCGTGGCCGTCGGCCAGCGCGCGGCGGACGATCGCGGACCCGATGAAGCCGGCGCCGCCGGTGACGAGCAGGCGGGTCATGCGGTGGGTCCCGTGGTCGCGGCGGTGGGCTGGGTCTGCATGATGCTGGCGCTGGCGCTCGCCGGGACGAGTTCGCGCGGCGTGAAGTCGGCGGGGATCGCGCCGACGATCCCGCCGATGGCGCGGACGATCACCTCGTTGGCGCGGGCGAGACGCTCCATCACGAGGGCGTGGGTGACGGGTGCGCCGGCGTCGTCGGCTGCGTCGCCCGTGGCCGCTGTGCCCGCCGTGGCCGCTGCGTCCGCCGTGGCCGCGTGGGCGGCTGCGGCTGCGGCTTCGTCCTCCGTCGGGGCCAGGCCGGCGTCGGCGTCGGTGACGAACGACAGGTTGACGGTCGCGATGCCGAGCTCGGCGGCGAGCGGGACCTCGGGGGTCATCGTCATGTTGATGGTGTGGCCGCCGGCCTCGCGCAGCCAGACGGACTCGGCGCGCGTCGAGAAGCGGGGGCCCTGGATGACCACGCACGTGCCGGTCGGACGGAACGGCACATCGAGTGCTGCGATCGCGTCGACGGCCGCGCGGCGCAGCGTCGGGTCGAACGGGTCGGCGAACGACAGGTGCTGGACGTCCTCCTCGAAGAACGTGTCCGCGCGGCCGAAGGTGCGGTCGATGAGCTGGTCGGTCACGACGAAGGTGCCCGGGGCGTAGTCGGGGTGCAGACCACCGACGGCGCTCGAGGACACGATCGCCCGGACGCCCAGGGAGCGGAGCGCCCAGAGGTTCGCGCGGTGGTTGATGCGGTGCGGCGCGACGGAGTGCTCACGACCGTGCCGGGTGAGGAACGCGACCCGACGGCCGGACATCGTGCCGATGCTGATCGGGCTCGACGTCGGGCCGAACGGCGTCGGCACGTCCAGCTCCTCGGCGGTCCCCTCCTCGAACAGCTGGTAGAGGCCGGAGCCCCCGATGACACCGATCGTCACGGCTTCGTCGTTCTCCACAGGTCCTCCGAAAGGTCGTCGGCGCGGTCTGCGCGCTGGATACGCTACTGACGCCGGCCCCGGACGAACCGGGAGCGGCGACACCATCCCTGTTCGGAGGCACCTGTGCGAACGATCGGTCAGCACCGCGACGACCTGGCGGCGCTGCTCGCGCCGGTCTTGGCGGGCCTCGGGGGTGCGTCGTGGCGGATCGACGACCTGGCCGTCGACGGCCGTGCCGGTCACGGGCACCGCGTGCTCGCTGCACCCGTCGCCTCACCGGTCCCGTTGCCGCCCTTCGACAACAGCCAGATGGACGGCTTCGCGGTCCGGGTGGCCGATGCCGGACAGGACGTCCGGGTCGTCGCGCCCATCCCCGCCGGGGTCGTCCCCGCACCGCTCTCCGCCGGCACAGCGGCACCGATCATGACCGGCGCGCGGATCCCCGACGGCGCCGATGCCGTCTTCCCGGTGGAGGCCACGTCGCCGGGGTCCTTCCCGGCTGCGCTCGACCTGGGGCACGTCACGGTGCCCGCTGACCTCGTGCCGGGCACCTTCGTGCGGGCGACCGGCAGCGACCTGGCCCTCGGTGCATCCATCGCTCCGACCGGAGCGCCGATCACCCCCGCCCTGCTCGGTGCGCTCGCAGCCGCTGGAGTGTCCACCGTGCAGGTTCGTCGACCACTGCGGGTGCTCGTGGTCTCGACGGGGTCCGAGCTGCAGGGAGCCGACACCGACGCGGCGACGATCGGCGACGCGAACGGCATCGCGCTGCAGGCGGCGCTCGCCGAGATCGGTGCTTCGTCCCGCACGGTCCGGGTCCCCGACGACGTCGACGCGTTCGTCACCGAGCTCGACGACGCCGTGGGGGACTGGGCCGACCTCGTGCTCACCACCGGGGGCATCAGTGCGGGCGCGTACGAGGTCGTGCGGCAGGCACTCGAACCCCGCGGGCTCGCCGTGACCCCGGTCGCGATGCAGCCCGGCGGGCCGCAGGCGTTCGGCAGCGTGGAGCTCGCCGGTCGACCGGTGCCGGTGGTGTCGTTCCCCGGCAACCCGGTGTCGGCGCTCGTCTCGTTCGAGGTCTTCCTCCGTCCGCTGCTCGCGCCCCTCGTCGGGCTGCCGGCCGACCGCCCCGTGCTGCACCTGCCCGCTGCTTCGGCTGCGCAGTCACCGGGTGGCAAGCACCAGGTGCGGCGTGGCCGGGTGGCCGACGGGGTCGTCCACTTCGTGGGCGGCCCGAGTTCCCACCTGCTCGCGCACTACGCCGCCGCCACGCACCTCGTGCACGTCCCGGTGGGGGTCGACGCCGTCGAACCCGGTGACGTCCTGACCGTCTGGAGCCTCCGATGACCGAACCCGCCGACACGTCCGATCAGGTCGATCCGTCCGACGCGGCCGAGCTGTCGCACGTGCGCGCCGACGGGTCCGCGCACATGGTCGACGTGTCCGCGAAGGACGTCACCGACCGCTCGGCGACCGCCACCGCCACACTCGTCACCCGGCCCGACGTCGTCGCCCGCATCCTCGACGGCTCCCTGCCGAAGGGCGAGGTCATCGGCACCGCCCGCATCGCCGCGATCATGGCCGTGAAGAAGACCTCCGACCTCATCCCGCTCTGCCACCCGCTCCCCATCGCCGGGGTGCAGGTCGACATCACCGGCGCCGACGACCGCGTGCTGATCGAGGTCTCGGTCCGCACGACCTCGCGCACCGGCGTCGAGATGGAAGCGCTGACCGGCGCGAGCGTCGCCGCGCTGACCGTGTACGACATGGTGAAGGCCGTCGACCGGGCGGCCTCGATCACGGACGTCCGAGTGCTCGAGAAGCACGGCGGTCGGTCCGGAGACTGGAGCAACCGATGACCTCGCAGCCGACCAGGGGCCGTGCCGCCGTTGTGGTGGTGTCCACGCAGGCAGCCGTCGATCCGGCACTCGACCGCACCGGGCCCGTCATCGCGGGGTGGCTGCGCGAGCGGGACTTCACCGTCGCCGAGCCCGTGATCGTCCCCGACGGCGGGGCGATCACCGAGACCGTGACCGCCGAACTGCTCGCCGGGGCCCGGATCGTCATCACGACCGGGGGCACCGGCGTCACCCCGACCGACCGGACGCCCGAGGCCGTCGCGCCCCTCATCGACCTGGAGCTGCCCGGTGTCCTCGAAGAGGTCCGTCGTCGCGGGCTCGCGGGGGCCGGTCCGACCGCACTGCTGAGCCGCGGCATCGCCGGCATCAGCACCGGCGGATCCCTGATCGTCACGCTGCCCGGGTCGCGCGGCGGGGTGGCGGATGGACTGGCCGTGCTCGACGGGCTGGTAGAGCACGTGCTCGCGCAGGTGCACGGCGAGGGCCACGCGCCGCGGAGCGCGTCATGACCGCGTCGCCGGCCCCGACCCCGGCACCGGATGCGAGCGTCGTCCTCGCCGACGTCGTCGACCGGGGGATCACCGTCGACGAGGTCTCCGCCGTCGTCGCCACCGACCAGGACGGCGCGGTCGTCACGTTCGCCGGCGTCGTCCGCGACCACGACGGCGGCAAGGGCGTCACCGCGCTCGACTACGAGCGGCACCCCAGCGCCGGCGACGTCATCGCCGAGGTCGCCCGCACCGTCGCCGACGCCCACCCCGACGTCCGGATCGCCGTGCTGCACCGCGTCGGGTCGCTCGGCATCGGGGACGTGGCGCTCGCCGCAGCGGTGGCGTCGTCGCACCGGGCGCAGGCGTTCGCAGCGTGCGGGGAGCTGGTCGACCTGGTGAAGGAGCGAGTCCCGATCTGGAAGCACCAGCGGTTCACCGACGGCACGGACGAGTGGGTCGCGGCCCTGTGACGGATGCTCAGGTCGAGCTGGTTCGCTCAGATCGGTGACCGAAGCACAGACGGCCGCCGATCGGCGGTGGGCCGACGCGGAGATCCGGGCGAAGGCGTACCTCGCGCAGCCGCGTGACCGTCGTGTCCTGCCCATCCGCGGGTTCGTCCTGGCGGTGGCCCTCGTGATCGCGCTGCTGGTGCTCGTCGGCGTCGCGCTGCCCCCGGACTCCGATGCACGGCTGATGCTCTCGACCGTCGGACTCAGCATCGCGGTGCTCATCCTGGTGGTGGAGATCATCCGGGCGGTCCGGTTCCGGCGCCGTGCAGGACGCACCGTCGTCCGTGAGCAGGTCGTCGCCTCCCTGTTGCAGCGTGAGCAGCGTGCGGTCTCCCGTGCGGCGGTCGGCCAGGCGGACGCGCCGGCGGATCGACGGATCGTGGTCGACGCCGTCGCGACCGACCTGGCGAGCGGTGCCGCACTCCCGATGCAGGCCGGGTTGCTCGTCGTCTGGTCGTCGATCGCCGTCGCGGGGACGGCCTTCTGGCCGGTCTACCTGACCGGAAGTCTGTTCACGGTCGCCCAGTTCGTGTGGTCGGTGCGTCGCACCGTGCTCGCCCGGCGCTGTCTCGTAGCCCCGCACCGCATGGACGTCGACCCTGTACGGCCCCGCAGCTGACCGTGGCCGGATCGCAACACCGGCACGCGTTCGGGGCGTGGCGACAGCCCTCAGGTTCTCCATAGAATCGCGAACATGAGCGTCTTGCTGCCCGGGATCACCGTCATCCTGCTGGTCTTCGCCCTGATCGACATCCTGACGAAGAACGACGATCAGATCCGCGGACTCCCGAAGATCGCGTGGGTGATCCTCGTGATCCTGATCCCCGTCGTCGGCAGCATCGTCTGGTTCGCCATCGGCCACGACTGGGCCCCGGGTGAGCGGAACCACGGCCGCTACATCGAACCCGCCCGTCACGAGGACCGGTACGCCACCCTCGGCGATGCCCGGAACGCCCACGGCGCCAAGCGCATCAGCGGTACGGAGCAGGAGCTCGCCGAACTCGAGCGCGAGATCGAGTACTGGGAGGCGCAGGCTCGGCTGAAGCGCGCGAAGGACGCCGCCGGCGAGGGCGACGCCGCTCCCGCGAGCTGACGTACCCGACCGCCGGAGCCGCGCCAGCCCCGGGGAGCTGACCCGGGCCTCCAGGTCGACGCGCCGTGCGCGGTTGGTCGGCTGGTGCGAGGTTGCCCACTCCGTGCGCCGCTACAACCTCGCACCGAGCGGTCAACCTCGCACCACCTGCCGAAGCCCGCACCGTGCGACCGAGCTGACCCGCGCTTCCAGGCCGTCGCACCGACGCACCGATGCGCCGTCGCACCGTCGCACCGTGCGCGGTCCGTCGGCTGGTGCGAGGTTGCACGCTCCGTGCGCCGCTACAACCTCGCACCGAGCGGTCAACCTCGCACCATTCGAACAAGCTCGCACCGTGCGCCCGGCCCCGCCCCGGCCCTACGACCCGAATCCCCGCCCCGGCCGGAAGACCCCACCCACACGCCCCCGCACCGACCACCCCGCCACGCCGCCTACCCTTGACGCGTGGCTCATCTCCTCGGCGCCGAGAACCTGCATCTCGAGTTCCCCACCAAGGTCGTCTTCGACAACGTCACCCTCGGCATCGACGAGGGGGACCGGATCGGCGTGGTCGGACGCAACGGCGACGGCAAGTCGACCCTCCTCGCGCTGCTGTCCCAGCGCCTCGAACCCGACGACGGCCGCGTCACGCACCGCCGCGGGTTGACCGTCGGCTACCTGGACCAGCGCGACATCCTGCCCGAGGGCGCGACCGTCGGCAGCACCGTCGTCGGCGACCTCGAAGAGCACGAGTGGGCCGGCGACCCGAAGATCCGCGACGTCATCGGCGGCCTGGTGTCGGACATCCCGTGGGACGTCAGCGTCGACGAGCTGTCCGGTGGCCAGCGCCGCCGCGTGGCACTCGCGCGGCTGCTCGTCGGCGACTGGGACGTCCTGTTCCTCGACGAGCCCACGAACCACCTCGACGTCGAGGGCATCCAGTGGCTCGCCGAGCACATCAACCGTCGCTGGTCGTCGAACCAGGGCGGCATGGTGGTCGTGACGCACGACCGATGGTTCCTCGACGCCGTGTCCACCGACACGTGGGAGGTGCACGACGGCGTTGTCGACCCGTTCGAGGGCGGCTACGCGGCGTACATCCTGCAGCGCGTTGAGCGCGACCGGCAGGCCGCGGCGAGCGAGCAGCGCCGCCAGAACCTGGCCCGCAAGGAGCTCGCGTGGCTGCGCCGCGGCGCACCGGCGCGGACGAGCAAACCGAAGTTCCGCATCGACGCGGCGAACGCCCTGATCGACGACGTCCCGCCGATCCGCGACACGGTCGCGCTGGCGAAGACGGCGACCGCCCGCCTCGGCAAGGACGTCGTCGACCTGCTCGACGTCAGCGTCTCGTTCGACGGCACCCAGATCCTCGACCGCATCGAGTGGCGCATCGCACCGGGGGAGCGGACCGGCATCCTCGGCCCGAACGGCGCCGGCAAGTCGACGCTGCTCAACCTCGTCTCGGGCACGCTCGCGCCCACGAGCGGCCGGGTGAAGACCGGCAAGACCGTGCAGGTCGCGATCCTCGACCAGCAGCTCGCCGACCTGGCGCAGTTCGCGAACGACCGGGTGCGCGAGGTCGTCGCCCGCAAGAAGACGAGCTACGTCGCCGACGGCAAGGAGATGACGCCTGCGCAGCTGCTCGAACGCCTCGGCTTCACGGCGGAGCAGCTCTCCACGCCGGTCAAGGACCTGTCCGGTGGCCAGAAGCGCCGCCTGCAGCTCATGCTCATCCTGCTCGACGAGCCGAACGTGCTGATCCTCGACGAGCCCACGAACGACCTCGACACCGACATGCTCGCCGCCATGGAGGACCTGCTCGACACCTGGCCGGGCACCCTGCTGGTCGTCTCCCACGACCGGTACCTGCTCGAGCGCGTCACCGACCAGCAGTACGCCGTGCTCGGCGGGCACCTGCGGCACCTGCCCGGCGGCGTCGACGAGTACATGCGGCTCCGTGCGGCCGGCACCGGTGGCGGGACCGCCTCTGCGGCTGCCGCCGCGTCTGCCGGGAGGCCCGACACCGCTGGCGGGACCGGCTCGGCCGGTGCTGTGGCCGGGTCCATTGCGTCAGCCGGTTCCGGCGCGTCGGCTGCGGCCGCCTCGGGCCTGTCGGGCGCGGAGCGTCGGACGGCCGAGAAGGAGATGTCGGCGCTGGACCGCAAGATCGCGAAGGTGGGTGCGGACCGGAAGAAGCTGCTCGACGACTTCGCCACCCACGACCAGTCGGACTACGCCGGGCTCGGGGAGTTGCAGGCGAAGCTCGCGGCGCACGAGGCCGAGATCGAGCAGCTCGAAGAGCGCTGGCTCGAGGTCGCGGAGCTGCTCGGGGTCTGAGTGGGTCTACTCCGCTGGCTTCGCGTCCTCGGGAGCCCCGCCGCCGGGGTTCGCGACGACCTCCCACAGGTGCCCGTCCGGGTCCTGGAAGAACCCGGACCACATGCCCCAGGGCCGCGTGTACGGGGGAGCGAGCATCGTCGCGCCGGCGATCCGGGCCCGGTCGAGGAACGCTTCGGCGTCGGCCTGACTGTCGACGAAGTGCCCGATCGTCGCCGCGGGGCCGTCGGCGAGGGCAACACCAGAGTCCTTCGCCATGTCGTCCCGCCCGTAGACGCTGACGATCAGACCGTCGTCCAGGGTGAACATCGCCGTGGTGCCGCCCGCTTCGGTCTCGGTCGGCGGGTACTCGGTGCCGATGACGCCGCTGCCCTCGATCCCGAGTAGGGCGCGGTAGAAGTCCGCCGATCGTGCGACGTCGGCGACGGCCAGGGTGATCGCGTGCATGGGCCGGAGACTAGTCCCCGAGGCCCAGGATGAGCCGCCGGAGCAGCCCGGCCAGCTGGTCCTGCTCGGCGTCGGACACCCCGGACAGGATGTCCCGCTCGGCCGTCAACAGGTCCGCGATGGCGGCGTCGACCGCGACCCGGCCCTTCGTCGTCAGGGACACGAGGATGCCGCGGCCGTCCTTCGGGTCCGTCCGACGCCCCACGAGCCCACGCGCCGTCAGACGGTCGACCCGGTTCGTCATCGTGCCGCTCGACACCAGGGTCTGCTGCAGCAAGGTCTTCGGACTCAGCTCGTACGGCTCACCCGCCCGTCGCAGCGCCGACAGCACGTCGAACTCCCACGGCTCCATGTCACCCGCGTCGAACGCCGCTCGCCGCGCGCGGTCCAGGTGCCGCGCGAGCCGGTCGACGCGGGACAGGACCTCGAGCGGGCCGAAGTCGAGGTCGGCACGCTCACGCCCCCACGCCGCGACGATCCGGTCGACCTCGTCCTGGTGCGGCATCCCTCCATCTTGGCCGAACCCGGGGCGGACGGCCAGCCTCGCCGGTCATGGGAGGATGGACGAGCACCCACGGGTGCGTTCCGCCTTGGTGTAATGGCAGCACGACGGCCTTTGGTGCCGTTAGGTCCGGGTTCGAATCCTGGAGGCGGAGCCGAGGGGTGTTCGGAGTTTTCGGCGATCTCAGTCGGAAAATTCGAGCGTGACATTAGGCCGAGGTGGAAAACCGCGCTCAGCTCCGCTCCCAGGGTCGCTCGTCCTGTCCCGACGACCGCTGGGGAGCGTACCGCGACGCGTGCCTTGGTCTGCGTTCGCTTCGAGGAACGACGAATACCCCCTGCCGGACGTGGCGAGGGGGAGTTCAGGGTCTATGAAGTTTGGAGGCGCGGGCTCGTCAGTCCAGTAGTTGGAACTCCGGTAGCTGCGCGATTGCGTTGAAGCCGTTTCGAGTGTCGTGCTCGTCGAGGGTCAGGGTGCTCAGGCCGGCCTCGAACAGGGCGGGGCTGGTGTTGTTCATGCGGTTGATGGGCGCGAGGCTCAGTCGCTCCTTCAGCCACTCGATGATGCGAGCGAGGTTTGCGCTTGCAGCTGCGAATGCGGCAGCGAGCTCGACGAACCAAGGCCCGCGGACGCGACGCTTCATAGCCACTCCGAGGGCTTCGCGATCGGCGTCTTTGAGGCGTGAGTTGCCGTTCTCGACATTGTTGCGCTGGCCGAACCAGGCACGCTGCTCGTCGGAACCGTACTCGAACTCCTGGTGGTACTTCAGGTGGCGCTGATTCAACACACCCGGGCGATTGCTGAGGTTGCCCGGGACCTTGACGGTCTTCCCAGGCACTTTGAGTTCCACGACTTCGCCGGATCCGGGATCGAACTCGACCTCATCGCTCTTGAACGTGGGATAGGTGTACTGCCGGGCGCCCGTCTGGTCGAAGTTGCTGCGCGGCTTCAGATGGTACTTGCTGCGCGAGTTCCGACGCTTCGTCGCGAGTGCCTCGGCCTCAGCGCGAGCGGCGCTTTGCGCTTCTTCCGGCAACTCTTCAATGGCGGCGAGTCGCGCCTGGTGAGTTTGTTCGAGGAAGATGAGGGTTGAGGGCATGCATGCCATGTACCAGTTGCCGCCCACCATGATGAGCTTGTGACGGCCGTCTTTGCTGTTGTAGGACGCCTGGATGCCGAGTTCGGTCGTCTTGTAGTCCATAACGACCTTGACGCCAGCTTTCGCGAGCGGCCCTTGGAGGTCCTGCACTCGGGCGCCGGGGAAGTACGCGCGGTCGCCGATGAGTGTCTTGACGTCGATTCCGCGCGAGCGCATCGAGTTGTAGAGATGCAGGCCGTGTCCGCGAGTCTTGCCCGGCTTGTGCCCGCTGGTCGCGAGGAACAGGAGCGGGTATGTGAAGTCGCTTTCAGCAGGGTCGCGAGTCATGACCGCGAACTCGACCTCCCAGCCAAACTTGCGCTTGCTCTTCTTGACTCTGGACCCGTCGTGATCGCCATCGCGCGTGTACCACCCGCAGTCGAAGTTCACCGAAACCGTATCGTTCGGGCCGATTGTCTTGTCACCCTTCTGGCTGCCGGAGACCTCCGCGAAGGTGGCGTCGATGGCGACAGCGCCCTTGAACCGTCGGCGGACGTCTCTCGGCAGGAAGTTGACCGAGCCGTCAATGAGGAGGTTCGTGAGTTCGAGCATTCGCGCGTGCCGTTTGGCCATCTGCTTACGCTCTCGACTCGCGACGAGGAGGTCATAGTCCTTCTTCAGCATTCGCTCGCCCCGCTTGCCGGGGTGCCGGTCAGTGAGGGTTCGCAGGCGCTGGATCGCCTCCCAGAGGCGGCGGTACTGCGTAGCCTGGTGCGGAGAGAAATGAAGGATGCCAACGGCTTCGCGTTGCCGAACGGTCAAGGACATCGCGACTTCGGTCATCTTCTTGATGCTGACGCTTCGTCGAGCTCGCATCGTCACGAACATCAACTTCAGAAGGCTTACTTCTGAGAAGAGTGCGCGACGTCCTCGATTCGAGCGACGTTCCTCACGCCGCCATTCCATCACTCGTTCTTCAATCGGTGCGCGGCTGAACAGGAGGACCGCCTCGTGGACAGCGAGTTCGAGTGGAACCACTTCGCCGACGCGCATATACTTCCCCATAGGCACACCGAAGGCTTCGAGCATGAATCGCTCAGCATCTTCGTAGTCGTGGTGCTTGGGAAGCGGCGCGGTCATCGTGCCACCTCCGCACGGAGCTGGCTGCGGTAGGAATCGGTGTCCAGTGCCGGGACATGGGCGACGAGTTGGTCGAGGTGTTCGAACTTCGTGACGCCGGCGGCGGTCATGAGAGCGCGCATGTCGGTGCGGGCGATGAGGTGGGTGATGAGCCAGGTGTTCCGCATGCGGGTGGTGACGGGACTTGGTTCGTTGCCGCGGTCGGTGTCGTAGAGGAACGTGGTGAGCGTACTGATGCCGTGCTTGACCCGCTTCGGCGACCCGAATACCCAGTGCTCCGGCTCGACCTCGGCAACGGACTTGAGCAGGAGCGTCTCAAATCGGGCCAGGAGCGGAACGGTCCGGGCTCCCGCCGTAACGGTGACGAGGACACCCTCGGCGTCAGCGACGATGTCGCGGCGGCGGACTTGGAGGAGCTCGCTCGCTTTCAGCCCCGCTCCAGCGCAGAGCGCGAGGACGACGCCGGCACTGCGCCGTCGTGCCGCGGTCGACTGGCCCGTCGCCCAGCTCTCAAGGAGGTGCAGGTCGAGGTCGTCGTAGGGTGCTGCGGTGTTCTGCGGAGCCGTCGGCGCGAACTCCAGCGGCACCTCGCCGACGAGGACCTCGGACATGCGCATCAGAGCGGACCGATACGTTCGACGCGTGGTGTCCGACCAGGTGACGTCGGTCCGGGTGATGTACCGCCGGATGATGACGGGGTGGAACACGACGGCGGTCTTCGCCGGGTATCCATTGACGTTGACGACCCAGTCGACGAACGGTGCCGCAACGACGATGAGCCGGTCGGCGGGCTGAGCAATGGATGCCGCCGCGTCGGCCACTGCGCTGACTACGAAGTCCCGGACAACGCTCCATCGGTCGTCCGCGAACGTCGGGACGTACTTCACCGGTGTTTCTCCGTTTGCGAGGAACGACAAGAGGGCGCGCAGCATCGCGGCGATGTACTGACGCAGCGAGCGGAGGATCTGGCTAGGCATGCCCGGCCTATGCAGGCGCAGTGAGATGAGCTGTGGGAACGCGCCCCAGATCTTGATCTCACTGCCGAGCGATCCGCGTACCTGCGCGGATCGGCGGGGGACGCCGCCGGCGCGAACGGTCGCGTCACCCCGGGCGTGTTGCCGCTTGCTTGCGCACGCGACGGTGACGTCGGCGTCGTACGCGTGACGCTCGCGATGTGCATGCGATCCGGGCGGCTCTCTGCTTCGGGGACTCAGAAAACGTAGTGATCTTCGCGGCCGGATTGGTCCTGTTTGCGGACCCCGCTCGTCCGCGACCCGCGCGTCCTCCAAAGACAACGCCCCTTCCGCGCATACCCCCTCCGAGGCCGACCGCCGGCCTCGGAGAGGACCACATGCCCACCCCGACCACGGCGCTCGCAGCGCTCCACGCCGAGTACTCCGACCACGCAACGCAGCCAGCCCTGACGCTCACCCTCGACCAACGACGCGGCGTCGCGTTCTACCTCGCCGACACCGATGACGCCGTCGAGGTTGAATCCTTCGTACGACGCTGGACCGACCGAGTGCACGACCTCGACGACTTCGTCGACAAGCACGGACGGATGCCCCGCGCCGACTCGACCCGTCCCCGCCCTGCGACCGCCGAACAGACCCTCGTTGACACCCTTACGTACTTCCGGCAGGTCGGCGCTGCGGGTGGCTACTGCTCGTACCAGGTTCGACGACTTGAAGCGGTGCCAGGCTTCGCCTGGAACCCCCGCGACGCGCGGTGGTCGTCGATGCTCGCCGCGCACCAGCAGTTCTGGGCTAATCATCACCGACCGCCGCGTCGTCGCGCGACCGACCCCGCCGAGGTGACGATCGGACGGTGGGTTGCCCAGCAACGAGCCCAGCACGCCCGCGGCCGCCTGCTGCCCGAACGCGAACAGCAGCTCCGGGCAGCACGGTTCCGTGTCCTCTGATGGCGTTACCGAACTTCGCGTGCTTCGCCGAGGATCCGTCGACGGTGCTCGGAAGCGTCCATCGTCGGGATGTGCCGCAGGGACGTGACCAAGTGCTCGGGCTTGCGCAGTCCGCCGGCAGCCATGAGCTCCCCGGCGTGCGTGCCGCCAGCGAGGTGCGTGGTGATCCACGTAGCGCGCATTCGCGTGGGGACTGGCTTCGGTTCGTTGCCGAAGTCGGTGTGGTTGATGAACGGCGTGACGAAGTTGTAGGTCGCCTTTCTGTCCTCCCCGCCAAGCACCCATGCGTCGTCCGGCACGTCCGCGAGGGAGTCGATGAGGAGCTGTTCCCATTGTTCGAGCACAGGTACCGACCTCGGCCTTCCGCCCTGGACGTCGACGAGCGCTCCGTCACGGTCAACGCGCACATCGCTGCGCCGGAGGTGCTGCATCTCCCACGGGTCAAGCCCAGCACCTGCTCCCAGGGCGAGGACTGCTCCAGCACCTCGACGTCGCAGTGCCGTCGACTGCCCAAGCGCCCAGGACTCGAGCAGGTTCATCTCGAGGTCGGTGTACGGGGCAGTGACAGACTGCCCATTCAACGGCGCAAACTCGATCGGCCCCTCGTCGGGGAGGACGACCTCCGAGATCCGGAGCAGAAAGGACCGGTAGTCGCGGAGCGTCTTATCTCTGAGGTGGAGGTCGTCGCGGGATATGTACCGGCGGATCAGCACCGGGTGGAACACGTTCGCGACCTTCTGCATCCCGTTGACGTGGACGACCCAGTCAACATACGGCGTCACCGCGACCATCAGCCGCTCAGCAAGGTAGGCACACGCGGGCGCGACGAGCGCGACAGCGTCCAGCACGAACGGCTCGACGTTGGCCCACCGGTCGGCGGGAACCGACTGGCTCCGGTACTTCCGCATCGCGTTGAGGGGCTCTGGGCGAAGCTGCGCGACAAGAGTCCCCTTGTCTGCGTTCGAGCTTCGGGCACCGAGCGTTGAGTCCCCGAGGATGAGCGGCGCGGGTTCCCAACATTGGACGTGCGAGCAGTGCTCGACGAGACCTCGACGTGGGAACGGACGACCGAAGGCGGCGCCCATCGGCCGCCCCAGGGCAGTCGCGGACGTGACGGTCTCCTGGTTCGGCACGACGAGGTGCTCGGTTGAACTCGGTGAGCGGAGCGCCGCTCGAACGGCGGCAGGGAGCGAAGGCATGCCACGGCTATGCCCGACGGCCGGACCCTGACGTGAGGAACGCCGAGAAGTAGACCGACACGGCCTTCAAAGACCGCTCCTAGCCAACTTCCCCAGCTGGTTCGGGCGTGCCGGCATAGCTCCAGGACAACGACTCCTGGAGGACCCCTTGGACTACCGCACCGCTACCCGTGAAGAACGAGCCGCCGAGTTCATCGACTTCGCGACGAAGCTGCACGACAGCCGATACGACTACGCGCATGTCCACCGCGGCTACGTCAACGGCGATACCAAGGTCACCATCATCTGCCCCGACCACGGGCCCTTCGAGCAAACCCCGCGCGAGCACCGCCGAGTCCGCGAAACGCCCTGGGGCCCGCAGCGCGGCCAGGGATGCCGAAGCTGCAAGGGCTTCCGCAACGCCAACCAGGAGTTGCGCACGCAGCGTTTCATCCAACGTGCAACCGACCGGCACGGCGACAAGTACGACTACGCGAAGGTCGTCTTCATCGACCAGAAGACTTACGTCACGGTGACCTGCCCGCTGCACGGGGACTTCCAAGAACGCCCCGACAACCATGTGGCGGAGGGCTCGGTCGGCTGCAAAGACTGCCGTCGCCTGGCCCGAAGGGCAACCCGATCGAGGACGAAGCGGAAGTAGCCGGTTCTCGGCCGGAGCCACTTCCACTTCGAGCGAGCACGGGAGAGCTCGCGGAGCTCAAGACCATCACGGTGGCGTTCCACAGGATGTTCTCGCGGTTCGTCAACATGCCGCATTAGTCGCAGCTTGTTTGTGGCTGCGGGAACAACGTGTCAAACGCGCAGCACTACGTGTCCAACAGCGGCGTTTTGACACGTACTTCTACATTTCACGGCCCGTTGTCATCCTTCGTGACAAGTTCTGCTGCGTACCTACAGTCGGATCACAGCGAGCGGCCCTGCTGCCGAACGCACATTCGACAACAGGGCCGCTACGGGCGAGGAGTTGCTGGAGCGGTCTGGAAGCAGTGAGATCTCCGGGTAGGTGTGGACTCTGGTTCTAACTCGTCCTTGTCGGTGTGATCTTGTCCCTGGAGCAACTTCGTTGTCCGGAGCGAGTGTCTCGGAACGGGTTCGGCAGAGTCCACTGCCACCGGAGAGTCATTCAGCCGCTCCAGACGAGCATCCCGGTTCGGGGGTGCGTGGGCCTCGGTGGTTCGAAGAGCTACCGGGCGCCTATGACGGTCCTCACCGAGGCTCGGTCAACGTCCGACCGTGAAGGTGCGCGGCGCGAGCAGCGTTTGCAACACGAGCGCCGCACCTCCCACAGCAGCCGCATCTGAGACCTGGCTCGACATCCTTACCCGTACCGCATGACGGTCACGAGCAAAGAACTGCCGACGCAAACGATCTGTAATCGCATGCACATAGATGTCGCCTGCGTCAGCGAACGCGGGTCCAGCGAGAGACACCGAATCGAGATCAAGGATCGCCGCGAGATTTGTGACGGCGATCGCTAGGTAGTCGGCAGATCCCTGCAGAAGCGCCGCGGCCTCCTTGTCGCCTCGGGCGGCACCTACCGCCAGACGTCGGAAACCACCCACCGGATCAGACTCAGTCAGGCCGTAGCGTTCATCAACGTAGACGCGTGTGAGGGCGTTCTGCACCACCGCCAGCGGAGCGGCAAGCTCCTGCAGTGTGCAGAGCCTCCCCCCTGACGTGTCGAGGATTGTCTGACCGAGCTCACCACTGTTCGAGCTCGCGCCGCGCAGCACTGTGCCGTTGAGGAGAAGCCCGGCGCCGATGCCCTGCCCCATGTAGATCGTCGCGTGCGCGTGCACGTCGGGCAGGTCGCCAGACCAGAAGTCGCCGAGCGCGGCGGCGGACGCGTCGTTGTCCAAGATGACGGGGATCCCGACGGCTTCTGCAAGTCGCTCTCGTGCCGGTACATTCTTCCAGCCCTTGAGCTGCGGCGCACCGAGGAAGGTGCCGCCGTCGACGTCGATCGGTCCCGGGGCTACGAGGCCGACTCCGACCACCTTCGATGGATCAACGTCGACTCCACTGAGCAGCGCAAGGATCGTTTCACCGATGTCCCGCAGAGCGTCGGCGGGTGTGGAGGCAGATACGCCCACGGTGCGCATCCGGCCGACTACCGAACCAGCGAGATCCACCGCAACGAACGAATTCGATTCGCTGCCTAACTGGACGCCGACCGCGAACCGGGCGCCGGAGACGAGCTGCAGATTTGTCCGCGGTTTTCCGCCGGTCGACTGAGCCCGACCGGCTTCTGCCACAAGTCCGTCTGCAAGCAGCGCGCGCGCAACGCCGGAGAGCGTGGCCTGTGTCAGTCCAGTCCGCGTCGCCAACTCAACCCGGCTGATCGGCCCGTACGAGCGAATGAGGTCCAGCACGAGGCCACGACTGCCGCCCGGGGTCAGGCTGACCCGACTCTGGGCAATCGGTTCCTGTGCGCTCACCCTGCAACCGTACAGCGCGGGCCTTTCTTGACCAACTTACGTAAGTGGGGTAAGAAAGACTACGTCGTCACGCCGAAGTGCTGGTGGGGCGGTCCCTGTCCTCCAGTACGAAAGGTCAACGATGTCCTTCCTCACGCGAAAGAAGACCGTCGCTCTCGCCGCGGTCGCTCTCGCCAGCAGTGCCATGCTGGCGCTGAGCGGCTGCTCCGCCGGGTCTAGTGCGAACGGTGGAGCCTCGACCGTCACGTTGTTCGCCGGCACGGCCGGCAACTTCACCGAGAACTTCAACCCGCTGAACAACACCGGCGCGGCGCTGGCCGGCACCCTCGGCGTGCTTTACGAGCCGCTGTACTACTACAACACCGCCCGCTCCCAGGAGCCCACGCCTGAACTCGCGAGCGCATCGAAGTGGAACAGCGACGGAACGCAGCTGACGATCACGACCCGCTCCGGCGTGAAGTGGTCCGACGGGAAGCCGTTCTCGGCCTCCGACGTCGCCTACACCTTCAACCTCATCGCATCAAACCCCGGCCTGAACACCTCCGGTGCGAAGTTCACCGTCAAGCAGGACGGCGACAACACCGTCGTCCTGACCTTCGACTCGACGTCGTTCACCCTCGGACCGAGCCTGCTCGGCAACACTCCGATGATTCCGGAGCACGTCTGGTCGAAGATCAAGGACCCGACCAGCGTCACGAACACCGACCCCGTCGGCACCGGACCGTACAAGCTGAAGTCCTTCACGCCGCAGAGTTACGTCCTGACCAAGAACGACAGTTACTGGGGCACTGGCGCGGACCAGCCCAAGGTGGAGAACGTTCGGTACGTCGCCCTTGCGAACGCCGACGCAGCCACCAGCGCGCTCGAGGCTGGTTCCACGGACTGGATGGGCGCGTTCCTGCCCACGCTGGATTCGATCGTGAAGAAGAACAAGGACCTCAGCTACACCAACACCCCCGTCGCTACGACGTCGCTGTTTACCTGCGCGAACGCCGACCTCGGCTGCACCGGGGCGCAGACCGACCCGGCTGTCCGCCAGGCCATCTACTACGCGATGGACCGCACGCAGATGAACAAGCAGGCTTCCGCAGGCTTCTCGAAGCCCGGATCGCCGTCCCTGCTGGCACCGAACACGAACAAGGAGAACATCGTCTCCGGCGATGTTGAGCTGCCTTCCACCGCGAACACCGCCAAGGCGAAGAGCATCCTCGAAGCCGCCGGCTACAGCAAGAACGGTAACGGCTACTACGCCAAGGATGGTCAGGAGATCGATCTGACCATCAACGTGGTGTCCGGCTGGACGGACTACGACACGCTCTGCACCCTGCTCCAGGGGCAACTGAAGCAGGCCGGCATCAAGCTCTCCGTCAACCAGATGGCACAGAACGCGTGGACGCAGTCGCAGGTCGCCGGCAAGTTCCAGCTATCGGTTAACTCCCTCAACGTCGGAGTGTCCTCGTCGCCGTACTTCATCTACAACGACTACCTCAGCTCCTCGAACACGGCGAAGGTCGGCTCGAGCGCCACCACCAACCTCACCCGCTACTCCAACTCGACCGTCGATGCAGCGATCAAGACCATCGCCGGCACGACTGACGAGGCAACGCAGAAGAAGGAGTACGGCGTCATCCAGCAGGAGCTGGCGAAGGACATGCCCTACATCCCGATCTACGTCAACTCCTCGCTGGCTGAGTACAACAACGCCCGCGCCACCGGCTGGCCGACCCAGTCGAACCTCTATGCGTTCCCGCAGCCCTGGAAGAGCTGGGACAACGGCATCGTGCTGAAGCGCATCCGTCCCGCGAAGTAAAACTCGCGTTCCTTTCATTCGGGGGCGGGGCCGAGCCCCGCCCCCACCACAGCAAAGGAAGAGTCGCATGCGCTTCTACCTGCAAAAAGTCATTTTCTACGTCGTCGCGATCTGGGCTGCGGTCACCCTGAACTTCCTGATCCCTCGGCTCATGCCCGGCAATCCGGTCGACGTCATCATCTCGAAGATGAGCGCAACGGGTGCAATCATCACTCCCGCGACTCGGAAGGCGTTGACGGTCGAGCTCGGCGGTGGCACCGGCAGCTGGTGGTCCCAGTACGGCGAGTACCTGAACAACCTGTTCCACGGCAACCTCGGCGTCTCCCTGGTCAACTACCCGGAGAAGGTCACCACCGTCATTGGGCAGGCGCTGCCGTGGACGATCGCCTTGATCGGGCTCGCAACGGTCATCTCCTTCGTGCTCGGCATCGGTCTCGGCACGGCCGCCGGATGGCGCCGCGGCTCCTGGCTCGACAACCTCATCCCCGTCACCACGATGTTCCAAGCGGTGCCGTACTTCTGGCTCGCACTCATCCTGGTGCTCGTGCTGACCCGTACGGTGCAGCTCTTCCCCTTCGCCGGCGGCTATGACGTCGCCACAGTGACCCCAGGGTTCTCACTGCAGTTCCTCGGCAGCGCCCTCTACTACGGCTTCCTCCCCGCACTCACCATCGTGCTGTCCTCCGTTGGCGGATGGATGCTCGGCATGCGCAACATGATGGTCGCCACCCTCTCCGAGGACTACATCGTCACCGCGGAAGCCAAGGGCCTCAAGCCGAGCCGCATCCGCATCACCTACGCCGCACGCAACGCGGTCCTTCCCTCGCTCTCCGGATTCGCCATCTCGCTCGGATTCGTCGTCGCGGGATCGATCGTCACCGAACAGGTCTTCAGCTACCCCGGCATCGGGCAGCTGCTCTGGACGGCGGTGTCGAACAACGACTACTCGCTCATGCAGGGCGTGTTCCTCGTCATCTCGCTCTCGGTCCTCGCCGCGAACCTCGTCGTCGATTTGCTCTACGGCCTCATCGACCCCCGCACGCGCGCCCGCGCCTGACCGGACGGAACCACTATGTCCATCACAGTTCCTCTCGAAGACGCCACTGAGGTCGAACCCATCAAGAAGCATGGATCGATCCGAGCGCTCCTTCCGTCGTCGTCTCCGAAACTCATCGTCGGTGTCGGCTTGACGGTCCTCATCGTTGCGTGGGGCTTCATCGGCCCGCTCGTCGTCGGCGATCCCAACGGCATCAGCAGCGACGCGTACGCACCCCCGAGTCTGGACCACCTCCTCGGCACGACCCAGACCGGCCAGGACGTGTGGACACAGGTCACCGTCGGCATCCGCGGCTCGATCATCATCGGATTCGCCGTCGGGATCCTCTCCACCCTGCTGTCCGCCATCTTCGGCATCCTCGGCGCGTACATCGGCGGCTGGGTGGACGAAGCCGTCGCCCTGTTCACCAATGTATTCCTCGTCATCCCCGGCCTGCCGCTGGTCATCGTCATCGGCAACTACGTGCCGGTGAAGGCCCGTGGCCTGCTCCTCATCGCCCTCGTGCTGGCCATCACCAGCTGGGCAGGATCCGCCCGCGTGCTGCGCGCCGTCACGCTCGGCCTGCGCAACCGCGACTACGTCGCCGCCTCGCGCATCTCCGGCGAGAAGACCTGGCGGGTTCTAGCTGTCGAAATCCTGCCGAATCTGATCCCTGTGATGGCAAGCCAGTTCGTCTTCGCCGTCATCTTCGCCATCCTCGGAGAAGCCGGCTTGAGCTTCCTCGGCATCGGAGCCAGCGGAACATTCACCCTCGGCAGCGTCCTCTTCCAGGCGTACAACGCACTTGCGCTCACCCAAGGCGCGTGGTGGTGGTTCGTCCCGCCGGGCCTGGTCATTGCCCTCCTCGGTGCGGGGCTGACGCTCATCAACTTTTCCATCGACGAGATCATCAACCCCAAGCTCCGCGACTCGACCCGGTCCATGCGCAAGCGCTGGAAGCTCAGCCCCGCGCAGATCAAGCAGCTCGAGGAGGAGAACGCCCGATGAGCACCACGGACCTCACCACAGAACGCGCCGCACGACACCGCACCGATCCGGTGCTCGAAATCGACCAGTTCAGTGTCGACTACGCCGGCGCAACAATCACCCACGCAGTGAAGAACGTCTCGCTCAGCCTCGGGCGGAACGAGATCCTCGGTCTCGCCGGCGAAAGCGGTTGCGGCAAGTCGACCCTCGCGTACGGAATCACCAGGCTCCTGAAGCCCCCGGCCCTGATCACGAACGGGCACGCGGTGTTCCACTCCCGGGAAGGCAACACCATCGACCTCGGTCAACTCTCGGGCGAGGAGCTCCGGCAGTTCCGCTGGGACAAGATCTCCATGGTGTTCCAGGGAGCGATGAACTCCCTCAACCCGGTGATCAGCATCGGCGCGCAGCTCGAGGACATCTTCACCACCCACCGGCCGGAGATGTCCCGCGCCGACCGACGGACCCGCAGCGGTGAACTCCTCGAACGCGTCGGAGTAGAAGCGTCGCGGCTGAAGTCGTTCGCGCATGAACTCTCCGGAGGCATGCGTCAACGCGTGATGATCGCGATGGCCATGGCCCTCGACCCGCAGGTCATGATCATGGACGAACCGACCACAGCCCTCGACGTGGTCGTGCAACGGGAGATCCTCGACGAAATCACCCGACTGCGCGAAGAACTCGGGTTCGCGGTGATCTTCATCACCCACGATCTGCCGCTCCTGCTCGAGATCAGTGACCGAATCGCCGTCATGCGCGCCGGCGAGATCGTCGAACTCGGCGAAGCAGCATCGCTGTACGCGAACCCGCAACACGACTACACGAAGCGGCTGCTGTCCTCCTTCCCGTCCCTCACGGGAGAACGAGGCGACTTCATCCGCACCGGAGTCATCGACACAGCGGCCGCGGCCGCATTGAGCTAGGAGACGCGCTCATGACCACCCTCGAATTCCGGGACGTCGTCAAGCGGTACAACGTGCGAGGCCGCGCCGACAAGCTCACCGCCGTCAACCACGTCAGCTTCACCCTCGAGTCCGGTAAGACCACCGCCCTGGTCGGTCAGTCCGGCAGCGGCAAGTCGACCATCGCAAAGCTCATCACGCAGCTCGAGCACCCCGACGAAGGAGCGATCCTGCTCGACGGGGAACCCGTCCGCCGACGCGGCGCGGGCCTGCGCGACTACCGCCACAACGTGCAGATGGTCTTCCAGGACCCATTCGCGTCCCTGAACCCTTACCACAGCATCGGACACCACCTAGCCCGACCGCTGCAGCTGCACGGACGAGCCTCCACCCGAGCCGACGTCGAGCAGAAGATTCACGAACTCCTCGAGCGTGTCCGCCTCACCCCCGCACGTGAGGTCGCCGCGAAGCATCCACACGAGCTCTCCGGCGGCCAGCGGCAGCGCGTCGCGATCGCCCGCGCGCTCGCGCCGGAACCGACGGTGCTCATCGCCGACGAGCCCGTCTCGATGCTCGATGTATCCATCCGGCTCGGCGTTTTGAACCTCCTCGCCGACCTGCAGCGGCAGGAGAACCTCGGTCTGCTCTACATCACGCACGACCTCGCCACAGCACGCCACTTCAGTGACGAGATCCTCGTCATGTACAAGGGCGAAATCGTCGAACGTGGCCCCGCGGACGACGTCATCCTCAACCCACAGCACGAGTACACCAAGCGCCTCGCTGCAGCCGCACCCAACCCCGAGCTGCGCCTCGCGCAGCTACCCACCAACCGATCGGCCGCCATGGCAGCCGGGAAGAGCGACCGCAATGTCTGAGCCCACCATCACCCGCCAGCCGCTGGATCAGAACTGGACCGTCGAAGCGGTAACCGGCCCGACACCTGCCAACTTCCCGACCGCACCCATCAGGGCAACGGTGCCGGGGGTCGTGCACACCGACCTCGTCGCCGCCGGCCTCATCGACGATCCGTTCGACGGCGACAACGAGGCAGCACAGCAGTGGATCGGAGACACGGTCTGGCGCTACCGCACCAGCTTCGAGTGGCACCCGAACGGTCAGACCCGCCACGACCTCGTCGCCGAAGGCCTCGACACCGTCGCCGAGATCACCCTCAACGGCACCGTCATCGCCCGAACCGAAAACCAGCACCGCACCTATCGCATCGACCTCCGCCACGCGCTGCGCGATGGCAGCAACGACCTCACGATCACCTTCGCCGCCCCCGTCCCTGAGACGCTGCGCCGGGCCGAGATCAATGGAGCGCTGCCGCGCACCAACCACCACGAGTACAACCAGCTCCGCAAGAGCGCATCTAACTTCGGCTGGGACTGGGGCATCGACGCCGCCACCAGCGGCATTTGGCGTCCCATCGCCATCGAATCTTGGAGCGGTGTCCGCATCGCCTCCGTCCGCCCCCTCGCCACCCTGGACGGTGGTGATGGCATCCTCACCGCTCACACCGTGATCGAACGTGACGGCGGAACGTCTGAGGACATCGACCTTGCCGTCACCATCGCCGGCCAAACGGTCTGGACGACCGTCCCCGCCGGAGCAACCACCAACACCACCACCCTCCGCGTCCCAGACGCGCAGCTGTGGTGGCCCGTCGGGTACGGCGATCAGCACCGCTACGACGTCACCATCACGGTTCCAGGCGAGATCTGGACGGCTCGGGTCGGCTTCCGGACCGTCGTCGTCGACACCGCACCGGACACCGCCGGCCGCCCGTTCCTCCTCACCGTCAACGGTCGTGACGTGCAGGTTCGCGGCGTCAACTGGATCCCCGACCACGCCTTCTTCACCGAAGTCGACCGACCCCGCCTCGAACGACGCTTCGCCGACATGCTCGACGGCAACGTCAACCTCGTCCGCGTCTGGGGCGGCGGCATGTACGAATCCGACGACTTCTACGACCTTGCCGACGAACTGGGCGTCCTGGTGTGGCAGGACTTCCTCTTCGCGTGCGCGGCGTACTCCGAAGAAGAGCACCTCGCCCGAGAAGTGGAAGCCGAAGCACGCGAGCACATCACACGGCTGTCGTCCCGGCCGTCGCTGATCATCTGGAACGGCAGCAACGAGAACATCTGGGGCTCCGTCGTCTGGGGCTGGCTGCCGCGCCTCGACGGACGCACCTGGGGAGACGGGTACTACCGGGACCTGCTGCCGCGACTCGTCGCCGAACTCGACCCCACCAGCTACTACTCGCCCAGCAGCCCCTACTCGTACGGCGACTACCTCCACCCCAACGACGAGCACCACGGCACCATGCACATCTGGGACGTCTGGAATCAGCGCGACTGGCGCGTCTACGGCGACTACCAGCCCCGCTTCGTCAGCGAGTTCGGGTTCCAGGGCCCTCCGGCCTGGTCCACCCTCACCCGCGTCGTCCACGACGAACCGATGAACCCGTACGGCAAGCAGATGCTCGTGCACCAGAAGGCTCAACTCGGCAACCACAAGCTCGCCCGCGGCGCCGCTGCCCACTTCCCCGAGTTCGACACCATCGACGCGTGGCACTGGGGCACACAGCTCAACCAGGCGATGGCGATCCGCTTCGGCGTCGAGCACTTCCGCTCCCTCGCCCCGCTGAACACCGGTGTCATCCTCTGGCAGCTCAACGACAACTGGCCGGTCGTCTCCTGGGCCGCAGTCGACTTCGACGGTCACCGCAAGCCGCTCTGGTACGCCATGCGCGACGCCTACGCTCCGCGCCTGCTCACCATCCAGCCGCGGCCGTCGCAGCGAGCCATCGACGAAGCCTTCATGGGCATCGCTCCGGAGAACGACTCGCTCGCAACGGTGCTGCTCAACGACACCGACGAAGTCGTCACTGGCCTGGCGCTGCACGTCACCCGCCGAAACGTCGATGGCACCGTCCTCGCCGAAGCGCACCTCAGCACCGACATCCCTGCGCGCGGTACCGCAACGATCCTCATCCCTGACACCGTGACCGCGTTCGCCGACCCGGCCACCGAGATCCTCGTCGCGGAGGTCGACCAGAACAGTGGCTTCCGGCGTGCAATCCACGACCCGGTCGAACTGCGCGACCAGCGACCCGACATCGACGCGTACACCGCTGATGTCGAAGCGGTCGACGGCGGCTACCGTGTCACCGTGAACGCAACCGGATACGTCCGTGACCTCTTCGTGCAGGCTGACCGTGTCGACCCCGATGCGGTCGTCGATACGGGACTTGTGACCCTCCTGCCCGGCGAGCAGACCACGTTCCGCGTCACCTCCGACGTCACCGGGCAGTCCGACGCCTTCCTCGCACCATGGGTGATCTCCACCGCGAACGAGGTCGCGTCCGTCGCGCAGAAGGAACTGGCCCGGTGAACGTCGTCGGGTTCATCGTTCATCGACCGCCCGGGGCAAAGGTACCGCTCGAGCCGTTCTACCGGGAGATCGTCGCTGGGCTCGAGGACGTTCTCCTCCCGGCCGGGTACCGAGTGCTGATGCAGATCGTCAGCGACGACGTCGAAGAGCTCACTACCTATCAGCGCTGGGCGGCGACGTCCTTCGTCGATGGTGTCGTCGTCGCGAACCTGCAACCAGAGGACAAGCGACCCGCCCTGCTGCGCGAGCTGGGCCTACCCGCCGTGATCATCGGCGAGCTCGACGACGTAGCACCCTTCAGCGTCGTCCGCACCGATAACACCTCCGCGATGCGGCAGGCCGTCCGCAGGCTCGTCGAACTCGGACACCGACGCATCGCTCACGTCACGGGACCGAGTCAGTTCCTGCACACGCAGCGACGCATGCGCGCATTCGAAGCAGAAGTCGCAACGCTGGACGTCTCCGGCCGGCAGGTCGAAGCGGACTACACGCCAGCTGGAGGACTCGCAGCGACCCGAACGCTGCTAGCCGATCCACAGCGACCGACAGCGATCGTGTACGACAACGACGTAATGGCGATCGCCGCCAACGAAGCTGCCGATGACCTGGGTATCAGAGTCCCTGAGCAGGTGTCGCTCCTGGCATGGGATGACTCCATGCTGTGTCGACTGGCCGACCCAGCTGTATCGGCCATGAGCCACGACGTGGTCGAGCTGGGCGCGCTTGCCGGCGAAGCACTGCTCGGCAGTCTCCGCGGAAAGTGCACCGCCGACACCACGGCGCCAGAACCCACGTTTCTCGCCCGCGGAACGACCGCGGCCCCGCCTGTCGAGGACTTCCTCGCCGTTTCAGCTGGAGGTGCCACATGGCGCTGACCGACATCCCTGTGGAGAAGCTCCGCGACTACCAGTCCGAAGTCACCGATCCGGCTGACTTCGACGACTTCTGGGCACAGACACTCCAGTCCGTCCGCAACACGCCCCTCGAGTTCACCATGACTCCCGTCGAAGGGTTCTGGCGCACCTACTCCGTCTGGGACGTCACCTTCAACGGCGCCAACGGTGCACCGATCAAGGCATGGCTCACCGCACCGAACAACCCGCACGACGCACTTCCCGCAGTCGTCGAGTACAACGGCTACGGCGGCGGCCGCGGCCTGGCAGGCGAACATGCCCACTGGGCTGACGCAGGCTTCGCGCACCTCTTCATGGACACTCGTGGCCAAGGCGGCGCCTGGGGCAGCGGCGGCGACACCGTCGACCCCGACGGCACCGGCTCCACCGTCCCCGGCTCGATGACCCGCGGGATCCTTAACCGTGACGACTACTACTACCGCCGAGTGTTCACCGACGCGGTCCGAGCCGTCGACGCCGTCCGAGAAGTACCCTTCGTCGACACAACACGCGTCGCCGTTCGCGGAGCAAGCCAAGGCGGCGGTATCGCCCTCGCAGTCGCCGGCCTCATCCCCGACCTGGCTGCGGTCCTGACAGACGTACCCTTCCTCTGCGACTTCCCCCGAGGCACAGCAATCAGCCCGACCGATCCCTACGGCGAGATCGTCCGCTTCCTGCGCGTGTACCCGGAGCACTGCGACCAGGTATTCGACACGCTGCGCTACTTCGACGGGGTCAACTTCGCCCGGCGTGCCACCGCGCCGGCACTGTTCTCCGTCGGGCTGATGGACCCCGTCTGCCCACCCTCCACCGTGTACGGCGCATTTAACCGATACGCCGGAGCCCGAGAACTGGTCGAGTACCCATTCGGTGAACACTCCGGCGGTGGCTTCCGCCAGCAGGTTCGTCAGACCGAATGGCTCCAGCAGCTACTCCAGAGCGCATGATGGCCGCCGAAATGCCCCCCGCATACGTCGCAGCCATCGACGGCGGCCAAACCGGCACCCGCATCCGGCTGACATCTCCCGACGCGCTACAGCAGTCCTTCGACACGGCACCCATCCGCACAGACCGGCCAGTCGTGCCGCAACTCGCTGACCGTCTCCTCGAGGTAGCTGCCGGGCAGCAGATTCACATCGCGGCAGTCGCTGCAGGCGTCTCCGGACTCACAGACGCCGAGATGGACGCCCGTGTGCTGCTCGACGCGGTAGCGCTACTCGGCGTGCACCGGGCGGTCCTCGCACATGACTCCGTCACGGGGTACCTCAGCGCTAACCGCTATGCGCTCGGCTCCGTCACCGCTGCAGGAACTGGCGTTGTCACGCTCGGCGTCGGTGAACGCGTCGCCCGCGTCGACGGGTGGGGCAACCTCATCGGTGACGCCGGAAGCGCGTACTGGATCGGCCGTCAAGGCCTTGACGCAGCGATGCGAGCTTTCGACGGGCGAGCAAGCTCCAGCATGCTCCTGAGCGCCCTGACGGAACGCTTCGGGGATCCGGCTGCTCTCTACATGACGCTGCAGGCGGATCCAGCGCGCGTGCCCGTCGTCGCCTCCTTCGCGGCGACTGTGGCTGCCTGCTCCGACGCCGGCGACACCACCGCTCGTCGCATCCTGCTCGACGCCGGATACGAACTCGGTGTCGCCGCAGTTGCAGCCCTCGAACGCAGCGGAGCCAACGACCACCCTCAGATCAGCTGGGCCGGCACCGTGCTGCTGCGAAATGAGGTCATCCGCAACGCGATGATCGAACACGTCATCCGGACGTACCCGACCGCTGCGCCTGTCGCCCCGTTCGGAGATCCACTCAGCGGCGTCGAGCTGCTGCTGACCCTGCCGCCGGATCACTCGCTGAATACCTCTGTAGCCCTCGCGACGCGGGCACCTGTCTTCGGCTGACCAGGACTCGACTGCAGACCGCGCGAACGCTGCCGCGATCCCTCGTGCCTCATCAGGCGACACCACCATTTGTTCCTGCCGATCCGAATCGATCTGCAGACGCGCAAGGAGCCCCCATGATCGACGCCAACACCTCGGCGACCGACCTGACCGCCGGCCGCCCGGACACCTGGGCCTCGGCCGACCGCGGACAGCTCATCGACCGGGCGGAGGTCATCGTCACGAGCCCGAACCGCAACTTCGTGACGCTGAAGATCACCACCGCCGACGGTGTCACCGGCCTCGGCGACGCGACGCTGAACGGCCGCGAGCTCGCCGTGTCCGCGTACCTGTCCGAGCACGTCGTTTCGCTGCTCGTCGGCCGCGACGCCAGCCGCATCGAGGACGCCTGGCAGTTCCTCTACCGCTCGTCCTACTGGCGCCGCGGCCCCGTCACCATGGCCGCGATCGCCGCGGTCGACATGGCGCTCTGGGACATCAAGGCCAAGGTCGCCGGGATGCCGCTGTACCAGCTGCTCGGTGGCGCCTCGCGCACCGGGCTGATGGCGTACGGGCACGCCTCCGGCAAGGAACTGCCCGAGCTGTTCGACTCGATCCGCGAGCACCAGGAAGAGGGGTACCGCTCGATCCGCGTGCAGACCGGTGTCCCCGGCCTCGAGAACATCTACGGCATCGCGTCGAACAAGACGACGTCGGGCAACGAGGGTGTCCGCTACGACTTCGAACCCGCCCAGCGCGGAGCGTTCCCCGCCATGGAGGACTGGGACACCCGCGCCTACCTGCGGCACGTGCCGACCGTGTTCGAAGCGGTCCGGAACGAGTTCGGTCCGGAACTGCCGCTGCTGCACGACGGGCACCACCGGATGACGCCGCTGCAGGCCGCCAAGCTCGGCAAGTCGCTGGAACCGTACGACCTGTTCTGGCTCGAGGACTGCACCCCCGCGGAGAACCAGGAGGCCCTGAAGCTGGTCCGCCAGCACACCACGACGCCGCTGGCGATCGGCGAGGTCTTCAACACGATCTGGGACTTCAAGGACATCATCCGCGACCAGCTCATCGACTACGTGCGCGGTGCCGTCACGCACATGGGCGGCATCTCCCCGCTGAAGAAGACGGTGGACTACGCCGCGCTATACCAGATCAAGTCCGGGTTCCACGGACCGACCGACATCTCCCCGGTGGGACTCGCGGCGCAGATGCACCTCGGGCTGGCGATCCACAACTTCGGCATCCAGGAGTACATGCAGCACGGCCCGAAGACGAACCAGGTGTTCCGGCAGACCTTCACCTTCACGAACGGGTACCTGCACCCGGGCGACGAACCGGGCCTCGGTGTGTCGCTCGACGTCGACGAGGCGGGGAAGTACCCGTACGAACAGGCCTACCTGCCGTTCCACCGCCTGGCCGACGGCACTGTCCACGACTGGTAGCGGGCGGCGTGGACAGGCTGGTCTGCTAGGCGAAGGGCTGCTTCTTCCGGGTGAGCGAGCCTACTGGAGCGGCTGCCTTTCAGGATCGGCAGGAGCGAGCCTTTCGCGTTGACGGCACCGCGAATCGGTCGTAGCCACTACTGAGCGCTGGCAGAACGGCGGGGCGCCATGATGAAGACTTTGCGCAGCTGAGCAACGGACGCGTCCACGGATCCGGAGTCATGTTCAGCGATCCAGATGCGCTCATGTGTCTGACGCGACTGGTACCACTGTCGCCGCCAGTGCCCGCGAACGCTCCAACGACCGATTCGAGCACTTCCGGTCTCACCCTCCGCGGCCCGCTGTCCCAATGCGGAGCGGGTCGGGCAGATGAGCCGCTCGCCATGATCGACCCGTGACTCCGGCACGTGACCGGGGGTCTCTCTCTGCGAGGTTCGTCCTGTTCCGGCGGTCCCGGGCGGTTCGCGGACCGGGACAAGCTCGAGCATCCCTGCCAAGCATGCGCCAAGACCGGTCAGCGGTGCGGAGGCGGAGGAGAAGCTGTCGTCGTCAGTGCAACGCAGTTCTTCCACAGCGGTCCCGCGGACCTCGAGTACCGGACCATTCCCGGTGGAGTGAACTGTGAACTCCACCGATGTCAGGCGCAGGCGCTCGGCTTCCTCGCGCCACGACAGCACCCGCCACGATGCGCCTGCGTCAAGGGGTGACACGATCGGCTGCAGGCTCACGCCCGTCGGGGACGGCAGGTCGTCGCTGGCTAGCTGTAGTTCCCCGTGAGGTTGTGGACGCGGTCTGATGGGGTTTGGCCGCCGAGGCCGGTGTGTGGTCGGTGGTGATTGTAGTGATGCAGCCAGGTCGCGTGGGTCGCGGTCCTGGCTGCGTCACTGTCGTAGGCGCGGGCGTAGGCCCACTCGGCGGCGAGGGTCCGGTTGAACCGCTCGACTTTCCCGTTGGTCTGCGGTCGGTAGGGCTTGGTGAAGCGGTGCTTGATGTGACCGAGCGCCGCGGCGAAGTCGCGGGACCGGTAGTAGGCGCCGTTGTCCGTCATGACCGCCTCGATGCGGATGCCGGCAGCGGCGAAGAACGCGTTCGCTCGATCCCAGAACCCGGCCGCGGTGACGCCGAGCTCGTCTTCGTGGATCTCTGAATACGCCAGTCGGGAGTAGTCATCGACGGCGTGGTGCAGGAACCGGAACCCATGAGAACCACGAGCCCCTCGGCGCGCGGCACGGTCACGGATGACGCCAGCGGCGCGGTCCTGAGCAGACCCGCGGCCATGAACACGCCACCCGTCACCGTCCGGGATGCGGCCCTGCTTCTTGATGTCGACGTGGACGAGCTCACCCGGCCGTGACTTCTCGTACCGGATCGGCCTCGGTCGCCGCACCGGCAGCCCGGTCGCTTGGTCGATGTTGCGCAGCAACGGCATCCGGAACCGGGCAAGAACCCGCCCGACTGTTGACCGGGCCAGATGCAGATGGAACGCGATCCGGTGCGGCCCCCACCGCCGTGTCAGACGCAGCGCGATGATCCGCCGCTCGGTCCGCGACGGCAGCCGGCTCGGACTGCTGAAGGGACGCGATGACCGGTCCCGCATCGACAAGCCAGCCCGATACCGGCGAGCCCATTTCGCTGCGGTCGCGGGTGAGCACTGGAACCGCTCCGCCGCGCGACGGATCGGCCAACCATCCTCGACGATCAGCCGGGCAAGACGTTCCCTGCCAGTCGGGGTGAATGGGGCATTAGCGTGAGTCACGAAGACCTCCGGTGCGACGTGGTGTGTGGTAACTCACATCGTCCCGGAGGTCTTCTTCTCACCTCACCCGTTCACAACCTCCCGAGGAACTACACCTAGAGGACGTTTGCGGCGGCGGGTTCAGGGCGAGGCACCCCGGATCCGCCGCCGACTAGACGGCAGCCTGATTCGGGCTGTAAGCTGCACACCTAACTCCCCACCGTCCTCCGGGACTGGTGGGGCTTTTTCATATCCGGGGGCTTCCAACCATGCTGCGAACGACGGTCATCATCGACTACCAAAACGTCCACCTCGTGGGCCGAGCCGTGTTCGAACCCTCCAAGGCGCCTCACGAGTGTCTGATCCACCCGCTGCACTTCGCGAACCAGATCATCCATGCGCGCAACGCCAACCAGCGCGACGGAGAGTCGAAGGCGGTGCTCACTCAGGTCTTCGCATACCGAGGCCTCCCCAGCGCAGTTCATGACCCCGACGCCTACGCGCGGAACATGGCTCAGCAGACCGAGTGGGAGAAGGACCCACGCGTCAAGGTGAAGATGCGGCCGCTGACGTACGACTACCAGCGAGACGCGGACGGCCGGAAGGCGACTGACGCCACGGGGAAGGAAATCACTACTGGCAAGCGGGAGAAGGGCATTGACGTGCTCTGTGCCCTTGCGATGGTGCGTGAAGCCCGCGAACCTGACGTCGACGTAGTGCTGCTCGCCTCCCAGGACAGCGACCTAAGGCCGGCCCTCGACGAAGCCCTGGACTTGAACCTGGCGAAGGTCGAGACGGCCTCCTGGTACTCGGCGAAGGCGTACCACCGCAGCCGTGAGATTCGACCCACCGACAAGCACCGGCGCATCTGGAACACGCGCCTCAACGCACAGGCGTTCGCTGCGGCAATAGACCAGCAGCAGTACCTGTAGCCGGTTCCTCGATGAGCTGCGTCGACCTGGTAGTCACGTGACCGGTAGACGATCGGCTAACGGGACGGTCGAGGTGGTCGTCACGCGTAGTCGGGGAAGCTTCGGTCGAATATCTTGTGGAGCAAGCCGAATGCGGTGAGTTCCTGGCCTCGCGCTCGAGCGATGAAGGCCTGGCGTGCGTTGTGTTCCGCGTCCTGGACTGCGCTCATCGCAGCGGAGTAACCTCCCAGTGATGAAGTCGCATGGATAAGCCCTGTCTGACCGGTCGGATCCGTCAGCGCCCGGAACTGGCTGGAGTTGAGCTTCTGAAGGACCGCCTGCAGGTCCGATAGTGGATCGAAGTATGATTCGCCGACCATGTGCTCCGCGGCCGCCATCTCCAAGTAGAACGAGCTCACCGGCACTCGCCGAGCGGCCTTCCACGCCTTCAACAGACGAGTCAGGGCCTTCGCCCCGTCCTGCGGGTTCTTGTTCACTTCGGTGACGTATCGGAGATGTGCTGCGGGAGCGGTTTCCATCCAACCGGTGGGAGGCCGCGGGATCCAGTACCGCGACACCGGTTCGGTGCTGGACAGGAAGCCTGGCGCTACTTCGAAGACCTCGTCGCCGCCAGCGAACGAGACAACGACCGTTGGGGAGCTGGTCCGAATCGTGGTTCGCGGGAAACGGTCGACCAGGGCGTCCCGGACCCAGTGCAGCGCGGTGGACGGGTTCATGGGTCGTGAATAGTTGAGGGCAACGATCAGGTCGACATCACTTCGACCGCGCAGGCCGGTTCCGTGACTGAACGAACCGGTCTCCCGGACCTCCGCGACGCTGAGCTCGGAGCGCAACCTGGTCTCGATGCTCGCTCGGTGGATCGCGGCGACCTGCCGTTCGGTGGGGGTCGGCGTGAGGAGTGTCAGGTACTGCTGGAGTGCAGCATCAACGGTCCTGGGCATCGCCAGCTCCTCGGATGTCAACGATGTGCTCGCGGTCGCCGCGTTCAACGCTGCGGCGGCCGAAGTGGCGTGCGAGGACGTTGGGTGGTTGCGCCGCGAGGTTTTGCGCGTGTGCTCGGTCGGTGAGCGTTCGGAGCAGCTCCCGGAGAGTTGCGGCATCGACCAGCTGCGCGTCGATCAGCCGGGCACGGCGTACCTCTTTCTGGATCGCGAGGTACTCGTTGCCGGCAGCTGATGCTCGGGCGGATCTGTCGGCGGCGCCGAGGAAGGTCACCAATGCCCCGAGGCCGGCAGCGACGAGCGCGACGATGCCTGCTGTCACTCGACCCGTCGTGCTCGCCAGGGCGGTGACCCCGGCGATGGCGGCGAGGACCGTGGCGGGGACGCCGGCGACGAGCTCGATCATCCGGTACTGCTGCCCGAGGGCGAACTGGTTCGCCGCACTGTGCACTGAGTCCTCCTCGAGACGTTCCAACTCGGCCGCGATCTCCTGCTCAGGGGTGGTCATGGTCTCCTCCTTCAGTCGATGCGTCGTCGCTTGCACTGGGCCCGTCTGATCCGCAGCGCGGGGCGCTGCGGAACCGTCAGAACCGGGACGGCCTGGCGCCGAGGATCGTTTGGCTGCGGCTGACGATCACCGACGGAAGACGGGAGTGGGACGCAATCCACGTCGCGAGATCGAGGGAGACGTAGCCCGCGAGCTCGCACATGTACTGATGGTCAATGCTGAGATCGCGCGCGAAAATCGGTTCGTGGTGCGCAGCCCGGTTCCGGAGGAAGCGCAGGCGTTCCATCCTGGCTCGGAGATCCGAGCGTCGTCCGGCGTAGTGCGGGAACGCTTGCTTGAGGCCAGTCTCCCAGAGCGAAGCGTGGTACCGGTTGACGAGAAGGCCCTCCCAGAACGAGGTTTTCAACTCGGCGACGACATGTCCGGCGCTCCAGGACCCGGGCCCCTTGCGCTGGTCGAGGTACCCCTCCGCGGAGCGAACCTCCTGCAGATCGGCGTACGTGATGGGCGCGGCCTCCCACCAGTCGTCACGGTTGAACGTCGCTCGGAGCTGATCGTGGATGGCGTTCCGCAAACCAACCTCGAGCGCTGCGTAGGCGCCGAGCAGCGCCGCTGATGCCTCAACGTTCCACGTGTACAGGCGGATGCCCTCGTCGGGGTTCCCGCTGCGTGCGACCAAGTACGGGGCGAATCGGTCGGTGCCGATGGTCTGCGGGAGCGACGTCAATGTCGCTGGGTCGACGGGCTGCACGAGTCCTCCTGGTGTCACAACGACTGTGGTCGCTTGTGTGTTTGCGTGCTAGCCTGTCATCTGTAAGCCCCGGACGAGGCGCAGAAATGCGTCGGCGCGCCGGGGCAATCACTTTTTCTGGGCGTTGGCCTGACCCGCCGCCCGCTGATCGATCGTTCCTCGGAACGGTGGGGTGTCACGGTCGACGCTGTTAGCGTCGGCTGGTGCGTATCGCTGCGATCTCGGATGTCCATGGCAACGTCTTCGCTCTGCGAGCGGTCCTGGACGAGATCCGCCAATCGGGGATTGACCACCTCGTGAACCTGGGCGACCTGCTGTCGGGCGGTGTCTGCCCCGCGGAGACCGCCGAGCTACTCATGCACACCCCCGCGGCGACCGTACGCGGCAACCATGAACGGCAGCTCCTCGAGTCCCCTCGCGACCAGATGGGGCTCTCCGATGGACTCGCCGCCGACGAGATCGGCGATGAGCAGCGAGCATGGTTGGCGTCACTGCCGGCCATCGCCCGGCCGGCAGCAGGCGTGCTCGCGTTCCACGGAGCACCGGATGATGACCTGACTTACCTCCTGGAAACGGTCACGCCAAGCGGTGTGCGCCCAGCGACCGAGGACGAAGTCACGCACCGACTGGGCACCCTCCCTGACGAGCAGCTCCTGCTCTGTGGGCACACCCATCTGCAGCGGTCGATGCGCCTGACGAACGGGACACTCATCGTGAACCCGGGAAGCGTGGGCTGGCCCGCCTATGACGATGACCAGCCCTACCCGCACGTCATTGAAGCCGGAACACCGGACGCTCGGTACGCCGTGGTCGAAGACACGACCGGTTCCTGGGAAGTCACATTCCACCAGGTTCGCTACGACGTCGAGGCGGCAGCAGCAGCAGCGCGGGTAAACGACCGCCCGGACGTCGAGCACGCGCTCCGCACCGGACGCATGCCCTAAACAAGCACTTGACCCCATCCCGGTCCCTCGACATCGCCGGCGCCTCGATTGCCGTCCCCTGCCGCTGCGGCAGAGCGGATGCATGGTCAGCGCGGCACCCAGCACGATCCACTTCCATCGCAAGCACTACGAGGCAGTGATGTCTGGCGAGAAGGTGACCACCGTGCGGTGGAACGAGGACGTACCGGTGGGAGCAGCCGTGTTCGTCTTCGATGAACACCCGGCGGCAGGACCGATGCCCGGCACCGTGATCGCCGTACACCAGTACCGGCTCGACATCCTCACTGCCGAGCAAGCCCACCAGCCGCCGGGAACCGACATGCAGCTCTTCACCAAACAGCTGCGCGAGGACTACTACCCGGACATGCCTTCCGACGCCGTCGTCGAGGTCGCGCAGCTCGCGATCGAGGCGTCCCAATAGCCGGTGATTCACCGGACGATTCACGCCTACCTGTCGCGGAGGATGCCGAGGAACTCGTCGGCCATGCCGAGGTGCTGTTCGAGCTTGGCGCGGCGTTCTTCGGTGTCGCGGATGTACTCGTCGAGCTGCCCGCGGAGTCGGGCACGGTCGTCGTCGTCGTCGTCGTTGTCGGCGGCTTCGAGGGCGTCGACGACGGCGAGGAGTTCGGCCATCTGTTCGAGGGTGAAGCCGAGTGGCTTCATGCGTCGGATGATGAGCAGCCGGGCGAGGTCGGTGTCGGTGTAGAGCCGAAAGCCGCCCTCGGTCCGACCGGACGGGTGCAGCAGACCGACCTCGTCGTAGTGACGGATCGTGCGGTTCGACAATCCAGTGCGGTCCGCGAGCTCGCCGATGTGCATCGTCGTCGGTGCCGCTTGTTCCGTCATCCGCCGCTCCTTCATGGTCCTGCTGGGCTGTGGCGAGCGTAGCGCCGCCACGTCCGCGGCTCCTGCACCTGAACCCTCAAACCTTCCGCAACGGTAGGGTTCGGGAGTCCCTGAGTGAAAGCGAGCGTGGCATCACGTCTTCCCCGAACACGTCCGAAATCACCCTTCCCACCACCGACGCCGCCCCACCAGCGGACCTGACACCGACGCCTACCGGCACGAGTTCGACGCGAATGCGTGGCTGGCTGCCGTGGGTCGCCGTGATCGCTGCCGGCGGTGTCCTCTCGGTGATGAGCGCGCCAGGGCAGACGGCCGGCCTGTCGGTCTTCACGGACCCGCTGATTCGTGAACTGGGGATCTCCCGCACCGAGGTGTCGACGAGCTACCTCATCGGCACCCTCCTGGGCGCGTGCGTGCTGCCACTGACGGGTCGAGCACTGGACCGGTGGGGCGTCCGGCGGATGACGATCTTCATCGGGATCGCGTTCGCGGTGTTCCTCGCCGCGTTGAGCTTCGTCGCCGGGATCGTCGGCCTGACCGCCGGGTTCGTCGGTGTCCGCATGGCCGGGCAGGGCGCACTCTCACTCGCCGCGACGACGCTCGTCGCCCGCAGCATCACCAACCGACGGGGCCTCGCGCTCGGCATCGCGTCCGGAATCGGCTCGGGCGGAATCTCCCTCGTGCCGGTGTTCGTCGAGACCCTGATCGCCGGCACGGACATCCACGTCGCCTGGCGGGTCGAGGCGATCGTCGTCGCCGCCGTCGTGATCCCGATCGGGCTCCTCCTGCCCCGCCGCACCGCCACCAGTGGCCAGAGCGGGACGTCCGCGGAAGCTGCCGGTGAGGGGCCGGTGTGGACGCTCCGGGAAGCGGCATCGACCGGCATGTTCTGGACCATCGCCGCGGGTCTCGCGGTGTCGGGGATGCTCAGCACCGCGCTGGCGTTCCATCAGGTCGCCGTCCTGGGCGAGCAGGGCCTCACCCCGGCAGAAGCGGCCACGAACTTCCTGCCCCAGACCGTCACCGGCATCGCCGCGACCCTGCTCACGGGCGCACTGTCAGACCGGATCCCACCGAAGTTCGGCGTCACGATCGCGATGACAACCCTCACCGGCGCGCTCCTGCTGCTGCCGATCGTCCACACCGGATGGACGGCGGTCCTCTACGGGCTCGTGCTCGGTGCCGCCGGTGGAGCGCTTCGCGGCATCGAGGCCGCCGCGTATGTCCGCTACTACGGGACCGCGAACATCGGCGTCATCCGTGGTGTCGCGACCGGCACGAACCTCGCCTCGACCGCGTTCGGGCCGCTGCTGCTCGCACTCGGCCACGACGTCGCCGGCAACTACACCACCCCGGTGCTGGTCTTCGCGATCCTCCCAGCCATCGTCGCGGTCATCTCCGTCTTCGCCCGCGCCCCACAACACCCTTCCCTCCGCAGCTGACCCGCACGACCAGGCTCGAGTCCGCTGAACAGCAGGGCGAAACGCGGTCGGTGGGGCTCAGTGGGCGCGGAGTTCGTCGAGGAACTCGTCGACCATGTGCAGCTGCTCGTCGAGGCGATCCCGCCGCATTTCGGCGTCCCGGATGAACGCGGCCACTCGGGACCGGACCGCGGTCACGTCGACGTCGGGCTGCGCTTCGTCGAGCACCTTCACCGCGTCGACGAGGATGCCCGCCTCCCCAAGGGAGAACCCAAGCGGCTTCATCCGCCGCACCATCAGCAGCCGAGCGACGTCGTCCTCGGAGTACAGCCGGAACCCACCATCGGTCCGGCCGGACGGATGCAGCACCTCCGCGGCGTCGTAGTCGCGGATCGTCTTCACACTCAACCCGGTGCGCTCGGCGACCTCGCCGATGTGCATCAGGTACTCGCTCGACGCAGTGGTCTTCGTTTCGTTCCCCACTTGCACACCAACCCTTCCGTTGCGTTAGAGTCGAACCATACCGACCTTGCCGCAACGGAAGGTTTGGGATTGGCTGGACGCTCTGATGCCGCCGGCCGAGCGCGATGACGCGCCCCTCGACAGCTCTCGCGGGCGCAGCGCCCGCACCCCTCACTGAAGGAGAACCGTGACGACCGTCACGCAGTCGGTGCCCGTCCAGGCGCACCACAGTCCCACCGTCCTGTCCGCACTGCGGAACCCGAAGATCCTGCTCCGCGAGGTCCTCGCCGGCCTCGTGGTCGCCCTCGCCCTGATCCCCGAAGCGATCTCGTTCTCGATCATCGCCGGCGTCGACCCGCGCGTCGGCCTGTTCTCGGCATTCGTGATGGCCGTCGTCATCTCGTTTGTCGGCGGCCGAGCCGCCATGATCACCGGCGCCACCGGCGCCATCGCCCTCGTCGTCGCCCCCGTGGTCAAGGAGCACGGTCTCGACTACCTGATCGCGACCGTCCTCCTCGGCGGGATCTTCCAGCTGATCCTCGGCGGGCTGGGCGCTGCGAAGCTGATGCGGTTCGTGCCGCGGTCCGTGATGGTCGGGTTCGTCAACGCGCTCGCGATCCTGATCTTCACCGCGCAGCTGCCGAACATCATCGGCGTCTCGTGGCTCGTCTGGCCGATCGCCGCCGTCGGCATCGCGATCATCGTCCTGCTGCCCCGCCTCACCAAGGCGATCCCGGCACCGCTGGTCGCTATCGTCGTCCTGACCCTGGTGACCGTGTTCGCGTCGATTGCGATCCCGACGGTCGGCGACGAGGGCAAGCTGCCCGACAGCCTTCCGACGCTGTTCATCCCGAACGTCCCGCTGAACCTCGAGACGCTCACGATCATCGCCCCCTATGCCCTCGCGATGGCGCTCGTCGGGCTCCTGGAGTCCCTGATGACGGCGAAGCTCGTCGACGAGGTCACCGACACCGGCTCACGGAAGACCCGTGAAGCGCTTGGGCAGGGCGTTGCGAACATCGCTTCCGGCCTCTTCGGCGGGATGGGCGGCTGCGCGATGATCGGCCAGACGATGATCAACGTCAAGGCCTCCGGCGCTCGCACCCGGATCTCCACGTTCCTCTCCGGCGTGTTCCTGCTGGTCCTCGTCGTCGGGCTCGGTGACATCGTCGCGATCATCCCGATGGCCGCCCTGGTCGCCGTCATGGTGATGGTCTCCGTCGGCACCTTCGACTGGCACAGCATCAAGCCCTCCACCCTCAAGCGGATGCCCGTCGGCGAGACCATCGTCATGGTCCTCACCGTCGTGATCGTCGTCGCCACGGACAACCTCGCCATCGGCGTCATCATCGGCATCATCGCAGCGATGATCGTCTTCGCCCGCCGCGTCTCCCACTTCACCAGCGTCTCGCGCAGCATCGAGACGCTCAGCACCGGCGAGCAGCACGCGCTCTACACGGTCGAGGGGGAACTGTTCTTCGCCTCCTCAAACGACCTCACCACCCAGTTCGACTACGTCGATGACCCCGAGCTCGTGATCATCGACATGACCAAGTCGCACGTGTGGGACGCCTCCACCGTCGCCGTGCTCGACTCGATCGAGACGAAGTACCACCAGCACGGCAAGCGGGTCGAGATCCGTGGCATGAACGACGCCAGCCAGGCCTTCCACGGCCGCCTCGCCGGCAACCTCGGCTCCGGCCACTGAAACCCTCCCACCTCCGCCCGGCCCCAACCCGGGGCACCGAGTGAACGGGCGGAGCACAAGGGCCGGCGTCCCCCTTTCCGCCGGCCCGGCGGGCACCGTCATGTCGTCCACGACGGTGCCCGCACCTCAGCAGCCATGAGGAGCCAGCACGTGACCAAACCGCCCACCATCCACGACGTCGCCGCCGCCGCACACGTATCGCACCAGACCGTGTCCCGCGTACTCAACGGCGCCACCAACGTCCGCCCTGCAACCAGGTCCCGCGTCGAACACGCGATCCACGCACTCGAATACACCCGCGACGACCAAGCAGCAGCACTCGCACGCCGACCACGGCGACACAGCACCGACTGACACCAATCGCGTCGCACGCAAACGGCCCCGGACAGCAGCTCGCTGTCGGGGGCCATTTCGGTGTCCGATAGCCGATCGACTACCGGACAGCGCGGTCAAAGTTGTCGACGAGCTGGTCAGCGAGGTTCTGCAGTGCTCCGTCGCGGACGAGGACGGCGAGTCCGTGGGCGAATGCCCAACTCACCAACGCTATAAGTGGCAGTACCCCGTCGGGCTGGTCTCCGCCGATGCCGATCGTGGCGGTCGCAGAGGCGAGAATGCCGATGCTCTCTGTCTGAGCTCGTCGTAGGTCCAAGTCGTCCGGGTGAAGTTCCTCGGGGGGGGGGGGGGGGGGGGGGGGAGGGGGGGGGGGGGGGGGGGGGGGGGGGGGGGAACATCAGCGCGAACAGCGCTGGACGCTCGAGGCCGAAGTGCACGTACGCGCGCCCCACGCGCGCCTGCACCTCGCGATTACCGACATGTGGGTGAAGGGCTGGGCGTAGGCGACCAGGGTGATCATCCGCTGGACCGGGACCGCTACCTTCCCCGACGGCTCCCCGTACCACCAGCACGGCGTCCACATCGTCGCCCTCCGCTGGGGCAAGGTCACCGCCATCGACGCCAACGAGGACTCCCAGGCCGTCACCGAACTCATGGCTGCCCTCGCCGCCACCGGCGTCGAGGAAGCCAACGCGGCACCCGTCCTCGCCTGACTCCCCGCGGAGACGAGGAGACCGCCCGGCTGTCAGTCGGCTACCAGGCGAAGCCCTCCCGCTGTTCGATGTCAAGCGACCTCACATCGCGAGGAGCTGAGCGTTCCGGGCTGCGATCTCCTCCTCGGTGTCCGGTGCGATCATCGGCAGCCCGAACTCCTCGGTCTCGGACTGGATCCGCTCTGCAGTGGGGCGGAAGCTGCGCTCGTACTCGGCGAATGCGGCCGCCATGTCCCCGTCGGCGGTGACGAACGCGTCGTACAGGGCGGTCGCTCCGAGGATGGCGACGGACCCGCCCATACCGGCCGCGGGTGATGGGCAGTATGCGGCGTCCCCGACGAGCGCGACCCGGCCGGCTGACCATGCCGGCAATCGGTTCTGGCTGAGCTTGTCGAAGTAGAAGTTGTCGGCACTCAGGGCCTGCTCGAGGACGTCCGAGAACGGCTTCCCGGCGTCGTTGAACGCGTTCCGGATGATCTGCTTCTGCGCCTCGAGATCGTGGTGGTCGTAGGCGATCTCATCCTCCGACCGGAACAGGAACACCACGTCGGTGGTGCCCGCGTAGGAGTTCAGCAGCAGCGTGCGGCCGGGTGCGTTCTGGATGCGCGATGTCCACGGCTCGATGAACATGTCCGGCACGACCGTGACGGACGTGTAGTGGTGCAGGAAGTGGCTGTAGTCCGATTCCGGACCGAACCACAGTCGCCGCACCGTGGAGTGGTTGCCGTCGCAGCCGAGCACCATCGCGAACTCCCGGTCCGCGCCGGAACGGAACGCCGCCCGGATCCCGTTGTCCGTCTCGGTGAGCGTGGTGATCGAGTCGCCGAACACGATCTCGACAGCGCCCTCGATCTCGGCGTGGAGGATGTCGAGGAGGTCGTCGCGGTGGACCTCGACGTCGTCGAAGCGGTGGATCTCGTACTGGTCGACGACGATGCTCTCATCCGACGGATCCGGCGCGGCGCTCACGACAGGAGTGCCGTCGAGGTGGGCGATGACCGTGGTCCGTGGTGGCAGTGCTTTTGCCCGCACGGCCGACAAGATGCCCAAGCGGTCGAAGATCTCCATCGCGTCGCGCCGGAGATCGACCGGGGTGCCGCCCCGGCGGAGTCCGGGTGCCTGCTCGACGATCGTGACCTCGTAGCCGAGTCGCCGCAACCAGATCGCCGTGGTCATCCCGGCGAAGCTCGCCCCCGAGATGAGGACCCGAGCGGGCTGCTGCATGGGTTCCGTGCTCATGATGTGTTCCTCCCTGGCAGATCGCCGGGCTCATTGGTGGAGTAACCCTACGTTTTGAAGCGTAGCAGTGAAGATGGAGTTACTCCATGTTCTGTGGGAAGATCGCGGTGTGACGCACGTGGTGGGCCTCCGGGAGCAGAAGAAGCGCGCGATGCGTCAGCGATTGGCCGATGTCGCAGCGCAGCTCTTCACCGACCGTGGTTACGACGCCGTCGCGATGGTGGACGTCGCCCGGGCGGCCGGTGTCGCCCAGCAGACGCTCTACAACTACTTCCCCGCGAAGCCGGACCTCGTGCTCGACCGTGCTGACGACATGCTCGAACGGTCACGCCGCGCGGTGGCGGACCGTGACCGGAGCACCACCCCGGCCGAGGCCCTGCGCTCGCAGGTGCACGGCGACATCGATCACTTCGCCGCTCGGGATGCCGTCTTCGCGAGAGGTGAGTTCCCGGCGCAGTCCGTGATCAGCGCCTCACTCCGCCGGTACGCCCTGGCGTTCCGCAACGATCAAGCCGAAGCGATCGCCGCGGCGATCCAGCAGACGGATCCTGCTGTTCCGGCTCTCGTCGCGCGTGCCCATGCCAGTGCCCTCACGACAGTGATGCAGGCGGTCACCGATGGCATCGGAGAAGCGATCCTGTCGGAAGCGGACCTCGCAGCGACGGCTCGCGGACTCCACGTCGACGTAGATGCTGCTCTCACCGACGCTTCCGAAGCGTTTCGGTCCACGGCAGCCCGGTTCGCGGAATCGTCCTGAGCCGACCGACGGAAAGCCGTCATCCCGTACTGATCGTCACCCTCGCTCGTGACGCTGCTATCCGCCCGTCGCGGATCGAAGACATCACCGCTTGCTAGCGGCGTCTCAGTAGCCGATCTGTCACCCGAACGGTCTCCTTCAAAGTGCTGCCGTCGGGTGGCCCGACGTCCCGCTCGCGCCGGCGGTGCTGCGGTAGAGCCGGAGTTCGCGGAAGCATTTGAGGACCAGGCCAATGGTCACGATGACGAGCGCGCCGCCGAGGACAGGTGGAACCCAGATCGCCGTCGCGGTAGTGAGGAGTCCGACCCAGAGATCCCCTGCTCGGGGTCCACCGTTGACCACGACTGTGAAAACCCCTTGGAGTCTGCCGCGCAATGAATCCGGGGCGGCGGTGAGCAGGATCGCCGTGCGGAAGATCGCACTGGTTTCATCGCTTGCGCCTGCGGCCGCGAGGAACGTGCAACTGAGTGTGAGCGCGAGCGGGTCGACGAGAGCTGTGGCCCCGCGCATGCCAGTGCCGACGAGGACGATGCCGAATCCTGCGATGCTCGCGCCGTATGCCGCGATCGACCATCCCACGACGCGTCCCTGCTGCTCGATGCGGGAGAGCGGACCACTGAACAGCCCGAGCCCGACCGCGCCGACCGCAAGGGAGGCCGTGAGTATGCCGACGGTGGACGCTCCGCCACCGATGACGGTCGCGGCCGCCGCGGGGAAAAGCGCGTGCGGTCTGCCGAAGGTCATCGCGGCGATATCAGCCAGGAATGAGGCGCTGATGACCCGAGAACGCTTGAGGAACGTCAGGCCGTCGACGAGGGAGCGAAGACCGAGGCGTACGCGCTCACCTTCGGGTCGGAGCGATGGAAGTGTCCACGCAGCCACGAGGGAGGCGAGGAAAAGCCCTGCATCGAGGGTGTAGGTCCACGGCAGGCCGACGGTTGCGACGAGCACACCGGCAAGTGCTGGTCCGACGGTGATGAACACGCCGGAGGAGATACCGAAGAGCGCGGCCGCCGCGGGCAGGTGCTCTGGTTGAACCAGCTGTGCGATGACGGCTGTGCGTGCGATCGCCACGACTGCCGCTGCCACAGAGTTGGCGACTGCGAGGGTGTAGAGCAGCGGCAAGGACGTCGACCCCGACAGCGCTGTTGCGACGAGCGCCAACGTCGTACACCACATGACGGTCGATGCGCCGAGAAGCACAGTTCGGCGGTCGAAGGCATCGACGACGACACCGCCGTAGAGGCCCGCGGCCATGAGCGGGACGAGGCCGAGCGCGCCGACGAGGGACACTGCGAGGGTGGAGGTCGTCAGGCTCCACACGTGGAGACCGACCGCGACGACGGTGAGCTGCGTTCCGATGCCTGCGATCAGGTTGCCCGTCCATAACCGTGCGAATGGCGGCGACTGACGGAGGGGGGCGACGTCGACGAGGAGCCCTCCGAGGATGGAGCGGAATGCATATGGAGGGAACTTCGGCCGGTCACGGTCTTTGAGCACACTGCAGCTTGAGGCCCATCGACTGGTGTCGGCTTCCGGTATTCTGACGCCGCATGAAGGAATTCAGCCATCAGCCTCGCGCCGCTACCGGGATCGAGTATCACTCGGCCGGTGCTGTGATCGCTGCGCACGTCCACGACGACGACCAGTTCCTCTACGCCAGTAACGGGGTCCTCGCTGTTGAGACGAGCGAAGGGAGATGGGCCGCCACCCCGGAGCGTGCCGTGCATATACCGGCCGGCGTGTGGCACGAGCATCGCGTGTTCGGTGCGAGCACGGTCCATGTCATCGGTGTGCCCGAGCCTTTGCCCAGAGCGCAACGGAACGCTCCCAGGGTCGTTCCGGCAACAGGCCTCGTTCGGGAGCTCATTCTCAACATCAGTGGAGAGCTGTTGCAGGGAGCTGCTCGTGGTACGGCACTGGCGCTCCTCCTGCAGCTCGCAGCGGAGCTCCCGTCACACGGTCTGACGCTGCCCCGCCCTTCGGACCATCGGCTACAGCGCGCTTGCATTTACGTAGAGAGCCATCTGTCCGAGTCGGTGGCAATCGGTGCGTTGTCGCAACATGTCGGGGTGAGCGAGCGAACGCTGAGTCGTCTGTTTCGTTCCCACTTCGGCATGACCTACCCCCAGTGGCGCTCGGTGCTGCGGACCTTTCACGCATCGGTCGCTCTCGCAGAGGGCCTATCGGTCACTGAAGTTGCGATGCGCTGCGGCTTCCCCACCCCAGCAGCGTTCGCGCAGACCTTCTCAAGGCTGACCGGTCACCCGCCCGGCCGCTTTGCACGTCTCGAATATACCTCGCTGGAACCATAGGCGTCCGCTTGACCATCTTTGGTTCAGCCGCTCGTCGCGCTACCACTGCGAATCGGAGATTCACAAGTGAGACTCAGGTTTGAACAGCGTGCCCGAGAGGAGCGGTTTTGAGAGCTACTCGGACAGCGCGTGAGCAGGCTTGTTGCTGCCTGCGATGCTGTCGGCGTGCGTACACGTCGGGGATACCGATGGTTTGAAGCCGCTCGCGGGGAGAACCCGTTCGAGCCCGCGTCTCGTTCGGACCGGTACTTGAGCGAGGAGGAACGGCTCCGGATCGCTGCCCTCCACCTCGGCAGCGCAGGCGTCCGCCGGACCGTGACTGAGCTTGGTCGGGCACCGTCGACGATCAGTCGTGAGCTCACCAGGAACGCCGCAGCTGGCGGAACCTACCGGCCCTACGCCGCTGAGAAGCGGTGCCGCGCTCGTGCGCGACGCCCGAAACCGCGGAAGCTCGACCAGCTCGAACTGGCTCTGCAGGTCGAGCTGCGGTTGGTACGGAACTGGGCTCCGGAGTAGATCCGTAGTGACCTGACACGGTCCTTCCCGAACCGGCCGGAGATGCACGTGTCGCACGAGACGATCTACAAGTCCCTGTTCGTCCAGGGCCGCGGCCACCTGCGCACTGACCTGCACAAACACCTCCGCACCGGCCGCGCAATCCGCAGGCACCGGGGCGCGCCCAGGCGGGCATCGTGGTCGAAAATCCGCGACATGATCCTGATCAGCGAACGCCCCGCCGAAGCCGACGACCGAGCCGTGCCCGGCCACTGGGAAGGCGACCTCATCGTCGGCACCAACGCGCGTAGCGCTATCGGCACGCTCGTCGAGCGCACGACCCGGTACGTGATGCTCTTGCACCTGCCGCATGGGCACAGTGCCGACGCGGTCCGCGACGCGATGATTCCCACCATCCAGACCCTGCCTGAGCATCTGCGCCACTCGTTGACATGTGATCAGGGCACGGAGCTTGCCCGGCACAAGGACATCACCCTCGCCACGGACCTCGCGATCTACTTCTGCGACCCCCACAAGCCCTGGCAGCGCGGCTCGAACGAGAACACCAACGGCCTGCCCCGGCAGCACTTCCCCAAGTCCACCGACCTCAGCTCTTGCACTGGAAATCGCGATGATGGCGCCGGGTAATGCGGACCAGCTCAGCCGTTGCGCGGCCGGAGCGCACCTCGCACGAGGGACACGAGGGCCGCTGCGATGATGAGGAAGCCGGCAGCGCAGATCATGGTCACGTCGTAGCCGGCGATAGCCGCGTCCGGTGCGCGGGTTGTTAGAGACGACCGTTGTGCGGCAGCCGTGACGCCGGCAGCGATCGTGTTCAGGATCGCAAGCCCAACAGCGCCGCCGAGCTGCGTAAACATGTTCACCGCTCCGGAAGCCGTGCCTGATGCCGACTCCGGGAGCTCTTGAGTGGCTTCCGGGATTGCGATGCTCAAGGAGATTCCGAGGCCGATGCCGACGAGGAGCTCAGCGGGGAGGAAGCGGGTTGCGAAGGCGCTGCTGCTCTCCGGGTCGATCCCGACGAGAATCAGCATGCCGACCGCCATGACTGCCAGCGCCCCAGTGACGACCACCCGGGCGGAGAGCAGCCGCACGAGCAGAGCGCTGAGGAAGGTCGAGCCGAGCACGATTGCGAACGCGAGGGGCAGGAAGGCAACGCCTGCGAGGAGGGCCGGCCAGCCGAAGATGCTCTGGAACCAGTACGTCAGAACGAGGTAAAAGCCGAACAGCGCCATCTGCGGCAAGCCGATCGCGATAAACGCCGCACCCCGCCGGTGATGAAGGACAACCCCGAAGGGCAGGATCGGGTCCCGCGTGAGGCGATGCGACAGGACGAACGCCGCGAACGCGGCAGCCGAGAGCGCGAAGCAACCGATCGTCACCCAGCTCGACCACCCGAAGTTCGCCCCTTCGGTCAGGGCGAACACCAGTGCCCCGATCCCGATAGCGCTCGAGAGTGCTCCAAAGACGTCGAAGCGTGGTCGCTGCGGACTACCACGCCGGATCACCGGACGAGTCAGCAGCAACGCGACGATTACGATGGGCACGTTGATCAGCAGGCACCACCGCCAGTTCACGTACTCGGTGAAGAAACCGCCGAGCAACAATCCGAGCGCCGCGCCCGCGCCGTTGAGTGCTCCGTAGATACCGAAGGCGCGCGCGCGGACTCGTCCCTCTGCGTAGGTGGTGCTCACGATCGTCAACGCCGCCGGGGCAAGCAGCGCCGCGAACACGCCCTGCAGCGCCCGACCAGCGAACAGAAGAGCGGCGGTCGGCGCAGCCCCCGCCAGCAGCGACGCGAGGCCGAAACCGATGAGCCCGAAGACAAAACCTCGTCGTTGACCGAACCGTTCCACAAGGCGACCGCCGACGAGGAGGAGCCCGCCGAACGCCAACGCGTACGCGGTGATGACCCATCCCCGTGCAAGATCACTCATCCCGAACTGTTGTTGCATCGCCGGAAGAGCGATCGTCACGACGGTCGCATCCAACACCACCATCACCTGCGCGAGGCCGGCCACCGCCAGCGGCCACCACTTCCACGTCCGCATCGCTTCTCCTTAACTGCGTTTAGTCAGACTAACAGTGTTCAGTTAATGATGCTTGTCGAGTATTGTTGGACGATGACCAAGGAGTTGCCGGTTCGGACGCCACCCATCGACTCGGCATGGACGACGGCACCACTCGCTCGACCGGATCGATCCACCACGCTCTCGCTGAGCGCGATCGTGGCGAAGGCCGTCGACATCCTCGACACGGAAAGCACGCCGCACGGTCTGACAATGCGGCGCCTCGCAGCAGAGCTTGGAGTGACCGCGGCGGCGATGTACTGGCACGTTCGCACGCGCGACGAACTCCTCGACCACGCCCTCGACGCCGTGTTCGGCGAGGTACGAATCCCTGACACGAACCTGCCCTGGGATCAGGCCGTCGTACAGCTGATGGTCGACTGGCGTCGTGCAATGCTCAAACATCCCTGGTCGCCGCCACTCGCGGGTCGCCCCCTCCAGGGCCCGCTGGTCACGTTGCGCATCGAAGCACTACAAGCCGCGCTGGTCCGAGGCGGCTTCCAGGACCTAGCCCTCGCGGCCGCCACACGCTTGTTCGCTGATATAACCGTCGGATCAGCCCTGACGGAGTCAGCCGCTCGGCAGGCCGATGGGGCTTCGTTGCGACGCGCGGCGGCCACCATGATGGAAACGCATCCAGAGCTGTACCCGACCTTGCTGCACAGCGGGCACCTCCACCAAGAGCAACCAGACTCGACCCTCCTCTTCGCCCGGATCATGCAGCAGCTCACCACCTCGATCACGCCCGCCTCGTCGCCCCCTGAGATGAATAGGGAGCCCCATTAGGCGATCTACCGTGCACTACAGCGCGTGGGCGCTGGGGCAACGGCCGGCGCGACGTCGGGCATCATCCCGACGCACACCATGCGCAGCGTCGAGGGCATCGAAGACGTCGACCACCTCAGCGCCGTTCTCGACGGGGTACCAGGCAGGCCGGCGCCCTCGCGATCGGGGTGCAATTTTTCGGTCTTGAAGCCGTTGAGGATCTTCTTGCGCGGCATGCACGGTTGACTCTCGTGCAGCGAGGAGCGCACGTCCTGTCTCCTCGACTCTCAGATGGCTGCTCCGGTCCACGACGCGCTCGTCACTGCCGGCGTCGACGTGCGCGACGATGGCCGGACATTTAGTGGCCCGGTAAAGCTCAGCGACGAATCAACCGTTGTTGCTGATCGCATGATCGAGGCAGGCGGCGTCCGCCTCGATAGCCGCCTTGCCGGAGCCTGGACTCATTATTGGCCCAGCAGAGGAATCACCGTCTTACCGCGGAGAGGATCCAGTCGGAGACCGAGGAGTTCGGGTCGCCGAGGAGTTCCCGGGATACGGACGAGCAGGTCGCAGCCCGGAACGCCTAGCTCCTCTCAATGTGACCAGCGAGCTGCGTAGTGCGGTGACGCGGTGCTGCCCGGCAGCCGACCCAGCGAAGCGGACACGGAATGTCCGTATCCTTTAAGCCGTATACTGTGGCGATGCCAGCTTCCTCTGCGTCACGAGCGCCACGTACGGATGCCGAGCGGAATCGCCGACGGGTGCTGAATGCAGCGTCGCGGGTGTTCGCGGCGCGCGGCACCGCCGCGACGCTGAATGATGTCGCGCGTGACGCAGGCGTCGGTATCGGCACGGTCTACCGCAAGTTCGCGGACAAGGAAGCGGTGCTCGACGCCCTCTTCGATGAAAAAGTAGCGATGCTGATCGGGTTTGCGCACGAGGCGGACGCTGTCGACGATGCGGGGGCCGCGGTGCGTGGCCTGCTGCTCGCGGTCATGCAATTGCGCGCGACCGATCGCGGCCTCGAGGCGGTGCTCACGTCCGCGGGGCGGGATGTTCAGTTCTCGGAGGTCCTCGGCCGCGAGTTCATTCCGATCGTGCATCGCCTCATCCTCAGAGCAATCGAGGCCGGCGAGATTCGCGCGGAGTTCTCCGCCGACGAGGTCTGCCTGCTCGGTTTCATGGTCGGCAGAGTCGCCGACATCACTCATGACCAGGACCCGGATGTGTGGCGGCGATATGCGCAGTTTCTCATCCATGGGCTCCGGCCCGCGCCCGCTCACGGGCTGCCTGCCCCGCTTTCCTTCGCCGACAGCGCGATCGCGCTCGGCCGCGCCAACTGAATCTGAGGAGCAACGCCATGTCCGCAAGCGCCACGCCACTGGAGACCGTCACCGACGACCTGCTGGCCACCCCGACCGCTCGCCTGCCCTACCAGCACGACGTGCTCCTGCGCTCGTATCTGCTGCGTCGCAGCACCGGCAACGTGCTGGTCTATAACTCGCCGGGCATTGCTCAGGCCGCCGACGCGATCAACGCGGCGGGCGGAGCCGAGCTGCTGCTGATCAATCACGCGCACGAGTCGATGTACGGCCGTCCGCCGATCAACGTCCCGATCGCCGTCCACCGAGCCGACTGGGACGACATCGCCCGAGCGATGCCGGTGGCGCAGGTCTATGACGGTCCCCAGACGATAGGCGATGATCTCGAGGTGATCCCCACCCCTGGGCACACCCCCGGAACAACGTCCTATCTCTGGGACAGCGGGACGCACCGATACCTGTTTACGGGCGACTTCATCTGGATTGAGGGCGGCGAGTGGAAGGCGGTCGTGCTCGACCCGGGCCTCCGAAGCGCTTATGTGCGCAGCCTCGAGATCGTACGCGACCTTGACTTCGACGTGCTCGTGCCATGGGGCGCCAGCGAGGACGGTTCGCCAGTGGCAATCACCTCCGAACCGGGCGAAGCCGCCGAGCGTATCCAGATGATCATCGACCGCGTCAGCATGGGAGGAAGCCGCTAGCTGTACCTGGCCGTGACGTTGGTGACACTGCTGGGCTTATGATCGAGCGGGGCCTCCGGCAGTGCTGCGTACGCCTCCACGGCCGCCACTTCGACCACTCCCACGGCCCAACCCGTCCATGTTCGAGCTGATCATCATCGACGAGTCCGAACGCTTCACCGGCAACGCCAGTGAGTGGCTCCGCGACCAGTACGACCGCCCCGGCATCGCGATGATCCTCATCGGCATGCCCGGCATCGAGAAGCAGTTCAGCCACTACCCGCAGCTCTTAAGCCGCCTCGGATTCGCCCACCAGTACCGTCTGCTCGGCCACGACCAGCTGTCGTTCGTGCTCGAACGCCAATGGCGAAAGCTCGGCAAGACAATCGACCCCGACGACTTCGCCGACGCGCACGCCATCGCCGCGGTCGGCCGCATCACCCGCGGCAACTTCCGCCTCCTCGAGCGTCTGCCCCCACAGATCCAACGCGTCCTGAAGATGAACGAGCTCGACGTCATCACGAACGACGTCGTCGACGCCGTGCGGAGCACCCGCGTCATCGGCACCACCTGAACCGACACCGTTCGAAGCGAGAACGACGGCACAGAGCGAGACTGCTCGCAACGGGTGGATCGAACCGCCCGCGAGTTGTAGTCGGGCGATTGTTTCCAGTAGGCAGTCCGGAGGTGCCGTCCTATCCTTCGGAGTGTGCGGCAAGAAGATGGCTGTTCTCTTGATAGGTCGCAGTGAGTGTGACTTTGCTGAATCGCCAGCCGTGTTCGGTGCGTGTAGCTTCGTTGTCGTAGAAGCCGACGACGAGCCATCGGTTGGGGCCGTCGCCCGCAATGTCGTCGGGCACCCAGTGTTCGGCGCGCACGTGGGCGTGGGCTTTGGCGTGATCGCCGGTGATGGTGATGACGTGGCCGGTGATGGTGTGGTGGGTGGCGATGAATGCGTCGAAGGATTCGCGAAGCGCGTCTCGGTAGTCGTCGAGCGGGGTCTGGACCGGAGGCATCCCGGTGACGGACTCGAAGTCCATGGTGAAGGGATCTGCGTGGACCAGGAGAGGGAGTTCTCCGAAGTTCTTCGTGTCGGCGATGTCGGCGTATCGGCCGAAGAGTTCGATGATGTGGGCGCGGTCGGTGTCATGGGTCATGGTCGTGTTCTCCTGCTGTCGGCGGTGAGGGAGGCGGTTATCGGGCGAAGATGCGATCCATGAGTCGGTCGGGGAGGATGCGGTTGAGGGGGAGGGTGAAGGCAGCGTCGGGTCCGAGGCTGTACCGGGTGCGGGGTCTTCGGGTGGTGGTGATCTGGGCAATCCTGGCGGCGGCTTTCTCGGCGGTGATCGCGCGTGTGAGGAAGGCTGATTGGAACTTCACGGTCGCGGCGATTAGCTCGCCGTAGAGGCGGGTGTGCTCCGGGCTCATGGCTGCAGCGAGACGCAGCGACAGTGGTCCGCTCTTTTCCGCCATTGGAGTCTTCACGCCGCCGGACTGCACGATCACGACTTGGATGCCCTGCGCCCGGACTTCCTGGCGGAGGGCGTCACTGGCGGATTCGAGGGCGGCTTTGCTTCCTGCATAGGCTCCGTAGATTGGGAGGGTGGCTTCGGCCCCGACGGAGCTAATGTTCACGATTCGGCCGCGGCTGTCTCGAAGCGCTGGAAGCAGCGCCTGTGTCATGGCGATGTGGCCGAAGAGGTTGATCTCGAATTGCTCCCGCCAGGTGCCGAGTGGCAGCACCTCGATGGGTGCGTTCACCTCGATTCCGGCGTTGTTGATCACGGCTCGCAGTGCGCGCTTCTGTGGGTCGTCCGCGATGCGGCGGGCGAGCGCGGCGATGTGATCGGCGCGAGTGATGTCAAGTGTGATCGGTTCGATGAGGTCGGCGCGGATTGCGTCTGCGTCTTCATCGCGGCGCACACCGGCGAGCACGTGATATCCGCGTCCGGCGATGCGGCGGGCGGTGGCCGCACCGATCCCCGTCGACGCACCCGAAATAGCGACCAGTTCGTTCTTTGAGGGGATCATTTATCAGCATCTTTCTGCGCTCGGTTGGGGGCAGGGAATGAGGTTCCAGTGAGAGCCTCCGATTGCTCCCTGAGGCGCCTTCCGGTCCGTGCATCGTGGGTTCGGACCGCACGCCGGGCGAGGGCGGGAGCGCCGCGCAAGCCCAGGAGGTGACGCGGCCTGTTGGGCAAGCACACTCGCGGTCTCGCGCCCGACGCCGCCGATCCCGCCTGTGATTACGATGACGCGGCCTGTCTGAGAAGGGATCGCCGTTGTCACGCGTTGACTTATGAGATCAATGTAGGCGCTGACTACTGATGTTGTCAACATCAACATCGGGCGCATATGCTGGAGCGGTGAACACGCTCCCCCCGCCGCGGCAATACCATCACGGCAACCTTCGCGCAGCGCTGCTGGACGCGGCGGAGCGCAGTCTTCGTGCGCGCGGTGTCGCCCAGCTCTCCCTGCGTGATCTCGCCAGGGACGTCGGGGTGAGCCATGCCGCACCCCGCCGACATTTCGTCGAGCGGCAAGACCTCCTCGATGCCCTCGCCGAGGCGGGCTACGCCCGCCTCGGCGCTCAGATCCACAACGCCACAGCAGAGGAAACCGCGGACTTCGCGACACTCGTCCACGCAGCTGCATCCGCGTTCGTACACTTCGCCTCTGAGAACGCTGCGCTGCTGGAGGTCATGAACGCCGCGAAGCACGGTACGCAGTCATCAGAGGTTCCTCGTGCCTCCGAAGTCGCGTATGCACCGATCCTGCGGCTTATTCATCGCGGCCAGGCAGAGGGCGCACTCCGCCCCGGGAAGCCGGAAGAGATCGGTCTGATCCTGTATGCCACGATGAACGGCATTGCCACCCTAGTGAACACTTCAGCGGTCCATGCGAGTCGACTCGACCGTCTCACCCGTATCGCCGTCGAGCAGTTCCTCAGGGGCGCTTCGTAGCAGCGGGTGACCGATGTCGCTCGACGGAGCCGTTCCCGAATACCACCCACATGGTTGGCGATATGAACAGCCCTTTGCCGCGACCCGGGACATAAGGCCTACCGAACACCTCCGCCGCCTCAGGCAGCCGCCAGCTAGGCCGAGAAGCAGCCATCGTTTGCGGCAGGGTCTCGCAAGCTGAGCGCGACGACCTACCGGAAACGTTCGTTTGTGACAGCTCGGCCTGCTTCGTGGTGATGTCCGGTTGCAGATCGCCTACCGGGCGGTCAGAGACGATCGTCTCAGCATCCTGATTTGCCTCCATGCGAGGCTTGAACTGGGCCACACGAGTAAGCCCTCCACGCCAGTGGTCATTTCCCAACTGGATTTATCAACGGGACGATGACTCCCCGCACGCCTGACTGCGCGGCGTCGAGCATGACGGATGCGACACTCGCCCGGCTGATGGAGGCGGGGAAGAGCCGGCGAGGAACTTGGCTTAGGAGAACCCCGCGGGGGGACGCGGACTCCGGGCGATTACTCAACGGGCCGGCGTGGACCACCGACCCCCCGGCGCCAAGGACGAGTGCGTCGGCACGTACTTTGTCCTCGATCTCCGCGCGCAGCACGACCCGGAGCAGGCTCCGAGTGAGCGGGCCGGCGGAGGCGGCCGAAGGGCCGGTACCGAAGGCGCCCAGCCAGACCATCCGCTCTGGTCGCGCGGCAATGACCGCACGGGCACCGGCGCTGAGCACGCCACCCCGTTCCCCGCCGACCACACCGAGGCCCGAGACCACGATCGTGCTATCGCGCAACGCCTCGGCGATGCTGTCCGGGTCGGTGACATCTCCCGCTCGTCGCAGTAGCCGTTCTCCGTCGGGGACATCGATGCGTTCGGGACGGCGAGCGACGGCCACCACGGTGTGCCCGCGGTCCAGGGCCTGACGGACGAGCTGGAGCCCGGTCGCACCCGAGGCACCCAGCACGGTGATCTGCAACGGCGCGACGTTCGGGGTAGTGCTCATCGCAGCGCTCCCAGGATCGCCAGAGCCGCAGCGTGCACGCCGGGAGCAGCGGCCACGTAGCCCTCGCTGGTGATGCTCCAGGGGTCACCGTTCAGGTCGCTCACCACGGCTCCGGCCTCGATGGCGATGAGGACCGGGGCGATGTGGGAGCGCAGGTTCTCGAACTGCCAGTGCACGTCGGCGCGACCGGCCGCGACCTGGGTCAGGTGCTGACCTACCGGGATCGACTGACGCGCCGCTAGGGCGCTGCGCATCATGGCCGCGATGGCCCGTCCGCGCAGGTCAGCGTGAGCGGGATCACTGCTGGGACGGGCCTGGCCGGTGCCGGTCAGCGCAAGGGCGAGGTCGGTCTTGCTCGAGACACTCAGCCGGGCTCCGTTGAGAAAGGCGCCGGCGCCGGCGATCGCGGTGAACGTCTCCGAGACGGCCGGTGAGTGCAGCGCCGCGAGGACCACACGGCCCTCGCGGACCAAGCTGACGCCAATGTTCCAGTCCGGGGTTCCCTGGATCGCGTTGAGGTTGCCCCCGACCGGATCCACGACCCACCAGTCCCCGGCCGGCATTGGACCTTCTCCGTGTTCGTCGGCGGTCCATTGCGATCCGGGCAGCGCAGCGAGCAGGGCGGGGCGCAGGCTTGCGGTGACGGCGTCGTCGTTCGCGGCTAGCGCCGCGGTCAGCTCGGTTGGGGTGTTGAAGCGCCGTTCGGGGCGCGTGATGCCTGCGGCGGCGGCGGCCATAGCGGTGGTGAGGGTGTGAAGGAGTTCTTCGTTCGTGGGCATGGCTCTACCGTGGCTGGCATCCTGGATGAAGTCCAGTGCAACGTTGTTACGGGTAGGTTTACCGGCATGCACTTGGATCTCAACTTGCTGACGGTGCTTGAAGCGCTCGTCGAGGAAGGTAGCGTGGCCGGGGCAGCCGCGCGGCTACGGCTCTCTTCCCCAGCGGTGAGCCGCAGCCTCGGCCGAATACGGCGTCTCACCGGCGATGAGATCCTCGTGCGCACCGGTCGGACGATGACACGGACCCCCTACGCCCTCGCGGTGCGTGATGACGTCGGAGAGCTCCTGCGTCAGGCCGGTCAGCTGCTTGCCCCGAGCGGGTCGCTCGATCTCGCCACCCTCGAGCGAGTTTTCACCCTGCGCGCTCACGACGCGCTGACCGCGGCGATCGCCCCTGCCCTGGTGAGCGACGTGCTCAGGAGTGCACCAGGGGTGCGACTGCGCTTCCTAACCGAGACCCCTCATAGCACCGACGACTTGCGACACGCAGTGGTGGACCTCGAACTCGGCTCTAGCGTGCCCAACGCTCCGGAGCTGCGTCACGACGTGCTCGGCCGCGACCCACTGCTGGTGGTGCTGCGACGGGGGCATCCCGCCGCCGCCCGGTTGAACGTGCCGGTTTACGCCGCGCTGCCGCACGTCGTGGTCTCCCGGCGAGGCCGCCTTGCCGACCCGGTCGACGATGCTCTCGCCGAGCACGACGCCCAACGCCTCGTCGTGGCCAGCGTGGGCACCATCGCCGCCGCCGCGCAGATCGTCGCCGGTACCGACGCCGTGCTGACCGCCCCTGGCGGGATGATCGACTCGGCAACCGCGGCGTTCGACCTCCTCACCACACCGATTCCCTTGAACTTGCCGTCGCCGCAGGTGGTCAGCGTCTGGCACCAGCGCTCGGACTCCGATGCGGCGCACGCGTGGTTGCGAGAGCGTGTCCGGGTCGCGGTAAAAGGTCTCTTGAATGACGTCGTACTGACTCCCAGCAACACTGCGGCGTCGTCGTAGATGCGGCCGGTGACAAGCTCAGTCACCGCGCTAGCTGAAGAGCACCAGGAAAAGGGACGAGCAGCGCCCCACGGTGCCTTCGATCGTCTACTGGGACGACCTGCACCCACACACACGGCAGCGCCTGAGGCAGGCGGCCTACTGCACAGGGAGCGGTTCCTCTAATACCTGGTGCTGCGTGGGTCGGCGGAATGGTGCAGCGAGGGTGGGTACGATATGACGGCGTTGGATCCAGAACACGACGAGCGCGATGAGCAGGTGCGCGGCGGAGAGCACGTACCGCCCGGTGGTGCCGGTGACGGCGAACTGCACCGCGAACAGGGCGATGAGCGCGATCGCGGCCCAACGGTGGAACCGGAGACCGATGATGATCGCGACACCCATCAGCGTCTGCGACGCGGTGAGGACGAATTCCTCGGTCTGGCGGGCGTCGAGGACGACGTCGAACCCGCCGCCACCGAGCGCGTGCGCGATCGGGAGGGACCCGACTAGCAGCGACCACTGGTTCACCTTCGACGCGATCAGCGTCCCGATCGCGGCCGCACCGTTGCCGCGGAGGGCGAACAGGATCGCGACGATGAACTCCGGCGCTTCGGACGAAAGCGGGGCGAGCCACTGCACGAGGAAGAAGCTGTCGATGCCGAGCGTGCTGCCACTGTCAACCAGGGCCGTCGCGAACGGCTCCGCGGAGGCGAGGATGACGGCGGCCGCGATGACGAACAGCGCGATCACGGTGATGCGGCGCCGGCGCTGCGGGAGGTTGCCGATGTTCGCAGCCATGCCGACGAGTTCTTCATGCTCGCCCTGTTCCGCCTGCCCGGCACGCCAGAGGTACACCACGAACACGAGGATCAGTAGCACGCCGAACCACATCGGGATGATGCCGAGGATGGGGATCAGGAACGCCACCAGGGCCAGGAGCACCAGGAACCCGATCTCCATCCGCACACCGGTGTCGAGCTGCAAGAACGCACTCCGCCCCTGGATCCGGGCGTCGCCGGTCCGGCTGCGGCCGGCGCGGATCGCGCGGACGGCGACGATGATCGCGACAAACACGACCAACGGCCACCCGAAGCCGAGCAAGAGCCGGTTCGAGCCGAGCATGTTCGCGGCCGCGAACTGCTCGTAGGAGGGGTCGTAGCCCGACCGGAATGCGTAGTACAGGTCGACAGCGTACTCGGGCAGCACGGCGATCAGTGCGAGGATTGCGATCGCGAGCGGCCCGGAGATGTCCAGTTGCGCCGCTTCCGCGGCCCACGCGAGCAGGAACGACGCGGCGACAACTGCACCGCCAAAAATGAATAGGTCGACCACGGGGTGCGGTGCGAACCCGGTGAGTCGGAACACGACGCCTGGCGCCATGAAGGCCAGGCAGAGGGCGATCTTCGCCCAAGCGGTACGGGGCATGGTGGCACTTCCGGTCGGAGCCGCAACCGGAACGCCTCGGGAGGAGCTTCGGCCGTCAGCTGAGGGCCGAAGGTCTCGCTCGCCCCGAGCAACCGGGGTGGGGTGCCGGGCTGGTCATCGTGACCGCCAGTGTGTCGACATCCGCCGCATCGCCCGCTGGGGGCTGTGGGAGCTACTCCCCTTCGCTACCAGTGTGCTCTACACCTGCCTGCTCGTGCACCTGTTCGGCATCCCGAATATCGAATGACGGGACCCCTCGGATCCTAAGGACGCGTCCGATGAGCGATGGTCCAACGAAACCGCGCAACCACGTGATGCGGATGCGCGGTCTCGTGTCCGGACTACTGCGCGGAAGCGGTGAGGGGCTGGTGTTCCTGCCAGGACGCGATGCGCTCGTTGTAGGTGTCGACGACGAGCGGCATGGCGTGCTCGCCGAGGATGAGCCGCAGGGGCGGCTGGTCCATGTCGGTCAGCGCGAGGATCGCGTCGCCGGTGTGGGTTGGGTCGGCGACGGGCATCTTGCTGAAGAACTCGCCGGTGCGTCCTCGTGCGCCGTCGTAGGCAGGGTTCGGTTCGGTCTGGTCGCCGGAGTCACCCATGAAGTCCGTCGCGTACGCGCCGGGCTCGATCAGGGTGACCTTCGTGCCGAAGTCCTGGGTCTCCTGGGCGAAGGACTCCCCGAGCCCTTCGACGGCGTACTTCGATGCGCCGTAGAGCGCGGCGGTCGGGAAGCTCATCAGGCCGCCGAAGCTGGAGGTGATGAGGACCCGGCCGTGCTGCTGCGCGCGGAGGACGGGAGCGATGGCCTGCAGGAGCCAGAGGGCACCGAAGACGTTGACCTCGATCTGCCGGCGGGCCTGGTCCTCGGTGGTCTCCTCGACCGCGCCGAAGAGGCCGTAGCCGGCGTTGGCGACGATGATGTCGAGCTGTCCGAACCGGTCGAGGCCTTCCTGGACGGCGGCGAACACGGCGTCACGGTCGGTGACGTCGAGTTGGACGGCGTGCGCCTGCTCCGGGAACTGCTCGATGAGATCGGCGACGGCATCGGTGTTGCGGGCGGTGAGGACGACGTTGTCGCCACGGTTCAGGGCTGCCTCAGCCCACACGCGGCCGAAACCGCGGGAGGATCCGGTGATGAACCAGGTCCGGGTGGTGGTACTCATGATGATCTGGGGTCCTTCCGGCGTGGCACGGTGCCGCGCATCACCGATCAGCGAACCGGGGTGGCTACCGCTGAGGGAGTCACGGTGAGGGGGTGCCTCGGAGGGCCTGCCTTCTCCCGGCCGGCGGTCGTACAGTCGGACGATCATGAGCGACCGTGAGCAGATCCGTGACTTCCTCGTCAGCCGTCGTGCACGGACGACGCCGGAGTCCGTCGGCCTCCCGGCTGGCGCTGCGAACCGGCGGGTGAAGGGGCTTCGACGCGAAGAAGCCGCAGTCCTTGCCGGGGTGAGCGTGGACTACTACACGCGCTTGGAACGCGGCGACGCGACCGGGGTGTCCGACGCGGTGCTCGACGGCCTGAGCCGTGCGCTGGTACTCGACGACGCGGAGCGGGCGCACCTGGAAGACCTGATCCGCAGCGCCGGCCGGGCGATCCGGCCGCAGCGTCGGCCGCCGTCGCGTGCCGCGACGCCGAGCGTGCAACGGGTGCTGGATAGCATCACCACGAGTCCTGCGTTCATTAGTAACTCGCGCCTGGACCTGATCGCGGTGAACCCGCTGTGCGCGGCCCTCTATGCGGACCTTGCCGAACCTACCGGGGCAGCGATGAACCTAGCCCGGTACACCTTCCTCGACCCTCGGGCGGCGACGTTCTACCGCGACTGGGACGAGATTGCCGAGATGACCGTCGCGCTCCTCCGCTCGTCAGCCGGGCAGGACCCCTACGACAAAGACCTCTCCGACCTCATCGGCGAACTCGCTACCCGCAGCGACACCTTCCGCACCATGTGGGCCGCGCACCACGTCCGCCGGCACACCTCCGGGCGAAAGCGCCTGCACCACCCCATTGTCGGGGACCTGGAGCTCTCCTTCGACTCCATGGCCCTCGCCGCGGACGCGTCTCTCGACATGACCGTCGACACGGCCGAGCCTGACTCCCCGAGCGTGGACGCGCTCACGCTCCTCACAAACTGGATGGCAGCGACGACCGCCGCCAACATGAGCGGCGACAGCGGCGTCCGATAGCCGATCCTTGGGTTCAGCCGGTCGTTGCAACACCACCGTGAATCAAAGTGCTGCAGATGGGATCGAGGCTGGAGCAGCGTGCCCGGGAGGCTTGGTTCTGGGAGCTATTGAGACAGGGCCTGGGACGGACGGCGGCCTGTGATGCTGTCGGCGTGGACCGACGTCACGGATACCGATGGGTCAAAGCAGCCGGCGGACGGAACCCGTTCGCCCACACGCCCCGCTCCGACCGGTACCTCAGCCAAGAAGAGCGGCTCCAGATCGCAGACCTACGCCAGGACGGTGAGGGCGTGCGCGCGATCGCGAAAGCACTCGGTCGGGCGCCGTCGACGATCAGCCGTGAGTTGACGAGAAACTCCGCTGCCGGTGGAACCTACCACCCATACTCCGCCGAGAAGCAGTGTCGGACTCGTGCGCGGCGCCCAGAACCGCGGAAGCTGGACCGGGCCGAGCTTGCCCTGCAGGTCAAGTTGCGGTTGGTGCGGAACTGGTCCCCGGAGCAGATCCGTGATGACCTGGCCAGGACGTTCCCCGACCGGCCGGAGAGGCACGTGTCGCACGAGACGATCTACCAGTCCCTGTTCGTTCAGGGCCGCGGGCACCTGCGCGCTGACTTGCACAAACACCTCCGCACCGGCCGCGCCATCGCAGGCACCGGGGAGAACCCAGGCGGGCGTCATGGTCGAAAATCCGCGACATGATCCTGATCAGCGAACGCCCCGCCGAGGCCGATGACCGGGCTGTTCCCGGTCACTGGGAAGGCGACCTCATCGTCGGAATCAACGCCCGGAGCGCGATCGGCACCCTCGTCGAACGCACCACCCGCTACGTGATGCTGCTCCACCTCCCGGATGGGCACAGCGCCGACGCCCTCCGCGACGCAATGATCCCGACCATCCAGACCCTCCCCGGTCACCTGCGCCGCTCGTCGACGTGGGATCAAGGCACCGAGCTAGCCCGACACAAAGACATCACCCTCGCGACCGACCTCGCGATCTACTTCTGCGACCCCCACAAGCCCTGGCAGCGCGGCTCGAACGAAAACACCAACGGCCTCCTCCGGCAGTACTTCCCGAAGTCCACCGACCTCAGCGTCCACAGCCCGGAACGGCTCCTCGAAGTCGCCGCCGAACTCAACGGACGGCCCCGCAAAACCCTCGACTACCGCACGCCAGCCGAGGCGTTCGAGCAGCTACTCTCGGACCCGAAACAACCACCCGTTGCAACGACCCCTTGAAACCGCCGATCCGCTATCGAGACACCTCCTGGTGGTGAAGCACTTCACCGGCGAGGACGCTCAGGGTCGGGTGGGCGTCAGCGAGTGCTTCGTCGGGAGCGTGGTGCAGGTCAACCGGGTATACGGCGAAGTCCGCTGGCGCTCCGACCGTGATCGTTCCCGTGAGGTCGTGCCCAAGGAGCTCCGCGCCTGCACGTGTGTAGAGCTCGAGCGCCTCGTCTCTGGTGCATGCGTGCTCTGCGCCGAGGATCCCAAGCGTCGTACGTCGGGTAGTCATTCCGAGGACGCCAGCGATCGGGTCGAGGGGGCTGATGGGATGGTCGGTGCCGGCGCTGACGGAAGCGCCCGCGTTGAGCAGTTCCCGCCAGGGGAACATTGCGGCTGCTCGCTCCTGTCCCCATGCTTCGACGAACGGTGCGATGAGCCCATTCCGGAGAGCTTCCTGGGCGGTGATGTGCACGTCCAGCGCGATTGCTCGCGCGATCTGGTCGGCGTCCATGAGGGCGCCGTGCTCCATGACGACCTGGCCGTGCTCGTGCTGGATGCCGCGGCCCACGTTCCGCTGGACGGCGTCGAGGAACGCGTCGACTCCGGCGTCTCCGCAGGCGTGGGTGCCGACGGGCCATCCGCGGGTGACGCAGGCGCGCAGTGCATCCGTCAGCGCATCGGGCGTCATCAGCAGAGTGCCGGTGAAGTCCGGCCGATCCGCGTACGGCTCGCGGAGCGCAGCGGCTTCCACCCCGCCGTCGACGACGAGCTTGATCCCCCAGAGGCGGAGGAGGTCGTCACCGTCGTCCGGGTGGATTCCCTTCGCCTCAAGTCCGTCGAGGTAATCGTCCATCGAGCCAGCGGCCGCGATCAGGGTAGCCGGGGAGAAGATCATAGAAAAGGCTCGGACGTGCAACCGGTTCTCTGATCGGGCCCGTTGCAACGCGCCCCACTCCTCCACAGACACGGCTGGGTCGCGGACGACGCCGACGCCCGCTGCCCGGTAGGTGCAACTCGTCGCTTCGATCCCCTTGATGAGGTCCTCTTGGGACATTTCGGGGAGCACTGACTGCATAGCAGTAAGTGCACCGTCTTGAAGCAGCCCGGTGGGGGTCCCGTCGTCGGCCCGAGCGACATACCCGTCAGCGACGTCGCCAGAGGTCGCGGTGACGCCGGCAGCAGCAAGCGCTGCGCTGTTCAGGACGGCGTTGTGGCCACCACGCTGCACCAGGACGAGGTGGTCCGGTGCTGCTTCGTCGAGCTCGGTTGCAGTGGGGAAGCGGCGTTCCTGTAGCTGCATCTCGTGCCAGTCCGCCGCGGTGATGACCCAGGATCCTGCCGGAGTGTGCGCGGCGCGTTCCTGAATGCGATCGAGGATCTCGTCGATCGTTCGCACGTCGTGCATAGGCACTCCGAGCACGTTCCGAGACGCCAACGCAAGGTGGTTGTGCGTGTCAACGAAGAGCGGAGCAAGGACCCCGTGTTGCAAAAAGACGGATGTGGAGTCACCGCGCCAGGTGCCGTGCAGTGCATCGACGCCGGCGGCGTCCGCGGCGACTGCCACGATCCGGCCGCCGCGCACGGCGACTGCCGCTCGTGAGGTGTCGGTCTGTGCTTCGATGATGAGTTCGGCTGTGGCGTTCATGGGTCTCCATTTCGTAAACGGAAGGCTGATTCCGTTTGATACGGTACGCCTCAGACGTTGCAGACGGAAGGGGCACGATGCGAGCGGATGCGCAGCGCAATCGCCAGCGGATCACGGATCACGCCGCGGTGCTTCTTCGCGCTTCGGGCACTGGAGTGTCGATGGAGCAGATCGCGTCGGATGCTGGCGTTGGTGTGGGAACGCTCTACCGGCACTTTCCCGACAAGGCGGCCCTCGTCGACGCGATCGCCGCGCTCCGCATTCGTCGACTCGCGGACGATGCTGTTCGGTTCGCCGGCGAGCAGGTCGACGGGCGCTCTCGCGTCCGAACGCTGCTTGAGGCGTACATGGCCAGCGCCGCAGAGGATGGTGCGCTGCGTGCTGCGCTGCAGGGCCACGCGACAGGGCTCGGCAACGAGGTCCGGCTCGCGATCGAGGAGTCGGAGGGGCCCATAGGTGCCCTCATCGCTGCCGACCATGCCCAGGGGCTTGTCCGTGACGACTTCTCGTTCGCTGACTTCCGAGCGGTCTGTGCCGCAGTCGTATTCGTCATGGACCCGCCCGCACCTGCAGACGCGTGGCACCGGGTTCTGACTCTGGTGATTACCGGGCTCCGGCCGCCGGCTCATTGATTTGCTTCTCGTGCCAGCTTCTTGCGCCGGCCCCTGGGCTGGGCGGGGGCAGACACTGGTTTCGGCCTGTCCGGTAGCCGATCGGCTACCGAGACGCGGTTACAGCGTTATGCCGGGTACGTCGCGCACGGCGATGGGGCCGCCATGGTCGTTTTTCTCGTCGTGTCATCCCGATCTTCTGCGCGACTCTTTCGGAAGCAGTGTTGTTGGGGTGGATGATCGCGACGAGTTCGGGGGCGTGAAGTTCAGCACGAGCGAAGTCCCGACAGGCTGCTGCTGCCTCAGTGGCGTATCCCTGCCCGTGGAGCGTCGCGCGCACGTGGTAGCCGACTTCGAGCATCGGGACGCCGTTGACGTCCTGCCAGGTCAAGCCGCAGTCACCGACGAACTGCCCCGCGTGGGTCTCGATGATCCAGAGCCCGAAGCCGTGGGTGTCGTAGTTGTCCTGGTTCCAGGCGATCCATCGAGCCGCATCGTCTCGACTCTTGGTCGCGGGATAGAACTCCATGACCTGGGGTCACCGAGCAGGTCGGCCATGTCGTCGAGGTTTGCCGGGGTCATCTCGCGAAATTGGAGCCGCGTGGTGGGGGCGGGAAGCATCCCAGCACCGTATCGGGAGCCGATCGAGGATCAGACCGTCGGTGCGGGGGCGGCTGATGACTCCCGGATGGTCAGGGTCATGGGTAGCTGTTCACTCACGGGTGCAGTGGTGCTGTCTTTGATGCGTCGCGTGAGTGTGCCGACGGCGAGTTCGGCGAGTTCGCGAAGTGGTTGGCGCAGGGTGCTGAGTTGCGGCTGGAGCCATTCGCCGACTCTGATGCCGTCGCAGCCGACGACGGAGAGGTCGTGGGGGACTCGGTAGCCGAATCGTGCGGCTGCGCCCAGGAGTCCGACGGCGGCGATGTCGCTTCCGACGAATACCGCGGTGGGCGTGGCGCCGATCAGCTGTGTAAAGGCGTTTGCTCCGAACTGTTCGGAGTAGGGGCCGTGGAGGATGGATGATTCGTTGACCGGAACGCCGGCATGTTCGAAGGCGGCACGGAAGCCGCGCTCTCGCTCCTGCGATGTCGCGAGATCGCTTGGCCCACCGATGTGCGCGATACTGCGGTGCCCGAGCTGGAGCAGGTAGATGGTTGCTTGGTAGGCGCCGCCAAAGTTGTCGGCGCAGACAGTGTCAACTTCCGGAGTGTCCGTCAGTGCTTCGTCAAGGACGACGACGGGAAACCCCCGGCGGATGGCGGCGGTGACCGCGCTGTTGCTTGGTTCCATGCCGACGTAGATCATGCCGTCGAACCGTGCGGCTCCATCGAGGAGATCGGTCAGTACTGCTTCGCGGGTCGCTTCGCCGCCAGCGACGGTGATGTAGAGCGATGCTGCTGTGCTCGCGACCACCAGGCTCACCGCATCGGCGATCTGCGCAAAGAAGGGGTTCCCGAGCTCGGGGAGGACCAGTGCGATGCGCAGGGCCGTCGTCGGGTCCGCTTCACGGGTCCGAGCGGGACGTTCGTAGTTCAACTCGCGGACCGCGTCATCGATACGAGCCGCGGTCGTTGGTGAGAGGCGCAACTGGCCACGAAGGTATCGAGACGTCGTCGACAGCGACACCCCCGCTGCTTGCGCAACTTCCGTCATCGTCATCGGTGATCACCCCCGTTCTGCTCCCGATCCTAGTTGACACATCGCCCAACGCCCCCTACATTTGCGCAAGTTACACAAACTTGCGCAAAGGAGAGCGGCATGTCGAAGGTCCTACTGGCTGGCGAATCATGGTTGGGCGCTGCCCTGGACATCAAGGGCTTCGACTCTGTGCCGCGGGCTCAGCTCGAGTACGGAGCGGACCACTTCATCAGCGTCCTGCGTTCCGCTGGCCACGAGGTGACGTACATCCCGACACACGAGGCCGCGGTCCGGTTCCCGGAGACTCGCGAGGACCTCGACGTGTTCGATGTGGTCGTTCTCTCCGACATCGGCGCGAACACCCTGCTGCTGCACCCGCGGGTGTTCAACAAGGGCGAGCGCCGACCGAACCGACTCAAGCTTCTTGCTGAGTGGGTGCGCGACGGCGGTGGCCTCATGATGGCCGGCGGCTACATGAGCTTCCAGGGCTTCGGCGCGAAGGCGAACTACCACCGCTCGCCCCTCGAAGCGGTCCTGCCGGTGCAGATCCACCCCTTCGACGACCGTGTCGAGAGCCCCGAGGGCGTTCAGGGTGAGACCACCGGCCTGCAGCACACGATCACGGACGGACTCGACGCTGTCTGGCCGGCGTTGCTCGGCTACCAGGAGCTGATCGCCCGGGACGACGCCGACGTGCTGGCCACGATCGACGGTCACCCGCTGCTCGCTGTCCGATCGGTCGATGCAGGAAAGAGCCTGGCGTTCGCCTCCGACGTGTCACCGCACTGGGCACCCGAAGAGTTCATGCAGTGGCCCGGCTACGCGACCCTGTTCGACCGAGCCATCACCTGGCTCGCTACCCACTAACCCCTCTCCGCACCATTTCCCTGGCAAAGGAGCCACCGCAATGACTTCGAACACCCCCGTCACCGCGACAACCTCAGTGAACGCCGTACGCGTCGGCGCGACCACCACCGCACTCCTCGTGTTCGCCACCATCCTCGCGGGCACACTGAGCCCGATGCAGTCGACCGTGAACGGCGCCCTGGGGACAGCGGTCAACGACGGCAACCTCGCCGCCGTGATCTCCTTCGCCGTCGGACTCATCGTGATGATCATCATCATCTTCGCAAGGCCGACCACCCGCCGGCAGGCGCTTGCAATCCCAGGCCTGATCCGGAGCCGTGAGCTGGGCTGGTGGAACTACCTCGCGGGCCTGTGCGGCGCGATGGTCGTTCTGTCAGAAGGTGTCTCAGTTGGCGGGCTCGGGGTGGCGGTCTTCCAGATCGCCCTGATCTCAGGTCTGATCGTGTCCGGCGTCATCTGCGACCGGCTCGGTGTCAGCGGATCCATCAAGCAGCCGCTGACCACCTGGCGCCTGCTCGGGGCCGCTCTCGCGATCGTCGCAACGGTCCTGACCATCGTGCCGAGCTTCCACGCCCCCGGCGTCATCGCCCTCGCTGTGCTGCCGTTCGCGGCGGGCCTCCTCGCAGGTTGGCAACCGGCCGGTAACAGCGCTGTTGCGAAGCAGACCGGGTCCATGCTCGTTGCCATCGGGTTCAACTTCCTCGTCGGCTTCACCGCACTGTTCATCGCCCTGATGATCCGTGTCATCGTCGGCCACGCCACGATCACGCTGCCGCCAACCTGGTGGATGTACCTCGGCGGCCCCCTCGGGCTCCTCTCGATCGCTCTGATGGCGCTCCTGGTCCGGGGCATCGGTCTGCTCCTCCTTGGTCTGGCGTCCGTGTCCGGGCAGCTGATCGGTTCGCTCGGTCTTGACGTTCTCGTGCCGTCGGTCGGGCACCCGCTCCACATCGTGACCATCATCGGAACTGTGGTCGCTCTTGTCGCAGCAGGGATCGCGATGATTCCCGCGAAGACGATGACCCGACTGCAGGAGCACCGATGATCCAAACGGTCCTTGGACTGCAGGCAGCCCCTCCCAGCGGCATCGTCCTCCCGCACGAACACCTCTTCAACGCACTCCCCGCAGCGTCTAGCCCAGTTCCGGAAGATCAACACCGAGATCTGGTGGATGTCCCGGTGGCAGCAGAGCACCAGTGGCGGCTCCGGTCCGACCCGTACTGCAACTACGACAACGTCGCCGCGAAGGGCCAGACCGCGGTCGCTACTGAGGTTGCGGCGTTCGCAGCAGTTGGTGGGTCGATGATCGTCGACGTCACCGGCAGCGCTGCAATCGGCCGTGACCCCGACGCTCTCGCCGCGATGGCCCGCGAAAGCGGCGTCGCGATCGTCATGGCAACCGGGCCGTACCTCGAAGCCGCACAGGGCGACCACGCCGCTGACACGGTCGACGCCGTCGCGGCCGAGATGATCCATGACCTCACCATCGGCGTCGGGAACGGATCCGTTCGGGCCGGCTTGATCGGTGAAGTCGGGGTATCACCTGCCTTCACAGCCTCCGAACGGAACGGTCTGATCGCCGCTGCGGAAGCACACCGAGTCCGCCCGGAGGTGGCCCTCATGGTCCACCTCCCGGGTTGGCTCCGCCGTGGCCACGAAGTTCTTGATGTCCTCGAGCAATCCGGAGTGCCCGCGGACAGAATTGTCTTGGCCCACATGGACCCATCCGGCCACGACGCCGACTACCAACGGTCCCTTGCGGACCGGGGCGTGTGGTTGGAGTTCGACATGATCGGAATGGGCATCACCTTCCCCGGTGAGGGCCGCGCACCGGACCCATCCGAGACCGCGACCGCGATCGCTGCGCTCGTTCGAGACGGGCACACCAGCCAGATCTTGCTCTCCCACGACCTCTTCTTGAAGCAGATGTGGACCCAGCACGGCGGTGAAGGGCTGACCTTCGTGCCGTCCCGATTCCGCGATTACCTCCGCGAGCACGCCATCGACGACCGAGCGTGGCAGCTCATGACGCATCACAACCCGATCGCGATGCTGGAAGGAAGCGCTCCGTGACGGTCCTCTTCGTCGGAACTGCGAACCTCGACACCACCGCCGAAGTGACCAAGCTCCCAGCACCCGGTCACACCGTCGTCGCGCGCCGGTCCCGGACCGGTGCCGGTGGGAAGTCAGCAAACCAGGCAGCAGCAGCCGGCCGACTCGGGGCACACGTGAAACTGATCGCCGCCGTTGGCGATGACGCGGACGGACGAGTACTCACTGACGCACTGCGATCCGCCGGCGTCGACACGAGCACAGTCGTCCGCACCACCGCCGCCCCGACCGGTAGCGCCTTCATCGCCGTCGGCGATGACGCGGAGAACCAGATCGTCGTAATCGCCGGCGCCAACGACGAGCTCCGCCCTACTGATGTGAGCGACCACTGGCCAGAAGATCATCACCTGATCGTGTCCGTCGCGATGGAAGGGCCAGCGGCACCAATCCAAACCGCAGTCGAACGAGCAGTCTCGGGAGGGCACCGCGTCGTGCTCAACGCCTCACCGGTGACCAACGACGTCGTAGCCCTTCTCGCTGCCGCTGACCCTGTCATCGTCAACGAACACGAAGCGCGTGAACTCGTCAACGATCCCAGCGCCGCGCTGGACGTGGTCGCTGCAGCGGTGCTCGAGCTTGGAGCCCGCTCGGTCGTCATCACTGCCGGCTCTGCCGGCGCCGTTGTTGCCGAACACGGTCAGCAGATCACGAAGATCAGCGGCGTTCGCATCGCCCCGGTCGACACCACCGGCGCCGGGGACGCGTTCGCCGGCGCCCTCTGCGCAGAGCTTGACCAAGGTGCCTCGCTCGTCGCGGGCGCACGCTTCGCCTGCAAGGTTGCCGCGCACAGCGTCCAGCACCACGGCGCGCAAAGCTCCTACCCCGCACGCAAGGATCTCTAAGTTCGGGCCGACCGTTCGATAGCCGGTCGTTCATCGGCCAGCGGCGGTCCGTCTGCCTTGCCTCGCGTCGTCGAGTCGCAGATACCCCGTCCGATTTGATTCTCGCCAGACTGCGGCGGATTCTGATGGTCGACGCAACAGATGGTCGTTTTGGGGCTGGTTTCAGGGTAGCTGGAGGGCGGTGATGCGGCGCTTCTCGGCGTTGAATCGTTGGGCAGGAGTGTCGTAGTCGAGGCGCTTTCGTGGGCGGTTGTTGAGCTCGTTCATGACGGTGGCGACGTGGCTGCTGCTGTGGAGGGCGAGGTTGGTGCCTTTGGGGAAGTACTGCCGGAGGAGCCCGTTGAAGTTCTCGTTCGCGCCGGGCTGCCAGGGGCTGGATCGGTCGGCGAAGAACACCGGGACACCGGTCGCGGCGGTGAGCTGTTCGTGGGCGGCCATCTTCGACGCCCTGATCCCAGGTCAGCGACCGTTTCAGGTGCTTGGGGATCGAGGCGAACGCTTCCGTGATCGCCGCGTTGACGCTGCGCGCGGTGTGGTCGGCCGGGAGGTTCACCACGATGCCGTAGTGGGTGGTGCGTTCACGGAGGGTGGCCATCGCGGACACGGAGCCAACACCGACGATGAGGTCTCCTTCCCAGTGCCCAGCGGTCTGCTTGTCGGCAGCGTCGGCGGGGCGCTCGGTGATGCTGGCCATGTTCCGGATCCGGGACCCGCGACCGAGGGGATGGTTCCACCTGGTGCGTCGAACTCGACGTCCCGTGCGGAGTTTGCCCGTGTAGCGCTTGTGCAGGCCAGCATCTTCCCGGAGGAGCAGGGCTCGGTAGATGGTCTCGTGACAGATGCGCATGGCCGAGTCCGCAGGGTAGGTCTTTCGCAGCCAGCCGCTGATCTCTTCCGGTGACCAGAACAGGTTCAGCTTCCGCTGCACCAGCCGTCGAAGAGCGCCATCCGCGACGAGGCGGTGCGGTTTCGGACGGGCGCGTTGGCGCTTGGCGTCATCGTCAGCAAGATGCGGCAAGTAGTCGCCGGTTCCCGTCCGGTGCCGTCGGAGCTCGCGACTGACCGTCGACGGGTGCCGGCCTAGACGGACACTGATCTGGCGAATCGAGAGTCCCAGTCGGCGCAGGTCGGCAATCTGGAGCCGTTCCCGCAGCTCGAGGTAGCGTCCGACCGCTGCCGGTGCGGTCGGTGTGAGCGATGGGATGCGGTAGCCGGCTCGTTGTCGGATCCAGGTGCCGGAACGTCGCGTCATGCCGAGCAGTCTGCAGGCGTCGGTGTCGCTCACGCCCTGCCGCATCAGATGCCAGTACTCGTCCTCGACGTCACGGACCTTCCGGCCTCGCCGCGTCGTGGTCAGGGTGAGATCAGCAACGTCCGCCGACGAAGCCAGCGCCTTCCGCAACGCCGCCGCGGCGGCGTTCTGGTCACGACGGATCCGGCGCTGCCGTTCCCGTTCGAGCAGGTCAGCGCGCTTCCGGCTCATCCGAAGCGTGACGGCGGCAGACGCGACAGAGCTTCCCTTCCGGAGCTCGTCGAATCGGCGTCGCAGGAGCCGGTAGCCGGTCGCGCGGCCCAGCCCGGCTTCCGCCGCGGCATCTTCGACGGATGAGCCCGCGTTGAACGCCGACCAGAACCGGTCCTCGACGCTCAGCTCGACACGCAGATGGTGTCGATCGGTGTGGTTCAGGCGCGCTTCCCAGGAGGCAACGCGACTGCTGGTCACACCGACGATGGTCAACGCTGCTGCAGGATCAGAACCGGAACGGCGGAGCTGCAGATACCGCTCGCGCAGGAACCGGTACCCGGTCTCCTTGCTGATACCGGCGATTCGGGCGGACGGTTTGAGACCTCGTCCCTCCCGGATCAGTGCGAGGAAGCGGACAGCTTGCGGAGACGACACGGACAGGTACACGGCGAACACCTCGGAGGAAGGTGTTGCGTCGATCGAGTGAATCCGGGCTGCCTCGAACGGACGTCCCGCGCACGAAGGCTGAGCGCTCAGTTCGGCAGGTTGTGTCGTAGGTCGTATCCGGTGTCGGCGAGGAACTGCAGCCGGTCCCGCACTTCTTGCAGTGATGCCGAGTCGTCGGCGTTGCGGTAGTCGGCTCGGAGGAGCGTGTTCGCGGTGATGATGTCGTCGGTGCGGTCCGAGTAGCCGGCGGCGGCCGCGGTGAGGAAGATGGTCGGGTCAGCCGGGCGGATGAGTTCGGTGCCTGCGAAGCCGATCGTGTCGGGCTCGAAGCCGAGCGCGGCCATGTCGACTTCCTCCTCAGTGAACGCGACGACTCGATAGGGCATCTCACGCTTGCTGATCGCTGGGTAGCTGGGCCGGTCAGATATCGCGCGGCCGGAGATACGGCAGCCCGCTTCAATGAGCCGGTCTGCCTGCTCGACCAGCGGCAGATCGGACGTCCATCGAGTCCTGACCCCGCCGGGTCCTGAATAGCACGCGATCGAGAAGTCCACGAGGCCACCGACCTGCCGTGACTCCCACCCGATGTCAGTGCGGTGCACGCGCTTTCCGAGGCGTGCGAGCCCGTCATCCACCTGCCCGGCGGTGAGCCCGGACTGCACAAGCTTGTCGAAGGTGGCACCGTTGACGGCGAGCATCCGTGCGACGGCGAAGGTGACGTAGATCGGTGCTGCGTCCTTCCACCGGTCTTTCGTCCCGAGCGCTTGTCTGCCGTCGACCCAGACACGGCGCCGGTCAACATCGACCAGCAGCACCGTCGCCGTCTGCTCCGCGAGCGCGATCTGCGTCGCAGTGACAGTGCGCGGTGCCAGAAGGAGTAGTTCCGCATCATTCGGGTCGTCGTCGCGGGGGTGTTTTGTGAGGGTGGGGAAGCGTGCGCGGCGTCCGTCGGCGAGGCGGATCGTGTCGTGCGACTCCACGACCGAGCGAAGCCCCGCGAGCTTGAGGACCGAGAGGGTGTTGGTGAGGTCGGTGGTGTCACCGAGCCCGTACGGGATCGTGATCTGCGGCCTGCCGGCGTATGCGGCGTTGACCCATTCGAGCCCCGGCATCATCAGCTGCGCTCGTCTGGGGTGTCGGGCTGGGTGAGGGCGATGAGCCAGCGGGTTTCCTCGAGGAAGGGTTCCCACCCTGTGCGGGTGTCGCCGTGTGCTGGTTCGCAGATGTTGCCGGTGTCGGTGCTGCGGATGATGACCTGACGCAGCTCGCCGCTGGGCGGGTCGCGGAAGAACACATGCCCGTGCACACCGGTGACGTCGTAGGCGACGTTGAGAAGGAACAGGTCCGGCCGAATGGTCATGGCCGCCACCGTCGTCCGCGGAACAGGGCGACGATCGTCGTCAACGGCCGGCCTTCTCGCATCCAATCCAGCGGCGTCAGGGCCCGGTCGTCGACGGTGAGGAAGTCGCGCGGTGTGTTCATGAACTCCGTCATCGCGGCTGCATCGAGGAGCGGTTGAGGTGCTGCCGCGTAGAGGACGTCCAGGCCGGGCAGCAGCGACGACGGGTCGCCGAACTCGGGCAGAGCGGGCTTGACGAGTTGCCAGTCGGGGATGCGTTCTTCGCCGTCGAGATCGAAGCTCGTCAGCCGGTTCGCTTCAAACAGCTCACCGACCTCATCGATGCTGATCTGCAGCGCCGCGGCGACTTCCGCTTCGGTGAGGGTGGTGTTCAGGAGGTTCCGGCGAATGCGCGCCTGCGTGGAACGCCACCAGTCCTCGGGAACGTCCGCCGGACCGACCGCGGAGTGGTCAGGTTGGCGGGGGATCTGTCGGCCTTCGTCGGCGTACGCGGACAGTTGCTCGCGGGTGACTTCCCCTCGGGCGTACATCCACAGCTGCGACTGCCACGGCATGTCGTCCGGGAACCCTTCCAAGTAGCCCGAGTGGATCACCGCCCGGACTGCCTTCTCCCGGCGCGCGATCTCGGAGGCGGGGATGAGGAGGGTCTGCACGATCCGGTTCGCTTCCCGAACCGCCGGCACACTGAAGTCAGACAGGACCGTGTTGGTCCTGTCGTAGAGCTCGTACCCGGGCTCGACATCGATGGGGCGGACGAGGATCTGCGCCAGGTGCGCATCCGGGTTCTCAGTGTCCTCGAGGAGCACATGCCCCCAGAGGATCCGGTCGTTCGACAGGTGCAGGGACACCAGACGCATCATCAGCAACTACCTCCAAAGGTCAGGCGTGAGCAGGGCAGGTCAGGACTGCGGGAAGTCGAGAGTGGTGCGGCCGATGCGGTCGGGTGTGTAGCGGAGGAGGAACCGCATGATGCGGTCCGCTTCGACCATCGCCGGCGCCGTCGGGTACTGGCTGTCCGGGTCGACGTTGGTGAGGCGGAACCAGGGAGGTTTGTCGGCGTGGTCGATGAGGACCACAGCCGGCTTGTCGTCCGGGCGGCTCGGGTCGGTGAACATGAAGGAGCCGAAGAACCGGGTGTCGTCGTACGCCAGCGTCAGGGACAGCAGCTGCAGCATCAGCTCATACCGCCCTCACCGCTGCCGTTGTTGGGGTGCCAGCGGAGGTCGTGGGCGAGGTCGGATCGGAAGTGCAGCAGCTGCCGCAGCCCGTCCACTGCATCCGTGTTCGCGGCAACCCAGCTGTCTTCGTAAAGGACGTGCGCGGTGATGAAGTCATCCGTGCAGCACCCTTCCGCGCCGGTCAGGACGGTGGTGTCCTGCGGGATGACGACCGACACCGTCGCCTCATCGACTGTCGCGGGCTCGTAGCCGAGCGCGGCCATGTCAGGGTGCTGCGCGAAGAACGCCGTCAGCCGGTCCGGCGGGACGATGACGCCGGACTGCTGCGCCGCCCATCGATCCGACATCACCCCACCCAGCACAATCAGCTGGTCCGCCTGCGCGTCGATGGTGGTGTCACGGCGCCAGCAGGTGCGGATTCCGCCGTAACCCGGGTACGCCGCCAAGGCCCAGTCGCACAGGGCGGACTGGTCGGCTGCTTCCCAACCGATCGGCGTGTGGAAGACGTGCGAACCGAGAGCAGGCATCGCGGCACGCACGTCGTCGAGTGGGATGCCGATGCGGTCCGCGATTGACTGGGAACCGCCGCCGTGGAGGGCGATGGTTCGGGCGATGGCGAACACGGTCCGCCATCGCGGTGTTGCGTCCCGCTCCATCGACGACCCGTGCACCTGCTTGCCGTTCGCCCAGACGCGTTGCCGTTTCCCGTTCACGACCACGAGGTCCGGGTACCGGCGGACGAGGGAGAGCACACCCCCTTCCGATCCGCCGGGGATGACGATGAGGTCCTCGGTCCGTTCGGCCGGGGCGCCGTCGTCGTTGATCGTTGCGGTCGGGTTCGGGGTGCACAGGAACCCGGACCGGCCGTCTTCAAACCGGAGTCGGTCGAACGCCTCCACACGAGCGGGCATCCCCGCTGCCGCGAGCGCGACCAGCGTCTTTGTGATGTCGATTGTCCATCCGAGCCCGAACGGCAACGACAGGATTGTCTGCTGGTGTCGGATGTCCTGCACCCACTGCCGGTCACTCATCAGCGCCGCCCCCGCCCGGCGTTGACGGCCGGGTCGAATCACGGCCAGCAAGCCTTGGGTCGTCCTCTGAGAGCCGCTCGAGCCCGAGGCCGGACGCGTCGAGGATGGCGTTTTCGGACTCTTCGGTGGCGACGAACGACCCGATCTGCGCGTTGACCGCGACAAGAGTCCCTATCCGACTCCGAGCGTCCAACACGACCGCAGCGACCTCCTCAGCAGTGCAGTCGGACGTCAGCTCCGGCTTCGACGGGTGCAGGGCGGGGAACTCGAGCTGCTGCACCGGCGGATGCCACTTCACCCCGACACGCAACACTCGGCCATCAGCGTCGTTGCGGTAGAACATCGACCCGAACGGGTGACCCATGTCAAGGGTGAGCTCCGCACCATAGAGCGTCCAACCGACGGCGGCGTAAGCGGAATCCCAACGCTGGACGGTGAGAGCACCGAGCCCCATCTTCAGGCCCGGGATCAGCGCCTGGCCGTCCTGCAGTTCTGCGTAGAGGGCCTGGAGGTTCGGGGGACTCTGGTCGCGCAGGTCCGATAACGGAATGCGCGCCATGCCACGAATCGCGGCGAGCTGCTGACGCTGCTTCGCGGTCAGCGCCGTCTCGTCGGGGCCGCCACTCACGACGCAGACCCGTCACCGGTCTCGGCAGTCCTCTCGGGACGCCCGGTCGGACTGGTGATGGCACTCCTGGTGTGACTCGCGATGCGACGCATGTTGCGCACGCTACGAGGCCCGCGCCACTCATGGGGCCGTTCGAGCGGCGCCGAGTCCACCAGCAGGAAAACCCGTCGCCGCCATGCGCTTCAGCGACTCCTGAGTCCCGGTCCGAACTCCCGGCCCGGACTCCCCACTCCTGGGGTCAGAAAACGCCGAACAGGCAACATTCTGGCCCACGAACGAGGGTCAAAGCGGCTCTTAGAGTCCTAAATCAGGTCCGCGAACAGTGTCGGCGCCCCGCTCGCAGGCACGAGCTCGCATAGGGGTGGCACAAGCGAGCAACCGCCTCGCTCCGACCTGAAGGACACCACCGTGGACCGCAACCTCACCATCAGCAACACCCCCATCACGACCTGCACGCAGACGACGCACCACATCCACAGCGTCGAGGAGCTGCAGCAGCTGCGCATCGCCCTCCGCCGAGCCGGCCGCCGAGGCCGGCAGGAGTTCACCTGCCCGATGATCCGTGCCTGGCGCCGTCAGTTCGTCGACACCTACGCGGTGGACGCCACGTTCACCCCGAGCGATGCGTCGCAGTCGGACAAGACGGAGCTGCACGGCAGCCGCGTGCTGGAGGCCGACATCCAGGTCGGCAACGTCCTGGTGCGCTGGCACTGCGACGGATGGCCCGTCGCCACGCCCCGCACCGCGGGGGAGACCAACCTGGACGGAGATGCGCTGCAGCCGGCCCCGACGCCCGCGCCGAACGACCCGAACTGCTTCGGGTACGCGCACCGTGTCTCCGCCGCGATGCTTCCGCCCACCCGCAAGTACGACCACCTCAAGGGTGCCCAGCGGCGCTCCACGCGGAACCTCATCGAGCAGCAGAACGCCGACCAGCAGAGCGTTGACCACTGTGCCACGGACGCGTCTACGCCGAGTCAGTGGAGCTACGTGCCGGGTGTCAGCCAGCGCGTCGAGCTCGACGCGACCCCGTCGCACGCTGCGGACAACTCGACCGGCTCCCGCGAGTCGAACTACAAGCCCGGCTGGTACGACGAGCGACCGGCGATGGCGTTCCGACACGCGCCCTGGGTCATCGAGCTGATCATCATGAAGCGCGACGCGTCCGAGTCTGAGCCGAGCCTCCTCGACCCTGACCTCCTCGACTGAGCCTGTCGGCAGCGACGTCCGCCTGCGGTGACCGTGTGGCCGCTGTCGGACAGCTGCGCCGGGGCCTTCGAAGCGCCGCTCACCGTCGGAGAGCGGCGCTTCGTCATACCGGCGACGCGTTACGGCCCGGTTCTGGTTCCCTCAGCTGAGGGGGCAACATTGGAGGGAGGCGACGTCCGCTCTCGTGATGATCTTCCATCTGCTGCACCGACCTCGCTTCCAATGCCGGCGAGACCGACCATAGATCGGTAGCTCGCGACGTCGCCGCGTCGAGCGCACTCAGTAGAAGGATCAGGATGACCGACACCACGACTTCACCCGCGGCCGGCAGGAAGCTGCCCATCACCCTGACGCAGCATCTCGCTGACATGCTGTGGCACACCGGCACCACGAGCACCCAGATCCTCCGGGAGCAGCGAGACCGCTTCGAGAGCGACCCCGCCCTACCCGACCCGGACGACCCAATCTTTGCCCAGTCGTATATGCGCTGGTGCCGCACCGCCGCCGACGCGGTCCTCCTCCTCGCCTACGAGCAAGCCGCAGGTCGTACCGCGACCATGCTCTGGGATCTCGACCAAGACGAGCGCGTCGTCCTCAGCACCCGCGTCGACGAGTAGCCGCCAACGACGGACCGTGAAAGGCTGCGCCTCGAAGCGTCCCACGCTCGATGAACCCGATTGCCGGTGTGGGCGCGCTGGACCCTGTGCATGCGGCCACTGTCCGGTTGACCGAATGAGCGTTATCGGCGCCATCCGTAATCGGCCAGGGGCGGTGACCTGTCCACAAGCCTTGCCCTTGGCAGCAGAGAAGAGACCAAGTACCCATGGCCGGTACCTAGCGGCGAAGCCTGAGGCACCTGGCACCTCACGCGCAGTCCGTGCGCGTCTGCGCTTGAAGACGCGCGATCGTCATCTAGGCTACGAAGAGTTGAGGATCGAACGGCTTTAGGGGCGAGGCACGTGCAGCTGGGTGACTACCTTCCAATGACGTTGAAGCTCAAGGACGACTTCCTCGCCCTCTTCAACGCTGCGGACCCGCTCGCGATCTCAAAGAGGACCCAGTGCCACTTGCACATCCTCAAGATGTCTGGCGGAAGCCCGGATCTTCACGGAATGTACAGTCTGCTCAATCAAGCCGCGCTCCGCTACGCGCTTTCTCGACGTAACGCTACCGCGGCTTTCGCGGATCCGGAACGGATTGCGGCAGCGGTTAACCAGGCTCAAGCCCGCTTCAGGACTCCGGACCCACTCAATGGCGAAGGAGGCGAGCTACTGCTTTACGGATTCTTGGAAGGGCATCTTGGTGCACCCAAAGTCCTTACCAAGATGGAACTGAAGACCTCAGGTAACGATTACGTTAAGGGCGCGGATGGATTGCATCTCCTTCAGCGAGATGACGATACTTTCGAACTGATATTCGGTGAGTCAAAGATGTACGGCGACGGCAAAGCGGGGCCCGGCACAAGCTTGAAAAGCGCTATACGCGCAGCCTTCGCGTCGATGGCGAAAGTAGCCAAAGGTGGGTTCGCGTTTGAGACCTGGTTGATCAATAGCGAATTGCTCAAGGAGGTCGCGGATGATGAAGCACTCAAAGTTATCAGCGCGATCCTCCTCCCCGAACTTGCGGCCACGGTGCAGCGCGTAAATTCTTTTGGGGTGATGATTGGCTACGAGATCGATGTCACGACCTGGGGTGTGGAGGATTTAAGCGACGACGAGCTAGCTTCGCGCATTGATCGGGAAGCAGCGGACCTCTTGGCGAGTCAGGTCCCATACATCAAGGCTCGGATAGCAAAGCATGGTCTCAAGCACTACGACTTCCACATTTACGCTGTTCCCTTCCTTGTGGATCTCGACGCGGACGAACCACGGGGTATAGAGGCTGTGCGGATGGACTTGGCCCACGCAATCAAGAATGGGGCTGCAGCTTGACCGGGGCAACAATCGCGACCAGGCTCTCCGAGGTGATCGTCGCGCAACCAGCATATGTTCAGCTGATGGCAGCCTTCGACCTGCAGGCTGCCACGCGACTCCTCGGCTTGCCGACGACCTACAATCCTGCGACATCGACCAACATACGCCGGATGCTTCGATATGCAGATGTGTTGTCTCAGTCTGAAAGCCAACGTCATCGAGCGGAGGCTTTGCGACTCGTTACCCACTTGGTTGACCACTCCGCGAGGGTGCGAACCCAGAAGAAAAAGCTTGCCGCGCAGATCGCCGCCACCGTGGAAGCGGTTTTGTTGCAGCTGGGGAATTTTCCTGGGCTTCAAACGCTATCCAAAAGCGCACTTCCCGGATCAACGCTGCCGATCGATCGCGAACTCCATAGAGCCTGGAAAGCGGAGCGAAATCGTACACGGCCGGGTGCGCGGGTGCTGACCGATGCGCAATGGCAAATTGCTTCCCAGATTCGGAATTCTCCGCGATTCAGCTTTTCCGGCCCGACCTCACTCGGAAAATCCTTCCTCCTGCGAGAACTCATTCGTGATGCGGTCGATGCGGCGAAGCAGGATCCGCTGCCGACCGAGCAGTTCACTGCGATAGTTCTCGTGCCAACGGTTGCGTTGATATCGCAAGTTGAAAGAGACTTGCGCACCGAGCTGGGAGAGGGTGTTTCGGTCTCATCTCATCCCGTGATTCCAAGACTCATACGAGAAAACGCAGAAGCAGTTGTTCTAGTTCTCACACCTGAGCGGATGCTCCGCTTTCTAGCAAGTGACCCCCTAATGCTGAGTCATGTGTTTGTCGACGAGGCTCACCGTGCAGTCCAAGACGGGGATGACCGAGCCCCCATATATTACCAAGCGCTGACCGAGGCGCTGCGGCGTTTTCAGCCGGTGGTGGGATTTTCATCGCCGAACGTGTCTAATCCGGAGATCTTAGGTGAGGTCTTCGGGGTTGAGACCACGTCGGTGCAAGTCGTGGAACGGGCAGTCCTTCAGCGCCGAATGTTTGTCGACCTTGTCGAGGGGAATGTCCAGGTATTCAGTGGCGATGGTACCGTGACGCAACTGCAACACGGCTCGGTGGAATCGGCGGCGGAGTTCATTGTGCGCGTAGCGGCTGGCGAGAAGACTATCGTCTACATCAATTCTGCCGCGGGAGCGGTTGAGTTTGCGCGTGAACTCGCGGGCCTGCGAGCGCCGGTCAATACGTCCCAGGTAACGGAGATGAGAACGTTCCTGCGCGAGTCGGTTCATCGTGACTACTACATGCGCGAAACGGTTCGGCATGGCGTCGTTTTCCACCACGGCGTCATCCCGGCTGAAGTGCGGGATCGAGTTGAAGCAATCTTTTCCGACTCATCGTCTGGAGTGAACTTCGTAGTTTGTACTTCGACGCTTCTCGAGGGTGTCAACATGCCCGCGAAGAACATTGTCGTACTGCATGACACCCAGGGCACTTCGGCTCTCAAGGCGTTCGACTTCAATAACCTAATCGGGCGTGCCGGTCGTCTTGCTCAAGAATTTTACGGTAATGTCATCGCGCTGCGCGACGTCAAGAACCGTTGGAACTCAGGAACTGTCGATCTGGTCGGGGAGTCGAAGTCGGAGGTCCTTCGTAATTTCCTCCTAGAGGAAGGGCGCCGGCGCGCCCCGTTCACCGATATGCAGAAGGTCCTCGAAGGAGAACGCTCGTCGAGCTGGACTCAGTCCAGGCGAATTACGGCGCAACGGTACGCATCGGTGCTCGCCGCCGAGCATATCGCGGGCACTCCAACCCTCCTGAGTGATAAGTTCATTGCGAAAGCTGCCAATGGTGAAAAGACGCTCGCTGCGCTGGTGACTCGCAACAACCTCCCGGTCGACATCATCCGCTCTTCTCCAGATATCCTGATCGAGTATCAGACTGCCGTCGCAGACCGTATTCGGACTGGAGATGCGCGTGCAAGGTTGATTCCTATCGACGCGGATCTCTCAGACCTTGAGGTCTATTACCAGCTCCTTCGTGCGCTGGGGGAATCGTATCGTTGGGAAACTGAGGAACGCCAGGGTCGGGCGCCGCTCATACGGGGCAAGAGCGCTGAGGCGGTCGACGCGAATTACTGGTACTGGGCGCGCGTCATGCGGTCTTGGGTGCTCGGCGACTCCGTGAGCCAGGTAATCGCTTCGTCTATCGCTCATCATGCTTCGACGGGCAAGATCTGGGTTCGCGACTACAGTGCGCCGTCCACGTTCAGGGTTGAGTCGTTCGACCGGTCATCGCCGGAGCACTTGAACGTTGTCATCGAGAACACGTTCCGGGATTTGGATGGTGGGCTGCGTCACACTGTGCTTCGCTACGCGCAGAACTATCACGAGCTGTCCGTAGCGGCCGTGGGCGTTGACGAGGCTGGTCCGAACGTGGCGTTGCTAGTTGAGTACGGGTCCACCAACCCGCTGGTGGTTGATCTGCAGCAGCTGGGCCTGTCCAGGACTGCGGCTCTCGAGTTGGCGCGGTCCGACGCCGAGTTGTTCGTCCAAGGAGAGAACGGGGAGCTTATCGGGGTCAACGCTGCCAGTTTCGAGGTCGTTGCAGATGTGTCTGCAGAGGTGCTCCTCGAGTTCTGGAGCGTGGTGGGCACGCTCGTGGGGCAGCAGGCGGAGGGGTAGCACCGCGTTACGGAGGTACGGCAACCGCCTGCGTCCGCTCGAGCCGGGCCCGCTCTCGAACGGTTCGTGGAACAGAATCCCGAAGCCCGTGGAACGCCCGTCAGCACTGGGATCCCCGATCCGCGCCACCGCTGGCATCCGCGAATAAACCGAACACCTCACCGACGGACGTGGCGGGCGGGGTGCTCCTGCGCGCAGCCCCGCCTCGCCGCACCCGGCGTCGTTCCCGGGCTACTTGAGCAGCCCCTCCTTGGTCAGCCAGTCCTTCGCGGCGGTCGCGGCCTGCGCCTTCTCGCTGCCCTCGACACGATTGCGCAGCTGGATGAGGTCATCGGTCGTCAGCTTCTCGGACAGCTTGTTCAACGTCGACGCGAGCTTCGCGCTGTAGATGTCCTTGTTCAGGAACGGCAGGATGTTCTGCGACGCGATCAGGTTCTCGGGGTCCTTCAGCACGAGCAGCTTCTTCGTCACGAGGTCGGGCGACGTCGTGTAGATGTCGGCCACCTGCACGGTGTCGTCGACGAGTGCCTTGACCGTGTCGGGCCCGCCGTAGTCCTCGATCGACTTGAACGTGACCTTGTCCACGCCGTACGTGGACTTGAGCCCGGGGATGCCGTACGGAAGGGTGCCGAACTGCGGGTTGGCACCGAGCGTGAACGGCTGGATCTTGGAGAGGTCACCGATCGACGTGAGGCCGTTCTTCTCGGCCTCGGCCTGGGTCACGACGTAGGCGTCCTTGTCCTCGGCCGGCGACGGCTCGAGCACCTGGAAGTCCTTCGGGATCTCGGTCTTCAGCGCGGCGTCGACCTCCGCTGTCGTCTTCGCGGTGGCCTTGGTGTCGTAGAAGAACAGCAGGTTGCCGTTGTACTCCGGCATGAGGTTGATCGAACCGTCCTTGAGCGCGGGGATCGTGGTCTGCCGCGGGCCGAGGTTGAACTTGGTCGTCACGTCGAACCCGGCGTCCTTCAGGACGAGCGCGTACATGTTGCCCAGGATCTCGCTCTCCGGGAAGTTGAACGAACCGACCACGATCGGCGTGCTGCCCGATCCGTCGCCCCCGCCCGATGCCGGCTTCGTGGGGTCCGAGGTGGAACAACCGGAGAGTGCCACGATCGCCCCGACCGCGATCACACCCGCGAGGATGCGTGTCCTGGTGCCTGCTGTGAACATCAGTGGTCCCTTTCGTCGACGGAGAGTGCCGTCACCGCGCGGCGCCGGAGTGGCAGCGCGCGGACGTGTGTGCGGCGCCGGCGGGTCTGCCCCTCGGGGCCGCGGCGGGTGAGGTGTTGGGCGAGGGCGAACAAGCCGTCGATCACGAGGGCGAGGACCGTCACGAGCAACGCACCACCGAGGATGAGGTCGTTGTCGTTCAGGCTGATGCCCGTCGAGATGATCGCGCCGAGTCCGCCCAGCGAGATGTACGACGCGATCACGACGGTCGCGATGACCTGGAGGACCGAGGCACGGATCCCGCCGATGATCAGCGGCAGTGACAGGGGGACCTCGACCTTGAGCAGGATCTGCAACTCGGTCATGCCCACCGAGCGCGCGGCGTCCACGGTCTGCGGATCCACGGACTCCACACCGGAGTACGCCCCGGCGAGGATCGAGGGGATCGCCAGGACGACGAACGCGATGATGGACGCGATGAAGGCGGTCTGCGTGAACGGCACGGTCATGCCGATGATGACGAAGAGGGTGCCGAGCAGGCCCAGTGTCGGCAGCGCGCGCATGGACCCACTGAAGGCGATGACGAAGCTGCGCCCGCGCCCGGTGTGACCGATGTACAGGCCCAGCGGCAGCGCGATCAGCGCGGCGATGGCGACCGAGATGAACGTGTACAGCAGGTGTTCGCCGATCCGGTCCTGGATCGGGAGCGGGGTCTGCAGGCCGGGGCGGTAGTTCGCCGGGTCGAGGAGCCAGGCGACGGCATGGAGGAAGAACTGCACGGTCAGGCCCCCCGTTCGATCGTCGCCAACGCGGCCCGACGGCGCGATCGACGCGACCGCACCTGGATCCGGCGCGCCCACGGCATCAGGACGCGCCCGAGCGCCACCAGGACGGTGTCGAAGACCAGTGCGACGAAGAGACTCGCTGCCACGCCGACCAGGATCTCCTCGAGGAACTGACGCTGTCGCCCGTCCGTGAACAGGAACCCGATGTTCGCGGAGCCGACCAGGGCGCCGACCGAGACCAGGGCGACGGTGCTCGCCGAGACCACCCGCATCCCCGCGAGGAGGACGGGACCCGCCAACGGGAGCTCGACCGTCCAGAAACGGCCCCACGCGGAGTACCCCACCGACGTGGCCGAGTCGACGACGTCCGCCGGGACGGCGGCGAACGCGTCAGCTGCCAACCGCACCATGATGGCGACCGCGTAGACGGACAGCCCGACGACGATGTTCACGGGATCCGTGATGCGGGTGCCGAGCAGGTAGGGCAGGATCACGAAGAGCGGCAGGGACGGGATCGTGTAGAGCAGACTGCCGCCGCCGACGATGACCGATCGGACTGCCTGCCACCGGTTCGCCACCCACCCCAACGGCACCGCCACGACGAACCCGAGGACGATGGGCACGGCCGCGAGACCCGCGTGGGTGACGGTGAGGCCCCAGACGAGACCGAAGTTCGCGATGATCCAGTTCAGGTCAGCATCCCAATCCTCGTCGGACGACCGTCCGCCTGAGAGTAGTCGCGCCGCACCGTTCTGACCGCGACGGATCGTCGCGCCGGCGTCCCCGGGCCGGCATCCCCGGTCACTGGTGCAGGAAGTCCTGCCGCTCCTGCTCGACCACCGGCGCGAGCCGCACCCGGACCACCGGACCGGAGTCCACGCTGGTGACGCCGTCGAGCGCGACCACGAGCGCTTCGGGGCGCTGCTCCCAGACGACCTCGCCGGCGTGGCCGAGCACGGCGACGGACCGGATGGTCCGACCGAGCAGGCCCGAGGCCGAGCCGAACGCCCGGATGCGGGCCGACCCGTCGTCGGGATCGGCCAGCAGGGTCGCGTAGACGGCGTCGCCGGTGACGTCGTGGCGCGCGGTGAACCGGACGTCCTCGGCGGTGTACTCGACCGTGTCGGCGTCCACGAACGAGCCGGCGGGACGAGTGGTGGGCCCCTCGCCCGAGATCGTCCACGGCCGGGTGCCGTAGATCGCCTCGCCGTTCACCGCGAGCCACGAGCCGATGCCGCGCAGGATGCGGACCTCGTCCTCGGGCAGGGTGCCGTCGGCCTTCGGCCCGGTGTTGAGCAGCAGCACACCGTTCTTCGCGACCACGTCGACGAGTTCGGCGACCAGGTCGCGCACGGTCTTGTAGTCGTGGCCCTCGATCCAGCTCCAGGCGGTCTTCGCGATCGCGGTGTCGTTCTGCCAGACGGTCTCCGGTGTGCTGCCCATCGCGCCACGCTCGATGTCGTACACGGCGCTGCCCGGCGCGAACGTCCCCCACTTGTAGTTGATGACGACCTCGCGGCCCCACTCGGCGGCGCGGTTGTAGTAGTAGGCCGCGAGGGTCCGGACGTACGGCTGGAACGCGGGCTGCTCGATCCACCAGTCGAACCAGAGCACCTGCGGGCGGTACTTGTCGATGAGCTCGACGGTGCGGAGCAGCCAGTCCTCCAGGAAGCGCTCGTTCGGGGCGGTCTCCTCGCGCTGCGCCGGCCCGTAGAAGTCGCTGAACCGCGGATCGAGCACGTCCGAGGGGGTCTTCGTCCCGCCGTTCATGAAGAACCAGTGCTCGGCCCGGTGGGACGACGCGCCGCGGACCATCCACGCCTCGTCCGCCGCGACGAGGAGCTCGCCGAACACGTCACGCCCGGGCCCGAGCTGAGCGGCGCTCCACCGGGAGCGGTCGGTGTCGTACATCGCGAAGCCGTCGTGGTGCTCGGCGACCGGGACGACGAACTGCGCGCCGGCCTCGCGGAACACCCGCACCCAGTCGGCGGCGTCGAAGTGCTCCATCGTGAACGAGGGGATGAAGTCCTTGTACCCGAACGCGTCGTGCGGCCCGTAGGTCTCGACGTGGTGGGCGAACTCGGGCGTGCCGGCGCGGTACATGTCACGGGAGTACCACTCGTTCCGGAACGCGGGGACCGAGAAGACGCCCCAGTGGACGAAGATCCCGAACTTGGCGTCCTGGTACCAGAGCGGTGCGCGGTACTGCTGCAGGGAGGACCAGGTCGCGTCGTACGGGCCCGAGCGCACGACGGCGTCGACCGCGGCCAGGGCCGCGGAGTTGTCCGAAACGTCCACGGGCTCGGGCAGCGTGGCCGGGTCCAGCGGGGTGAGCGGTTCGTGCACGACGTGCTCCGATCGGTTGCGGCGGCTCGCGACGGCGATGTCGGGAGCGTGAGACATCCTATGTCTGTTCGATCTGTCGCGAGGGGTTCCCGGTCAGGGCATCCCCCGACGAGCGCGGCCAGGGGAGCATCGAACCGTGACCGCTCCGACCACAGCCGACGTCCCGACCGATCGAGGCCCGCACCGAGCTGCGCGGCTGACGCTCGTGCTCGCCTCGCTCGGCTTCTTCCTCATCACGCTCGACATCCTCATCGTGAACGTGGCGCTGACGACGATCGGGCGGGAGCTCGGCGGCAGCACGTCGGGGCTGCAGTGGGTGATCGACGCGTACACGTTGCTGTTCGCCTCGCTGCTGCTGTTCGCGGGCAACCTGTCCGAACGGATCGGCGCGAAGCGGGCGATCGGCTGGGGCATCGCGGGGTTCCTCGTGGCGTCCGTCGCGTGTGCCCTCGCCCCGTCGCTCGGCGCGTTGATCGCGGCGCGTGCGGTCCAGGGCGCGGCCGCCGCGGTGATGCTGCCCGCGTCGATGGCACTCATCCGCGAAGCCTTCCCGGATGCGCGTGAACGGGCGCACGCGCTCGGCATCTGGGCGGTCGGTGGGGCGGTTGCCGGTGCGGTGGGGCCGATCCTCGGCGGCGCGCTGACGACCCTCGACTGGCGACTCGTGTTCGCCATCAACCTGCCGGTGTGCGCGGCGATGCTCGTGATGCTCGCCCGGGTGGCGCCATCGCCTCGGCGACCGGCCCGGTTCGACCCGGCCGGGCAGGTCCTCGCGCTGCTCGCGCTCGCGGGGCTCGTCTTCGGCCTCATCGAAGGCGGTGCGACGGGTTTCGACCGGTGGTACGTGGTCGTCGCGCTGGTGCTCGCGGCCGTAGCGGTCGCCGGTTTCCTGCTGGTGCAGGCCCACGGTCGGAACCCGATGATGCCGCTCGACCTGTTCCGCTCCGGTGGGATGCGGATCGCGCTCGGCGTCGGGTTCGCGTTCATGGTCGGCAACTTCGGCAGTGTCTTCGTCCTGAGCCTCTACCTGCAGCAGCACCTCGGCTTGTCGCCACTGGCAGCAGGGTTGGTGTTCCTGCCGTCCGCAGCGTTCAGCATCGTCGGCAACGTCGTCAGCGGCACCCTCGTGAACCGGTTCGGCGCTCGGGTCCCCGTGGTCGCGGGACTCACCACGATGGCGATCGGCCTCGTCGTGATGATCGTGCTCGCGCCGTACGACTCGGTCGTCGCGGTCGCGGTGTGCACGATCCTGACCGGTGCGGGCGGATCGGTCGCGATGCCGCCCGCGACGTCGGTCGTCCTCGCCAGCGTCCCCGCTGAACGGTCGGGGACAGCGAGTGCGGTGTTCAACACCTTCCGGCAGGTCGGTGGGGCGGTGGCGATCGCGGTCTTCGGGGCGTTCCTGGCCGATCGGTCGCAGTTCGTCGTCGGGACGCAGACCAGCTTCGTGGTCGCCGCCGTGGTGCTCCTCGTCGCTGCTCTGGCAGCGACCCGCATCAGGACCGAGTGACCGCGGGCGACGACGCAGCGTCAGCTCCGGACGTCGGTCCCGCGGTGCTCGGCGGCGTCGCGCTGCTCCGTCGCGGCGACCGAACCGAGCAGGCGGAGTGCATCGGCCGTCGGCGAGCCGGGTTCCGCGCTGTACAGCAGGAGGCTCAAGCGCGGGTCGCTCATGAGCCGCGACCCCTCGAAGTGCAGGTCGAGAGCACCGACGACGGGGTGGACGAAGTGCTTCTCGCCCGTGGCGTGCCGACGGACGTCGTGCGCACCCCACTTCGTCCGGAACTCCGCGCTGCGCGTCGAGAGCTCACCGATCAGCGCCTGCAGGTCCTCGTCGTGAGGGTCGTGGCCGGCGGCAGTGCGGAGGATCGCGACGCTCTGGTCGGCGGCGACGTCCCAGTCCGGGTGGAACGCGTCGGCCCAGTCACGGTCCAGGAACGCGGCGCGAGCGAGGTTCGGCCGCTCCGCCTTCCGGAACAGGTCCGCGTAGAGCGCCCGGCCGAGCGCGTTCGCACCGAGCAGGTCGAGTCGGTCGTTGCGGATGAACGCCGGCCCGCCGGTGAACGCGTCGAGCGTGTACTGCAGCCCGACGCGCAGGGTCTTCGGCGTCGCTGCACGGCGCTGTCCACGGACCGGGGAGGCGTTCGCCGCTCGTGCGAGGTCGAACAGGTGGTCGCGCTCCGCGTCGTCGAGGAGCAGCGCACCGGCGATGGCGTGCAGGACGCCGTCGGAGACGCCGGCGAGGCTGCCGCGCTCGAGCCGCGAGTAGTACTCCACACTGACGTCGGCGAGCATCGCGACCTCGCTGCGGCGGAGGCCGGCCACGCGCCGGTTGGGCCCACCGGGCAGGCCCACCTGGTCCGGGCGCACCCGGGCACGGCGGCTGACGAGGAAGTCCTTGACGTCGTCGCGGTTCGTGCTCATGAGGTGACCCTACGAGGCCGCGCCGGGGCGCGGGGTGCACTGCCAGGACACCGGACGGGAGGCGCGGTGTCAGCTGGCACCGCGCCTCCCGTCCGCTCTGTGGTGCGTCCAACGCGCCCCGCGCGTGATCATGCGCGCGACGCCGTTCAGGCGCTCGCTGTCGCCCCGATGATCGCGGCGGTGAAGAGCACCCAGTCGTTGATGATGTGTGCGCCGGTGCTGACCGCGATGTTCTTCGTGCGGATGTAGGCGAGCGTGAGGACCAGCCGTGCGACGCCGATGATCAGGAACGCCTGCGCGAAGTTCCACCCGTAGGTCGGCAGGTGCGCTGCACCGAACCAGATCGCGGTCGCGAGCCAAGCGATGAGGATGCCCTGGGTGCGGGTGAGTCCGATGCGGTGGCACAGCGCCATGACCGCCAGGAACGGCAGGATCGTGAAGAGCTCTTCGCCCAACAGCTGGATCGCGGTCCCGACGTAGAACGCGACGATCTCACCCGCGCCGTGGATGCCGTCGGTCGCGGTGTTGGCGTTGGTGCCGAAGATCGCCTTGACGATGATCCCGACCGTGAACGTGACGATGATGTTCCCGATCGCGAAGAGCACCATGGCGCCGTAGTCGCGGGCGGTGGTCCGCTGGAAGATCCTCGCCCAGTGTCGTCTCGTGAAGGCGATGAGGACGGCGAGCATGATCGCGGTGAAGAGGAACCGTGGCACGAGCGACTGGATGTTGTCCGCCGCCGGGTAGAAGCTCAGCACCGTGATGGCAGCCACGCACGCGACGATGATGGTCACCCACTGCCATGCGGGGATCCGGATCGGGTCTCCGTCGTAGAACGGGAAGTCCCGACCGTCCTGCCGTTCGATCGCCCTGCTGTAGCGTCGAGCCCCTGTGGCCATGGTGTGTCCCCTCGTGCGTTGCATCGCCCTGTGGTGCATGTCGTCTGCACCAGAAGAGAAGGTACCGGCGGAGCCGGTCATCGGTCTGCTGAGCCGTCGCCCTGCAGACGTCGTACCTGCGGCCGGAACCAGAACGCGAAGACCGCGACGACGTACACGGCTTCGAGGATGATGCTGACCGGCACGTTCCAGTCGCGGACCGGCCCCTGGATCACGGCGTCGTTGAGGCCGTGGATCGCAGCGGCGCCGAGGTACGCGAGCACGCCGACGCCGATCGCCCTGCCCGTCGGCAGCGTCTTCGCGGCGAGCCAGATGAGGACCGCGGCACCCACGGTCATCAGCGGGTGCGAGACCTCGGCGATGATGCGCACGACGATGTCCATCATCACGACGAACGGCGCATCGGAGGGAGCCTTCGCGCCGTCGAGGATCGGGTCGAGCGAGGTGATGATGTAGCTGATGCCCTCGAGGAACCCCAACCAGGCGGCGGCGACGAACACGAGCCACACCGCCAGCCGCGGCGAACGGTAGGTGCGCGAGGACAGCAGCAGGATGACGGGCACCAGGAGCTTCAGGAACTCTTCGACGAACCCCGGCCAGACATGGCCGCCGGGCAGCAGGCTGGCGATGCCGTTCAGGCTTCCGGCGAGCAGCATCGCGATGGTCCCCCAGACGAGGCCGAGCCACAGCGCCTGCACGCGGTGGGGCTGACCGGCGAGGGAGACCTTCTGCCGGAAGTACCAGCCGATGGCCACGAGCGGGACCCCGATGCCGACGATCGCGGCGATGACCACCACCACGAGCGAGTACGGCGGCAGGCCGTCCCCGACCGTGGCCCCGCGGCCGCCGGAGAGCATCAGGCTGCCACCCCAGTACCCGAGGAGAGCACCGGCGGCAGCGCCCCCGAGGCCGACGATGAGTGGTGCGGTCCCTCGGGGTCGCGTCATGGGACCGAAGCTACCAGCGGGCACGACGGCGTCACGCGGTCAGCCGCACACTGACCTCCCACAGCCGCCGGGCGTCGTCGGCGTCGAGCATCGCCGAGTTGGCATCCGACGGGATGCTGTCCGCGGTGAGCGGCCGGACCTCGTCGTCGATCACCGCGACGTCGCTGTCCTTCAGGTAGACCCCGCCGACGCCGTCGAGCAGCGGGCTCGCGGCACCGAACACGAGGGTCGCCGCCCCCTGCTCGATCGTCTTCTTACCGCGCTCTGGATCGACGACGGTCGTACCGTCCTCGTCGACCAGCCCCTGCTCGCGGTACGAGGCGATCCGGGACTCGTCGTGCGGGCCCGGGCCGATGATCACCCCGGGGTGCGCGGCGAACGACCGGATGCCCCGGTCGGCGTACCGGCGGTCCAGCTCGACTGCGAACAGCACGTTCGCCCGCTTGGCCTGCCCGTAGGCCGCAGCGGCGTCGTAGCCGCTGGCGAACGCCGGGTCGTCCCACCGGATCTGCCCGAAGCGGGCGGCGCCGGACGTGACGTTCAGGACCCGCGCACCACGGGCCTCCAGCAGGGAAGGGAGGAGCGCCCGCGTGAGCCGGAAGTGCCCGAGGTGGGACGTCGAGAACGACAGCTCGTTGCCGCGGGCGTCGAGCCGCCGGTCCGGGGTGAAGAGCATCGCGGCGTTGTTGACCAGGGCTTGGAGCGGGCGTCCGGAGGCCGTCCAGTGTGCGGCGAAGGCGTCGATCGACGCCGGGTCGGTCAGGTCGAGCTGCTCGACCCGGACGCCGGGGATGCCGGCGACGGCGGCGCTGGCGCGGTCGGTGTCGCGGGACGCGACGGTGACCGTGGCGCCGGCGGCGGCGAGGGCGCGGCTGGCCTCCCGGCCGAGGCGGCCGTGACCGCCCGTGACGACGACGTCCCGGCCGGTCAGATCGACGCCGTCGAGGACGTCGGTGGCGGTGGACGATGCGGTGAAGGGGGTGGGGAGCGGGTGCTGGTCGGTGATCACGAGTGGTCCTCCTTGGAGTCGATGTGGCCGACGGCGTCGATGTGGCCGACTGCGTCGGTGTGGCCGACGGCGTCGCCGGCTTCGGCAGAGGCGACTGCGTCGGCCGTCGCGGACCACGCGTCGGCGTCGAGCCCGAGCGCCGTCCGGAGGAACGCCGTCGTGGTGCGGCGGACCAGGTCCACGCGCTCCGGGCTCTCGTCGGTCGTGGCGGTGGACGCGTAGTCCTGGATGCCGCCGAGCAGGTGCTCCCCGCCGTGCACGGTCACCAGGTGCCGGGCGCCGGGGCTGTGGTGGTAGACGTCGGTGAACCAGTCCGGCCCGCGCGTGGAGAGCCGGGACTGGTCGTGGTCCCCGGCGACGACGAGCGACGGTGTGCGCAGCTGGCTGAAGTCCGGGCTCATGAAGGGGAAGTGCTCCTGCGCGAACGGCGTCAGGTCGGGTCCACCGAACCCGGTGGTGGAGAGCAGGACCCCGGCCCGCACGCGCTGGTCGGTGCGGTCCTCGCCCGGCTGTCCGTCCGACCCGATCACCCGGGCGCCGAGGAGCATGCCGACGGACTGGCCGCCCCACGAGTGCCCGGCGACCGCGAGGTTCGCCTGGTCGACACGTCCCGCGAGACCGGGGACGGCGGCGACGAGGACGTCGAGGTCGTCGATGACCCGCTCGAGGTCGTCGACCCGGGTCTGCCAGATCGTCGGGTAGCGCGGGTCGTCGAGCGTCAGGCCGTACTTCGTCGAGTCGAGGAACGTGGGCTGGACGACGACGAACCCGTTGGCGGTCCAGTGGTCGACGAGGGGATCGCCGCCGGTCATCGACTGCCCGAAGCCGTGGGCGAAGACGATCACGGGAAGCTCGGTGCCCGTGATCGGGGCGGTGATCCGGACCTCGAGGTCGTGGCCGCGTGATGGCGCGGGCAGGGTGACGGGGCGCACGCTGATCACCTGGGGGAGCGGTGCTGTTGCTGACATCGGGAGTCCTTCCGGAAGCGGTCGTCGCTCGAAACGGAGCAACGTTCCGGAACGATACGGAACAGCGCTCCGGATTGCAAGCGAAACGGATCGGCGTTCCGTTCCGGGTGCAGGCCGTGCGATGATCGGGGGATGAGCACGCCGTCGAACGACACCGCGCCCTCGAACGACACCGCGCCCTCGAACGACACCGCGCCCTCGAACGACACCGCGCCCTCGAACGACACCGCGCCGTCGAACGACACCGCGCCGCCCCGGCGTCGCCGCGACGTCGAACGGAACGAGCGGACGATCCTCGACGCCGCGGCCGGTGTCTTCGCTGCGTCCGGCGTCGGTGCGCCGGTGCGCGAGGTCGCCGCCGCCGCCGGCGTGGGGGTGGGTACGCTCTACCGGCACTTCCCGACCCGCTCGGACCTGGTCGTCGCCGTGTACCGGCACCAGATCGAGGCCCTGGCCGAGGCCGGCCCCGTGCTGCTCGACTCGGCGCCGACGTCGTTCGACGCGATCCTGCGCTGGGTGCACCAGTTCGTCGACTTCCTCGGCACGAAACACGGCCTGGCGCGGGTGTGGGAGGGCGACGCCGACGGCTTCACCGCGCTGCACACGCTGTTCGTCGACGAGCTCGTCCCCGTGCTCGGCCGCATGCTCGACGCCGCTCGCGCATCGGGCGAGGTGGTCGCGTCGGTGTCGCCGTACCAGCTGCTCCGCGCCGTCGGCGACCTGGTCGCGTGGAGCCCCCAGGACCCGGACTACGACGTGCGGACGATCGTGACGCTGCTGGTCACCGGCCTGCGGCAGGCGCAGCCGCCGGTCACCCCTGCGCCGGAGACCGGCGCGTAGCGCGCCGACGACCGACGCGGAGCGCGCCCGGTCAGGCCGCGTGCAGCATCGCCACGGTCCGGTCCCACAGCTCTCGGGCCAGGTCGGCGTCCTCGGCCTGCGCGTTCGGTACCGCCACCTTGCGCTTCACGTAGTACTCGCCGGTCGGGTAGTCGCGACCGGGGGTGTTGTCCGCCAGGTACACCAGGGTGTCGGCGCCCTTCTCCGGGGTCGTCAGGAACACGTGGCGCAGGGGCGTGTGGTACACGAGGTACATCGGCGAGGTCTTGTCGTTCGAGAACCCGGTGCTGATCGTGCCGGGGTGGAACGCCGTCGACGTCACGCCCTGGTGGCGGTACCGGCGGTCGAGTTCCTTGGTGAACAGGATCTGTTCGAGCTTCGAGTCGCCGTAGGCCTTGGTGGCCCGGAAGTGCCGCTCGGCGTCGAGGTCGTCGATGTCGACGCGGCCGAAGAGCTTGTTCGCGACGCTCGAGGTGTTGACGACCGTTCCCCCGGACGCGACGAGCCGGTCCATCAGCAGGTCCGTGAGCAGGAACGGCGCCAGGTAGTTGACCTGGAACGTCAGCTCGTGACCGTCGACGGTGACCTGGCGGCCCGCGCTGAAGATCCCGCCGGCGTTGTTGGCCAGCACGTCGATCCGGGGGCAGCGTTCGAGCAGGTCGTCGGCGAGCCCCCGGACGGCGGACAGGTCCGAGAAGTCGGCCACGAAGTGGTCGACGCCGAGGTCGCGGGCGACCCGCTCGGTCTTCGCGGGGTTGCGACCGACCACGACGACCTCGTTCCCGCGGCGGACGAGCTCCCGCGCAGCGGCGACGCCGATGCCGTCGCTGGCGCCGGTGATGACGATGGTCTTCGCGGCCATGGGTGCTCCTCGGGTCGGGTCGGGGCGAGCGTGCGCTCGGCCCCGTCCGTCCTACAGGGTCGGCCCTGAACGGACCACGTGACGGACGGGAGGCAGGTGGCGGGCCCGCCACGGGCCTCCCGTCCGCCGCCCGGTCGCCGCTCAGGCCGCGCCCGGCCCCGCCAGGTCGGCTGTCTGCACGACGACGCCGAGGGCGGGGAACACCGACCGGAACCGGGCGGCGTGGGCGTCCGGGTCCGGGTCGTTGGTGGCGTCCTCGACGAGGACGACGTCGTAGCCCAGGTCGTACGCGGCCCGAGCCGTGGACTCGACGCCGAAGGTCGTCGCCTGGCCGACCACGACCACCTCGGTGACGCCGTCGGCGCGCAGCCGCTCGTCGAGGCCGGTGCCGGCGAAGGCGCTCCACCCGCCGCGGGTCAGGTTGCCGTCGGCGTCGGCCCGTTCGAGCAGCAGGGAGCCGTAGGCGACCGGAGCCGGGCGGGGGCCGCCGCCGTACTGGGTCGCGCCTGCCGGGGTCGTGGCGGGGTCGTGGCGGATGAACACCACCGTGCCGCCGCCGCCACGGGTGACGCGGGCGAGGGTCTCGACGTTGGCCACGACGGTCTCGACGGGGTGGGTGCGCTGGTACGGCGCGGTCCCGGCCTGCAGGTCGACGACGATCAGGGCGGTGTGTTCGGTGCGGGTGCGGGTCACCGGTCCAGGGTGCTCGACCGTCGGGCGCGGCGCGTACTGCGTCTGCGGTATCCCGGTCGCGGTCACCGGCCGGTCGGCGGGTGCGTGCACGCGTCGATCGCGGCGTACTCACGGCTGAGTGCGGCCTGGTTGCGCTCGGTGCGCCACGACCGGATGCCGGGCGCAGCGGCCACGGCGGCGATCCACACGCTGGCACCGACGAGGACCGGCACGAGCGTCGGGTCCCCGCCGAGGGCGAGCAGACCGCCGAGCGCGACCGCCAGCACGGCGACCGCGGAACCGGCGATGGCGACGACACCGGCGAGCCGTGCGGGCTGCTGCTCGAGGGCGGCGATCCGGGCCAGCGCCCGCTCAGCACGACGCTCGAGGAGCGGTCGTGCCGCGTCGGGCCGGGTGCGCAGCCGCTGGAGCAGCAGGGACGTCGTGCCGAGCCGTCCGCCCTGCACGGTCACCGTCCAGCCGAACTGCTCCAGGGTGTGCCGGTGGAGCGGCACGAACGCGGTCGGCGCGTACAGCACCCGGGTCTCCATGTGGCGGGGGACCGGCGCGTGCAGGACCGCGTCTTCCCGGGCGATGGTGTTCGTCATCGGGCTCGGCCCGCGCTCAGGCGGTCCGGCGGCGACTGGCCGCCTCGCACGCGCCGTAGACGACGTCGAACTGGCGGTCGACGGCCGGACGGATCCGCTTGGTGCGCGCCGCGCGGACGAGCTGGAAGGCCACGGGAGCGATCGCCCAGTTGACCAGCCCACCGGCCCCGACGAGGAACACCGTGACCGGGTCGAGCCCGCCGAGCAGGTCGGGGACCGCCACGGTGTCCTGCATGGCGAACACCGAGGCGGCCAGCAGGACGCTGCCGATCGCGCCGAGCGCGTACGCGACCACCGACGCCGCGGTCGTGCGGGAGCGTTCGAGGGCGTCGATCGTGGCCAGGGCGGTCTCGGCGTTCTGCTGGAGCTCGGTCAGTTCGACGGAGCGGACGGCACGGTCGCGGCGGAGGCCGAGGGTGTGCCGGCGGTTCAGTGCGCCCGTCCGGTCCGAGCCGTCGGACGTCCAGCCGAAGTTGCGGTAGGTGTCCGCGTACAGGGCGTCCTTGCCGCGCGGGACGTCGACCGTGCAGTAGTCGTACGTGGTGGCAGCGGGAGCGGCGGTGTTCGTCAGCGTCATGGTGGGTCCTCCGGTCGGTGCCGGATCGTTCCGGCCTGGTGTCGATCGTCCCGGGGACGGGCCGCGGGCAGGTCCCCGATCGGTGGTACCCCCGACTACTGCGTTCGCAGTAGCCGGACCGCTGACCCGCACGACAGGATGAGTGCATGCGGCGACTGCGAGCGATCTGGGGTTCGTGGCGTCCGGACGACCGCTGGGTGTTCCGCGGCACCGCCGCCGTCGTCCTGCTCGCGTGCGCGATCGAGTCGGGCCGGGTGATCGCGGCCGATGCCGGCCCGGGGCCTGGCATCGCGGTCGCCGCGACCGTGCTCGCCGTCGTCGCGGCGCCGTGGACACCGTGGACGGCGCTCGGCCTCGCCACGGTCGCGCCGGTGCTCGGTGGCCTGTCCGGGTGGTCGCCGATCGTGACCTGGAGCTGCGCGGTGCTGCTGCTGTTCGCGGTGTCCTCGCGGCAGGGGCACCCGGTCCGCGCCGCGGCGATCGTCGCTCCCGGCGTGGTCATCGGCACGCTCCTCGCGCCGGGGGAGGGCGGTGCGGTACCGACCGCCCTCGGCGCCCTCATCTCCGTCGTCGCCGCGGCGGCCATCGGCTCGGGGCTGCGGGTACAGCACCAGTACCGGGCGTCGTTGGAACAGCGCGCCGCCGATGCCGTCGCCACGCGGGAACTCGAGGCCGAGCGCCGCGTGGCCGAGGAACGCGTCCGGATCGCGCGGGACCTGCACGACGTCATCGGGCACGAGATCGCGGTGGTCAGCATGCAGCTCGGGGTCGCCGAGGTCACCCTGCCCGCCGGGGCCGACGAGGCCCGGCGTGCGCTGGATGCCGCCCGGGACGGCGTGCGGAACGTCCTGACGGAGACCCAGCACGTCCTGACGGTGCTCCGTTCGGCGTCGGGCAGCGGCGCCGACCTCGACGACCCGACGGCTCCGGCCCCCGGCATCGAGCAGCTCCCCGGACTCATCGCGTCGTACGAACGGATCGGCCTCGACGTCGATGCCCGACTGGACGACGTCGGCCCGGTCTCCGTGCCGATCGGTGTGACGGTCTACCGGGTGGTGCAGGAGTCGCTCACCAACGCCCACCGGCACGGCGAGGGCCGGACGACCGTCACACTCGCCCGCGCCGGTGACGACCTGGTGCTCGAGGTCCGCAACCCCCGCCGGCGGACCCCGGCCAGCGACCCCGTCGCAGGCCGGAGCAGCGGGCTCGGTCTGGTCGGCATGCGCGAGCGCGTCGCCGCCGTCGGAGGGTCCGTCCAGGCCGCGGCGGACGGCGTGCTGTTCGTCGTCCGCGTCCGCCTGCCCACCGCGAACGGAGCACGATGACCACACGAGTGATCCTGGTCGACGACCAGGACATGATCCGACTGGGGCTCCGTGCGATCCTCGACCGGCAGGACGGCATCGAGGTCGTCGGCGAGGCCGGAGACGGGCTCGCCGCGGTGCAGACGGCGTTGTCGGTCCCGGCGGACGTCATCATGATGGACATCCGGATGCCGGGCATCGACGGGGTCGAGGCGACCCGACGGATCCGCGCGGAACGCACCGCCGAGCAGGTGCGCATCGTCATGCTGACGACCTTCGACCAGGACGAACTCGTCTTCGCGGCGCTGCGTGCCGGGGCGAACGGGTTCCTCAGCAAGGCCGCGGGACCCGCAGAACTCGTCGCCGCGATCGAGGAGGTGGCAGCGGGCGGAGGGGCGCTGTCCGCGGCGGCCGCAGCGGCGCTCATCGGACAGGTCGCCCGCACCCCCGCGTCCTCCGTCGACCCGGAGATGACCCGGCGCTTCGAGGCCCTCACCGCTCGCGAGCGCGACGTCGTGGTGATGGTCAGCCGAGGTCAGGGCATCGACGCCATCAGCGCCGCGCTCTTCCTCTCACCACTCACGGTCAAGACCCACGTGAACCGGGCCATGGCGAAGGTCGACGCCCGCGACCGGGCCCAACTCGTGGCGTTCGCGTTCCAGGCCGGCCTGGTCGACTGAGGTCGCCGCCGGCCGAACCCTCGCCGCCGGCGCGTCCGGGAACCGTCGCAGCGCCATCGCGAGCCCGATCACCGCAGCCACACCGCCGAGGAACACCCCGCTCGCACCCGTGGACGCAGCAGCGTCCTCGGCGCTTCCCGCGAACGAGAGCAGTGCCGACTGGGTCAGCACGAGCAGGACCACCGCGGCGGCGACGTTCACGAGCTTCGTCGCCTCGACGAGTGGTTCCCCGTCCTTGCGCGCGGTCACCGCACCCCAGACCCCGATGCCCAGCTCCGCGAACGTCGCCGCCGCGATGACGATCGCCACCCACTGGTCGTAGTGCACGGGGTGCGCCCGCCCGACGAGCATCGGCACGCTGCACCCGACGAACACGACCGACATCGCGGTCACCGCACCCCCGATCCACCGGTGTCCGGCCTGCCGGAACCGCATCCGGTCGCCGCTCGCCGCATCGAACGCGAACGACAGTCGGTGCCGACGGACGGCCCAGACCTTCGCGGCCGCGACCCCGAGCGTGAAGACCACGGTCGCGGCGAGGAACAACGAGGGGGCCGCGCAGAACAGGACGACCTTCCACCCCGCCATCACGAGGCTGCTCGGCACCGACAGCACGGCGAGCACGAGCCCGCGCCGCGGCCGATCCCGCCACACCGTGACGGCGTACTGCACGGCGACCTTCCTGGTCACCGGCATCAGTCGAACGTGACGACGACCTTGTCGGCCGCCCCGGGGGTCGCAGCCACCCGGAGGGCCTCGAGCACGTCGCTCGCCGGGAAGACGTCGCTGACGATCTGCGCGTACGCCTCAGGGTTCGCGATGATGTGCTCGGTGACGTCGAAGATCTCGGTCGGGTACCCCATCGCGGTCACGATCGTCGGCTCGACGGCCAGCAGGTCACCGAAGTCGACCTCCACCGGCCGCTTGTGCACCGCCACGACGCCGATCGTCGCGCGGTGCTTCGCCAGGCGCAGCGCCGTCTGCACGGTGGCCGGCACCCCGGCGGCGTCGAGCCAGACGTCGGTGCCGGACTTCCCGCCGTGCCCCACGCCGTCCCGTGCTTCGCCGTGCAGGGCGATCAGGCGCTCGTCGAGCGGCTCGTCCGCCGAGTTCACGACGGCATCGGCTCCGACGAGCAAGGCCTTCTCGAGCCGAGACGCGATCACGTCGACGACGACCACGTGCCCGACGCCGAGCGCCTTGTAGCTGATCACGGCGCCCAGCCCGATCGGGCCGGCACCGAACACGACGACCGTGTCGCCCGGCTGCGGCGCGGTCCGGTTCACGGCGTGCAGGGCGACCGCCATCGGTTCGTTGAGCGCGGCCACCTGCCAGGGCAGTTCCTTCGGGACCAGGGCGATGCTGGTGCCGAGCACGGCCTGCTCGACGAGCAGGAACTCGGAGAGCCCGCCGGTGGGGCCGCCGTTGCCGATGATCCCGCGCGGATCGCCCATCGGGTTCACCACCACGTGGTCCCCGACGGAGATGCCCTCGACCGCGTCGCCGACGACGGCCACCTCTCCGGCGACCTCGTGCCCGAGGGGCGTGTGCCCCTCACGCGGCGGGATGCCGCCGCGCGCGGCGTAGAAGGCGTCGGAGCCGCAGACCCCGCACGCCTTGACGGCGATCAGGACGTCGGCGGGGCCGACCTCGGGGACGGGCTCGTCGCGGATCTCGACGGATCCGGGGCCGGTGACGACGACGGTGCGCATGGTGCTCCTCACGTCACGAGCACGGGCGGCTCGGGACGGAACCATCTGACCAAGACGGCGACCTGCGCACGTACTGCGATCGCAGTAGCGCCGGGTCATCGGACGGGAGGAACGTGGCGGGCCCGCCATGTGCCTCCCGTCCGCTCTGGTCGACGGATCGTGGCCGCCATCAATGGCCCTCGGGGCCACCAGAAGGGGCGCATGCGTTCAGCCCTGCTCTCGTTGATAACAGTTACGACCGAAACAGAACCAAGGCCACGGACCTTCTACCGCTCCTCACTTGCTCCTGGCGGCTCGATGCGCTCGTCCACCACGTCCACCCGCGCCAGTACGTTGGCGAACCCGCGCCGCCCTCGGGTGGCGAACAGCCCGATGACCGCCGCGACGGCGAGGGCGAACGCCAGCAGGCCGGTGAAGGGCAACGCGGCGGCGCTGGCCGTCGCCCACCCGCCGGAGCCCGCGGCCCACCGCACCAGGCGCTGCCAGGCCGTCGGCCGGGGCTCCGGCCGGAGCCGGACCACCGCCTCGCCGAGCGTGCGCCCGGACGCGAGCACCACGATCAACTGGATCGCCGGTGCGACGAAGGGGAACGTGGCGAGCAGGACCTTCGCGAGCGTGGAGTTCAGGTCCTGTCCGGCGAGGGCGAACGACAGGCTCGTGATCGACACCAGCGCGCCGGTGGTCAGCACCATGGCGAGCAGGTCGCAGAACATCCCGAACCCGCGGCGCCAGATCGTCACCCGGCGGGGCAGATCCGACGACGGCTCGCCCCGGTGCCGGACGAGCACCCAGAGCACGGGGGAGACCAGCGTGCCGACGAGTGCTCCGGTGGTGTTCGCGAGCAGGTCGTCGACGTCGAACAGCCGGTACGAGCACGGGTACAGGAACCAGTCGCCCGTCAGCTGCGTGCACTCGATGAGCAGCGACACCAGGAACCCAGCGACGGTCCCGACGACCACCCCGGCCAGGAACCGTCCGTGCAGGAACACGTGCCGGACGAGCATTCCGAGGGGCACGAACAGGATGACGTTGAAGACCACCTGTGCCGCGGCCGGGTTCGCGAGCAGCGACCGGGGGCCGGAGAGCCCGCCCTCCTTCGCGATGTCCCCGACGAACGCGAACGGCGTCAGCTGCGGTCCGGAGGCGGCGCGGCAGATCGCCGCGACCTCGCTGGTGTCGGGCAGGGGCAGGAGCGTGTACGTGACGAGGGCGAGCCCGTAGACGACCGTGGCGAACGCCAGCACCGCGTTGCCGACGCCGAGGGTGCCCCGGCGTCGGTACTGCAGCGCTGCCCACGGCACCAGTCCGGCGATCGCGATCGCGGACCCGACGAGCAGCGCGATGACGGCAGGGGTCGCGGAGGTCATCCCTCGACCCTAGGGATCCCGTGGGACACGCGTCCGGTTGCCGGTCGTGCCGCGACCCGCGAGAGGATGGCGGTGTGACCACCGCGACCAGCATCCTCGACGCGATCGTCCGGCACGTCGACGACACCGGCTTCGGCGCCCACGGCCTGCACGTCCGGACTGCCGACGACGACGTCGCCGAGCACCGATGGGCGCCCGACGTGCGCGAGGAGATCCACTCCGCGGCGAAGGGCGTCTGCGTCCTCGCCACCGGGATCGCCGCCGACGAGGGTCTGGTGGACGTCGACGAACCGATCGCCGCTTCGCTGCCCGGGTTCGAGTTCGGGGACGGCGCGGACCAGGTCACCCTCCGGCACCTGCTCACGATGACGAGCGGGATCGACATGCCCTGGTCGGCGACGGAGCTGACCGACTGGCCGGACCTGGCGGCCGAGTTCCTGCGGCGGCCTTCGCGGGGTCGCGTGTTCCAGTACGCCAACGTCAGCACCTACACCGCCATGCGCGTGCTCGAGACCCGCGTCGGCGACGTCGGCGCGTTCGTGTCTCGACGGCTGTTCGACCCGCTCGGCATCGAGGACGTGGAGTGGCTGCGCTGCCCGAACGGGTACGTCGCCGCCGGCGAGGGACTGGCGCTCCGGACCGAGGAACTCGCGCGCCTCGGTCGGCTCATCCGCGACGGCGGCGTGGTCGACGGGCAGCGCATCGTCGGCGCCCGCTGGTGCGACGCGATGCACTCCGACTGGGTCGAGCGCGAGGGGACCGGGCCCGGGTACCACCGCTACGCGATGGCCGGATGGGGTGGTCCGGGGCAGCTGTGGCGGCTGCACGGCGCGTACGGGCAGATGCTGCTGTTCGACGACCACCCCGACGGCGACACCGTGGTCACGATCACCGCCGACGACCACTTCGGCGCCGACGCGATGGCCGCGTTCGTCGCCGAGGAGCTCGCCCGGCAGCGGTAGCCGGCAGCGGTAGCCGGCGGCCGTCGCTGGCAGCCGTCGCGTCCTCGCCGTGCGAGGATCGATCAGTGCAGGAACAGACGCCCGTCGCGATCATCATCGCGGCCATGAGCGAAGAGGTCTCCGCCTTCGCCGACCTGTTCGGCGGGGTCCCGATCCTCGACGGCCCCGTCGGAGGCCACGACCCGCACCAGCTCCTCGACATCGGCGGCGCCACCGTCGCCGTCCGCCGCAGCGGCATCGGCTTCACGAACGCGACAGCCGCCGTGGCACACGGCTTCCACGACTTCGGACCCGGCATCCCCGTGATCAGCGTCGGGACCGCCGGCGGCCTCATGCACGGCATCGCGATCGGTGACGTCATCGTCGGCGACCGGTACGTCAACCTCAACGCGGACGCCACCGCGTTCGGCTACGCCCTCGGCCAGGTGCCCGGCATGCCGACCGGGTACGCCCCGGACGCCCGACTGGTCGAGCTGGCGATGGCCGCCGACATCGCCTGGCCGCTGCGCTCGGCGACGATCGGCTCGAGCGAGGTCTTCGTCACCGAGGGACGCGCCCGGACGCTCCGCGGCGCCTTCCCCGACGTGGCCGCGGTCGACATGGAGTCGGCCGCCATCGCCCAGTTCGCCCACGTGCACGACATGCCGTTCGTGTCGGTCCGCTGCATCAGCGACCTCTGCGCGCCCGACGGTGCCGAGTTCCGCGAGCACCTGGACGGCGCCGCGGCGCGCGCCGCCCGCGTGGTCCACGACCTGGTGCGCGGCCTGCGTCCCTGAGACCCGGCCCGCGAAAGCGACAATCCTGCGGCGCGGGGCACCGTCCGTTCCGGCATCGCGACAGATCTCCGCGAACAGTTCGCGGCACGCTGTCGCTTTCGCGGATGTGGACCCGGCCCACCGTCGGACGGGAGGCGCGGTGCGGGCCCGCCACGGGCCTCCCGTCCGCCCCGCGCGCACGTCGAGAGCCACGGTGCGCACGCATGTGCGCCACCTGCGAGCCGCATCCCGCGCACGGTGCGATGATGAGCGGCGGCCGTCGCCCGGACGGCCGGAGACGGAAGTGCCGAGCGTGACCGAGACCCGCTCCGAGACCCCGACGGAACCGTCGAAGCCGACGGACCACACCACCCCCACGACCGAGGCCACCGACGACGGCGGCCACGGTCCGCGCAAGGGCGTCGCCGTCCTGGCGCTCGCCGCACTCGGTGTCGTGTTCGGCGACATCGGGACGAGTCCGCTCTACGCCCTGCGCACCGTGTTCACGATCGACGACGGCCTGGTGAAGGCGAACCAGGAAGACGTCTACGGCGTCATCTCGATGATGTTCTGGAGCATCACGATCATCGTCTCGATCAAGTACGTGCTGATCCTGATGCGCGCCGACAACGACGGCGAGGGCGGGGTGATGGCGCTCGCCGCCCTGGCCCGCCGGCTCTACGCGAAGCGTCGCGGTGGTGCGGTGATCTTCCTCGTGATCGGCATCGTCGGGGTCTCGCTCTTCTACGGCGACTCCGTGATCACCCCGGCCGTGTCGGTGCTGTCCGCGGTCGAGGGGCTCGGTACCGCGGCGCCGTCCGTCGATCACCTGATCGTGCCGATCGCCGCGGTCATCCTGGTCGTGCTGTTCGCGGTGCAGCGCTTCGGCACCGGCAAGGTCGGCAACCTGTTCGGCCCGGTGATGCTGCTCTGGTTCGTCGTGATCGCCGCCGCCGGCGTCCCGCACATCCTCGAGCACCCCGGCGTCCTGCAAGGGCTGTCGCCGACGTGGGCGATCTCGTTCACCTTCGCGCACCCGTACATCACGTTCGTGGCGATGGGGGCGGTGGTGCTCGTCATCACCGGTGCGGAGGCGCTCTACGCCGACATGGGGCACTTCGGACGGTCGCCGATCCTGAAGGCCTGGTTCTTCGTGGTGTTCCCGGCGCTCGTCCTCAACTACCTCGGGCAGGCGTCGCTGGTGCTGCGCGACCCGTCGGCGGCGAAGGACCCGTTCTTCCTGCTGTTCCCGGACGCGCTGCGGTTGCCCGTGGTGGTGCTGGCGACGCTCGCGACGGTGATCGCGAGCCAGGCCGTCATCTCCGGGGCGTTCTCGCTCACCCGGCAAGCCGTCCAGCTCGGGCTGCTGCCGCCGCTCACGATCCGGCAGACCTCGCGGCGGGAGAGCGGGCAGATCTACCTGCCCGCGGTGAACCTGCTGCTGTTCATCGGCGTGCTCGCGATCATGCTCGCGTTCCGGTCATCGGCGAACCTGGCCACCGCGTACGGGGTGTCCGTCACCGGAGCCCTGGTCGTCGACACGCTCCTGCTCCTGCTCGTCGTCCGCCCGCTGTGGAAGTGGTCGACCTGGAAGCTCGTGGTCGCGGCGGTGGCGTTCGGCGGGCTCGAGCTGACCTTCCTCGCCGGCAACCTGTCGAAGATCATCCACGGCGGTTGGGTGCCGCTCCTCATCGCACTGGCGGTGATCACCGTGATGACGACGTGGCGCCGTGGCCGGGCGCTCGTGCAGGAGGAACGCAAGGAGCGCGAAGGGTCGCTCGCCGACTTCATCGACCGCATCAACCACGAGCACATCCCGCGGGTGCCCGGGGTGGCGGTCTTCCCGCACCCGAACAAGGAGACCACGCCGCTGGCGCTCCGGGCCAACGTCGAGCACAACCACGTCGTGCACCGGACCGTCCTGATCGTCTCGGTGCTCACCGCCAACGTGCCGCACGTCCCACACGCGAAGGCGTTCTTCCGCGACGACCTCGGCTACGAGGACGACGGCATCGACCACATCACGGTGAAGTTCGGGTTCTCGGACGACCAAGACCTGCCGAAGGCCCTGCACGCCGCCTGCCTGGCCGAGGTCCTGGACATCGACCCGGAGGAAGTGCTCCGGGCGTCCTACTTCATCTCCCGCGGAGCGCTCCGTCCGATGCCCGGCAACCGGGGGATGGTGGCCTGGCGGAAGAAGCTCTTCGTCGGACTCGCCCACAACGCCGCCGACCCCGCAGCACGCTTCGGTCTCCCCGCGCAGCGCACCGTGACGATGGGCAGCGACGTCGAGATCTGACCGCGTCGTCGAGATCTGACCGCGTCGTGCACCGGCGTTCTGCATCGGCATCCGCATCCGCAGAGCGCAGGCCCCCGTTCGGGGGTGATGGTCTTGTGCACCCGTTCAGGGTTACGCTCATCGGAACCACACCACAGCTGCAGGCAGCATCACCAACTGCCGGACCAGCACCAGGATCAGGAGCGAAGCCACATGAGGCTTGGAGTACTCGAGCGCGCCCAGAAAGACCCAGGGGCGTCCACTTCCACCCGATGGTCAGGCCGGAGCAAGGGCGTCGCGATCGTCACCGCAGCCCTCCTCGGCGCCGGCGGCAGCATCCTCGCCGCCGCCCCCGCGACGGCAGCGCCCGTCGCGTCGACCGGGCAGGGGCGCTTCCTCAGCGGCTCCGCGCTCGGGTTGAACCTCGACGACATCCTCACCGTGACCCCGGCGGACGCGGTCAACACCGGTGGGGCCACGGACACCGACGTCCACCCGCTCGACGTCACCGCGCTCAACGCGGTCAACGTCAACCTGGGCGGGGGCCTCAACCTGCTCGGGAACAACGGCATCCTCACCCTCGGTGCCGTCAACCAGTACGCCGCCGCCAACGCCGACGGCAGCTCCGTCGCCGCGTCCGGCGCGGTGACGAACACCGGCGGGATCGGCGTCGGCGGCCAGGACGGCGTCCCGCAGTCCAACGCCACGCTCGACCTGTCGGGTCTCATCGGGGCCGACCTGGCGGGCGCACTCGCGAACGCCCAGCTCGAGGTCGGCGCCGTCTCGGCCACGGCTGCGCAGGCAGCCGGCCCGGACGGTGCGCAGACGGGTGACTACGGCATCGCCGGCCTCGACCTATCGCTGACGAGCCCCGCGCTCGGCACCACCGTCTCCGGGCTCCGCACCACCCTCGGCACGCTCCAGCCGACGGTCGACGGCGTCGAGGACACCCTGAACGCGCTCGGCCCGCTCGTCCAGGTCCAGGGCCTGCCCGACCTCGTCACGGTGCTCGACTCGGCCACCGGCGACGTCACCAGCGCCGACGGCTCGATCACGGCGAACCTGCAGACGGGTGCGATCACGGTCGACGTCGCCGCAGTGCTGACGAACGCCGGCCTGGACATCAACAACCTGCCGGCGAACACCGAGCTGCTGCCGTACATCACCGAGGCACTCACGACCCAGCTCCTGCCGGCGGTCACCACCGCGCTGCAGGGCGTCGTGACCCAGCTCACGCAGTCGCTCCGCGGGCTCACCGTCACGGTGGCCGGGCTCCCGCTGCCGATCGGTCAGCTCCTCGACGTCGTGAACCCCGTCATCGCGCAGGTCGTCGCCCCGATCAACCAGGTCGTCGCCGGCCTCGGTGAGACGGTCATCACGCCCCTCGCCAACGCCCTGACGACCGTCGTGTCGTTGCAGGCAAACGTGCAGGAGACCAGCGCCGACGGCGTCTTCACCCAGCGTGCCCTGCGCGTCGCACTGGTGCCGGCCGCCGGCACCGCCGTGGTCAACCTCGCCTCGGCTGCGGTCGGCCCGAACGCCGGTCCGCTCGCGGTCCCGACGATCACCGCGCTCGACCCGGACAACGGACCGGTCGCCGGTGGCACGGTCGTCACCGTCACCGGGACGGGCTTCACGGACGACGCCACGGTGTCGGTCGACGGTTCCGACCCGATCGAGGCGGACTCCGTCTCGGACGACGGCACCGAGCTCACGTTCACCACGCCGGCGCACGTCGTCGGCACGGTCGACGTCACCGTCACCACGCCCGCCGGTGAATCCGACCCGCTCGACTTCACCTACACCGACGACGCGGCCGCGGTCCCGACCATCACGACGCTCGACCCGGACAACGGGCCGGTCGCCGGTGGCACGGTCGTCACCGTCACTGGGACGGGCTTCACGGACGACGCCACGGTGTCGGTCGACGGTTCCGACCCGATCGAGGCGGACTCCGTCTCGGACGACGGCACCGAGCTGACCTTCACGACGCCGGCGCACGACGCCGGGACGGTCGACGTCACGGTCACCACGCCTGCCGGCACCTCGGACCCGCTGGACTACACGTACAACCCGGCTCCCGCAGCGGTGCCCACGCTCACGACGCTCGACCCCGACAACGGGCCGGTCGGCGGCGGCACGCTCGTCACCGTCACGGGCACCGGGTTCACCGACGACGCGACCGTCTCGGTCGACGGATCCGACCCGATCGACCCGGAGTCGGTCTCCGACGACGGCACCGAGCTGACGTTCACGACCCCGGCGCACGTCGCCGGTCCCGTCGACGTGACGGTCACGACCGACGCCGGGACCTCGGAGCCGCTGACGTACACCTACAACCCGGCACCCGCCGGGGCTCCGACGCTGACGGCGCTGGACCCCGACAACGGTCCGGTCACCGGTGGCACGGTCGTCACAGTCTCCGGCACGGGCTTCACCGACGCCTCGACGGTCTCGGTGGACGGTTCCGACCCGATCACGCCGGACAGCGTCTCGGACGACGGCACCGAGCTGACGTTCACGACGCCGGCGCACACCGCCGGTGCGGTCCCCGTGACCGTCACCAACGGCTCCGGCACCTCGGCGCCGCTGCCGTACACGTACAACCCGGCCCCGGCCGCGGTCCCGACGATCTCCGCGCTGGACCCCGACAACGGTCCGGCCGCGGGTGGCACGGTCGTGACCGTCACGGGCACCGGTTTCACCGACGACTCCACGGTCTCGGTGGACGGTTCCGACCCGATCACGCCGGACAGCGTGTCGGCGGACGGCACGACGCTCACCTTCACGACCCCGGCGCACGCTGCCGGTGACGTCGAGGTCACGGTGACGACCCCGGGTGGCACGTCCGACCCGCTGGTCTACACCTACAACCCCGCGTCGACCACGACGACCCCGCCGCCGGTGATCACCTCGCCGACGGACGGTGGCACCGTCACGACGCCCAACCCGCCGATCACCGGCACCGGTCAGCCCGGCGCGACCGTCACGGTCACCGACGGCACGGTCATCGTCTGCACCGCGGTCGTCGCGGCGGACGGCACCTGGAAGTGCACCCCGATCGTCGGCTTCGGCCCGGGAACGGTGACCATCACCGCCACCCAGACCGGCGCAGACGGCACCTCGGCGGCATCCGACCCGGTGACGTTCACCGTCCGCCTGGCAACCGCCGGCACCGGTGGCGCGGGTGGTACCGGCCCGAACGGGACGCTCGCCTACACCGGTAGCGACCCGGCCCCGGTGATCGCCTTCGCGATCCTGCTGATGCTCGCGGGCGTCGGGCTCACCATCGCCCGCCGCTTCCGTCGGGCCTAGTCCGCACCACCAGCAGCGCCCGTCGGGATCCGTCCCGGCGGGCGCTGCTGCGTGCGTGCGTGTGCGTGTGCGTGCGTGTGCGTTGGCGTGTGCGGTGCATGCGTGTGCATCATGCGACGGGGCACCGGTTGATCGACGCGTGGAACGTCGGAACATGCACACGCAGCAGATGCGTGTGCATCATGCGACAGGGCACCGGTTGATCGACGCGTGGAACGTCGGAACATGCACACGCACCGGCGGACGGGAGGCGCGGTGCAGGCCCGCCACAGGACGCGCCCGTCCGCCGGTGCGCGCGATCAGAGCCCGAGCTGCTCCCGCAGGTACGGCGCGGTCCGGCTCTCGGCGGACGCCGCGACCTCGGCGGGGGTGCCGGTGGCGACGACGCGGCCGCCCTCCTCGCCACCGGAGGGCCCCATGTCGATGACGTGGTCCGCACTCGCGACGACGTCCATGGCGTGCTCGACCACGACGACGGTGTTGCCGGCGTCGGTGAGGCGTGCGAGCTGTGCGGTCAGCAGCTCGACGTCGGCGGGGTGCAGGCCCGTCGTCGGTTCGTCGAGCAGGTAGAGCGTGTGCCCGGTGCGCGCGCGTTGCAGTTCGGTCGCGAGCTTGATGCGCTGGGCCTCGCCACCGGACAGTTCCGGTGCAGGCTGCCCGAGCCGCAGGTAGCCGAGGCCCACCTGGCGCAGGGCCTCGAGGCCGCGGGCAGCGGCCGGCAGCGACGCCAGGAAGGGGGCAGCCTGGTCGACGGTCATGCCCAGGACGTCGGCGATCGACGCCCCGTCCCACTGCACCTCGAGCGTCTCGTCGTTGTAGCGCGCACCGTGGCACTCCGGGCAGGGCGCCCAGCTGCCCGGCAGGAACAGGAGCTCGACCGACACTGAGCCCTCGCCCTGGCACACCTCGCACCGGCCGCCGGCCACGTTGAACGAGAAGCGGCTGGCGGTCCAGCCGCGGGCCTTCGCGTCGTCGGTCGCGGCGAACGCGGCACGCACGGCGTCGAAGAGCCCGGTGTAGGTCGCGAGGTTCGAACGTGGGGTGCGGCCGATCGGCTTCTGGTCGACCTGCACGACGCGGTCGACGAGCGGGTGCGACGTCGCGACGCCGGGCAGGACCCCGCCGACGAGCGACGACTTGCCGGAGCCGCTGACGCCGGTGACCGCGGTGAGCACCCCGAGCGGCAGGTCGACGTCCAGGTCCTGCAGGTTGTGCAGGGTGAGGTCGCGCAGTTCGAGGGTCCCGACGGGGGTCCGGACGGTGCGCTCACCGTCGGCACGGTCGCGCGGGTGCAGGAACCGTCGGGTGACCGACGCCTCGACGTCGGCGAGACCGTCGACGGGGCCGCTGTACAGGACGGTGCCCCCGCCGGATCCGGCACCCGGGCCGACGTCGACGATCCAGTCCGCCCGCCGCACGATGCTCATGTCGTGCTCGACGACGAAGACGCTGTTGCCGCCGGCACGCAGGTCGTCGAGGACCTCGACCAGGGACTCGGCGTCGGCCGGGTGCAGGCCGGCGCTCGGTTCGTCGAGCACGTAGACGACACCGAACAGGCCGGAGCGCAGTTGCGTCGCGATGCGCAGGCGCTGCGTCTCGCCGGGGGAGAGCGTCGGAGTGGCCCGGTCGAGCGCGAGGTACCCGAGGCCTAGGCCGACGAGCACCTCGACCCGGGTGAGCAGGTCGCGCGAGATCGCGACGGCGACCTCGGTGTGCTCGCCGGACGAGGCGCGTGAGGTGGCAGCGCTGGCGTCCGTGATGGTGGCGATCGGGCGCAGGACGTCGGCCAGCGCCGTGAGCGGCAGGCCGTTCAGGTCGGCGATCGAGTGGCCGCCGACCGTCACCGCGAGCGCGGCCCGGGTCAGGCCGGTCCCGCCGCAGAGGCCACACGGACCCGACTCGACGAACTGCAGCACCTTGGTCCGCTGCGTCTCGCTCTGCGAGTCGGCGAGGGTGTGCATCACGAACTGGCGTGCGCTCCAGAACCGCCCCTTGTACGGCTTCGCGACGCGGTCGCGCTTCGGGTGGACTTGGACCACCGGCTGCTCCTCGGTGAACAGCAACCAGTCGCGGTCCTGTCGGGAGAGCTCACGCCACGGCACGTCGATGTCGTAGCCGAGCACCGCCGTGACGTCGCGCAGGTTCTTGCCCTGCCACGCCCCGGGCCACGCGGTGATCGCGCCGTCGCGGATGCTCAACGACGGGTCGTGGACGGCCGAGGCCTCGGTGACCTCGTGGGCGATGCCGAGTCCGTGGCACCGCGGGCAGGCTCCTGCGACGGTGTTCGGCGAGAACGAGTCGGACTCGAGCCGGTCGACGCCAGACGGGTACGTGCCGGCCCGCGAGAACAGCATGCGCATCGAGTTCGACAGGGTCGTCAGCGTGCCGACGGTCGAACGGCTGCTCGGGGCACCGCGGCGCTGCTGCAGGGCCACGGCGGGTGGCAAGCCGGTGATCGACTCGACGTGCGGCGTCGACCCCTGCGCGATGAGCCGTCGGGCGTAGGGAGCGACGGACTCGAGGAAGCGGCGTTGTGCCTCGGCGAACACCGTGCCGAACGCAAGCGAGGACTTGCCGGAGCCGGAGACGCCGGTGAAGGCGACGATGCGGTTGCGCGGGATGTCCACGTCGACGTCCTGCAGGTTGTGCTCGCGGGCGCCGCGGACGCGGATGAAGTCGTCGGGCCCCGGTTGGTCGTCGGTCACGGTCGAGCGGGGAGCGGGCATCTGCTCGATGGTAGGCGGGTGCTGCTGAACGTGCTGAAGGGCCGTCCCGGTTGCCCGGGGCGGCCCTTCACGTGTGGTGCGGTGGTGCG
>NZ_JALLIO010000009.1:0-176798 GCF_023242305.1 Curtobacterium sp. MWU13-2055
TGTTTCCGAGGAGGGGAAGCAGGCGACGTCCGACGTGCCGCCAGTTACCTCGGCAATCGAGTTCGTTCACGGAGCGCGTGACCTGTGGCCCGCTCGTTCCAACGCACCCGCTCGCTCCCGTAGACACACTCGTGCTCTCCAGAGTGACCAAGGATCAGGTCACATCTCCACCTATCGAAGGTGCTCGGGCAGATCGTCGACATCGTGCAGCAGCATAGACACCACCACCGGCGCCCTCGTCTCACTGAACGATCCCCTATTGGGAGGTGCTTTGGGAAGGGCCCTCACCCTGCAAGACGGTGCCGTCGGTTGCTCGGAGTCGCATGAGGGTTCATCCTCGGGGAATGACCGGTCAGCGTTGTGGCGTTCTGGGCGGCGTTGAGCGAGAACGCGCCGAACGAGTCTTGGACACGATCAACGCTGACGAGCGGTGGCTTTGGGTCATCGCGGGTCGGCCGGATGGCGGCGAGCAGGGTGGAGCCTGGTACGTCGAAGGGGTCGATGGCCGGACCGCGGTGCTCAAGATCTCTGATCCGAGCTGGGCGGAGCAGATGCTCTTAGCTGAGGAGGCCGTTGGGATGGTTCGACGCGCTGGGTACCCGACGCCTGCTTGGATTCGGTGCGGACGGACCGCTGACGGCATCGGGTACCAATTACAGGAGCGGGTGCCCGGCGCTCGGCTCACATCGGTTGACGTCGGTGGCGCGAGGGCGTTGATCTCCACGATCGACTTGCAGGCTGGGCTCAACCCCGCGCCTGGACGCAACTGGAACGACTTCGTCGTCGACCAGCTCACGCGGGACATGGGCAATCTTTGTTCCGCGTCAGCAACCGCGGGTGCCAGCGGTATGGCTCTGGTCGAAATGTGTCGACGGCTCGCGGACGATGTGGACGCTCGTGACTGGCCCTGTTCCGACATGGTCCATGGAGATTTCCGGCCGGCAAACGTTCTGCTGATGAACGGCGAGGTCACGGGCGTGGTCGACGTCGAGGCAATTGGGAGCGGCACCCGCGCGTTCGATTTCGCCACGCTGCTCAGCTACGGGCCGATCGACGGGGACGCCGTTGAGCTGATCGTCAACGCTGGTTCGCTCGCAGGCGGCGAGCAAGCACTACGCGCTTGCGTTGCGCTGGTCTTTCTCGACCTCGTCCGTTTCGCAGCGGCACGGCCAGATGCAACCCCGGAGACCACGGCATTCGAAGGGGCACGCCTCGTCGAGCGAGCAGCCATGGTGGAGGCGCTGACGAATCGGTGACGCTCGGAAGTCCAGCCCCGTTCGTGAAGCGCAGATCAGGTACTTGCGCTGCCGAGGGCGCGCACTTCTGCATGGACACGTTGTGCCAGACCTGTCTGAGCTGAGTCGGCGGCGACCGCGGCGTCGATGAGGACGGACAACCGGTCCGTCAACGCCCCGCCAGGGTCAGTGGCCTGCACGCGCTCCAGCCCTCGCTGGACCAGCCCGTCGATGTCACCGCGCTCTCGATATGACGCTCTCACGGCAGCGACCGCGTTCATCAAGGCGCTCTCTGCCCGAGACCATCCCCGATCCCAGGGCGCGCGCCCGCCGTGGAACAAACCGACCACGTCGAGGTCCACCCGCTGGAACAGAGACCAGTTTCTGAACCGTACGAACACCAGACGACGATCCGGATCGAGTTCGGGGTCGAGCCGAAGTGACTCGACCTGCCCCGCCGCTTTGAGTGCGTGCGGCAGAACTCTGAGCGCGTCGTCGCCGTCGCTCACCCACCACGAAAGGTCGATGTCGCTCCAGGCGTCCGCTGTCCCCTCAGCGAGGGAACCTCTGAGGCTCGCGACCGATCCGGGCTGAGCTGCTTGGAGCCCGCGGCGAAGTTGCACGACGCGGTTGGCGCGCTCGACATCGCAGTCCATGCCGTCATCCTCACGTATCGCCGCCGAGAAAGCTGGAAGCCGCTCCAGTAGAGAATCGTCGATTGAGGCACCTTGATGCCGGGCTGTGGCACATGGCCAGGCGTTTCGTGGTGAGCTAGCTGGATGCGCATCAGGTCAGCGGCCGTCGTCGTCCGAGACGAGAGCCTGCTCGTCATCGATCGGCTGAAGAACGGTCGTCACTACTGTGTGCTCCCTGGCGGCGGGGTCGAGGAAGGCGAGAGCCTCCGCGAAGCGTGTCAGCGCGAGTTGCGTGAGGAGACGGGCCTTGATGCGAGCATCGGCGACCTGCTCGACGTACCAGTGGATAGCGCCGTTCCCACGGCTTACTTCGTGGCGCGAGTAAGTCCTGGTCCGTTGCAACTCGGGGGTCCAGAGATCGACCGTGCCTCGGAACTGAACCAGTACGAGCCGAGGTGGGTGGAACTGGGCCTGCTCGCGCACATCCCGTTGGTGCCGGAAGTGGCGAGGGAAGCGGTCAAGCTGGTCCTCGAAGCGCGCCGCTGAAGGATCGTTCTCCGGACGCGGGCCGCCAACTCGGTGAACCGGGCCAACAGGTTGGTCCCAGAGTTCCCCGATTTGACCCTCACGCCGCGTGAGGGCAGAACGTGGACCCATGAGCAGCTACTACAACGCCTTTGAGATGAGCCCGGTCCCCGCCCCCGGCCCTGACGTGGTCGCGCCTGAGCCGTTCCACGGGATCTACGGGATGCCGTCGTTCGTGACGATCCCGACAACCGACCTGGCCGCTTCCGTCGACTTCTGGACCCGCGGCCTGGGCTTCTTCGACCTGTTCAGCGTGCCGGGCCAGCTCGTGCACCTGCGCCGGTGGGCCTTTCAGGACGTCCTGCTGGTCCCAACCGCGTCCGCTCCGGATCAGGCGCCGGCGGTGAGCTTCAGCTTCGCGTGCGTCCTGAACCAGATCGACGCCCTCGTCACCGCGTGCCGAGCCCACGACGCGGGCGTGGTGAGCGAGCCGCGGGACACGCCCTGGGGCACCCGCGATGTCGAGGTGATCACGCCGGAGAAGGTGCGAGTCGTCTTCACTGCCGCGAAACCCTTCGAGCCGACCAGCCAGACCGCCAAGAACCTCGAAGCGATCGGCATCACCGCACCTGACGCCGACGGCGAGAAGAATGGAGCGCATGCCTGATGACAGCGACGCCGTGGACCTGACTGTTGGTCAGGCCGCGGCGCGCCTGGGCGTGACGGTCCGGACGTTGCATCACTGGGACGAGATCGCCCTTGCGAGGCCGTCGTCACGGTCAGCTGCCGGGTACCGGCTCTATGCCGAAGACGACCTCGAGCGGCTGCGGCGCATCGTCGTCTACCGCGAGCTGGGGCTCGACCTGGAAGCCATTCGGAACGTTCTCGACGATCCGAGTGCGGCTGTTGTCATTGCGCTGCGCGCCCAGCAGTCCCAGCTTGCGGCGCGGATCGAGCATCTCAGCGCGCTGGGCGATGACCTGGCCCGGATGGCCGACGCCCACGAGCACGGGCTGCTCATGACCAATGAGGAGCAGACCGCGACGTTCGGGCCTGGATGGAATCCGCAGTGGCCGGCTGAGGCGCGGCAACTCTACGGCGATACGCCGGAGTGGCGGCACTACGCCGAACGCTCCGCCTCACGCACCGTGGACGACTGGCAGGCCGTCGCCGATGCGTCTGCGGCGCTTGATCAGGCCCTTGCCGACGCCATGGATGCTGGTGTCGAACCCGGCAGCCCGGCCGCGGACGCTCTCGTTGAACAGCACCGCGAGGTGTTCTCCGCCTACTTCCCGATCACCCGGCAGATGCAGGTCGTCCTCGGCCGCATGTACGAAGCCGATCCGGGGTACGCCGCACACTACGACGGCATCCGAGCCGGGCTCGCCTCATGGTTGCGTCGCATCATCGACGCCGGCGCACGCGCCCGCGGCATCGACCCCGACACCGCCACCTGGCAGTAGGACTCGCAGCTCACGGTCGCGCGCGGAGCGGCCGACGTCGACGTGGGAGCGAACGCTGCCCTGAGCCAACGTCTCGTGCGGATCGCCGGCCTTCGAGTGGTCACCGCTCGTTGGCGGCTCGGCGGATCCAGGTGCGGAACTCGACGGCGAAGTGCTCGAGGTGCTGCTCGATCACCGCCGGGGCGCAGGTCGCCGGCAAGGTGACGGACAGACGTGCGGTGAAGCCGTCCTGCTCCTCGTCGAAGGAGTTCGCGATCGAGCCGATCACCGTCCCGTCCGCCAACAGCATGTGCGACCGGCGACCGGCAGTCGCTTCTGCGGCGGGCAGCTCCTGCTCGACGACGGCACTGTCGTCCCAGGGGCGCATGAAGAACGAGCAGACGTACTCGTCGAGGGTCTCGACGATGTTCACGTTGCGCCCCGGCTCGGCGTGGATCCCGTAGTGCTCCGGGTGTCCGGCGAGCATGACGTCCTCGCGGGCGAACGCGGCGCCGAGCCACGCACCGAACTGCGCGGCACTGATGCCCCGTGCACGGAGCGTGGTCGTGCCGGTTGCCTGCTCGCCGCCGGAGCGTCCGAGGTGGGCGCGGAGGAACGCGTCACCCGCAGCGATCTCGTCCTCGAGCAGCTCGAGCAGCTGGACCCGGCCGAGCTTCCGTTTCAGGAGCGCGAGCGCCCGGCGGGCGGAGAACAGCTCGAACCCGTCGATGGTCGAGTCGGTGTCCTCGCCGGCCAGGCGGACGGTCGCGCCGGTCACCGTGCGGCCCGGACGGGGAGCTGGAGGTACGAGGCCTGGTCGCCGCCGGTGTGCACGACGTGCCGCCCGGTGTTCGCGCCGACGTACTCGCGGATCGCCGGCATGAGCGTGCCGAGCAGGTTGCGGGAGCTCACGATGAACCGCAGCTGCTCGCCCGCGTGGAAGCGCAGTCCGACCGGGAACAGGTCGATCTCGATCTCGGCGACCTGCCCGGCAGCGAGCTTCTCGACGCGGTCGAACGAGTGCGCGGGGACGTCGTCGGTCGACAGCGCCTCGTCGAGGTGCCGGGCGGACACGCGGAGGCGTCCGTCGGAGCCCTTGTAACGCAGGATCGTCGCGCCGTGGTCGGTGAGGTCGTGCGCCATCGCCGACTGGTTCGGCACGGTGAACGCCTGCAGCGGCGTTCCCCAGCGGTCGAGCTTCTGGACGAGGACGAACAGGTCCATGTCGTCGGCGCCCCGGGCCTCGACGAACAGGTGCGCCTTCGGGTACCCGACCAGGACGGTCTCCTCGTCGAAGCGGGTCAGGAACGAGACGGCGTCCGGGTTCGCGTCGACGGCGTAGGACGCTTCCGCAGGTGCCTCGGGCGCGGCCGTGGTCAGCGTTCGCGTCCGGGCGTCGAGGTGGTACTTCGTCGAGATGGCGTCCTGCGGCGGGAACGACTCAGCCGGCACGGCGACCTCGTCTCCGCCCTGCAGGTCGAGGACCGAGTACCGGACGGTCGGAGTGGTCTCCCACCCGTTGTCGGCGCCCTTGAGGAAGTGGTCGAAGAACCGGCGGAGGTCCTCGACGTTCGCCGGGTCGTAGTAGTCCGGCCACTCCTGGGTGTTGTGGATCCGGAGCCACTTCTCGTCGCTGGCGATCCGACGCCAGGCGCGGAAGGTCCCGGCGGTGTGCAGGGTGTTCGAGTAGCTCGCGACGACGTACGCCGGGACCTCGATCTGCGAGAAGTCAGGGATCTTCTGCTCCCACAGGTCGGTCATCAGCGGGTAGGCGTCGACCTCGGCGAGGATGTCCTCCTTCTGGCCCTTCCCGAAGAAGCTGCCGTCCTGCAGCTGCTGCGCGAACCCGGTGTCGGGCATGCCGCCGCGCATCACGAGGTCGCGGTAGACGTCGCTGACGCCCTCCCACGGGTTGATCGCGACGAGGTGCGGGGGCTGCTCGGCGGCGGTGAACCACTGCGACACGGCGAGGTAGCTCGTGCCGCTCATGCCGACCTTGCCGTCGCACCACTCTTGCTCGGCCAGCCACTCGATGACGTCGTACGCGTCGCGGCCCTCCTGCCGGTCCCAGAGCACGCTGTCGCCCTCGGAGTCGACCACGCCGCGGATGTCGACGTTGCAGATCGCGTAGCCGTGCTCGACCCAGTACGCGGGGTCCGGTGCCTCGAACTTCTCGAGTCCGGACACCGTGCTGTTCGGCAGCCCGACGAGCCCGAACACCCCCATCACGCTGAGCGACGTGCCCTGCGCCTTGCCGTACGGGCTCCATGCCACGATCACCGGCACCGGCTCGGTACCGACCGGGCGGAACACGTCGACGTGGATGGTCGTGCCGTCGCGCAGCTGCATCGCGACGTCCTTGTCGAACACCGTGTCGACGGGCAGCGGCTTGAACTGCGGCGCGATCCGGAACCCGGTCTCGAGGGTTCGGGTGCCGGGCTCGAAGGGGGTGAGCACACCCGTGCGCGGCGCGGGCAGCGGGGTGGAGGGGACGGTCATCCTCTGGTCGGTCATCGTGTTCTCCTTCGTGCGGGAGTCCTCCGTGGGCTCGTCGTCGAGGCGAGCGTACGTCCGATCCGGCAAGAACTCAACGCGTGTTGAGAAACCCGTCAGCGGAGTAGATTGCGGGCATGGACGGAACGACGGAAGCAGCGACGACCTCCCGCGTGGGTCGCCGTCCCGGGGCGGCCAGCACCCGCACGACGGTCCTCGCGGCGGCGAGTGCGCGGTTCGCCAGCGACGGTTTCGCCGGCACGACGATCCGGGCCGTGGCGGCGGACGCCGGCGTCGACCCTTCGCAGGTGATGCAGTTCTTCGGGTCGAAGGCTGACCTGTTCGCAGCGGTGATGGCCGTTTCCCCGTCCGCGCTCCGGCGCTTCGACACGGCCTTCGAGGGTCCGGACGAGCATCTCGGCGAGCGTGTCGTCCGGGCGTTCCTACAGGCCTGGGAAGGCGCCCCGGAGGAGTCGGAACCGCTGATGGCGATGCTCCGAGGTGCGATGGTCAACGAGGACGCGACGGCGCAGCTGCGGGACTTCATCCAGGCCCGCCTCGTACACGGAGCCTCCGGCGCCGATCACGAGGACCGTGCGCTCCGGGCCGGGCTCGCCGCGGCCATGCTCGTCGGGATCATCACGAGCCGGCAGGTCTTCGGGGTCCCTGCCGTGCTCGCAGCCGACCACGACACCGTCGTCGCGATCGCCGGACCCGCGATCCAGAGCGTCCTCGCCGGAGTCAGTCGAGCAGACGCCGAGCGTTCCGGGTCGTGAGTTCCCGCCAACTCGTCGCGTCGCGCGGTGGCTCGGCATCGTCGAGCGCGGCGATCTGCGCGTCCACGCCCTGCGTCGGCGTCCAGCACGAGTCGCTGCCGTAGAGCAGCCGATCCGTCCCGGCGACCTCGGCGAGGACTGGCACGTCGAGTGGGAACGGCGTGCCTGCCGTGTCGAACCAGAGCCGCCGCATCGCGTCCTTCCAAGGCATCGTGCCGGCGGCGGCGCCGAACAACTGCTGGAACAGGGCGATCCGGTCGGAGAGGACCGGCAGGGTCGCACCCGAGTGCGGCACGATGACGCGCAGGTCCGGGTACCGGTCCAGGACGCCGGCGAACACCAGGTCGACGATGCTCCTGGTGCTGTCGAACATGAACTCCAGCATCGGGCGAGGACGCCCGAGGGCGGTGTGCTCCCACCCGACGGGCGAGGTCGGGTGCACGAAGACGGCCGCGCCGCGGGCGTCGAGCTCGGCCCAGAGCGGCTCCAACGCGGGATCTCCCAGGTACTGGCCGTGCGCGTTGGACTCGAGGACGACGCCGACCGCACCCGGTCCCTGCAACGTGCGCCGGGCCTCCAGGACCGCACTGTCGACATCCGGCACCGGGAGGGACGCGAAGTACGAGAACCGGTCCGGGTGCGCGGCCGCGATCGCGGCGGCTTCGTCGTTGAGTGTCCGCGCGAGCTCCGCGGCTCGGTCGTCGTCCCCGAAGTGCACTCCGGGCGACGAGATGGACAGGACCGCTCGGGCGATCCCGCGGCGGTCCATGTCACCGAGCTGGCCGGCGAGCGACCAGCTCGGCCAGGCGGGCATGCCGTCCGGCTGTTCGTACCCGGCTGCTCGGGCCGCTGCGACGTAGTCCGCGGTGACGAAGTGTGCGTGGACGTCGATCAGTTCGGACATCGATGGCTCCTCGTTGCGTGTAGTGAACGATTCTGTATCGTAGACCGCATGACCACGACCATTCGCAACGTCCGCACCAGCTCCGGCGGGGTGACCACAACCGAGGCTGTCGACGTCGAGTTCGACGAACACATCACCACGGTCCGTCCCGCGGGGACCGTCGCTCCAGCGGGCGGTCCGGTCGTCGACGGAACGGGGCAGTTCCTCGTCCCGGGCCTGATCGACACGCACGTCCACCTGGGCTCCCCGGCGGCGCTGTCGTCCGCAGTCCGAGCCGGCGTCACGACGATGGTCGACCTCGGGACACACCCGGACTCCCTCGTCGACGAGCAGCGACGAGCACCGGGGGCACCGGGGCTCCTCAGCGCGGGCTCGGCCGCCTCGGCGCCGGGCAGCACCCAGATCGCTCGGATGGGCTTCCCGGACGCGAGCGGCGTGAGCAGCGCAGCCGATGCCGAGCGGTACCTGGACTGGCGGGCCGCGAACGGGTCGGACCTGGTGAAGATCATCATCGAGGACCCCGACGCCACCGACGTCCCCGCGCTCGACGTCGCAACGATCACGGCCCTGGTCGACGGCGCACGCCGCCGGGGGCTCCGGACCGTGGCCCACGTCGTGACCGCCGCGTCGTTCGTCCGCGGGCTCGACGCCGGGGTCGACATCCTCACGCACGCGCCGCTCGACCGGCCGCTGCCGGACGCGACCGTCCGGCGGATGGCGGACCAGGGCACCATCGCGTCACCGACCCTCGTGATGATGCGCGCGATGGCCCGCGCGCGACTCGGGGACCGTGCCGACGCCGCGTTCGAGAACGCCGTCGAGAGTGTGCGCCGGATGCACACCGCCGGTGTGCCAGTCGTCGCCGGCACGGACGCGAACGAGACCCCGTTCGCGCCGGTTCGCCACGGCGAGGCCCTCCACGAGGAGATGCTCCTCTTGCGGGACACCGGGATGACGAACGGCGCGGTACTGACCGCTGCCATGGACGGGGCAGCGGCGGCATTCGGTCTGCACGACCGCGGGCGCGTGGAAGTGGGGCTGCGTGCGGACCTCCTGCTCACGACCGGCGATCCCCTCGTCGACCCAGCCGTCCTCGCTCAGCCGGGCGCTGTGTGGGTCGGTGGGACACTCATCTCGTGAACGCTCCCGTCCGGCGGCGCGGTGCTGACCTCGAGCACGCGATCTTCGCCGCCACACTCGAACAGCTGGCTGACCACGGCATGGCGGGCCTCACCTTCGAGAACGTCGCCGCGGCAGCCGGTGCGGGCAAGGCCTCGCTCTACCGGCGCTGGACCGATCCGGAGCAGCTCGTCCTCGCTGCCCTCGCCTGGACCGAAGACACCGCGGAGCGGAGCGATCACCCCGGGGGGACCCGACTCCAGCCGGTCGGTGACCTCCGCGACGAACTCATCGCGTTCCTGTCCGATCTCGCGGACGGGCTCACCACCCCCGTCGGACGGGTCCTCGCACCACTTCTCCTGGAGCGAGAGCGACGACCCGAGATGTGGCAGCGCATCGTCGCACTGCTCATCGAGCCGCGCCAACGCCTCGTGACCGAAGCATTCGGACGCGCCGCGGCCCGTGGCGAGATCCCCTCGAGCGCTGTCAGCCCATCACGCGTCAGCGCTGGCGCCGCACTCGTGCTCGCCCGTCACCTCACCACTGGTCCGCTGTCCCGCGACGACATCGTCGAGGTCGTCGATGACGTCGTGCTTCCCGCCCTGTCGCGGTGATCCTCGCGAAGTCGCGCTGACCGACTCGTAGGGGTCTGGCGGAATGCGGACGGGTGGGATCAGCGCACAGCCGGCGGCGGCCCCGTCGTGTCCCCCACCCGCAACTCCGAGACGAACGACGCCGGCTGCGGCTCCGCCCCCTCGAGCATCGCCAGCGCAGCACGAGCGGCAGCTTGGCCCTTCTGCACGAAGGGCTGCACCAGGGTGGTCAGGTGCCGGATCGGGGTCCGGTGCAACAGGCTGTCGTCCACCGTGATGCCGTCGAACCCGACGACGCTGACGTCCTCGGGCACCCGCAGCCCGGCGTCGAGGGCAGCCGAGATCACCCCGACGGCGATCAGGTCACTCTGCGCAATGACCGCGGTCGGCCGTGGCCCGTCCGCAGCGAACAGCTCGACACCAGCCAGACGTCCTTCTTCCACCGAGCTGCCAGCAGTTTCGATCGCCACGGCGGAGGGGTAGACCTCGCGCACGCCCCGGAGCCGTTCGAGCGTGGTGAACGCGATGCCCGAGGCGAAGCGGTCATCGTCGATCGGCCCCCGCCGACGAGCAGCGTCGAGCGGCAGCGTCACCACCGTGACGTCGGCGTGCCCGAGGTCCTGCAGGTACGCAGCAGCACGGCGCGAGGCATCCCGGTTGTCGAGCTGGACGGGCACGGCACCCTCGATCTCGTCCGCCTCGATCGCGACGACGGGGATCTGTCGACGCCGCAGCACCGCCACGGCGGGGTCGATCCGGACGTTGCACCCGACGAGCACCACGGCGTCCATCGGGGCATCGACGAGTGGGCCGGCCCCCTGTTCGTCATCGAGCGGACTCCGGACCAGCAAGAGCGAAGCGCCCGCAGCCCCGGCGACCTCGGCGATGCCGTCGAGCGTCAGGACATTGACGGGGTCCCGGAAGGCATCGCTCAAGCGTTCGTCCATCACGACGCCGATGACGCCGGAACGGCCTCGGCGGAGCGAACGCGCACGGGGGTCGGGGCCGCCGTAGCCGAGCTCGGCAGCGGCGGCGAGGACTCGGGCCTTGGCGTCCTCGGACACCGGGCCGCTGCCGCTGAACGCGAGCGAGGCCGTCGACGGCGCGACACCGGCGGCACGGGCGACCGCGGCCAGCGTCGGGCGCGACGGACGGGTGCCGCCGCCGCGGGAAGGCGACGCGCCGAGTGCTGTTGCCGGTTCGTCCATCGCCGGTTAGCGTAGCGGGAACAAGCGGTCGAATCGATTCGATAGCGGCCGACCCAGAACAAAACGCGCAGCGCGACCCGCACCACGACCACCAGCAACGAAGCACGATGGGACCACCATGACGACGCCGTCCACCCGCACCGTTCCGACCACCAGGGCCTGGATCATCGCGGTGTTCGTGGTGTTCACCCTGTCCGGGCTCGACATCGCGACGTGGCTCGGCCGGATCCCGAGCGTCCGCGACTCCCTCGGCGCGAGCACGTTCGAGATGGGCCTGCTCGTCCTGGGCATGGCCGTCGGTTCGATCGGTGGCCTGACCTTCGCCGGCCACATCGTCGCCAAGCTCGGCGCGCGGCGCGGGATCCAGATCGCCGCCGCCTGCCTGGCGCTCGGCATGGTCTTCGCTGGCATCGCGGTCACGCTCGGCTGGGGCTTCGCCGCCATCTGGATCGCCCTGATCGCCTTCGGGTTCGGCAACGGCCTGTGCGACGTGTCGATGAACGTCTCCGGCGCCGCTGCCGAGAAGGCCGGCGGGCGCACGATCATGCCGCTGTTCCACGCAGCGTTCTCCCTCGGCACACTGGCCGGCGCCGGGCTCGGTGCCCTGGCCGAGCGGCTCGAGATCCCGGTCTCCGTGCACTTCATCGTGCTGGTCGTCATCACGAGCGCCGTGATGCTCGTCGCCGTCACGAAGTTCCAGGACGAGCACCGCTTCGCCGAGCAGGTCTCCACCGACACCAGCCCGGTGGCGACGCCACTCACCCGCATGCAGGTCTGGGCGCAGCCCTCCACGATCCTCATCGGTGTGATCGTGCTCGGCATGGCCTTGGCCGAGGGCTCCGCGAACGACTGGCTGCCGCTCGCGATGATCGACGGCCACGGGCTCGACAACGCCGCCGGCGCCGGCGTGCTCACGGTGTTCCTCGCCGCGATGACCGTCGGTCGCGTCGCCGGCAGCCCCCTCATCGACAAGTTCGGGCGCGTCCCGATCCTGCGGATCAGCGCCGCCGTCGCGGTGGTCGGCCTCGGCATGCTCATCTTCATCGACAACGTGCCGCTCGCGATCGTGGGCGTCGTGCTCTGGGGCCTCGGTGCCAGCCTCGGCTTCCCGATGGGCATGTCGGCCGCCGCCGACGACCCCCGCACGGCCGCCGCCAAGGTCAGCGCCGTCGCGACCATCGGGTACGTGGCGTTCCTGGCCGGTCCTCCGCTCATCGGGTTCCTCGGCGAGCACGTCGGACTGCTCGGTGCGCTCCTGGTCGTCTTCGTGTTCATCATCGCGGCGGGACTCGCGTCGGGTGCCGCCCGTGAGACCGGCGCCGCCGCCCGGCCGACCCGCGGGGGCGGCGACGGACACGGCGGGGGCGAGCCGCGCCTCCCGGCCGGCAGCGCCGGCAACGCCGACAACGCGACGAGCGCGCCGTCCGGGTCGGGACGCGACGCCCGTTAGGCTTCCCGGGTGCGTCTCGTCATCGCCCGGTGCTCCGTCGACTACGCGGGCCGGCTCTCCGCCCACCTGCCGCTCGCGACCCGTCTGCTCATGCTCAAGGCGGACGGCTCACTGCTCGTGCACTCCGACGGTGGCAGCTACAAGCCGCTGAACTGGATGAGCCCGCCGTGCTCGATCGAGATGAGCGAGCCGGACGAGGAGCAGACCGTCGGTGGCATCACCGAGGTCTGGACGGTGACGCAGAAGAAGACCCAGGACCGCCTGATCGTGTCCATCCACGAGGTCATCGCGGACCAGACCCACGACCTCGGCGTCGACCCGGGGCTGGTGAAGGACGGGGTCGAGGCGCACCTGCAGCAGCTCCTCGCGGAGCAGATCGAACTGCTCGGCGACGGCCACACGCTGGTCCGCCGCGAGTACATGACCGCCATCGGGCCGGTCGACATCCTGGCGCGTGACGACGCCGGGGCGAGCGTCGCGGTCGAGATGAAGCGCAACGCCAACATCGACGCGGTCGAGCAGCTCACGCGCTACCTCGAGCTCATGAACCGCGATCCGCACCTGCGTCCGGTGCAGGGCGTGCTGGCGGCGCAGACGGTGGCGCCGCAGGCGCGCACCCTCGCCGAGGACCGCGGCATCCGCGTCCTCGTGCTCGACTACGACGCGATGCGCGGCATCGAGGGCGGGCACACCCGCCTGTTCTGAGTGCGGAGCGGCGCGTGCGTGTTGGTGCGGCGTCGCGTTGGTGGGTTGGTGCGTTGCCCGCCGGAACCAGGTTCCGGACACGGAACCGCGGAATCGCGTGGTGCTGTGTCCGGAACCTGGTTCCGACCGACGGCCCGACCGCCCGCGCCCGCCCGCCCGACCGCCGCCGCCCGACCGGGAGGCCCGGCGCACGTCCGCCCCGTCGCGCGCGGCACCAGGGTGGTCCCGTCGACCGCCGCCGGTAGGGTGGGCAGGACATGACCAGCCCGTTCTCCGCCATCCTGTTCGACCTCGACGGCACCATCAGCGACTCCGCGCCGGGCATCCTCGAGAGCCTGACGCACACCTTCCGCACCGTGGGCGTCCCGGTGCCCGACCACGACACCCTGATGTCGTTCGTCGGCCCGCCGATCATGGACACGTTCCGGGTCGCGATGGGCATGGACGAGGCGCAGGCGGAGCACACCCTCGCCGTGTACCGCGAGCACTACTTCTCGCACGGCGCCCTCGACTCGACGATGTTCCCCGGCATCGACGTCGTGCTCCGGACGCTGCACGACGCGGGGCTGCCGATCTCGACCGCGACGAGCAAGCCCGAGACGCCGGCGACGTACATCCTCGAGCACTACGGGCTCACCGGGGACATCGACATCATCACGGGTGCCAGCGACGACGAGGTCCGGTCGAGCAAGGCCGACGTCGTCGAGGAAGCCCTGCGCCGCCTCGACGCCCGCGGGTTCGACGTCAGCCGCCCGGTGCTCATCGGCGACCGGGTGCACGACGTCGAGGGCGCCACGGTGCACGGCGTCCCGGTGGTCTTCGCCGAGTGGGGGTACGGCTCCCCCGCCGAGGCCGAGGGCACCATCGCCACGGCCGCCACCCCGCTGGACCTGCTCCCGATCCTGCTGCCGTGACGGACGGGACCGACGCGACCGGCGGGACCGACGCGACCGACGCGACCGGCGGGACCGACGCGACGAGCGGGCGCGGCCGGACCGACGCGACGCGGCAGGGGCTGCGTGCCGCCGCGTGGGTACTGCCCGCCGCCATCGTCCTCATCGCACTGAACTTCCGCGGGCCGATCGTCGCGACGGCCCCGGTCATCGGCGACGTCCGGCTCGACCTCGGCCTGACGTCCACGATCGCCGGGCTGCTGACGACGATCCCCGTGCTCTGCTTCGCCCTGGCGACGCCGTTCGCCAGCTGGGTCATCGCGAAGGCCGACCCCGAGCGTGCGGTGTCCCTGTCGCTCGTCATCGTGCTCGCCGGCACCGTGGTGCGCTCGATGCCGTCGTCCGCCGCACTGCTCATCGGCACCGCGGTGATCGGCATCGGCATCACGATCGGCAACGTGGTGATTCCCGTCGTCATCCGGCGGGACACCTCGCCGGAGCGTGTCGGCCTGGTCACCGGCGTCTACACGTCGGCGCTCAACGTCGGGTCGATGATCACCTCACTCGCGACCGCTCCCCTGGCGGCGCTGTGGGGTTGGCCCGTCGCGATCGCCGTGTGGGCGGTCTTCGCGGTCATCGCCGGGTTCGCCTGGACGTACGCAGTGGGTGCCCGGGCCGCGTGGCGCCGCCCCGTGCGCTCCGACGACGACGAGCCCCTGCCGATCACCGGTCCGATCGACCAGGTGCTCGACACCGGGGCGATCCGGACGATCCGCGCCGACCGGGCCGCGGCGGCCGCTGCTGCCACCGCCGCCGAGCCGGTCCGTCCCGCACGACGACTCATCACGTGGGGGCTCACGCTGGCCTTCGGTGGCCAGGCGTTCTCGTACTACGCCCTGACCGCCTGGATCCCGACCCTGCTGCACGACGAGATCGGGTTCTCGAAGGCGTCGTCCGGGGCGAGCTCGTCGGTGTTCCAGATCCTGGCCGTGGTCGGTGCGCTCGGGGTCCCGCTGCTCGCGGCGAAGTGGCGGCCGCGGGCGATCATCGCGCTCGTCGCGTTCCTGTGGCTGGCGATGCCCCTCGGGCTGCTGTTCGCCCCGCAGCTCTGGTTGCTGTGGTCGGTGCTCGGCGGCGCGGCCCAGGGCGGCGGCATCACCGTGATCTTCATCGTGATCGTGCGGATCGTGTCGAGCGACGCCGATGCCCGTCGGATGTCCGCGTTCGTGCAGGGCGGCGGGTACCTGATCGGCTCGGCCGGGCCGCTCGTCGCCGGGGCGCTGCACGGTGCGACCGGGGACTGGACGGCACCGCTGCTCGTCGTGCTCGTGTCGGTGCTGACGCTCGGGGTCGTCGGCACGATCGCCGCGCGCCGCGTGTCCTGAGCGGCGCTGCTTGTTCGCCCGCTGCGCTGCGCTTCGTGAGCAGAAATGGTCGGGTCGCCGCACCTGACCCGACCATTTCTGCTCACGAAGTCTCGCCCGCGCCCCGCCCGCGCCCACTACCGCGCGGCGAGCACCTCGCGCAGCGACATCGGGCGCCGGCCCGTGATCCGCTCGACGTCGCCGGACACGTGCGCGAGAGCTCCCTCGGCGATCGCCGTGTAGGTGCTCACCCACGCATCGGCCTGCCACGGCTCGGGGTTCCACTGCGCACGAGACGCGTACGCCTCGTCCAGCGTCTCCGGGTGGTACGTCACCGTGCGGCCACGCACCTCGGTCACCACCGCGGCGGCTTCGGCGAGCGTGAACGCCGCCGGCCCGGTCAGCTCGTACGAGCGGTCCACGTGCGCACCCGGGTCCTGCAGCACGGTGGTCGCGACCCGTGCGACGTCCGCACGGGCGACCGCCGCCATGGCGCCGTCGCCTGCTGGCCCGCGGATCACGCCGTCCTCGCCGACCAGGTCCTCGACGAAGTCCAGGTAGAAGCTGTCCCGCAGGAACGTGTACGCCGTGTCGGTCGCGCGGATCGCCTGCTCGGTCGCCCAGTGGTCGCGCCCGAGGGTGAAGGTCGCGTCCTCGGCCGCGCCGAGGAACGACGTGTAGACGACGTGCCGCACACCGGCTTCGGCAGCTGCTGCGACGAAGGTGCGGTGCTGGTCGAGCCGGTCCTCGGCCTCGGCCGCTGACACCATCAGGAGCACGTCGACCCCCTCGAGCGCCGCCCGGCTGGCGTCGGCGTCGGCGAACGTCGCGACCGCGACCTCGGCGCCGGGCAGCTCCGGCGCGCGCGCTGCGTCGCGCACGATCATCCGGAACGGCACGCCGTCCGCGGCGAGCGCGCGTGCGACGGCGCCCCCGATGTTGCCGGTCGCTCCGGTGATGGCGATGGTCATGGTCGCTCCTTCGATCGGTGTCGCGTCGGTCTGCTGGTCACGTCCGCACCGTCCTGGAGGCACGGATCACCGTGGGCGCGACCCTCGCCGCGTTCACGCCGTCGACCTCCACCGCCCATGCGCGCGCGGCGTCGTGGTCGCGTCCGTGACGCATGTGCCGACCGACCAGGCGGTCGACGCGAACCCCGTCGTCGACGGCGCAGAACCAGGTCTCGGTGAACAGGTCCCCGAGCGCTGCCCACGGTTCGGCATCGTCGAGCAGGTAGTTCCCCTCGGAGACCACGAGCCGGGCGGTCGGCGGGACGGCGATGCTGCCGGCGACGGGCTCGTCGATGCGGCGGTCGAAGTCCGGCGCCCACACGGTGGTGTCGGCAGCGACGAGTCGTCGGACCAGGGCGACGTAGCCGTCGGCGTCGAACGTGTCGACGGCGCCCTTGCGGTCGTGCCGGCCGAGGGCGTCGAGCGCCGCGTTCGACAGGTGGAAGCCGTCCATCGGCACCTGCACCGCCGTGCCGGCCCCGAGTCGCTCGTCGACGGCGGCGACCACGCGGCGGGCCAGCGTCGACTTGCCGGCACCGGGAGCACCCGCGATGCCGAGCACTGCCCGGGGCCCCGCCGAGGCCAGCTCGACCGCGCGCTCGACGGCGTCGGCGACGCTGCTGTCCGGGTGGCTCACGGTCCCATCCTGGCAGAGCGCGCCGACACCGGACCGGGGTGGTTCACTGGCCGCATGGTCGATGCGACGAAGGCGTTCAGCGGGTTCTCGGTACGGGACGTCCCGGAGGCGAAGGCGTTCTACCAGGACGTCCTGGGGGTCGAGGTCACCGAGGACCACGGCATGCTCTTCCTGCAGCTCGGCGACGGCCACGGTGTCCTCGTGTACCCGAAGGGCCCTGCGCACGAGCCCGCGGCCTTCACGGTGCTGAACTTCCCCGTGCCGGACGTCGACGCCGCGGTGGACGAGCTCACCGCGAAGGGCATCACGTTCCTGCAGTACGAGGGGATGACCGACGAGAAGGGCGTGAACCGCAAGGGCGGGCCGCTCATCGCCTGGTTCACCGACCCGTCGGGCAACGTCCTGAGCGTCGTCGCCGAGTGAACATGTTGTATTCAGAAAGCTCGCGCCGGCCCCACTGACCGCCCTACCGTCGTCCCACACCGACGAGAGGACGGCCATGACCGCTGTAGTGGGACGACACTGGACCCGCGAGGAACTCCTCATCGAACGCGCGCGGGTCCGGGCGCAGTGGGACCTCGATGAACGAGAGTTCGCGCCGACCGAGCAGTGGCGCGATCTCTTCACCGACGAGTACCTGGCTCAGGACTGGCTCGACAGCATCTCCTTCCTGCTGGGCGAGCGATGACCGAGTCAGCCACGCCGGTACCCACTGACGTCCCGGCACAGTTCGCGATGCTGGCCGCCGGCTGAGGGGTCAGCGGGTGAGCGCGCCCGCCCACGCCAGCGCGACGGGTACGAGCAGCCCGTGCCGGTGGTGCGGGAGCTCGGCGATGGGCAGCCAGCGCGACTCGTCGGTCGACCCGTCGATCTCGTCGCGCAGTGTGCCGCCGACGACCGTCGCGCGGAACACGACCTGCACGGCCTTCATCGGGCGACCGTTGGCGTGGATCCGGCGCTCCGCGGGGACGACGTGGTGCCGGACGCCGAGCAGGGCGCCGACCTCGGACTCGTACCCGGTCTCCTCGCGGACCTCGCGCACGACGGCCTGCTCGACGGTCTCGTCGAACTCGACGCCACCGCCCGGCAACGTCCAGGTGCCGGCTTCGGGGAAGCGCAGCTTCGCCAGGAGCACCCGGTCACCGTCCGTGATCACGCCGTACGCGGCGAGCCGGGTGTCGTAGTCGGTGTACTCCATGGGCCGACCATGCCAGGTGGGCGAGCCGACGCATGCAAGCCGCGCCGTGCCTCCCGTCCGTGCTCCCGCTCGGAGTCCTCAGGCGTCGACGCGCGCTGCTGCCCAACCGACGCGCATCCGGGCGACAGCGCGGTCGAAGCCGCTCAGCGGCTCGGCGTCGTCGCGGACCATCGCCTGCAGCTGCAGCCCCTCGAACAGTGCCATGAGCTGCTCGGCGGCGTGCCGGGGTGAGGCGCCGCGTGGCTCTCGTGCAGCGACGACGTCACGGACCAGGGCGAGGGTGAGGTCCTCGAACGCCCGGGTGTACTGGGTGCGGAACCACCCGGCTGCGGGGTGGCCGGGGTTCGACGCGGCGCTGAGCACGGCGATCCGGAGCCGGACGAGGGCCGGGTCCGTGACGCCGGCCTCGAGCCGGGCACGCAGGTACGCGACGGCACCGTCCCGTTCGGCGACGGGCCACAGCGCGAGCCGGCTGCCGTTGTTCCACCGGTCGATGACCGCGACGACGAGGAGTTCCCACATCGGGAACGCTCGGCTGACCTCGGCGACCGGCACCTCGGCGCGCTCGGCGACCTCGTCCGGTCCGACCCGGTGGAAGTCCGTCGCGCGGTACGCCTCGATCGCACCGGACACGATGCGTGCACGGAGATCGGCGTCGGGCGTGGGCATGCAGACGATTGTCCGGTCCCGGGGGCGACCACGCGACCGCCAGTTCAGGGGGCGCGAAGACGGCCAGTGCCAGTCGAACGTCAGTGCCGGTCGAAGGTCAGCGTCTCGTCGTCCGGGGCGGTGACGGCGCCGGTCCGGGCGAACTCGGCCCAGATCGCACGGAAGGCCCGGCCGCGCCGCTCGACCTCGGGCCAGTCGCGCTCGGGGACGAAGCGGGTGCCGGCCCAGGCCTCGCGGCCGCCGAGCAACAGCGGCAGGTCGCTCATGTGGACGGCGCCGGTCGGCGCGGTCGTCACGCCACGGAGGAGCCGGTAGGACGTCGCCCGCCCGCAGGCTCGACGGTGCCGCGCGGTGAAGCGTCGGACGTCGCGGCCGTAGATGACGTCGGAGAGCGGACGGACCACCCACCAGCGGAGCGCCGGGCGCAGGATCCGTGACCGAGCGACCCGCGACAGACCGCGGACCAACGGCACGTACATGCCGGTCTCGTCCGTCGCGGAACCGATCAGGACGTCGACGTCGGGAGCGACTCGGCTCCAGGCGTCGTCGAGGTCGCGTTCGGCGGGCAACGGGGCGAACCCGTACTGGGTGCCGAACGGCATCCCGCCCGCGAGTCCGTACGGCGCGGCCGCCCGGGTGCCGAGGGCCTGCCGTTCGAGCAGGTCGTCGAGCGGGGTGTCGGCGTGCACGGCACCGACGGCTCGGATCATCGCGCGGTTCATCCGGGAACGACCGCGCGACAGCCCGAGCGGTGCGCTCTGGATGATCGCCCGGCGGAACAGCCCGGCCGCGCCGTCGCTGATCATCAGGTGGGCTGCTGCGTCGCCGCCGGCCGACTGCCCGAACACCGTGACGAGGTCAGGGTCGCCACCGAACGCGGCGATGTTCGCCTGCACCCAGCGGAGCGACTCGAGCAGGTCGAGCAGTCCGAGGTTCGCCGGGATCGACGTCCCGTCGCCCAGGAACCCGAGGACCCCGAGCCGGAAGGTCACCGACACCACGATCACGCGCTGCTCGGTCACGAGGTCGCGGGCGTCGTAGATCGGCAGGTCGCCGCCGCCGATGACGTACGAGCCGCCGTGGATCCAGACCATCACGGGCAGGCGCTCGTCGGGCGTCACGTCGGCGGGCAGCGTGATCGACAGGCGCTGGCAGTGCTCGTCGACGGTGATGTCCTCGACCTCGCCGAGCAGCTGGTCGACGAACTGCGCGTGCGGCTGCGGCGCCACGGGGGACCGCGTCGACGCGTGCAGTTCGCTCGCGAAGGGCGGCATCGGCTCCGGCGGCGCGAACCGGTCGGCCCGCGCGTACGGGATCCCGAGCACGCGGACGACGTCGCCGTCCACCGTCCCGACGATCCGGCCGGCCGGGGTGTCGAACGGGGCAGGCGTCGCGTCGAGCATGGGCTCCACGCTACCGAGGGTCGCTGACCCGCTCGTGGGTCGGTTCGGCGACCGGACGCAGTGACCCGGATGCGGCGAAGGCGGCCACGAAGAGCACGGCGATCAACCAGAGCGCGCTGAGCGCGCCGACCTGCTCGGCGATCGCGCCGATGACGGGCGGGCCGGCGAAGTTCGCGAAGTACCCGATCGACGCGACGACGCTGACCCGGGCAGCCGGGTTCGGGCCGCTCTGCGCCGCTGCCGACATGCCGAGCGGGAACCCCATCGAGACGCCGACCGCCCAGAGGACCACGCCGATGAGCGTGAGCCACCAGGTCGTGCCGACGATGAACAGGACGGCGCCGAGGATGCCGAGCGCGGTCGTCCAGCGGACCGTCCGGACCCGTCCGAGCCGGTCGACCACGGGGCCGGCGAAGACGCGCGTCGCGGCCTCGGAGACGGCGAACACGGTGAAGAAGAGTGCGCCGACCGTCGCTGTCTGGCCGTGTCCGTCGGTGGTCGCCAGGGCGAGCCAGTTGTTCGCCGACCCCTCGCCGAGTTCGACGCCGAGCATCACGACACCGATCAGCAGCAAGCGGACGTCCGCCCAGCCACGCGCCCACTGCCGCAGGCGCTGCCGCGGGGTGAGCGTCGTGTCGTGTTCCTCGGCGCGCGTGCCGTCCGGGATCGCGCGCATCGCGATCACGCCGATCACCAGGATGACGACGGCCTCACCGATCAACTGGGCTGAGGGGGTGATGCCCAGCCATGCGCAGAGGGCGGCGATCCCGGCACCGAGGGCCGCGCCTCCCGACCAGGCGGCGTGCATCAACGGGAGCAGCGTGCGACCGGCGAGCGCCTCGATCGCCGTGCCCTCGACGTTCGCCATGACGTCGAGCGCGCCGATCCCGGCACCGGCGACGACGAACCCGACGCTCGCGAGCGGCACGGAGTGCAGCGCAGCGGCGACGCCGATGAGTGCCAGTGCGGCGGGGACCAGGACGGCGACCGCCGTCAGGGCACGTCGGCCGCCCAGGCGCCGGAGCAGCGGGGCGGCGCTGAGCAGGCCCCCGATCGAGCCGATTGTGACACCGCCGAGCATGAGGCCGATGGTGCCGATGTCGACACCGAGTTCGACGCGGAGCTCCGGGAGCCGGGGACCCCAGCCGGCCAGGCTGATCCCGCCGATGGCGAACGCGACGATGATCGCGTTCCGCCACCCGGCGAGCTGGCTGCGGTCCACGTCGACCCCGGAGGTGTGCATCCGGCTATCGAACCCGCTTGATGGGGATCACCACAAGGGCACCGATGATGGCGATCGCACCGGCGGCCCAGCACATGAGCGTGTAGTTGTCGGCGGCGTCGCCCGACCCGATCTTCAGGAAGAAGAGTGCGACGGCCGGGGCGAGCGACTGCGGCAACGCGTTGGCGATGTTGATGACGCCGAGGTCCTTGCCGGGCCGGTCGGCGTTCGGCAGCACGTCGACGACGAGCGCGGTGTCGATGGCCGAGTAGATGCCGTAGGCGAAGCCCATGATGACCTCGGCCACGTAGAAGCCGTTCACGGTGTCGGCGTGCGCGAGCACGACCAGGCCGACGGCGAACATCGCCGTCGAACCGCCGACGAAGACCTTGCGACGGCCGATCTTGTCGGACGCCCAGCCGGACAGCGCCGCGCTGACCAGGAGCGCGATCGTGTAGAGCAGCACACCGAAGGCGACGGCCGCGGTGGCCTCCTTCGCGTCCTCGATGCCGAGGTGCTTCTCCATGTAGAGCAGGCGGTAGGTCGTGAACATGAAGGTGGCGAAGATGATCAGGAAGCGCGACCACCAGGCGAACGCGAAGTCCGGGTTCTTGATCGGGTTCGTCCAGAACGAGGCGATGAGGTTCAGGAACGTGAACTTCTTCAGCTTGTACGTCGGCAGGTCGTCACGGGCGACCACGGCGTACACCGCGACGAGGATGATCGCCAGGATGCCGGGTGCGATGAACAGCACCGGCAGGTTCGCGACGAAGAACACCGACAGGTAGGTGCCGGCGAGCACGGCGATGTTCTGCGCGAGGGCGATGATGCTCGACGAACGGCCGCGCTGCAGCTGGGGGACGTTGTCGGCGAAGCTCGCGAGCAGGGTGGCCAGCGTCGCGTTGGCGGCGAGCTGGGCGAGGAGCCAGGCCAGCGTCAGGTTCAGGACGTCGGGCGAGTAGGCGATCCAGGCGAGGGCGATCGCGAAGACGACGACACCGCTCAGCAGCCAGGGCCGACGACGACCCCAACGGGTGCGGGTGCGGTCGGACAGCGCGCCGGCGAGGGGGTTCATGATGAGCGCACCGAACGCGCCGATCGGCAGCACCGAGCCGATGACGTTCGCCGCGTCGTCGCCGACCAGGGCCTGCGCCTTGAGCTGCATGCTGACGTAGACCGGTGCCATGAGTGCGACGAAGAGGCCGAACTGCCCGAGGAACAGGGCGATCTGGTAGCCGATGCCCACCTTCACGGTGCTGATCGGCTGGGTGATGCCCTCTTCGGGGTGCAACAGTGCCGGGCTGCCGGGTTCGGGTGTGCTCATGACGCCTCCTCGAGTCGATGCTGGTGGCCAAAACCGTCTCGTGCACGGTTTTGACTGGCTGAGCATACATCGACAGGTGTCGTTCATGTAATGACGTGCGACACGGGGGGACGCAAAAACTACACACCGGGTGGTTTTTGGGGTAGCGTCGTCATCGATCTCGCCGTGGAGCATCGCTCCTCGACGGACTGCGACACCCGGTGCTTCGACACCTGGGAGTCGCGACACCCAGACAGGACCGAAGGAGCCTCTGCAATGCCCACCACTTCTGTGCAGCTGTACTCGCTGCGAGACGCCATCGCCGAAGACCTCGACAAGGCCATCGCCCGCGTCGCCGAGATCGGGTACGAGAACGTCGAACCCTACGCGTTCGTCGAGCGTGCCACGGACCTCGAGCGTGCCTTCGCCGCGACCGGCCTCAAGGCGCCGTCCGGCCACGTCGCCGTGATCGACGCCGAGGACACCGCGCCGATCTGGGACGCCGCCGAGCGCCTCGGCATCCAGACGGTCATCGACCCGTTCATCCCGACCGACCGCTGGCAGACCGCCGACGACGTCGCGAAGATCGCAGAGCGCGTCAACGTCCTGACCGCTGAGGCAGCCTCGCGCGGCCTGCAGTTCGGCTACCACAACCACCAGTGGGAGTTCACGAACAAGGTCGACGGCCGCACGGTCTACGACCACTTCGTCGAGCAGATCAGCCCGGAGACGGTGCTCGAGCTCGACACCTTCTGGGCCACCGTCGGTGGCGCCGACGCCCCCGCCGTCCTGAAGGCACTCGGCGACCGCGTCGTCGCCATCCACGTCAAGGACGGCAAGGTCGACGGTGACATCCTCACCGCACTGCCCTCGTCGGAGAGCGCGCTCGTCGTGCCCGAGGCGCTGCAGCGTGCGTTCGAGAACCAGACCCCCGCGGGCCAGGGCGACGTGAACGTGGCGGGCATCCTCGCCGCGGCGCCGCAGGCCATCCGCGTCGTCGAGTTCGACGCCTACTCCGGCGACGTCTTCCAGGGCATCACCGAGTCCCTCGCATGGCTGAAGGACAACGACAAGTGAGCCGCATCGGAGTCGGCATCATCGGTGCGGGGAACATCTCGGACCAGTACCTGACGAACCTGACCCAATTCGCCGACGTCGAGGTCCTGATGGTCGCCGACCTCATCCTCGAGCGCGCCGCGTCCCAGGCCGAGAAGTACGGCGTGCCCGCGTCCGGCACGGTCGAGGAGCTCCTCGCCCGCGACGACATCCAGATCGTGGTGAACATCACGATCCCCGCCGAGCACGCCAAGGTCGGCCAGCAGATCATCGCTGCCGGCAAGCACACCTGGAGCGAGAAGCCGGTCGCGACGAACGCCTCGGACGCGCAGAAGCTGCTCGCAGCCGCTGCCGCCGCCGGTGTCCGCTACGCCTGCGCCCCCGACACCGTCCTCGGTGCCGGCATCCAGACCGCCATCCGCGCCATCGCCCGCGGCGACATCGGCACGCCGCTCACCGCGACGACGATGTTCCACGTGCCCGGACCGGACCAGTGGCACCCGGACCCCGAGTTCCTGTACGCCCAGGGCGCCGGTCCGCTGTTCGACATCGGCCCGTACTACGTCACGACGCTCCTGCACGCCTTCGGCGCCGCCTCGCGCGTGCAGGCCGTGTCGTCGAAGTCCCGCGAGACGCGTGTGATCGGTTCCGGCCCCCGCGCCGGCACCGAGTTCGCCGTCGAGGTGCCCACGCACCACGCAGCGCTCATCTCGTTCGAGGGTGGCCAGTCGGCGCAGACGACCCTGTCGTTCCAGCACGCACTGCCCCGCAACGGCTTCGTCGAGATCAACGGCTCCGAGGGCACCATCGTGCTGCCGGACCCGAACGTCTTCGACGGTGACAGCACGCTGTGGACGCTCGGCAAGGACGAGCCGACCACGCTGACGCACAAGGGCTCCACCTGGGGCCGCGGCACGGGCGTCGTCGAGCTGGCCCGCGCGATCGCCGAGGGCCGCCCGGAGCGCGCCTCCGGTGCCGTCGCGTCGCACGCGCTGGACGTCATGCTCGGCATCCGCGATGCCGCCGAGTCGGGTCAGTCCGTCGAGATCACCTCGTCGATCGACCCGATCCAGCCGCTCCCCGAGGACTTCGACCCCGCCGCCGCGGTCCTCGCCGAGGCCGCGAACGCGTAGTCACGTCGTGCGTCGCGCACCGCGCCGCACTTGGTGAGCAGGAATGGTCGGGTCCCGAACGGGGACCCGACCATTTCTGCTCACGAAACGCACGCCGCGAAGCGCGGGCCGCGCAAGCGCGCCCGAGCAGCGCTCACTCCGGCGGCGCTGGCACGATCTGCTCGAGCAACCGCAGCACCTTCTCGCCGTCGACGGCCTCGGGGTCGAGCAACCACTGCACCTGCAGCCCGTCGGACGCCGCGATGCTCAGCGAAGCGAGGTCGACCGGGTCCAGGTCGCCGCGGATCCGTCCCGCCGCCTGGTCCGCCGCGATCAACGCGGCCAGGTCGGCCCGGAGCCGCGTGAACCGCTCCCGCATGAAGTCACGGGTCGCCGGGTGCCCCTCCTGCACCGCGTCGGCCGCGAGCGTCGTGTAGAGCTGCACCAGGCCCGGCACCGCACGGTTGCGCGAGGCACTGTCGCGCATGTCCCCGATCGCCGACTTCAACCGGTCGGGCGCCCCCTGCTCGCGCACCTCGTGCTCGCGGTAGACGGCGAGCAGCAGTTCGTCACGGCTGGGGAAGTAGTGGCGGAGCGCCGCGTGGGTGATCCCGAGGGCCTCGGCCACGGACCGCAACGACGATGCGTCGACGCCCTGTTCCGCGACCATGCGGATCATCTCGTCGAGGATCTGGGTCCGGCGCTCGGCTCCCTTGCGGTACCCGCCGCGTCGCGGCGGGGCCGCGTCGTCGTCGGCGGGGTGCGTCATGCACCCAACTTACCGCTGGAAGGTTTTTCCGCCACCGTCTGGAGGCCCGCAGCGATCCGGTACCGCGCCTCCCGTCGACGGGTGGTCGCGTCGACCGCCTCGGTCGCGTCGGTCCGGTCGCGTCGGCCCGGCTCGCTTCAGCCCGGGCTCCTCAGTCCTGGTCGTCGACGGTGTACTCGTCGACCGGTGCCGGCTCACCGTCGGCGAGCGCGTCGACGATCCTGGTCAGCGACTCCGCGAGGACGGCGTTGTCGGCGTCGGACAGGTGGTCGAGGACCCCGACCACGGCCTCGTGGAAGCGGGCGTACGAGGCATCGATCTTCTCGGCGGCGAGGTCGGTGGGTTCGAGGACCTGCGCGCGACGGTCGGTGGGGTGCGCGGTGCGGACGAGGAGTTCCTTGTCGACGAGCGCGTCCACGAGCTTCGTGACCGAGGCGTTCGACACGGTGAGCATGACGGCGAGGTCCTTGGGGCCCATGGTGCGGCCGTCGCGGTGGGCCTGGAGCATGTACCGGATCGCCAGGGACTCGTTCTTGCTCAGCCCGCTCTCGATGCGTGCGGACTCGATCTGCTGCTCTTCGGCGTGCTGGAGGCGCAGCAGCGCGTCGACGGCGGTCTTCGCGGCCTCGGATCGGGGCTCGTGGGCGTAGAGGTGGACGTGCTCTCGACGGACGACGGTCAACGGCATGTGATCATGCGCTCCTTGCTACGCGGCGGGGACGGTGAAGAAGTCGGCGTACGCCGGCTCGGCGCGACCGGCAAGGAGCGACGGGTCCTCGATGCGGCGCTCGACGTAGGCGTCGATGACGGCCGGGTCGGTCAGACCGATGCGGGTGTGGCTGCCACCGATCCGTGCCGCCCGAGGCATCCCGGAGTACGTGCTGTGCATGTCTGATCCCGCCCTTCTGCGGCCGTTCGTCCCGTGCGGACGCTCGAACTCTTTCACGACGTGAACGTTTTCCGCAACGAACGGTTCGCAAACTGTACGTTTCGCGCGCCGAACAGTTCGCGTCGCACATCAGCGCGCGGCGGCGGCCTGCGGTCGAAGACCCGCCGATACGCTGCACATCAGATGCCACTCTCGCCGGGGAGTGCATCCGGGCAAAGTTGAAGCCCACCACCGCAGCAACGGTGGTGGGCTTCGATCAGCTCTCCGAGTGGAAAGCCAGGGAAACAAGTCTTCCCGAGCTGAGCGCTCGGGAGCAAGCGTACGCGGGCACGCTCGCGTACGCATCCCTGGCTCTCCGCTCTTTCGTGTCGGCCGGCTGACACCGAGAGGAGGACTCGATGTCGAAGGACAACGAGTCCGACCGCAGGCGTCAGGTTCCGTGGTTGGGGATCGCGAGCTTGCTCGTGACCGTGGCGCGGTTCTTGTACGACCTGGGGCGGAAGGGCTAGGTGCTCGAGGCATCCCGCGGCGGTTCCATCCTCGCGGGATGCCTTCCGGAGCCGTCAGACCATCGCTGCGGCCATCACCGCCACCGCGATCCCCATGGCGAGCGTCTCGACGACGGGGAGCGCGCGGGTCCGACGCCGGATGCCGTCCCGCACCATGTGGGCGGTGAGCAGCAGGTAGCCGGTGGTCAGGCCGCCGAGGACGACCTGCCACGTGACCGCGACCGCACCGCCGTGTCCGTGCATGCCGACACCCGCCATGCCGGTCATGCCGGGGTCGTGCGCCATGCCGACGCCCAGCGCGCCCATCACCAGCAGACCGAGCGCCGCGTGCAGTCGCCCGAACCGACCGTGCGCCGACGCGACCCGGACCGACGGAGCCGACCCGGGCCTCCCGTCCGAACCGGACGCACCAGACGCGCCAGACGCACTCTGTACCCGGTGCACCGCGGCGACCACCACGGCGAGCAGCGCGAGCACCACGAACCAGAGCACCCCGGGCAGCACGCGCGGCCCGAAGGCCCCGTCCACCATCGCGGCCACCATCACCACTGCCGCCACCACGTCGACCGCACGGCCGGGGCGCCACGCCCCGACCGTGCAGCAGGCTCCGGCGGACGCCGGCACGATCGCGGCGAGCCCGAGCAGGTCGGTCACGTCAGTGTCCGTGCCCGTGGTCGTGGGCGACGGCGTCGTGCGCCGCCTCGACGCCACCGGACGCGTGGTGCGAGCAGTGCGACGCCGCCGTCGCGCCGATGGCCGCCGGCGCGTTCAGCGCCGGGTTCCGCGGGAAGAACCCGTACGGCTTGAGCGTGAACTTGGCGTAGTCGACCGGCATGACGGGCCAGTCCTCGGGCCGCGGGAAGTGCGTCGGGCCGAAGGTGTGCCAGAGCACGATGTCCTCGCCGTCGAGCGGACGGTCCCCCTCGACGTACCGGGCGACCCCGTCGCCACCGGGGTTCTGGTGCACGAAGTCGCCGGCGGCGAAGCGCTCCGCCGGGTCGTACTGCGTGACGTACAGGTGCTTGCGGGCGAACTCGGCACGGGCGGCGACGGAGGACGAGTCGTCGGCGAGCAGCACCGGGGCGTCCTGCGGGTACAGCACGTAGCCGGTGGGGCGGTCGAGGTGGTTGCGCTCCTGGGTGTTCGAGACGAACCACGTGCGCGCCTTCGAGGCGTCGGCGAGACGACCCGACGACGACTCCGACGCGATCCGGGTCACCGACTTCGTGAACGCGTTGCCGTGCTCGTTGCCCGGTCCGACCGGCACCCGCACGGCGTCGACCTCGTCCACGGCGTTCGACAGCCCGTCGACCATCATGTCGAGCCGCGCCGAGAACAGGTGCTGGTGGTACGGGGCACCGAGGCCGGGGGCGACCTCGGAGGCGTAGGGGTAGTCGTCGCCGGACTCCGAGCGCCCCGGGTACGAGCTGGTGAAGAGCACGCCGGTGAGCTTCGCCTCGCACTCGATCGTGCCGTCCAGGTACAGGTACCAGTAGAAGCCGTAGTCGTAGTTGCCGACGGTGGTGAAGAACGAGATCACCAGGCGCCGGGATCGACGGACCTCCTGCGAGCCGGTGTAGATGTCGCCGTGCTTCCAGAGCGTGCCGAAGTCCTCCTCGTGCATGCAGATGCCGTTGCGGATGGTCTGCGGGTTGCCGAGCTCGTCGGCCAGGACGGCGTCGAAGTACTGGATCTCGCCGACGCAGTCGCAGCCGAGCTCGAGCGAGTTCGTGAACCGACCGAACAGGTACTCGCCGGTGTCGAAGTAGTTCTGCCAGAACCGCACCGGAGACGGGTCACCGTACGGCACGAGCATCTCGTCGATCGACGCCCGGTACACGATCGGGCGCAGCCGCTCGCCGTCCTGCCACGAGAGCTGGCGGAGCACGAGCCCCTCGCGGGCGTCGAAACCGACCTGGAACCGCCAGTTCGCCCACTCGACGAACTCGCCGTCGACGCGGAACGACGGCCCCTCGGGCTGGGTGATGACGATCGGCTTGAGGTCGAGCGGTTCGCCCTGCATCGCGGGGTCGTCGAAGTTCCCCGAGGTGGTCGGAACGGGCATGTCCGCCACGTCCACGATCCGCGTGACGGCCCGGTTCGCCGCGTCGACGTACGCCGACAGGCCGTCGACGGGGTGCGCCCACACGTGGTCGGCCGGGTGGTCCTGCTTGAAGGCGAGCACGCGCAGGATGCGCCGACCGACCTCTTCCGGGTAGTCGTAGTACCCGGCGGACAGCGGCACGCACTTGACCTCGTCGGCGGACAGTCCGCGCTTCGCCAGGGCAGCGACCCAGCGCTCGTCCGCGTTCGCGATCTCGCCGACGGCGTCGAACTCCTCGATCAGCACGGGCAGCTGGCCACGGGACCCGTCGAGCACGTCGGTCCGCAGCACCGCGCCGGTGGTGATCGACACGACGCGGTCGGTGGAGCGACCGGTCGCCATGTCGAGCAGCATCACCCGCGCCGCGCGGTCCGGCAGGGGGCCGTCGCCGGCCTGCCACGCCAGGACCTCCTGCTTGTGCGGCTCCTCCAGGCCGACGTAGGCGAAGCGGGTGGTGTCGGTCCAGTCCGGCTGCGCCGTGACGAGGTCGCGGACGGCGGTGAACTCGTCGGGCGTCAGGCTGCCGAGCGGGTGCGCGGTGGTGGCTGCGTCGGTGGTCACGGTGGTCGGGTCGGTGATCGTCATGTGCGTGGTGCTCCTTGCGCGTTGCGTCGTGCGTGGGGTCAGGTCGGTTCGGCCGGGAGGCGCGTGGTGCGCCCGGCGGGTCAGCTCTCGGTGGCGAGACGGTCGAGCATCAGCTCGTAGCGGCTCCGACTGCGGCGTCGCAGCACCACGGCCTGCACCACGCCGATGACGGGGACGACCACGACCAGGCCGGTGAGCACGATGCTCACGACGCCGAAGACGCTCGCGCCCGAGGCGTCGACGTCGCCGACGAGCGTCGGGAAGTTCACCCAGATCAGGACGGCGGCGGCGACGAGCCCGAGGAACCCGAGGACGGGGGCCACGATGGTGTTCCAGACCCGCCGGTCCCCGGGGTTGCGGCGGAAGTACACGATGACGGCGAGGCTCGTCGCGGCCATCAGGATCGCGACGCCCAGGGTGGCGACGCCGGCGAACCAGCTGAACACCTGCAGCACCGGGTCGAGGCCGAGCACCGCGAACAGCACCATCAGCACGGCTGCGGTGACGGTCTGCACCAGGCTCGAGGTGTGCGGCGACGCGTGCTTCCGGTGCACGTCGCCGAGCCGGCCGGGCAGCAGCGACGCGTTCGCCATCGAGTGCTGGTACCGGGTGATGACGTTGTGGAACGACAGGACGCAGGCGAACATGCTCGTCAGCAGCAGCACGTTGAGCACGGCTTCCCCGGCGCTGCCGATGTACTGCGCGGCGGTGGTGAGGATGAGCGATCCGGGGTCCTTCGCGACCTCGGCGAGGATGCCGTCGGGGCCCCACGCCATCACGAGCCCCCACGACGCGAGTGTGTAGAAGACGCCGATGCCGATCACGGCCGTGTAGGTCGCACGCGGGATGGTCCGCTCCGGGTCCTTCGCCTCGTCGCGGAAGATCGCGGTGGCCTCGAACCCGATGAACGCGGCGATGGCGAACATCAGCCCGACGCCGGGCGACCCGGACATGATCTGCGTCGGCTCGAACGGGGCGAGGGACAGGCCGTCCGCCCCGCCGCGGAACACGATCGCCGCGACCAGGACGAGCACGATGCCGACCTCGCCGACGAGCATCACGCCGAGCACCTTGCTCGACAGGTCGATGTGCCGGTAGCCGAGCATCCCGACCAGGGCCACGACGACCAGGGACCAGACGTACCAGGGGATGTCCGGTCCGCCGAGACCCGTGACGGTGACGCCGAGCAGGTACCCGATGTACCCGTGCACGCTGACCTGGATGGTCGTGTACGTCAGGAGCGCCAGCGTGGCGGCTCCCGCGCCGGCCGGACGACCGAGCCCGTGCCCGACGAACGTGAAGAACGCGCCGGGCCGCGGCACGTGCCGGGTCATCGCCGCCAGGCCCACCGAGAAGAGCAGCAGCACGACGGCCGACGCGGCGTACAGCGACGGGAACCCGACGCCGTTGCCGAGTAGCATGCCGAGCGGGGCGGCGCCGCCGACGACGGTGAGCGGTGCGGCGGCCGCGACGACCATGAACACGATCGCGGTGACGCCGAGCGAGCCGCGCATGGTCCGCTGCGGCGCGGGTGCGGCTCCGAGTGACGCGGGGTCCTTCGTGATGCTGGACATCGTGGCCTTCCAGTTCGGGTGGGACGGGGTGGGCGGGGATCGCTGGTGGTGGTGCGGGGTGTGACCACGGTCCCGCGCCGCCGTTGCGGTGCCGTTCCACCGGCGTGAAGCCCTGTCGCCGCCGAATGGGACGTGCTCGTCGGAGGCGTCTCATTTACGTGAGACGCGGCCGAAACACCACCGAGACACGGGCGCAACGGCGCAGCCCTACGGTTGCCGCATGACCGCGCTCGACCGAGCCATCGCCGACCCGCCACGGGTGCCCGGCGTCGGCACGCGCTCCCCCGTCGACGGACTGTCGCGGCGGAGCATCGGCCCGGTCGACGTCCTCGCCCAGTCGGTGTCGGCCGTGGCACCGTCCGCCGCCGCGACGACGATCCCGGTCCTCGTCGCGACGGTCGCCGGCCAGGGGGCCACGTGGTCGCTCCTGGCAGCGATGGCGCTGTCGTTCCTGGTCGGGCGGACGGTGAACCAGTTCGTCCGACGCGTCGCCGGCACGGGGTCGCTCTACACCTACGTCTCGCTCGGGCTCGGCCCGGTCGCCGGGGTCGTCGCGGGCGCAGCACTCCTGCTCGGGTACGGCTTCATCGCGATGTTCTCGCTCACCGGCAGCGGCTACTACCTCGACTACCTGCTGTCCCGCTTCGTGCCGGCCGCCGGCGACGACGCCCTGGTCACGATCGTCGTCGTGCTGGTGATGGGCGCGGCCGTCTTCGCGGTGATCGCGCTCGGGGTCCGGTTGTCGACCCGGCTGACCCTGCTCGTGGAGTCGCTGTCGGTCGCGGTCATCGTGGTCCTGATCGTCGCACTGGTCGCGCGCCTGCACCCGGCAGACGCCTCCGCCGTCGCCCTCGGGCCGACGCAGCCGGCGTCGTTCGCGGTCGGCACCGCCCTCGCCGTGACCGCGTTCGTCGGGTTCGAGAGCGCGTCGGTGCTCGGTGTGGAGGCCCGGCGCCCGTTCCAGGCGATCCCCCGCGCGATCTCGTGGACCGTCCTGGTCGCCGGGGTGCTCTACGTGGTCAGCGCTGCGGCCCAGCAGATGGGGTTCGCCGCCGTGGGCGCCGACCTGGCGTCGAGCGCCTCACCCGTCAACGAGCTGGCGAACGCCTTCGGCATGCAGTGGATCGGGTGGGCGCTCGACCTCGGGATCGCGGCGTCGTTCGCGGCGTGCGCGATCGCCTCGACCACGGCGCTCGTGCGGGTCCTGTTCGCGATGGGCCGCGAGGGAGTCCTGCCCCGGGTGCTCGGTCGGGCGTCGCCGCGCTTCCGGACCCCGTTCGTGGCCGGCGCGGTCGCGTGCGGCGTGCTCACGGTGCTGCCGGTCCTGGGCCTGGCGAGCGGGATCCCGACGTGGACGCTGATGGAGACCGAGCTCGTCGTCGCCGCCCTCGGGTACATCGCCGCGTACGCCCTGACGTGCTTCGCGGCCCCGGTGTTCCTGCGGCGCATCGGCGAGCTGACGACGGGGGTCGCGGTGGTCGCCGTCACGACCGGGGTCCTGCTGACCGCCGTCCTGCTCACCTACCTCGGGGTCGAGGCCGCGTCGTCCCGTTGGCCGGCCGTCGCCCTCGCCGTCGGGACGGTCGCCGCGGTGGTGGTCGCGTTCCTGGTGGCCACGCGTCGGCGACCCTGGCGGCGGGGTCGGAGCCGCGCCGTGTACGACGTGCCGGTCGAGGCGGACCTGCTGGGGGCCTCCCGTCCGTCCGCCGGAACCGGCCACCAGGCGGAGGTGCGGTGAGCGAACCCGGACTCCGCGCGCGGCAGCCGAAGGCGATCCAGAACGCCCTCGCGGTGCTGGAGGCCGCCGCGCACGCGGGACCGGGCGTCACCGCCCAGCAGATCTCGGAGGCCCTCGGGATGCCGCGGGCCACCACCTACCGGCTCATCACGCTGCTCGTCGAGGACGAGTACCTCGTCCGGTTGCCGGACCTGCGCGGTTTCGCCCTCGGCCACAAGGTCGCCGACCTGGCCGGGGTGTCGCCGGCTCCGGCACTCGCACCGCTGCCCCGAGCCGTGCGGTCGGTGCTCGCCGACGTCCGCTCCGCCGTCCGAGCGGGCGTGCACCTGGCGCGCTACGACGCCGCCGGTGTGCGCGACATCGACGTCGACCCGGACTTCCCGCTGCTCGACGAAGCCGCGCTGCGGGCCACGCCCGGGTCGAGTGCGATGGGGCGGTTGCACGCCGAAGGGGGCCTCGGACCGGTCCACCAGGTGGGGGCGTTCACGGCGGGGTTCGGGTGCCTGGCGCTGCCCGTCCGCGGCGAGCGCGGCGAACTCGTGGCAGGGCTGACCCTGTCGGCGCCGGCCGCCCGGGTGTCGTCGCCGGGGGACGCACTGGTGCACCTGCGCCGGGCGGTGACGCGGCTCGAGCCGCTGCTCGGGTGAGGAAGGACCTCGCTCAGGACGCAGCGCAGTCGGCGACGAACGCCATCAGCGGAGTCGCATCGTCCCGCGTGAAGAGGACGTCCAACGCCTGGTTGAACTCGAACTGGCGCACGAACGGGATGCTCACCGCGTCGTACCCCTCCGACATGAGCAGACCCGTCATCATCAGGCGAGCCGTGCGCTTGTTGCCGTCGAAGTAGAACTGCGAGCGCGTCGCCGCCGCGAAGTAGGCGAGCGCACGTTCCCGGGGGTCCTCCAGCGCTCCGACGAACGCACAGATCGATGCGAACCGCTCTTCGAGCTCGTCCTGCGGCACACCGTCGACCACGCCGCCTGACGCCAACCGGACGGCTCCACCGCCACCGACGTCGCCCTCCCCGCGGAAGGCCCCGGACTCGATGGCCTCGTGCACCGCGACGCGGCCGTGCAGGTCGTCCGAGACGACCTTCGACAGCACGAATCCCTGTGCCGCGACGAGCGCATCGAGATGCGTGTAGCCGTCGACGAGCGCGAACACCTGGCGCTCGTCCTCGATGGGGTGCCCGCCGACGGTGACACCGTCCAGGAGCGTCCGGACCTCGGGCAGGGTGAAGGTGTTCCCCTCGAGCGCTGCGGCGTTCCACACGAGGTCGGGGAGCACGGCGCTGAAGCGGTGGCGCGCACGCGAGGACGACGACCGTCCGATGCGACCGAGGTCGATCCGGGCTGCGTCCCACGACACCCCGGTCGCGGCGAGGGCCTCGTCCGGTGCCGTCCGGACCGATCCGGCGCGCTCCTCGGGTGGGACGGGCGTCGGCCGCGCCGGCCGCTTGACGTACGAGCCAGGGCCGAGGTCCCACGGCTGCTGCGGACTCATCGGCCACCCCGCGCGTACTGCGCCACTGCGCTCCGGGCGGACTCCCCGAGGCCGGCGGCGTCGATGAGGCCCTGGAGTGGGTCGACGAGGTGGACCGCCTCGATCTCGGTCGCGCCGATGAACACGGACGGGTGCGCGGGCACGACGGCGACGTCCACGGCCTCACCTCGTCCGCGGCGGAACGTGTCACCGAGGAGCTGGGCGAACGCGCGGGGGTCCTCGGTCCAGACGATCGTCGGCGCGACGATGCCGTCACCGATGCCGAGCGCGTCGAGCGCCGCCCAGCCGGACAGCGCCCACGGCGCGTTCGACGCACGCCCGGCGGACACGAGGCGATCGATGTCCCACGCGTCGGCGGTGAGCAGGACGGTTCCGTCCCGGTTGAGCGGACCGGCCGCAACTCCGGCCTCCGCGATCACGGCAGCAGCGTCCGCGTGCTCCGCAGTCCCGACGAACCGCTCGAGACGTGCGACCCACTCGGACGCGGGGTCGGCCCAGTCGGCCAGGCGGTCATCGCCGAGCCGTGACCGCGCCGCCACCGCTGCGAGGGGATCGCTGAGGACGGAGAGGGTGACGTCGAGGTCGAAGCCCGCCGCGATGGCGAGCTCGCGGAGGTCGTCGATCCGCGGCGACGCGCCACCGAGCATGCGGTAGACCGTCGGCCGGCTCACTCCGGAACGGGCAGCGATCCGGGTCGCACCGAAGCCAGCGGTGCCGCGGAGTTCGGGGATGACCTGGTCGATCTGCACCCCGCGATCGTATCAAGGATGAGACAGTTGCGGTGAGTCGTCTCGAATTCGAGAACACGCGCACTGCGCCCCATGACCTCGGCCCGGTGATCGGCATAGCGTGGGCGCGTGGACCTCGAACTCAAGAACCGTGTCGCACTCGTCGTCGGAGGCAAGGGGTACATCGGTGCCGCCGTCGCCGACCGCCTCCGGGCCGAGGGGGCGACCGTCGTCGTCGCGTCCCGCAGCGCCGACGACTCCGACGGCAGCGCGTCGATCGACACCGCCTCGCAGGAGTCGGTGGACGCCGGCATCGCCACCGTCCTCGAGCGGCACGGGCGCATCGACGTGCTGGTCGTGACCGCTGCCCCGAGCGCGAGCACCCTCGACCCGGCCCGGAAGTCCGATCCCGAGCAGGTCCTCGACGCGATCGACGGCAAGGCGCTCGGGTTCCTGCGCGTCGCGAACGCCGTGCTCCCCGCCCAGCGCGAGGCCGGGTTCGGCCGCGTGGTCGTCGTGAGCGGGCAGAACGCCTACTTCTCCGGCAACATCACGGCGTCGCTCCGGAACACGGCGGTGAGCGTCATCGCGAAGAACCTGGCCGACGACGTGGCGGGTACCGGGGTCACGGTGAACGTCGTCAACCCCGGGACCGTGACGGACACCCCGTCCGCCGAGGTCCGTCCAGGTGGCCCCGGCGACTCGACCCCGCAGCAGATCGCCGACCTGATCGCGTTCCTGTCGTCGCCGCTCAACGCGGTGTCCGGCGAGTCCGTCTCGATCGCGCACCGCCAGCGGGGATCCGTCGTCGTCTGAGCCCGAGTACCGGGTGCTCGCCCCTCGCTTCACCCGCAGGGACGAAGCGCTTCGCCCCTGCGCCCGATGCCCCGGCGACTCCGGACCGCGAGTCTGGTGACATGGAGTCCTCGACGAAACACACGATCGCCACGCTGCTGCTCTGCGCCGCGATCGTCGCCACCACCGTCATCGCCCTCGCCGCCATGACCCCGGGCGCGTGACGTCGGTCCGCGCTGCCCGGCGTGGGCGGCATGCGATGATCGAGCCGTGACGGACCGGCGCACGTTCATCCGGCCGCTCGCCACCCGTTCGATCGTCGTCGACGTGGCGTGGGCGGTCCTCGCGGCGTTCGTCTTCCTGCTACCGCTTGAGGTCGAGCTCGAGCACGCGAGCTTCTTCGCCGTGCTCGCCGCCGCCGGCGCGATCGCCCTCCGTCGGGTCTCCCCGTCGGCGGCGATGCTCATGGTGGTCGTCCTCGGGATCATCCAGGTCGGCGGCGGCGAGCGCCCGTCACTCGTCGACCTCGCCATCTTCGTCGTCATCGGCACCGCGGCGGTCGTCGGGACCCGGACCGAGGTCATCCTCTCCGGGGTGCTCGCGCTCGTCGCGGGTGTCGGCGCGACGTTCTACCTCGCCGTCACCGGCTTCCGGTACCTGGTGCTGCTCAACGGTCCCCGCGACCAGGCGTTCCTCGCGATGGCCGCACCGGTCGCCGCCCTCCTCGGGGTGTGGGCGGGCGGGGTCGCCGTCCGGGCCTTCCGGTCGCGCGACCGCGAATCCGTCCGTCGAGCCGATGCCGAGGCTGCCGCGTCGCGCGCCGAGGCCGTCGCCAGCGAAGCCGAGGCGACCGCCACCCGTGCCATCGACGTCGCGGAGTCGGAGCGCATCCGCGCCGACATCGCCCGTGACGTGCACGACGTCGTCGGCCACTCGCTCGCGGTGATCATCGCGCAGGCCGACTCGGTGCCGTTCCTGGCCGACGAGGCCCGCATCCGCGAAGTCAGTGCCACCATCGCCAGCACCGCCCGCAGCTCCCTGCTCGAGGTCCGGCAGGTCCTCGGGCACATCGACGGCTCCGGGGAGACGACCGATCCCGGCTCGCTCGAGGAGATCGTGCAGGGCATCCGCGACGCCGGAGTCGACGTCGACCGCACGGTGCGCGGCGTCCCGGTCCCGCTCCGCCCGGACACCGGCACGGCAGCACGGCGCGTGCTGCAGGAGATGCTGACGAACGCGCTCCGACACGGCGCCCCGGGGCTGCCCGTCGTGGTCCGTGAGACCTGGCGCAGCGCCGACGTCGTGCTCGAGGTCGAGAACGTCGTGGGTGACGGCACCACTGGGGGCTCCGGCCGGGGGATCGACGGCATGCACACCCGCCTCACCGCACTCGGCGGGTCGTTCGACGCCGCCGCGCTGGACGACGTGTTCGCCGCACGCGCCCGGATCCCGTTCGACGTCCAAGGGGGACCCGTCCGATGACCGAACCCATCAAGATCTTGCTCACCGACGACCAGGCGCTGTTCCGCGCCGGTCTGCGCGTGGTGCTCGACGCGCAGGACGACATGCAGGTGGTGGGCGAGGCCGCGGACGGTGCCGAGGCCCTCGCCCGCATCCAGGAACTCCGACCCGACGTGATGCTGCTCGACATGCGGATGGCCGGCATGGACGGCGTCGAGACCGTCCGGCAGCTGTTCTCCGGCGCCGTCGAGGGTCCGCTCCCCCGCGTCGTCGTGCTCACCACGTTCGGCCTCGACCCCGCCGCCGCGACCGCGATCCGGCTCGGTGCGAGCGGGTTCCTGCTCAAGGACGCCACCCCGACGTTCCTGTTCGCGGCGGTCCGGGCAGTGCACGAGGGCAGCTCCGTCATCGCCCCGAACGACCTCGCGCAGCTGTTCGGCACCGACGTCGCGAGGGCACCGGCGCCGCAGCCGCCCGAGTTCCAGGCGCTGACCGAGCGGGAGCGGGTGGTGTTCGGCTGGGCGTCCCGCGGGCTCTCGAACGCCGAGATCGCGACGAAGGAGTACGTCACTGAGTCGACCGTGAAGACGCAGATCTCGAGCATCCTCGGCAAGCTCTCGCTGCGGGACCGCGTGCAGCTCGTGGTCTACGCGCACGACCACGGACTGGCGGGCAACCGCGACGGGTCCTAGGCCGCTGCGACCTCGTCGAGGATCGCCTCGACCGCAGCCGGGTCGTGCGCGAACCGACCGAGGAACAACCCGCCGATCCGCCCCTGCCCACGGGTGAGCAGACCGGGCCCGGCGCTGCCCCCGTACAGGACCGTGCTCCCGCGCAGCTCGGGTCGCGTGGCAAGGTGCTGCTCGATCCCCCCGAGTACCGCCACGATGTGGTCGTCCGGCGCCGGCGCGGGCGCACCGATCGCCCACACCGGCTCGTAGGCGACGGTCAGCGCCCCGGCCAGTCCGTCAGCGATGGCCGTCGAGACACCACGGTCGAGCTGCGCGGTCACCTCCGCCACCGCTTCCGCTGCACCCGGATGGGAGGCCCGGGTCGTCTCCCCGACACAGAGGAGCGGACGCAGGTGGTTGCGGAAGGCCGCGTGCACCTTCGCGGTGACGGTCGCGTCGTCCTCGTGGAACAGGGAACGTCGTTCGGCGTGCCCGATCTCGACGAGGTCGACCCCGATCTCCCGCAGTTCGGTGCCGGAGACCTCGCCGGTGAACGCTCCTTCGTCGGCCCACGACAGGTCCTGCGCGGCGAGGAGCACCCCCGACCCGGAGAGCACGTCGCGGACGGGCACGAGCGCCGGGAACGTCGGCGCCACGAACAGCGTCGCCGCTTCCGACCGCGTCGCGGGGTGCCTCCGGGCGATCTCGGCGACGGCCCCGGACCACTCCAGGGTCCGGGCGTGCGAGAAGTACGTCTTCAGCGACACCCCGATGGTGATCACGGTGCGAGGGTCTCCACGATGAGCGCGAACGACACCGCTCCGGGGTCCGGTGTGCCGACGGCCTGCTCGGCGTGGGTGCGTGCGCGGCCCATCTTCGGCACGAGCGACGCGGTGGCGTCGGCGGCCTCGCGGGTGGCGCTGACGGCGTCGGCCCAGGCGTCCGCGAGCGACGCTCCCGCGTCGATCCGGGTGCGGAGCACCTCGTCGAACGGCACGAGCGCGTCGACCATGGTCTTGTCGCCGACGGTCGCACCGAACGCGAGGACCGCCTCGGTGGCGGCGTGCACCGCGCTCTGGACCGTGGCGGTTGTCGGACGCTCGTCGTCCCCGAGGACGCGACCCAGTGCCTCCAGGGCGGCTCCCCAGATCGCACCGGACGTGCCGCCGGCCTTGTCGGACCAGGCGTCTGCAGCGATCCGCAAGACGGAACCGACACCTGCGCCGGCGGTTACTGCATCCGCGGCTGCGGCCTCTGCGGCGTGCGCCCCGCGCTGCATGCCGATGCCGTGGTCGCCGTCACCCGCGACGGCGTCGATCCGGCCGAGCTCGTCGGCGTGCTCGTCGAGGAGCGCGCGGACTGCGGCGAAGCCGGCCGCAGCCTGCTCGCCGACTGCGCGCGAGTCGTCGCTCGCAGCGCCGATGGCGACGCCCTCGGCGTCCGCCTCCACGGTGGAGGGGTCGACGCGTTCCTGCGGGACGGCGCCGCCCTTGCGGTACGCGGGGGTGTCCGCGGCTGCTGCCCAGAGTTCCTCGAGTTCGGCGTCCAGCCAGAAGAGGGTGAGCGAGACGCCGGCCATGTCGAAGCTCGTGACGAGTTCGCCGACCTCGGGCTCGACGATGACGACCCCTGCGTCGGCCAGTCGCTGCTGCACCGAGCGGTAGACGACGAAGAGCTCCTCGTACTTGACGCTGCCCAGCCCGTTGAGGATCGGGACGACGCGCGCGCCGTCGGGGGTCACGCTCGCCGGCAGCTCGTCGAGCAGTCGGGTCACCAGCAGCGACGCCAGCTCGGACGCCGTCGGCACGTCGGTCTCGTCGATTCCACGTTCGCCGTGGATGCCCATGCCGATGGCCATCCGCCCCTCGGGCACCGTGAACAGGGGTTCGTCGGCGCCGGGTAGCGAGCAGCCGGAGAACGCGACGCCGAACGACCGCGTGCGGTCGTTGGCGCGCTCGGCGACGGCCGTGACCTCGTCGAGGCTGCGGCCCTGCTCGGCGGCGGCACCGGCGACCTTGAAGACGCAGAGGTCGCCCGCGATGCCACGCCGTTCCTGCGCGCGGTCCGCGGCCGCACTCACCACGTCGTCCGTCACCCGGACCGTGCGGACCGGGATGCCGTCGGCCTCGAGTGTGCGGGCCGCGGCGTCGAAGTTCAGGACGTCACCGGCGTAGTTGCCGTAACTCAGCAGCACCCCGCCGCCGTGCTCGGACGCCCGCGCGACGCCGGCGACCTGCTGAGCGCTGGGACTGGCGAACAGGTTGCCCATCGCGGCACCGGCTGCCAGGCCCGGCCCCACGAGTCCACCGAACGCCGGGTAGTGGCCGGAACCGCCCCCGATCACGACGGCGACCGTGCCGTCTGGGCTGGTGGTGGCGCGGGCCACGCCGCCGTGCACCTTCCGCACCCACCGCTCGTTCGCGGCGACGAAGCCGTCGGTCGCCTCGTCGGCGAAGTCCGCCGGGTCGTTGAACAGTCTGGTCACGCGTTCGTCTCCTTCGACGTCGTGGTGCGGACATGCGAGGTGTCGAGGAGATCATCCGCCTTCGACCCCCGGAAGAACTTCGTGCAGAAGATCATCACGGCCGCGACGAACGCCAGGACCCCGAGCGAGACGATCCCGAACGCACCGCTGTCGGTCGGCACCACCTCGTTGATCGCCGTGCGCATGATCGGGGCGACGAACCCGCCGAGGTTGCCGAGCGAGTTGATCAGGCCGATGCCCGCCGCGGCGGCTGCCCCGGTGAGGAACGCCGTCGGGTACGCCCACGTGATCGGGCCGACGGCCAGGAAGCTCGCGACCGCCAGCGTGATGAAGACGATGCCCAGGATCGGTTGCCCGTTCGCACCGGCCCACGCCGAGCCGAGGATCGACAGCCCGGTCGTGATGTAGAACATGGTGCCCCAGCGACGGCGGCGACCGACGGAGTCCGCCTTCGAGCCGACCAGGTAGCAGGCGACGAGTCCGACGAGCCACGGGATCGCGGTCACGAGGCCGACCTGCCACCCGACGTCCTGCCCGAGCAGCGAGGAGACCTGCTGCGGCAGGTAGAACGTCGTGCCGTACACGGCGACCTGCAGGCAGAAGTAGATGATCGTGAAGTACCAGACCCGGCCGCTCGCCATGGCCTTCCAGATGCCGGTCGGGCCGTCCGCGCTGCGGGCGGTGTCCTCGCGCGCCATCGCCGCCGTGAGCGACTGCTTCTCGCCCGGCTCGAGCCACTTCGCCTGCTGCGGACTGTTCGTCAGGAACACCAGGGCCGCGATGCCGGCGAGCACCGCGAGGATCCCCTCGCCGAAGAACATGACCTGCCAGCCGTGGAACGGGGTCGCCTGGTCGCCGAAGCTCAGCAGCCCGCCGGACAACGGGGCACCGATCATCTGCGAGAACGGCTGCGCCAGGTAGAAGATCGCGAACATCCGCACGCGCACCTTGTTCGGGAACCACTCCGACAGGTACATGATCACGCCCGGGAACAGCCCCGCCTCGGTCACACCGAGGATGAACCGCAGGACGATGAACATCGTGTCGTTCGTCGTGAAGGCGAACAGCGCGGCGACGATGCCCCACGTGACCGCGATGCGGGCGAGCCAGAACCGAGCGCCGAAGCGCTTGAGCAGCAGGTTCGACGGGATCTCGAAGATCGCGTAACCGATGAAGAAGATGCCGGCGCCGAGTGCGAAGGCCGCGTCGGAGATGCCGCGGTCGACGCTCAGGGCCTCTTCGGCGAACCCGACGTTGGTGCGGTCGAGGAACGCGACGAAGTACAGGATGACGAGCATCGGCATGAGGTGCTTCGTCGCCTTGCCGATGGCGGACTTGAGGCCGGGGTCGTTCGTCGACCCGAGCGCGGGGGCAGGGGGTAGTGACACGGGTTCGCTCCTTTGCGAGCACGGTGCGGTTTCGGGGCGTCCGGCGGTCGGGCCTGGTGGCCGTCTGGCCGTCTGGCCGTTCGGCCTGTCGGACGGGAGGCACGGATCGCGTCGCGCGGTCGGCGCGCGTTCCGTGGACGGCTGGCCCTAGTGCATGTACAGGCCGCCGTCGACGTTGAGCGTCTGGCCCGTGACGAACCCGGCGTCCTCGCTGATCAGGTACGCGATCGCCGCGGCGATGTCCCGCGGCGTACCGATGCGCGGCAGCACGCCGTCCGCGGCCATCTCGGTCTTGCGCTCCTCGGTCAGGGTGCCGCCCATGATGTCGGTGTCGATCGGGCCGGGAGCGATCGCGTTGACGGTGACGCCGCGCGGGCCGAGCTCGCGGGCCAGGCCACGGGTCAGGCCGATCACGCCGGCCTTCGCCACCGTGTACGGGGTCTTGCTGAAGGTGCCGCCACCGCGCTGGGCCGAGACCGACGACAGGTTCACGATGCGGCCGTAGCCGTGCTGCACCATCGACTCCGCTGCTCGCAGGCTGGCGAAGTGCACGCCGTCGAGGTTGATCGACAGCACGCGGTGCCACTCCCCCTCGGGCAGGTCGAGGTAGGCGTGCGCGGACGAGACGCCGGCCAGGTTGACGAGGGCGACGACGGGGTCGAGCTCGGCCTCGATCGTGTCGAACGCCGCCCGGACCGCGGTCTCGTCGGCGACGTTCGCGCCGACGCCGACCGCACGGACGCCGTGCTGCTCGCGGATCTCGGTGGCGACTTGTTCGCTCGCGGTCTGGTCGAGGTCGATGATGCCGATGTCCCATCCGGCCTCGGCCAGGTGGTGGGCGGTGGCGCGACCGATGCCACGCGGTGATGCCGCTCCGGTGAGGACGGCGGTTTGCTGTTCGTTGCGCATCGTCGTGCCGCTCAGTGGATCGGGGCCGGGCCGAGGTCGTCGAGCAGCTTCTGCATCGCGACGTAGGCCTTGTTGCGGTAGGCGACGAGTTCCGGCGTCCGGTCGGCCGGCACCTCGAGGTACCCGGCGCCGGACTTCGTGCCGAGCTCGCCCGCGTCGACGTGCTGCTGCAGCGACGGCGGGGTGGCGAAGCGCTCGGGCCAGCGGGTCTGCAGCGACTCGAAGCAGAACGCGTAGACGTCGAGACCGGCCATGTCGGCGATCGCGAACGGGCCGAAGAACGGCAGGCGGAACCCGAACGTGGTCCGCACGATGGTGTCGATGTCGTCGGGGGTGGCGATGCCCTCGTCGGCGATCTTCGTGGCTTCCTCGAACAACGCGTACTGCAGGCGGTTCAGGACGAAGCCCGTCGAGTCCTTCACCCGCGCCGACTGCTTGCCGGTCGCGGCGACGACGGTCTCGCCGACCGCGATCGCGTGCTCGTTCGTGGTCGGGTGCGGGATGAGCTCGACGCCGGGGATGAACGGCGCCGGGTTCGAGAAGTGCACGCCGAGGAACCGCTCCGGGCCGACGACCGCCTCGGCCAGCGACTCGATCAGGATCGTCGAGGTGTTCGAGCCGATGATCGCGTCGGGGCGGGCGGCTTCGCTGATGCGGCGGAGGGTCGCGTGCTTGATCTCGATCTTCTCGGGGACGGCCTCCTCGATGAAGTCGGCCTCCGCGACTGCTTCCTCGATGGAGGCGGCTGCGCTGAGGTGGGCGTCGACGCGTGCCACGGCGTCCGCGGGGAACAGGCCGTCCGCGACGAACTGCTCGGTCTCTGCGATGAGCCGGGCTCGGTTGGACGCGGCGATCTCGGCCGAGACGTCGGCGATCCGGACGGTGTGGCCAGCGAGGGCGAGGACCTGGGCGATCCCGCCGCCCATGTAGCCGGATCCGACGACGGCGATGTCGAGGGTGCTCATCGGGTTGCTCCTTCGGTGCTGGTTGCTGCAGTCGGGGTCGCCGTCGCGTCGAGCTTCGTCGTCGCGAGGACGGATCGGATGTACTGCTGGTTCGTTGCGCAGACGCCGAGGCTGTCCCCGCCGTACTGCTCGGTCATGACGATCCCGCGGAACCCGTCGGCGACAGCGTCGCGCAGGACCTGGCGGTAGTTGATGAGGCCCGTCTCCATGGTGCTCGGCGCGCTCGTCGCCCAGCTGCCGTCGCCGGCCTCGTCACGCGTGTAGTTCTTCACGTGCAGGTAGTTCGTGTGCGGCATGGTCTTCGCGAAGAGCTCCCGCCAGTCCTCGATCGGCCGGTGGAGGCGGATGAGGTTGGCGACGTCCGCGTTCAGGCCGACGTTGTCGAGCCCGATGTCCTCGACCAGTCGCACGGCGCTGTCGGCGGTGCCGAGGTAGGTGTCCTCGTACAGCTCGAGGGCCATCGGCAGTCCGACGGAGGCAGCGTGCTCACCGAGCTCCCGCAGGCGCTTGACCGCCGCGTTCCAGACCTCGGGGTCGTCCGGGTCCTTCGGGCCCTGCGCGGTCCAGAACCACAGCGCGCGCTTCTGGGCCTCGTTGAACGGCTGGTGCAGGCCCGTCGAGAACACCTGCATGCCCCACTCGGCCGCCGCGTCGATGGTGCGGTGGGCGTAGGCGAGGTTGTCCTCCTCGTGCCCGGGCTGGATGACGCTCTTGCGCTGCAGGTGCACCGAGGGGATCCCGATGCCGTGCGCCTTCGCGACGGCGAACAGCTCGTCGCGGCGGGAGCGCTCGAGGTCCGCGGGGCGGATGTGGCTGTCGGCGAGTTCGGCGAGCGAGAACCCGGCGGCTGCGATCTGTGCGAACACGTCGTCCCACACCTCGGCCGGGGCATCGTGGAACGCGGTGCCGTCTCGAGTGACCTGGGCGAAGCCGTGCAGACAGGCGGCGATCGGCCAGGTGTCCGACGTCCAGGTGGTGGGGTCCCAATCCTGTTCGACCCAGTCCTGCGGTGTGCTCACGGAATGCTCCTTCGCATGTCGGGGTTCGGCGGTGAACCTCTTTCCTATAGGAAAGATACTCGCACCTCGACAGAGCGCAACCCCTGCGGGATCAGCTCGTGTGCGAAGCGTCCTCGCGCGACCGGAGCCGGACGGCGTCGATGTGGTGCCGCATCGCCGCGACCGCTTCAGCCGGCCCGACCGCGAGGGCATCGACCACCGCTCGGTGCTCGTGCACGGCGCGGTCGGTGTCGTCCCCGCCACCCTCGACGATCTGCCGCATACGGTGCACCCGCGTCGTGATGATCTCGGACATCTCCTCGAGGAACGGGTTCCGCGTGGCATCGAAGATCAGCTGGTGGAACTGCCAGTCGCTGCGGAAGAAGCGGGCCATGAGTTCCTCCGAAGCCTCAGCCGCACCGACCGCCGCGACCTCGTCGGCCACCGCAGCCTGCTCGTCGAGCGCCGTGCCGAGCCGCTCCCGCAGGGCGTCGACGTCACCGCGCGCAGCGAGCTCGACGGCACCGCTCTCCACGATGAGCCGGGCGTCGAACAGCGCCTCGAGTTGGTCGCCAGCCAGGGGTGGGGAGACCCGGTACCCCTTGTTCGCCTCTCGGGTGACGAGGCCGGTGCGTTCGAGCTGCACGAGGGCTTCGCGCACCGGGGTCGGGGAGACGCCGAGGGTGCGGGCGAGCCCGTCGATCGACAGTCGCATGCCGGGTTCGACGTCGTGGCCCATCAGGACCTCGAGCACCCGGTCGTAGACGCGGTCACGCAGGCCGAGCTGCGTGATGCGCTCCGTCCCGAAGCCGGGCATGGTCGTGGACATGGGTCGATCCTAGAGAATCCACGACTCGGGCTCGGTGCGGAGGCCCCGAGCCAGGCCGCGCCGTCACGAGGTGTCGCCTAATTGACGTCGCCTTCACCTTGCGCTCTGCCGCCGATGGGCTTGCTCGACCGCCCCTCCCCAGGCGCGTAACTAGTTGCGATGCCGCCGGTGATCGCGGCGGCGTGGTGCCTTTTCGAGGAGTGAGCCAGCTTCGTCGAGGGCGGTGGCACGTGAGGATTGCGCGCTTCAGAACAGGCCTTGCGCTGTGCTGATATCGAGCTGGCCATATTGCACGACGGGAAGAGCGGGATTGTTCTTAAAGCGTCGGTCGGGCCGCCCCGGACGTTGACGTACTGCCAGGTATGGCCCATCAGCTGTGTGCCTTTGGGCACATGTCCCGCAGTTCAACAAAGCGGGTCGCTGACCCCAGTACGGTCAGGTGCCGGTAAGCGGCGTCCGTGTAGCAGCGCCGACGAAGTGCGTGCTCAATCCGCTCATGATGGGGCCCTGCGTTTCGGCCGAGAAATGAGCGGTGAATCAGCTTTTCATCAGCGCTTTGTAGCATTGGCGTCATCGGGTTGATCCCGGATGCGCATCACCCAACCACGCAGAAGGAGAAGACCGATGACGACGACCATGCTGATCAAATACACGAGAGCCACGGGACTATTGTCCTCGGATGCGTAATTCGACCACCGAACACCCAAGAGCATCTGGAATAGAGGGCCCAGAGTACCAACAAGTCCGCCCGGGATCAGGATCACGAGCCATTTTTTGGGCCAGGCAAGATCACGTTGATTTATTGTCAAGATCACGCCAGTGATCGCAGCAATTGAAATGCCGCTCCAAAACCACGAGGACCCGGACATTCTCCAACCGGCATGGTTCAACCATGCGTTAATCAACGACAAGGTGCGTTCCCATGCGTCGTTCTGTACGTATCGCCCCGAAACAATGGGGAGCGGCCATCCAATGATGGCGAGGATTCCAGTGAATGCACCTATCACTCCAGCTACCCAGCGGACGAGTGGCCGGTGATCGATCTTTTCAACATCGAACGAGCTGATACTCACGCTGATCACTCATTCAACTAGCCCGGACATGTGTGAGGATTGCGGATTTCAGCCTTCCCCGTTATCTGCGTCTTCCCCACCCCGAAACGATGACCCCACAGATCACGTAAATGCCGAACAAGCCCGCGATTGCACCCCAGATTCCAATGCCCGCGTCGGCGCGATTAGGCGAAATTAGCGCGACGACACCGAGAGCTATGGCAAATATGCCGATGATGGTGGGAAGTAGCAGGTTGCCCTTCATTCTGAACACTTAAAACACCTTCCCAGTCGTTACGTTTGACACGGCAGTACCGACCGCGTAGCAGCCAGCTGTTGCAATAACCCCGACACCGCCAGTAGCGGCTGCTATGCCGAGTTCGCAGGCGGCTCCGGCAAGAGTGCCGGTGATCAAGCCGACAGTCTCTGTCGCTGCCGCCTTACTATTCCCTGTAGCAGCGTAGTAGCCAATATTGGCGAGGTTGCCAACCAAACCGGCTTTCCCGAAAGCGTCAGTGGCTGAGTCGAAAACGTCTCGCCCACGGGGGTCAGACTTGTTGATTGGGTCAGCACCCGCGTAGGCATATCGGTTCGCGTTACTAGGACTGAGAGGCGCGTCGAGTGTGTCGCGTTCGATCCAGCTGCCGGTGGCGGCGGACTGCCAGCGGTAGCCGAATTTCGTGAGTCCGGTGTCAGTGTTGCTGGCGCGGATGCCGGCCTTGTACCCGTACGGGTTCTGCTGCCACTGCGCACTGCTGCCACCGTCGGCGTTGACCTGCTCCTTGCCGTACGCGTCGTACGTCACCTTGTAGGCAACAGCGCCCGTGTCCTTGAGGGATGCAACCGGGTTCCCGATCCCGTCGAGGACGTACATGCTCGTCGTGCCGTCCGTAGTCCGCAGATCCAGCAGCTGACCAGTGGTGGGGTCGCTGATCACCGCGGCCGTGCCCGTACCAACGAGCTCACGGCTGGCGATCACGGGGACACCATTCGAGTCGGATGTGCCATAGGTGTAGCCGTACTCCGCTCCCCCGTCGGTTGCCTGGTAGAGCAGCTTGTTCATGTCCGCGCCCGCGTACTCGTACGTGGTCGTCTTGCCATCCTTCGTGGAAGACGTCATCTGCTGCGCACCGTTGTACGTGTACGTCGCACCCGGCGATGCGGTCATGTTGCCGGTCTTGTCGTACGCGTACCCGGTGGTGGTGATCTGGCCAAGCGCGTTGTAGCTCAGCTGCTGATCGCTGACCGTCGCTTCGATGGTGGCGTTGGTTGCGGTGGCGCGGGTGCGATTGCCGGCCTTGTCGTAGGTGAACGCCCAGTTGGTGGGAGTGTCCCCACCGGACTGGGTGATCTTCGTCAGTCGACCGGAGGTGTACCCGTACTTCGTCGCCTGACCAGAGCCGTCGCGGGTCCACTGCAGCTTGCTGCGGTCCTTGGACTTGTCGCTGTCGTCGCAGGTGCCGTCAGAGGGCGCCTCGAACTGGTAGCAGTACTTCGTGTTCACCTCGAGCGCGGCGTCCTTCCCGGTCCACGCCTTGATGTGGGTGATCTTGCCGGAGGCGTCGTACTCGACCTGCTGATGCCCCGTCCACGACGCCGGCTCCGCACCGGGAGTCGCGTTGCTGGGCGCGCCGAGCCACGTGTCGGTGCGGCGGCCGTGGTCGTCGGTCAGGTACACCTGCTTCGCCGTGCCCGTATTGGTCGGGTACGTCGTCGCAGTGAGCACGTTCGACGGGTCGTACTCGTGCGTCACCTGCCCCTGCGCATCGGTCACCGTGACGGTGTTCCCGGCGAGGTCGTAACCGTAGGAGACCGTTCCGCCACCGGCGGTGTTCACCGTGGAGGTGAGGCGGTTCCGCTGGTCGTACGTGTTGGTGATGGTGCCGGTGGCGGAAGTCTCGGTGAGGAGGTTGCCGTTGCCGTCGTACGACCTGGTCACCGTCGCGGTGCCGTCACTGAAGGCGATCGAGGTGGTCCGGTCGTCGTTGTCGTACCCGTAGGTCGTCGTGTTGCCGCGCCCGTCGGTCTCGGTCCGCATCCGCCCGAATCCGTCGTACGTGTACTCCTTCGCGCCGACGATGTCGGTATTGCTCGAGGGGTTGTTCGGGGCGGTGACCTTCTTGAGCTGCTTGTTCTCGTACTCGTACTTCGTCGGGTTCCCGCCGTTGCCGGGTGCGGTCGCGGTCTTGACGGTGCCGTCGGAGTTGTAGTCGAGCTCCGCCTTCGCCGCGTCCGCGGTACCTCCGGTGCTGGTGGAGGTCGGGTTGCCGACACCGCTGTACTCATACGACGTGCTGTCACCCGCGGAGTCAGTGGTTGAGGACGGCAGATACTTGTTCGCAGCCCCCGGCGCGTCATAGGTCGCAGACGACGACGATCCGGAGCTGCTCGTGCTCTTCGTCAGCGACTGGCTCTCGTTCTTGCCGTAGTCGTTCGTCGACGTGGACGTGGTGTCACCGGTACCGGTCGTCGCCGTCGTGACACCGTTGTTCGCCGGGTTGTACTCACGGCCCCGCTCCCGATCCGCCGGATCAACGGCCTTCGTCACCAGGTCGTTGCCGTCGAGCGTGTACGTGGTGCGCTTGGCATCCGCCACCGCAACCGACTGGTCGGACCGCGGGTCTGCGACCAGTGTCGTGGTGTCGTCCTTGAACGAGAACCGCGTCACAGCGGTGCCCGGGGAGCCCGCGGTGGTGTTGCGCTGCTCGACCTTGGTGATCCGGTCGGAGGAGTCGTACGTGAACGCCGTAACGCCGCCCTCGGGCGCGGTGATCGTGGTGAGGTCACCGCTGGTGTAACCGAACGTGGTCTTCTTGCCGAGCGCGTCCGTGTACGTGGTGATGTCGCCGGTGCTGTTCTTGGTCCACGACACCGAACGCGAGCTCGAGCCGGAGGTCTGCGAGAACGTCTGCACACCGCTCGCGTACGACGAGTTCGCCGTCCGCGCCCCCGTCACACCAGCGGTCGAGACGAGGCTGGTCAGCTTGTACCGGTCGGACGTCGCGAAGGTGAAGTCGATGATGTTGCCGTTGCGGTCCGTCACCTTGGTGGGCTGCCCCGCAAGGTTGAACACCGTCGTCTGGTTCGTCGTCCAGCCCTTCAGCTGGTACTGCGTGTCCTGCCCCGACGGCGTCACGCGGGTGAGGGTTTGCTGCAAACCGGCCGGGCTGATGAACGCGCCCTGCGCCCCCGACGGACGGAACTGCCACGCCGTACCGACAGCGTCGGTGTAGATGACGCCCTGTGCGTTCGCGGTGAGATCGCCGGCGCCGGCGAGGGCGAACTGCCACCGGTTCGCATCCATCGTGTTCGCGTCACCGACGGTGGTGCTGCGCGAGTTGTACGCGGCGCCGATCGTGGTGTTCTGCGTCACACCCGGCAGGCTCATCGCCGTCGTGGTCACCAGCAGGTTGCCGGTTCCGACGTCGACGGAAGCGTTGGTCTGGTCCGTGATCGGGAACGGCAACGTCGTCGCCGACGTCCGCTGACCGGTGCGGTTCGTGTTGCCCGGGCCGCCGGGGAGCGAGTTGTACGCACCCTGCAGGTCGACGAGGTAGTTCATCGCCGCCGTGCCCATGTTCTTGATGCGGATCTTGCCGTTCGCACCGACCGGCGCGACCACGGTGTTCGTCATCTTCGACGTCCGGTCGGAGCTGATCGCAGACGACTCCGGCTCCGCCGCACCATCGGCCCACATCTTCGCGTACGAGTCAGCACCACTGTCGTTCACCGCGGTGAACGTCACCGCGGCAGCCGACAAGCCGCCCTCGACCGTCGGAGCTCCCTGGACACCGCCGACCTGCACCGTGAACGATGCACCCGGAGCGATGCTCGCGCCGTTGCGGGTGTCGATGAGCCGACCGTTCAGCGGGGTGAAGCCGCCACCCGGGTTCGACTGCAGGAAGTAGCCCTGGATGTCGACGACGAGGTCGATCTTCCCGCCACCCTCGGCGGTGTCGATGCTGAACTTCCCGTCGGCGTTCAACGCGACCTGCGCGTTCATCGCGGTCGACTGGCCCTCGACGGAGTTGTAGTTCAGGACACCCGTGCTGCGGGTCTCACCGGTCGGGGTGGGACGGACGTAGCCGGCCTTGGCTTCGCGGTTGATCACGATGATGTTCACCGCGACCGCCGCAGCGCCAGTCGGAATGCCGTTCGAGCCGGTTGCCTGGATGGTGCGCTGCGAACCTGCTGGGATCTGCCCCTGCGCGGCACCGATGCCGCCACGGGAATCGAGCACTCGGGACGGCGACATCGCGACGAACCCGCCGGCAGACACGCCGTTCTTCGTCGATGTGTAGTAGCCGGTGATGTCGATGACGACCTTCGACTGCGCCGTCTCGGTCCGCGCCTGGATCGTGCCGTCGTCCGCGACCGCGAGCAGACCCGTGTTCGACGTGTTCCCGCCGACACCAGAGTTGTAGATCATCATCAGCGTCGTCGTGTCGGCATCGTCGGCGCGCATCTGCAACTGACCCGACCCCGACGGATCGGCGATGGTGACCATCATCGTCACCGCGCCGATCCCGGACGATGGCAGCCCGGCGACTCCGGCGACCTTCACCGTGCGGAACACGCCCTTCTCGGTCGCACCGCCCAACACGCGGGCGTTGGAGGGCATCGGCACGTACTGCCCGCCCGTACCGGTCACCACAGCCTGCGCCGGTGCCGGCTGCGACACCACCACCAACAACGAACCCAGCAAGGCGACCAACGTCACCACTGCCAGCATCACTCCACGAACACGACCAGACAACGACGCAGCAAACACGCGAAAAGAACCCCTCAGCACGTCGCACCAGCGCACAGCCCCCATGGCTGCACTGTGCAACTTCACAGCACGTTACGGAGCATCGCTCACCACCGCACCCCGACATGTGGGGGTCGAAACGACGAGGGGCGCGACGATACGGGCGGTTGCACGGAAAGCAGCGCTCAGTACACCGCCGTGATCCCCCGCACATCCCCGAGCCCGAGCGTCCGCTGCGCCGTGTCACACACCGTGGACGACGGCTTCATCACGAGCCCGGACTTCTGCGCCGTGTGCCCGAGCCCGTACGAGTGCCCCCACTCGTGCGTCGCGATGCCGCGCAGGTCGAAACGGTTGCCCGAACAGGTGCTGGTCGACCCCCACCGGTGGCTCGTCGAGTAGCGCTGGTCGGTCTCGAAGGCGACCCCGTCCGTGAAGGACCAGATGCACGTCAGCGCCAGGGTCTTCGACGGCAGCTTGCCCCACCCGATGACGCTCGTCCGGTTCGAGGTCCCGCAGCCACCATCGGCGGTGACCGCAGGCTTCTGCGTCGCGGTGCCGAGGTACTCCTGCGCCGCCGTCGACTGGACCGTCTGACCGCACGCCGAGATCGTGCCGGTCCAGGCCTCGGCACCGCGCTGGATCGCTGCGACCTTCGACACCTTCGCCCCGGTCGGGTTGTACCGCCACCGGATCGGCGACTCCCAGTGCGCGCCGGTCAGCACGTACGCCCTGCTCCCGCAGCTCGCGGACGTCGTGGCGCCGCCGTGCGAGGCAGTCCCGCGGATCGTCGGCCCGAGGGTTCGCCGTTGCTGGGCTGCGCGTTCCTGCCGGACGGCGGTGGGCGATCCGGCCCACACCTCGTCGACCTGCACGGCGATGCCGGCGGTACCACGGTTCGCGATCACGACGTCACCGGGGTCGGTGTCCCCTTCGGCGACGGGCGCGGCAGTGAGCGTGACACCGGCTGCGGGCACCACGAAGGTCCGGCCGTCCTCGAGCGCCACCACGCCGGAGTCGACGTGACACCCGGACGCGAGGTCGTTGACCGAGATGCTGTCGCCTCGGCAGCTCACCGCATCCGCGATCCCTGGTGCGGCGATGACCGCCGTCAGGACGAACCCGAGTGCGACCGCGGCTGCGGCCTTCGATGACGTGCGCACTGCGCCCTCCTTGATCACACCGCACCCGAACCACGGTGGCGGACGGCTGCATCAGTGTCCGAGGGAGCGGAAGGGTCGACAAGCCCCCAGAACGGCCGCGGTGCGCAGACCGGACCGGGTAACGTGCCGCCATGCAGTGGGGCGACACCGGACTCGACGACCACCAGATCGCGTTCGTGCTCCGCACGCTCCCCGGCGCGGTCTTGGTGGCGGATGACTCGTGGGGGCTTCTCGACACGAGGGTCCTGCACGTCGTCAACGGCAACGTCAGCTACACCGTGAAGGCGTCCGGCCAGGACAACACCCACTTCCCCCGGGAACTCGAGGCCCACCGGACCGTGACCGACGCCCTGCGCACTGCCGGGGACACCGGTGCCCTCGTGGCCGCGGACGAACAGCACCGCGTCCTCGTCCTCGAACGCGTCCCTGGTCACCTCGCGCTCGGCACCGCGGACGAGCACGCCCCTGACGTCCACCGGCAGGCCGGCGCAGTCCTCCGGCGTCTGCACGACCACGGCACCCGGCACGACCCGACGTTCCTGCTGCACGAACAGGCGAAGGCCCTCCGCGCGCTCGATGCCCCGCACCGGATCTCGCCCGACGTCGTCGCTCGGATCCGCGCGGCGCTCGAGATGCTCCCCACCGACCACCCGGACGAGCCCCTGGTGCCGACCCACGGCGACTTCCACCCACGCAACTGGATCGTGGACGACGGCAGGCTCCGCGTCATCGACTTCGGCCGCTTCGGCTGGCGCCCCGCCTCCTTCGACCTCACCCGACTCGCAGTGCTCCACTGGCAGCACGATCCGGCCCTCGAAGCGGCGTTCTTCGACGGGTACGGCGACGACCCGCGCACTCCGGACGCCTGGCGCTGGCTGCAACTCCGCGAGGCCGTCGGCACCGCGACGTGGGCCTACGCAGTCGGCGACGAGGGCTTCGAGGCCCAGGGCCACGACATGCTCCGCCGCGCCCTCGCCGCGTTCTGACCCGTCAGACCGGAACCCAGCTCACGGCACCCGCACGAACCGCGGGGCCCCGCGATCCCGCAGCCGGAACCCGAGGTGCTGGTACAGCCCGATCGCCCCGGTGTTCCCCGCGGCCGCGTGCATCAAGGGTGTCTCCCCACGCTCCCGGATCCCGTGCGCGACGGCGAGCACCAACCGGCGCCCGAACCCCTGCCCCCGGTACGCCTCGTCCGTGCACACCGCGCTGATCTCGGTCCACCCCGGCGGGTGCAACCGCTCCCCCGCCATGGCGACGAGCCGTCCGTCCCGCCGGATGCCCAGGTACGTGCCGAGCTCGATGGTGCGCGGCAGGAACGGCCCCGGCTTCGTCCGCTCCACCAGGGCGGTCATCTCCGGCACGTCGTCGGGTGTCAGCACGACGGCTTCGTCGTCGGGCGCCCCCTCGATCGCCTCGCCGGTGAGCTGCACGCCGCCGGCACCCTCGACGAGCTCCCACCCCGACGGCAGGACGGCAGCCGCACCGACGCCGAGCATCCCGCCCGATCCGAGCAGTGCCCGGACGTCCTCCCAGTCCTGCGCAGTGGGTTGCGCGGGGATCCCTGTCCACACCGACACGTCGGTCTGGTACCGGACGATCTCGCCACGCCGCTCGGCGAACCGTGCGTGGTGGCTGTTCAGCGCGGCCATGGCGGGCGCTTCGAGCATCCGCGTCGGGGTGCCGTCGTCGGCGATCGTCAGGTCGAGGGTCCGGAGCGCTTCGCCGCGGGCATCACCAGCACGGAACCCGAGGTCCTCGATCCGCCGACGGTCGCCGTCCGCCCATCCGGCGGTGTCCGCGACGACCCCGGAGGCGTAGTGGTTCGTGGCGCGTTGGACGACCTGCTCGACGTCCGCTGCCGAGGTCACGAGGACCTCTCCCGGTCGGGGCAGCGCGGTCGAGGTCGGCGCAGTCGTCGTCATCCGACCATTCTCTGCCCGCGGCGAGCGCCGCCGGCGCATCGTTGCACCCGGTGACACCGTGGTGCGGCTCGCACGGTGCGAGAGGGCTCACGGCCCCGTGCGAGGTTCCGTGCTCGGTGCGAGCGCACGTGCACCGCACGGAGTACGGAACCTCGCACCAGACCGAGCGCCCCGCCTCACGCCAAGCGCGACGCCACGAACTCCACCATCCGCCGCACCAGCAGCGCCCGCGACGACGCCCGTCGGTACTCGTGCCCCTCACCCGCGAGCTCCAGGTACTCGACGTCGTGCGCCCGCTCCCGCAACGCCGCGACCACCTGGTGCGCCTCGCCGATGGGCACGTTCGTGTCGAGCTCGCCGTGCACGACGAGCAACGGCGCCGTGACGTCGTCGATCGCCCGCATCGGCGACAGGGCCGCGAGCAGCGCTTCGTCGTCGACGGGGTGTCCGTACTTCGTCGCAGCGGCAGAGGCGATCCACGGTTCGGTGTCGCGGTAGAACGTGGCGAAGTCGCTCATCCCGCACACGGCGACACCTGCTGCGAACACGTCGTGCGTGAACGCCAGGGATGCGAGGGTCGCGTACCCGCCGTAGGAGCGGCCCTCGACGGCCACCCGGGAGCGGTCGGCGTACCCGTTCGACACCAGGAACCGTGCGCAGTCCACGACGTCGGCGAGTGCGTTCCAGCGCAGGGCCAGGTCGTCGGCGTGCACGAACTCGTGTCCGTACCCGGACGATCCGCGGATGTTCGGGGCGAGGACGGTCACGCCCGCTGCGGCGAGCGCCTGGTGCTGCGGCGAGAACGTGGGTCGTTCCTGCGACTCCGGTCCGCCGTGCAGGTGGACGAGCGCTGCGCGCGGGCCGGGAGGCGCGGCAGCAGCAGCACGAGCGCCGACGGCCGACGACGTGGCCGGCTCCACCGCCCGGTACAGCCAGCCGGTCAGCTCCAGTCCGTCACGGGCGGCGAACCGCTCGAGCGTCGGCTCGACCAGCGGCACATCGGGCAGTGCAGGCACGTCGGTGACCCGGCTCCAGGTGAGCGCGTTCGTGTCGAGCCGCCAGAGTTCTCGCGGTCGGGTCGGTCCCTCGACGGCGAGCAGCACGCTCCGGCCGTCGCGGCTGAGCACCGGGTCGGTGACGACGTACCCGGGCAGGTCCGGCACCGGGGTGCGCGAGGCGTCGTGGGTGTTGATGAGGTCGAGTTCGCTGCGCCCGTCGACGTTCCAGACGAGCAGCAGCGTGCGGCCGGCGTCGTCGGCGTCGAGGTACTCGAGTTCGGCGTCGGCGCGCTCGATGATCCGTCGGGGCGTGCCACGCCAGCCGTGGGGTCCGACCGGCTGGGCGACGAGTCCGCGGCGGGGCAGTCCGGCCTCGGTGGCGACGTAGGCGACGAGGGGGCTGGTCTCGCTCGCGGGCGAGGGCCGCAGGAACGCGATCTCCGCGGACCCGTCGGGGTCGTCGGCGAACAGGGCGTGGCTCTCGTCGGTCAGCCGGTCGACGACGACGACGAACTCCTGCCCACGCTGCCCGTCACTGAGCACGACGAGGCGTTCCTCCACCGACAGGTCGAGGATGTGGATGAGTTCGCCGACGGCCAGGTCGTCGCGGTCGCCGGAGACCGGGTCGACCAGGTACGAGCGGGCCGGCTGGTCGGCTTCGGTCGAGGGCAGCGTGATGACGACCCGGTGCCCGCTGCGGCTCCACGGGCCGAGTTCGGCGTGCTGGTACCGCGAACCGGCGATCTGCGCGGCGTCGGTGCCGTCCGGCCGGACCACCCAGACCTGCTGCTTCACGCCGCCGTCGGTCGCGATCGCCACGGCGAGCCACTCCCCGTCGGACGACCACGACACCCGGATCACTGGGTCGTCGGACAGCGCGATCCGGACCGGTTCGGGCAGTTCGCCGTCGACGACGACGTCCTGCACGAACACCTCGGGGGTGCCGTGCCGGTCGGACACGAACGCCACGCGCCGGGCGTTCCGGGTCATGGTGGGGCCCCACGACCCCCAGGCGGCGGCGAGCCGCTCACCCAGGTCGGCCGCGGCCCTGGTCGTGACCGAGGGACGGACGTCGGCCGACGACGCGACGCTCGCCGAGCCTCCAGTCCGGGTGGAACCCACGTTCACCGCACCCCCTGCTGCTGCAGCCACATCTCGATCAGGCCGAGCTGCCAGAGCGCGTTCGCGCCGATCTCGGTTCGCGTGCTGTTCGGGTCCTGGAGCATCCGCTCGACCGTACCCGGGTCGAACAGGCCGCGCTCACGTGCTTCCGGCGCGTGCAGTGCCGTGCGCACCCGCTCCAGGTACGGGCCCTCGAGCTGCCGGATCGCGGGCACCGGGAACGACCCCTTGCTGCGGTCGATGACGCTGTCGGGGACGATGCCGCGCGACGCCCGCTTCATGACGCCCTTGCCGCCGTCCGACAGCTTGAGCGCGGGCGGGATCGCGCCGGCGAGCTCGACGAACTCGTGGTCCAGGAACGGCACGCGGGCCTCGAGGCCCCACGCCATCGTCATGTTGTCGACGCGCTTGACCGGGTCGTCGACGAGCATCGTCATCGTGTCGCTGCGGAGCGCAGCATCGACGCTCGTCTCCGCGCCCGGAACCGCGAACGCAGCGTCCACGAACGCCGACGGGGTGTCGTCGTCGCTCTTCCAGCGCTCCCCGAGCAGCCCCTGCAGCGCCGGCCACCTGCGGTCCATGAACACGGAGCGGTAGGCCTCGGCCGCCTGGTCGCGGGGGACGTCGGCCAGCGGCGGGTACCAGTCGTAGCCGGCGAGCACCTCGTCGGCACCCTGGCCGGACTGCACGACCTTGACGTGCTGCGAGACCTCCTGCGACAGCAGGTAGAACGCGACGCAGTCGTGACTGACCATCGGCTCGCTCATGGCGGCGACCGCACCGTCGATGCCGTCGAGCAGGCGCGTCGAGGGGATGTGGATGCGGTGGTGGTCGGTGCCGAAGTGCTTCGCGACCTGGTCCGAGTACTCGAACTCGTCGCCGGACTCACCGCCAGCGGCCTCGAAGCCGATGCTGAACGTGGCGAGGTCCTGCTGCCCGGCCTCGGCGAGCAGTCCGACGACCAGGGACGAGTCGATGCCGCCGGACAGCAGCACGCCGACGGGGACGTCGGCCACCATGCGGCGCTCGACCGCGGTGCGGAGCGACCCGATGAACGCCTGCTCCCAGTCCTGGTCGGTCCAGTCGGCCCTGGCGGGGTCGCGTTCGAACCGCGGCTCCCAGTAGACGGTGTCGCGGGACGTACCGTCGCGCTCGATCACCCGGACGGTGGCGGGCGGGAGCTTGCCGACACCGGACAGGATCGTGCGGGGTGCGGGCACGATCGAGTGGAAGCTCATGTAGGAGGCGAAGGCGACGGGGTCGATGGACGTGTCGATGCCGCCACCGGCCAGCACCGCGGGCAGGGACGACGCGAAGCGGAGACCGCCAGGTACCTGTGCCACGTACAACGGCTTGATGCCGAGCCGGTCCCGCGCGAGCACGAGTCGGCCGCTGGCGTGCTCCCAGATCGCGATGGCGAACATGCCGATCAGGTGCTCGACGAAGGCCGTGCCCCACTCGGCGTAGGCGACGGCGATGACCTCGGTGTCCGACGTCGAGAAGAACTCGTGCCCCTTGCCGCGCAGCTCGTCACGCAGCTGCTCGTAGTTGTAGACCATGCCGTTGTAGGCGATCGTCAGTCCGGCCCGGGGCAGCACCATCGGCTGCGCACCGGCGGTGGACAGGTCGACGATCGACAGCCGTCGGTGTCCGAGCGCGACCGGACCGCGCGCCCAGAGCCCGTCACCGTCGGGGCCGCGGTGCACCATGCACCCGGTCATCCGCGCCACTGCTCCGACGTCCGGGGCCGTGCCGTCGAACCGGATCTCGCCCGCGAGTCCACACATCAGCGCTCTCCCTCGGCCGCCGCCTTCGCGGCGGATCCCACGATCCAGGTGTCCTTGGCGCCGCCGCCGCGCGACGAGTTCACGACCATGCTGCCCTCGGGCGCCACCCGGGTCAGCGCGACGTCGGCCAGGTGCGCGTCGTCCGCTCCGGTCCCGGTCAGGTAGACGAACGCGCGCAGGTCGACGTGCCGTGGGTCGAGGCCCGCCGGTCCGATTGTCGGGTGCGACGACAGCTGCACCACTTCCTGTCCGACCCAACCTGCTGGGTCGGCAGCGATCTCGCGCCGTCGTTCGGCGACCTCCGGGGCACTCGCGCTCGGCCCGATCAGGACCCCGCGTCCGCCTTCGCCGTCGACCGGCTTCGTCACGAGTTCGCCGACCCGGTCGAGCACCGACAGGCGTTCGCCCTCGATGCTCGTGCGGTACGTCGGCACCGACTCGAGCAGCGGCTTCTCGTCCAGGTAGTACCAGATCAGGTCCGGCACGTTGACGTACATCGCCTTGTCGTCGACCAGGGCGTTGCCCGGGGCGTTCGACAGGTGGACGTGTCCGGCCTCGGCCACGTCGAGGATGCGGGCGCCCAGCTCCGGCGCGTGGTCCGCGGTCAGGGCCCGCACGTCGCGGTCGATCCGCAGGTACAGCCCGTCGAGCACGTCGCCGGTCGTCGCGTCGACCACACGTCCGTCACGGACGTCCAGGTCGGACCCGGCCAGGAGGCGCAGCCCGGCTCCGTCGGCCAGCCTGCGGTGCTCGAACCACGCGCCGGCGGCGGGGCCGTCACTGACGAGTGCGAGCACCGGGTCCGGGTTGCCGGTCACCGCGGTCGCGTTCGTGCGCAGGGTCTCGCGCAGGCGGTCGGTCACGCCGTGCGGGTCGCGCAACAGCGCCGGACGTGGAGCGTCCGGCACGACGTCGTCCATGAGCTCGCGGAGCGCGATGCCGTACGCGACCCCGGAGGGCGAACGCACGTTGTCCTCGAGCACCCGCCAACCGCCGAACTCGTTCCGCACCAGGTCGAAGCCGAGCACGGGTGCCCGCACCGCGTGACCGGGCAGGCGCGCAGCGTCGGGGTCCCAGCCGTTCGCACCGACGAACTGGTGCTCGTCCATCACCCCGTCGGCCACGATCCGCCGCTCGCCGTACACGTCGCGCAGGAACAGCTCGATCGCCCGTGCGCGCTGCCCGAGGCCGCGCTCCAGCTGCGACCACTCGTACGCGCTGATCGTCCGCGGCACCAGGTCGCACCCGAACGCCTGCACGCCGCCGTCCACGACGAAGCCGACCTCGTGCTCGCGGGTCCAGGCGTCGCGTGCGGCGCAGTGCTCGTTCGTCGTGTCGGCGTCCCAGGCGGTGAAGTACGTCGCCAGGTCGCGGAACGCCGGACGGGGGCGGGCACCGGGGCCGACCGCTTCGTCGCCGGCGCGCACGCGGTACCCGGGGACCGCGACCGCCGGTCCCTCGTCGCGCCCCGACGGGGTGCCGGCCGTGTCCTCGACCACCAGGGTCACGACGTCGTCGAGCTCCCCGCGCTCGGCGTACGCGGTGCGCTGCCGATCGGTGGAGTTGCCGCGGGCCAGGGTGTCCTCGAGCAGGTCCGTGACGGTGCCCCAGTCGCCGAGCTCCTCGAGTTCCGGGCGCAGGCGGGACACCAGTTGCCGGACGGCGACCTCGGCGGGCAGGCGGTCCGGGTGCTGCCCGAGGCCGAGCAGTTCGCCGCTCAGCCCCGTGCGCGCCGCCTGCCACATCGCTGCACGGTGCAGGGGCTCGCTGCGGGGATGCCACTCGGCGCCGGACTCGACGGCGACCTCGGCCTTCCGCACCGCGGCCCGGAACAGGCCGGCGATGAGCACCGCGTCGTCGACGATCGGGGTGGCGTCGCAGACCCGGAGTTCGAGCGTCGGAGCGTGCGACGACGGCCGCACGTCGAAGTACGCCATCTTCTTGTCGGCGATCACCCCCGACGCGATCAGGTCGTCGAGCACCTTGTCGTACTCCGCCGCGTTCGACACCCGCCCGAAGCTGCCGGCCGACGGCCACCGCTGCCAGATGATGCTGCGGAACGACGAGTACCCGGTGTCCTGCCCGTTCCAGAACGGACTCGACGCGCTCAGGGCCAGCAGCACCGGCAGGACCGGGGCGACCCGCTGCGCGATCTGCACCGCCAGGTCACGGTCGCTCACACCGACGTGCACCTGGAGGCCGCAGATGAGCTGCTCGTCGACGAGCATCCGGTACTGCTCCTGCATGCGGCCGTAGCGCCCGCCGCTGGTCAGCTCGAAGTCGGCGTACTCGGACCGCGGCGCCGTACCCACCGACGCGATGGTCACCCCGGCCGGTACGATCGCGGCGCTGAGCTCACGGCGCAGGTCGACGATCACCCGCCGCAGGTCGTCGAGGGTGCGCACCACGGGGGTGTTCGTCTCGATGGTCGTGCGCTGCAGTTCCGCGCCGAAGCGGTCGGCGGGCAGCTTGGGCAGAAGGCGCGGGGCCTTCGCGGAAAGTCGGCCGGACTCGAGGTCGATGAGGTGCAGCTCTTCCTCGGCGCCGAGCGTCAGCTCTGCACTCATGGCTGGAACCTACGCGCGGTGGCTGTGGTGCGCGCCGCGGCACACCGCCCGACGCATGCTCGTAACATATGTCATATATTGGATCGATGACTGCACTCATCGAGTCCACGGCGCTGACGCGTCGGTTCCCCAGTTCCGCAGGCCGTGACGTGACCGTCCTCGACGACGTCACCTTGACCATCGGCCGCGGCGAACTCGTCACGATCGTCGGGCCCAGCGGCTCCGGCAAGTCGACGCTCCTCCAGTGCCTGTCCGGACTGGACGCCCCGACCGCCGGCACCGTGCGCATCGACGGCACCGACCTCGCCACCCTTCGCGGCGATGCCCTCGCGGCGTTCCGCCGAGACCACCTCGGGTTCGTGTTCCAGTCGTACAACCTCATCCCGGCGCTGACGGCGTTCGAGAACGTGGCGCTGCCTCTCCGGCTGTCGACCGGATCCGTCGATCGCGCCGTCGTCCGGAACGCCCTCGACGCGGTGGGACTGACGGCGGTCGCGCGGCACCGTCCCGGACAGCTCTCCGGTGGACAGCAGCAGCGCGTCGCGATCGCCCGCACCATCGTCACGGCACCCGACGTGGTGTTCGCCGACGAACCGACCGGCGCGCTCGACACCGAGTCCGGGGCCCGCGTGCTGGAACTCCTGCGGGCAGCTGCCTCCGGGCGACGCTCCGTGGTGATGGTCACGCACGACCTCGAGGCCGCGGCGCTCGGCGACCGAGTGCTCGTGCTGCGCGATGGTCGACTGCACCGCGAGCTCGTGGCGCCGTCCGTGACCGACGTCCTCGCGGCGGTGTCCCGGTGATCACGCGACTCGTCCTGGCCGAGGTCCTCCGGGCCTGGCGACTCTGGACCTCGACGTTCGTCGTCATGGTCCTCGCAGCCGTCGTCGCGCTCGTCTGCGCGGGCGACGTCGCGACCGCTGCGGGGATCGCCGACCAGGCGGACGCCGACGCCCTCCGCAACCACGCGCTGGTGTTCGGCGCGATGAACGCCATCGTCGTCATCGGGGCGCTCAACGTCCTCGTGACGTTCTCGATCCGGATCCAGCGCCGGAACCACGCGCTCTGGCAGTTCGGTGGCATCGGCCCGGCGCTGATCCGACGCGTGGTCTTCGCGCAGGCCTCGACGGTCTCGCTCGCCGCGTTCGCCGTGGCCCTCGCCGTGATGCCCCTCACGCTGCAGTCCCTGATGGCCTTCCTCTCCGCCCCGATGCGGAGCACGGGCAGCCCGGCCCTGGAACCCCGACTCGGCGTGCCCGAGGGGCTCATCGCCTTCGCAGCCTTCGAGCTCACCGTGCTGCTGAGTGCGATCGGTGCCGCGCGGGCCGCCTCGAGCACTCCGGCGCTGTTCGCCGTCCGTGAGCCCGAGCTCGAACCACCGCGACCGAGCGTCGGCCGCAAGGTGATCGTGTGGGTGTCCGGCGGGGTCGCCGTCGCGCTGTACGCCCTCAACCTCATGGGCGAGCGCGGGATCTCGATGGTCTTCCTCGTGCCGGTCATGGTCTGCGTGATCGCCGTGGCACCGTGGCTCTGCCGAGCGCTGGTATCCGGGTGGACCGCGGCACTGCCAGGGTCACCCGCCGCGTGGTTCCTCGCGCGCGAGTCACTGCGGTACCACCTCACGCGCAGCCACTCCGCGATCGCCCTGCTCTCCGTGGCGATGCTGCTCGGGTCGCTCACCGGCTCGGCGGGCGTGTGGGACTCCCCCGCGTACTACCTCGGCGGCCTCGCGATCTTCGGCGGGCCGGTGCTCATCGTCCTCTTCACCGGCGCTGCCACCGTCGTGATGACCACGCTCAGCCGACGACGCGACGTGGCCCTGCTCGTCGTGACCGGCGGCACGTTCCGGACGGCGCTCGTCGCGGCGGTCCTCGAGGCCGTCGCCGTCGTGGTCACGGCTGTCCTCATCGCGCTTCCGTTGGCGTTGGCGAGTGGGCCCGCCGCACTGACGACCTGGACGGACCCGCTCCGGCCACTGCCGTTCGTGGTCGCGATCGGGCTCGTCATCATGGTCGTCGCGACGGTCTCGCCAGTGCTGCAGGCCCGGCGTCGAGCGCTCGGCCAGCAGCTCGTGGACACGGCGGTCTGAGCCACTTCCCGCGACTGAAATACCACATAGGGTGGGAGCGGGTCGCACACCGCCGGGTGTTGGCCCGGGCAAAGTCGAAGCCCACCACCGCTGCAACGGTGATGGGCTTCGAGTTGCTCTCCGAGTGGAAAGCCGGGACGGGCAAGAGCCGTTCCCGAGTCTGATCGCTCGGGTCCAGTGTAATCGAGCTCCGGCCCGACCGCACGCCCGTCCCGGTCTACCGCTCCTCGTGTCCGCCGGCGCTGACACCGGAGGTGGTCTCGATGTCCAACGACACCGATCCCAAGCCCAGGCGTCAGGTGTTCTGGCTGGGGGTCGCGGGCTTGCTCGTGAACCTCACCAGACTCCTGGTCGACCTGGTCCGGAAGGACTGAGACAAGGACGCCCCGCATCGGTTCCGACCGGTGCGGGGCGTTCTGACGCGTCCGCACCGTGCGCACCTCGTCGCCTCGTCGCCTCGTGCGAGGTTGCACACTCCGTGCGCCGCTACAAGCACGCACCAAGTGGTCAACCTCGCACCAGCCCGCGAAAGCCGCACCGTGCTGTGGACGCACACCACCCGCCGGACGGGAGGCACGGCGCCAGCCCGCCTCGCGCCTCCCGTCCGCACCTCTTCACTCCGTGCGAGGTTCCACGCACCGTGCCCGGTTACAAGCGCGCACCAAGCGGTCAACCCCGCACCAGTCCGCGGAAGCCGCACCGTGCTGTGGACGCACACCACCCGCCGGACGGGAGGCACCACGCCAGCCCGCCAGGCGCCTCCCGTCCGCACCGTGCGCACGTCGTCACCCCGTGCGAGGTTCCGTGCTCGGTGCGAGGCGCGCGGGCTCGCACGGAGTACGGAACCTCGCACCAGCCGACGCACCGCGCACCGTGCGGGCGGTGCGGGCGGTGCGGGCCGGCGCCTACCCGCGCGTCCGGGCCAGGCGCCGGTTCAGCGCACCGTTCAGCAGCGCCACGAGCAGCCCCACCGCGAACACGAGCGTCCCGAAGCACAGCACCTGCGGCGGCATCCCGGCCTTCGCGGCGCCGTACACGAACAGCGGGAAGGTGACGGCGGGCCCGGCGACGAACGAGGTGATGACGTAGTCGTCGATCGACATCGCGAGCGCGAGCAGCCCGGCCGCGAGCATGCCCGGCGCGAGCAACGGCAGCGTCACGAGCCGGAAGGCCTGGAACGGCGTCGCACCGAGGTCGCTCGCGGCCTCTTCGAGCACCCGCGACGTGCCGGAGATCCGAGCGCGGAGCACCACCACGACGTACGCGACGTCGAACGCCACGTGGGTGATGAGCACGGTCAGGAACCCGGTGCCGAGGCCCACCGACAAGAAGAACGACAGCGACGCCGAGCCGACGACGATCGAGGGCGCCGCGATGTCCGCGAAGACGACGGCGTTCACGGCACCGCGGCCGGGGAACCGGTACCGCTCGAGTGCCAGGGCCAGCGGCAGCCCGATCGCGACCGAGATGATCGCGGCCAGGAACGCGACGACGACCGAGGTGACGAACGCGGCTCCGAGCCCGGACACGTTGACCAGGTTCGCGTACCAGTACGTCGTGAAACCGTTCCACGCGAACGACAGCCGGTTCGTCGGAGCGTCGTTGAACGAGTACACGATCATGTAGACGATCGGGACGAGTGTGATCGCGATGGTGACCCAGTAGACGATCGCGAGCCAGGGTCCGCGGCGGTTCACGCCGTGGCGGTGGACGACGGGCGACGAGGTGGTCGCGGTGGACGGACGAGTCGGTGCGACGGCGGTCATACGAGGTCCTCGAGGTCGTCGGTGCCGGAGACGCGGGCGTAGATGAACAGGATGATGCCGAGCACGACCATGAGCACGGTCGACAGTGCCGCGGCGACGTTGTACTGCTGGTTGCCGGAGTACGCGTCCTGGATCGCCTGACCGATCGTGTAGGTGTTCGTGCCGCCGAGCAGCGCCGAGTTCACCGGGTCGCCGACGCTGTCGATGAACACGAGCAGGACGCCGGCGAAGATGCCCGAGCGGGACAGCGGCAGCGTGGTGTGCCAGAACGCCCGGAACTTGCCGGCGTACAGGTCGTTGGCGGCCTCGCCGAGTCGCGGGTCGATGCGTTCGAGTGCGGCGTAGATCGGCAGCACCATGAACGCCAGGTCGTTGTAGGCGTCGCCGAAGATCACCGCGCCGCCGGTACCGAGGATGTGGAAGTCCTTGCCGGCCAGGCCGATCGCCTGCAGGAAGGTGACGACCGGACCCTGCGACGCGAGCACGAACGCCCACATGTCGGTGCGGATGATGAACGACACCAGGAAGCTCACGAACACGAGCATGAGCAGCGGGTTCTTCCACCGCGGCGAGACCCGGAATGCGATGAAGTACGCCACCGGGTACCCGACGATGATGGTCACGACCGTGGCGGCGGCGCCGTACCAGAGGGACCGGAGCAGGAACGTCAGGTAGGGCACCTGCGGGTCGATGAACAGCGAGCCGTAGATCCCCCAGTTCCACGTGAAGGTGTACCCGTCGTCCGGGTTGCCCGACATGAGCGAGACGATGAGCCCCGACACGAGCGGGATGACGAAGAACACGCAGAGGTAGGCGGTCCCCACGAGCGCGAGCAGGAAGGGCGTGCTGCGACGGCGTCCCCGACGGACCGGCGCCGGACCAGCACCCGGTGTCGGTGCGGCCCCCGGGCCGGCGACCCCGACGGCCGTCATGACTGCACCACCGCGTTGAAGATGCCGTTCCACTCCGAGTACTCGTCGTAGTTCTCGAACACCCGGAACTCGTGCGACCGGCCCAGCACGTCGGAGTCCGGGAACACCAGCGGGCTGTCCGCCACCGTCGCGTCGTCGAGCTCGTCACGGACGTAGGCCTCGGCGCTGGGGGCCGGGCAGACGTAGTTGACCCAGTCCTCGACGATGCCCGCGATCTTCGGCGTGTAGTAGAAGTCCATCCACTCGAGGGCGGCCACCGGGTTCGCTGCCTGCCGGGGGATCATGAGGTTGTCGTGCCACATCATCTGGCCCTCCTCCGGCGTGACGAACTTCAGGTCCTCGAACCCGGACTGCTGCGCCTGGAAGACGTCGCCGGACCACGCCTGGGTGATCCAGGTGTCGCCGTTCTCGAGCTTGTTGATGTAGCTCTGGTCGTAGAAGCCGGTCACGCTCGGGCGCAGTTTCCGCAACCACGCCTGCGCTTTCCGCCAGTCCGCCGGGGTCGACGTCTCCGGGGCGATGCCGTTCGCGAGCAGTCCGAGGGAACCGAGCTCGGTGTTGTCGCTCATCAGCCCGACGCGGCCCGCGAACGCCGGGTCGAGCAGGTCCTGGAACGACGTGATCTCGCGGTCGATGTACTTCGGGTTGTAGGCGATCCCGGTGAAGCCGGTCTGCCAGACGACGGAGTGCTTGTTGCCGGGGTCGTACGTCGGGTCCTTCACCGAGTCACCCGCGTTCGCCGCGAAGTTCGGCAGCCGCGAGTGGTCGAGCTCGCACACGAAGCCGTTCTTGATCATCTGGGTCAGCTCGAACCCGTTGGTCATCACGACCAGGTCGTAGCCGGTGGCGCCCTGCGCCCGCAGGATTGGCGAGACGGTCGCGTAGAACGTCGCGTTGTCCTGGATCACCGCCTGGTAGTCGACGCTGATGCCGGTGGCCTTCTGGAACAGTGCGAGCGACTCGGACTTGCCGTGGTCGGAGTCGATGTAGAGCGGCCAGTTCGCGAAGTTCAGCTGCTTCGTCGCCTTGGCGTCCTTCCAGAACGCGGTCCAGTCGACGGCGTTCTCGGCGCCGGAGGCGGCTGAGCCCTTGATGCTGCACCCCGTGAGCAGCGCCGCGAGCGCGGCGGCTCCTCCGCCGGCGAGCAGGCCGCGTCGGCTGACGCGCGCGGACGTCAGTCCGCGCAGCAGGTCCGGGCCGGGTGCCCCGCCGGTCACGCGAGCGATCCTGCCGTGGCGGGTGCGGACTGGAGGCCCGTGGCGGCGTGGGTGGTGACGGTCTGGTCGGACGCGGGGTGCGCCTCCAGGCCGAATCCGTGGTCGACGCCCCACGTGAGCCAGACCTCGGTGCCGGTGGCGATCCGCGGTCCGCCCTTCGAGTTCTGCGCGAAGACGGAGACGCGGCCGGCTCCGGGGACGTCCACCAGGTACTGCGTGCTGACCCCGGAGAACGAGACGTCGACCACGCGGCCGGGCCCGAGGATGTTGCGGCCGGCTTCGGGGGTGGGCTCCGAGGTGCGGATCTTGAGCTTCTCGGGACGGACGCCGACGACGACGCTGCCCGAGGTCCGGACGGCGCGGTCGGCCGGGACGGCGATGGTGCCCGCCGGGGTCGCGACCACGAGCAGCGGGCCGTCGGTGCCGCGGACCTCGCCCTCGAGCAGGTTCGACTGGCCGAGGAAGTTCGCGACGAACGCGGTCCGGGGCAGCTCGTACAGGTCCTGGGGGCTGCCCATCTGCTCGATCCGGCCGCCGTTCATGACGGCGACCGTGTCGGCCATCGTCATCGCTTCTTCCTGGTCGTGGGTGACGTGCAGGAAGGTGAGCCCGACCTCGGCCTGGATCGTCTTGAGTTCGAGCTGCATCTGGTGCCGGAGCTTCAGGTCGAGCGCACCGAGCGGCTCGTCGAGCAGCAGGAGTGCCGGCCGGTTCACGATCGCGCGTGCCAGCGCGACGCGTTGCTGCATGCCGCCGGACAGGGAAGCGGGGCGCTTGTCGGCCGAGGCGTCGAGCTCGACCAGGTGCAGGGCCTCGCGCGCCTTCGTCATCGGGTCCGGGATCCGTCGCCGCTTCAGGCCGAACGCGACGTTGTCGAGCACGCTCATGTGCGGGAACAGCGCGTAGTTCTGGAACACCGTGTTGACGGGCCGCTGGTAGGGCTTCGTGTCGGTGACGTCCTCGCCGCCGATCGTGATGGTGCCGCTCGTGGGCTCCTCGAGCCCGGCGACCAGTCGCAGCGTCGTGGTCTTGCCGCAGCCGGAGGGGCCGAGCAGGGCGAAGAACGAGCCGGCCGGCACCGTCAGGTCCAGCGCGTCGACCGCGGTGTGGCCGGGGAACGACTTGGTGATCTGCTCGAGTCGGAGATCGGCTCCGGATTCGGCGAACGTGCCGGTCATTGCCATGGTGCCTCCTGCTGCTTCGGAAGGATCGGGGTCAGCCGATGTAGGACATGACGTGCTTGATGCGGGTGTAGTCGTCGAACCCGTACTGGGACAGGTCCTTGCCGTAGCCGGAGTGCTTGAAGCCGCCGTGCGGCATCTCGGCGACGATCGGGATGTGGGTGTTGATCCACACGCACCCGAAGTCCAGGTCGCGGGCGAAGCGCATCGCCCGCGAGTGGTCGGTCGTCCACACCGAGCTCGCGAGCCCGTACTCGACGTCGTTCGCGGCGCGCAGTGCTTCGTCCTCGGTCGTGAAGCGCTGCACGGTCTGCACGGGGCCGAAGACCTCCTGCTGCACGATGCGGTCGGTCTGGCGCAGGCCGGACACGATCGTGGCCTGGTGGAAGTAGCCGACGTCGCCCTGCCGCCCGCCGCCGAGCTCGATCGTGGCGTGGTCGGGGAGCGTGTCGACGAAGGACCGGACCTGGGCGAGCTGGTTCGCGTTGTTCACCGGGCCGAAGTACGGGGTGGCCGTGTCGGCGCCGGTGGTCGCGGTCGCACGTGCCGAGGCGGCGAGCGCCGCCACGAACTCGTCGTGGATGCCGTCCTGCACGAGCACCCGGGTGGCGGCGGTGCAGTCCTGCCCGGCGTTGAAGAACCCCGCGGCGACGATGCCGGCGACGGCGGACGGGATGTCGGCGTCGTCGAACACGATCACCGGGGCCTTGCCGCCGAGCTCGAGGTGGGTGCGCTTCAGGTCGCCGGCGGCGGCGCGGGCGACCTCCATGCCGGCGCGGACGGACCCGGTGATGGACACGAGCTGTGGAGTGGGGTGGTCGATCATCGCGGCGCCGGTGGTGCGGTCACCGACCACGACGTTGAGCACGCCGGGCGGCAGGAACTCGGCGGCGACCTCGGCGAGCAGCAGGGTGGAGAGCGGGGTGGTGTCGCTCGGCTTGAGCACGGTGGTGTTCCCCGCGGCGAGCGCCGGGGCGAACTTCCACACCGCCATGTTGAGCGGGTAGTTCCACGGGGTGACCTGGGCGACGACGCCGATGGGCTCGCGCCGGACGAACGAGGTGTGGTCGGCCATGTACTCGCCGGCGCTGCGGCCCTCGAGGTTGCGGGCGGCTCCGGCGAAGAAGCGGATCTGGTCGACGGACAGCAGGATCTCGTCCTCGACCAGGGTGGCCCGGGGCTTGCCGGTGTCGAGGGACTCGAGGTCGGCGAACTCCGATGCCCGCTGCTCCATGGCGTCCGCGATCCGGAACAGCGCGAGCTGTCGTTCGCCGGGGGTCGTGCGGCGCCAGGTCGCGAAGGCGGTGCTCGCGCTCGTGAACGCGGCGTCGACGTCGGCAGCCGTGGACACGGGGGACGTGCCGTAGACCTGCTCGGTGGTGGGGTCGACCAGGTCGAACCGGGTGTCCGCGCCCGACTCGACGAACGACCCACCGACGAAGTTGCGCACCTCGTGCGTCGTGGTCACCGTTTCCGTCGTGTCCAGCATGGCGGTGATCCTGACACGGATTCCGGCGGCGCGGAAGACGGATTCGGAGGTTGTGGAGAACCGTAACAACGGAAATCGTCGCGAAACACGGTGTTCACAACGGAATCCCTTGCGCGACCCGGGCCTCGCTGCCATGCTGTCCGGCATGGCGGCAGCACCACGACGTCCGGGACCGATCGACGACACCTCGAAGCGGATCATCGAACAACTCCAGGCGGACGGCCGCCGTCCGTACGGCGAGATCGGCAAGGCCGTCGGTCTCAGCGAGGCGGCGGTCCGGCAACGAGTCCAGAAGCTCACCGAGACCGGCGTCATGCAGATCGTCGCGGTCACCGACCCGATGCAGCTCGGCTTCCACCGGCAGGCGATGATCGGCATCCGGGTCAGCGGCGACACCCGAACCGTCGCCGATGCCCTCGAACAGCTGCCGGCGGTCGACTACCTCGTCATGACCGCCGGCAGCTTCGACCTGATGGTCGAGGTCGTCTGCGAGGACGACGACGACCTGATCGAACTGCTCAACGGCACGATCCGGGCCATCCCGGGCGTCGCCGGCACCGAGACCTTCGTCTACCTGCAACTCCGCAAACAGCTCTACGACTGGGGAACGCGATGACCATCTCCGAAACGACCAGCGGCCAGGCCACCGGCCGGTCCACCCGCCTCGGGTCCTACGACCCGTTCGCCCCGGTCGACGACGCCGACCTGCAGCGGAAGTCCCGGGACCACCTGTGGATGCACTTCGCCCGGCACGGTGCGAACCAGGCCGGTGCCGACGTGCCGATCATGGTGCGCGGCGAGGGCCACCACGTCTACGACAGCCACGGCAAGGGCTACATCGACGGGCTCTCCGGCCTGTTCGTCGTCGCCGCCGGCCACGGTCGGAAGCGCCTGGCCGAGATGGCCGCGAAGCAGGCGGAGACGCTGAGCTTCTTCCCGATCTGGTCCTACGCGCACCCGGCGGCCATCGAGCTCGCCGACCGCCTGGCCGAGCACGCACCCGGTGACCTCAACAAGGTCTTCTACTCGACCGGTGGCGGCGAAGCGGTGGAGACCGCCTTCAAGCTCGCGAAGTACTACTGGAAGCTCCAGGGCAAGCCCATGAAGCACAAGGTCATCTCGCGCGCGGTGGCCTACCACGGCACCCCGCAGGGTGCCCTGGCGATCACCGGCATCCCGGCGATGAAGCAGATGTTCGAGCCCCTGACGCCCGGTGGCTTCCGGGTGCCGAACACGAACTACTACCGCGCCGAGGAGATGGGCTTCCCGGGCGGCACCGAGGAGCAGTTCGGCTTCTGGGCGGCCGAGCGCATCCGCGAGATGATCGAGTTCGAGGGCCCCGACACCGTCGCGGCGGTGTTCCTCGAACCGGTGCAGAACTCCGGCGGCTGCTTCACCCCGCCGCCCGGGTACTTCCAGCGGGTGCGCGAGATCTGCGACGAGTACGACGTCCTGCTCGTCTCCGACGAGGTGATCTGCGCCTTCGGCCGGATCGGCACCATGTTCGCCTGCGACACCTACGACTTCGTGCCGGACATGATCACGTGCGCGAAGGCGATGACCTCGGGCTACTCCCCCATCGGCGCGACCATCATCAGCGACAAGCTCTTCGAGCCGTTCTCCAAGGGCGACACGACCTTCTACCACGGGTACACGTTCGGCGGGCACCCGGTGTCGGCCGCCGTCGCGATGGAGAACCTCGACATCTTCGAGGAAGAGGGCCTGCTCGCGAACGTGCGGCAGAACGCCCCGCTGTTCAAGGCCGAGCTCGACACCCTGAAGGACCTGCCGATCGTCGGGGACGTCCGCGGTGACGGCTACTTCTACGGCATCGAGCTCGTCAAGGACAAGGCCACCAAGACGACCTTCGACGACGACGAGTCCGAGCGGCTGCTGCGCGGGTTCCTGTCGAAGGCGCTGTTCGACGCCGGCCTGTACTGCCGGGCCGACGACCGTGGCGACCCGGTCGTGCAGCTCGCCCCGCCGCTGACCATCGGGCAGCCGGAGTTCCGCGAGATCACCTCGATCCTGCGGAGCGTCCTGTCCGAGGCCTCGTCGAAGATCTGATCGTGAGCGGCTACCGGGGCGTCTCGTTCTGGCTCGACCAGCTCGCGTCCACCGGACGCGACGACCTGGCGCCCCGGCCGCCGCTCGACGGCGACACGACCGCGGACGTCGCGATCGTCGGCGGTGGACTGACGGGTCTCTGGACCGCCTGGTACCTGCACCAGGCCGACCCGGGCCTCCAGATCGTCGTCCTGGAACGCGAGATCGCCGGGTTCGGCGCCTCCGGTCGCAACGGGGGCTGGTGCTCGGCGCTGTTCCCGCGATCCGCTGAGTCCGTCGCGCGCGAGCACGGCCGCGACGCCGCCCTCGCACTGCGCGCAGCGATGCGCGACACCGTTGACGAGGTCGGCCGCGCAGCGGCCGAAGCCGGGGTCGACTGCGACTACGTGAAGGGCGGCACCGTCCTCTACGCACGGTCCGCCGTGCAGGAACGCGCGGCGCACGACGAGGTCGCCTCGTCGGCCGAGTGGGGCGACGCCATGACCTGGCGCGCGGCCCGGCCCGGCGACGCCGCCGGATCGGCGGGGGTCGCGTGGACCCCGGACTGTGCGCGCGTGCAGCCCGCCGCACTGGTGCGTGGCCTGGCGGCCGCCCTGGAGGCCCGGGGCGTCCGGATCGCGGAGCACACGCCCGCCTCGTCGTGGGACCACGGGCGTGTGGTCACGTCGCGTGGGACCGTCACGGCCGGCGCGGTCGTCATCGCGGTCGAGGGGTACGGCGCACAGCTCGAACAGACGAAGCGGCGGATCCTGCCGCTCTACTCGCTCATGATCGCGACCGCTCCGCTGCCCGCGGCGGTGTGGGACCGCATCGGCCTGGAGCACGGGCAGACGTTCTCCGACTACCGGCACCTGCTCGTGTACGGGCAGCGCACGGCGGACGACCGACTGGCGTTCGGCGGACGCGGAGCCCGCTACCACTGGGGGTCCGCGATCACCCCCGGCTACGACCGGGTGCCACGCGTCTTCGAGCACCTGCGGAAGTCCCTGGTGGAGTTGTTCCCAGCCGTCACCGACGCCCCGATCACCCACACGTGGGGCGGCCCGCTCGGGGTGCCGCGCGACTGGTGCGCGTCCGTCACCTGGGACGGGCACGTCGGCACCGCCGGCGGCTACGTAGGTGACGGACTCTCCACGACGAACCTGGCCGGGCGGACGCTCGCCGACCTCGTGCGCGGGGTCGCGTCGCCGCTCACCGCGCTGCCGTGGGTGAACCACCGCTCGCCCGACTGGGAGCCCGAGCCGCTCCGGTTCCTCGGGGCGAACGCCGGACTCGTGGCGACCGACCTGGCCGACCGCGAAGAAGCCCTGACCGGACGGCCGAGCCTGGCGGCGCGGCTGATGGCACCCCTGACCGGAGGCCACTGATGGCTGCACTCGATGCCGACGTCGTCGTGGTGGGGGCCGGGGTCGCCGGGCTCGCCGCTGCCCGGGCGCTCGCACTCGACGGCCAGCGGGTGGTCGTGCTCGAGGCCCGCGACCGGATCGGCGGCCGCACCTGGACCGACACCGCGCTCGGCGTGCCCGTCGACCTCGGCGCCTCGTGGATCCACGGTGTCGACGGCAACCCGCTCTGGGCCCTGGCTCCCCGCTTCGGCATCGAGACCGTCGAGTTCACCGTCGGGAGCTTCCAGTTCGACGGCCGGCCGATCGCGTGGCACGGCCCCTCCGGCGCACCGCTGTCCGAGGCCTCGGCCTCGGCGTTCGTCGCGGACCTGCACACCGTCGACGCCGCCCTGGACACCGTCGTCGCACACGCTCCACCGCCCTCGACGTACGCGGCCGCCGTCGACACCGTGCTGCGGTCCCTGCAGTGGCAGGGCGACCGGGCCGCGCGGGTCCGCGAGTACATGGCGCACCGCTCCGAGGACCTCTGCGGCGCACCCGTGACCGTCCTCGACGCCCGCGGCCTCGAAGAGGAACACGTCCCCGGCGACGAGGTGGTGTTCCCCGGCGGCTACGCGCAGTACGCCGCCGCCCTGGCCGAGGGGCTCGACGTCCGGCTGTCCGCGGTCGTGCGGTCGGTGACGCAGTCCGCAACGGGTGTCGTGGTCGGACTCGCAGACGGTTCGTCGGTCACGGCGGACGACGTCGTCGTGACCGTCCCGCTCGGGGTGCTGCAGGCCGGCGCCGTGACGTTCGACCCACCGCTCGCCGAGGCGGTCACCGGTGCGATGAGCCGACTCGGGATGGGCGTCTACGACAAGGTGTTCCTGCGGTTCCCGGAGCGGTTCTGGGGCGAGTCGTGGGTGGTCCGCCAGCAAGGGTCGGCCGGTGTCGACTGGCACTCCTGGTACGACATGTCCCGCGTCACCGGAGCGCCCGTGCTGGCCGCCCTGGTCGGCGGGACCGGGGCCCGGCGCCTCGAGACCCTGCCGGACGCCATGATCGTCGAAGAGGGCGTCGGCGGCCTGCGGCGGATGTTCGGCCCGTCGGTCCCCGAACCGGAGGCGTTCCGCATCACCCGGTGGGCCGACGACCCGTTCGCACGCGGCTCGTACTCGTACCTGCACGTCGGGGCGTCACCGGACGACCACGACCTGCTCGGGGCGCCGTCCGGCCGGGTGCAACTCGCCGGCGAGGCCACGTGGGGCGACGACCCGGCGACCGTGCACGGCGCGCTGCTGTCCGGACTGCGGGCGGCCGGGCGGTTGCTCGGCTCCGAGGTCGACCCGCTCGTGCTCGCGACGCCCGTCGGCGGCTGATCGGCTCAGTCGAACGCGGGGGTGTCGACCGAGCACGTCACGGGCTCACCCGCGGCAGCGGTCTCCGTGGCGATCTCGCGCTTGCCGTCGAGCAGGATCCGGCACGTCGCCGTCGCACCCCGCGCCGGGGTCGCCCGGACCGAGGCGCGCTGCTCGGCGAGGACGATCGACTCGTGCTCCCATGCCGAGTCGCTCGTCGTCGCGGTACTCGTCTTCTGCGCCCCGAGCCGGTGCACCTCCGGGGCGTCGCCGCGCTTCTCGGCACCCTCGACGCGCACGTCGGTGAGCGCGGCCCCGCTCGGCTGGTCGACGCTGACCTCGTAGGTCACGGACCAGGCATCGCCCGTCTGCTGCTGGACGAAGCTGCACCCGGTCGCGAGCACCGCGACGGAGCCGGCGACCACGACGGCGGCGAGGAGACGGACGGTGGGACGGTTGCGTTCGGACATGCCACCAGCCTGCGCACCGAGCGCCCGCGGATCGTCCCCCGGGCGACGCGACCCCGTGCGACGACGGATCGATCCCGGGTCCTCCGAGCGGTTGACATCGGCTCCGTGGTCGGCACGCTCCTCGCTCCGCTCGTGGGACTGCTCGCCAGGTCCGGGCGGGCCACCGACGCGGACGCCCCGCGCCGGCAAGAGCGCGGGGCACCCTGGGCGCAACCCTTGCGCCACACGTCGTGCAGGAACCGAGCCAGGGTCACGAACAACGTCGCGATCCCCAACCACGGCACCTGACGGCGTCGTCGCGGTTCGTCGTCGGAGGACATCCGAACCACCTTCCGTGTCAGCGCCGGCGGACACGAAGAGCAGGGGCGGAGGGACGTGCGACCCGACGGTGATCGAGTTACACTGCTTCCGAGTTCAAGCTCGGGACGCGTTCTGTCCCTCGTTCTCCACTCGGAGAGCAAATCGAAGCCCATCGCTGTTTGCCCAGCGGTGGGCTTCATCCTTGCTCGGGCCACGCTCCGGCGGTGACACAGCCCGCCACCAGCCTACTGATGTTCCAGGTGCCGGTGAGAGTGACACGGGTGTCCTACTGACCGTACCCTCACGGGTCGCACGGGCCCGGAACGATGTTCGAGGGCCACACTCGGAGCCGTGACGACGACGCGGACCACACCCCGGCACGAACACCGCGCGCCGGTGGCGATCGCCGTCCTGGTGAACCTCGGGCTCAGCCTGTTCCTGCCGAGCGAGGTGCTGTTCTTCCCGTCATGGGTGGTCCCGGTGCTCGGCGTCCTGCTGCTGATCCCGCTCGTCGTCTTCAACCCGCGACGACTGACCCGCGAGACGACCTGGTCACGGTGGGTGTCCTTCTCGTTGGCGATCCTGCTCACCGTCGCGAACCAGCTGACCGTAGTCCGGACGATCGAGGTGCTCCTCGGTGGCCAGGCCGACGGCGGTGCCGTGCTGCTCACCGCCCTACAGGTGTGGGTGAGCACGATCATCGCGTTCGGGCTCGTGTACTGGGAGCTCGACCGGGGCGGGCCGGTGGCTCGTCGTCGTCCCGAGCTGTGGACGAGTGACGAGGCCGACTTCCAGTTCCCGCAGGAGACCGACCCGAAGACCGCCGCGTGGCGACCGGTGTACCTGGACTACCTCTACGTCGCGATGACGAACATGGTGGCGTTCAGCCCGACCGACACCATGCCGATGACCGTGCGCGCGAAGATGATCATGGCCTACCAGGCACTCGGCGGGTTCATCCTGCTGGCGCTCGTGATCTCTCGCGCGGTGAACATCATCAGCTGACCAGCGCCTCGGACGCGTCCCAGAGCCGTGCTGCGTCCTCGGTCCGGAGCATCGGGGCCCACGGTGCCCGACGTCCGGCCGGGCCTCCGAGCTGGCCGATGCCGGTCGGCCCGGCGAACCCGCTGTCGAGGTCCGGAGCCGTGGCCGCGAGCAGGGCCGGCTCCGCTGCCGTGGCCGGGGTCCCCACGAGGAGTCCGCGCGCCGACAGCCACCGGATCACCCGGACCTGCGGGGTGTCGACGCCACGGCCGATCTCGGAGCGGGCGGCGAGCAGGCTCGTCGGGGCGACGCCCGGGTGGCTGACCGCACTCGTGACACCCCACCCGCCGGAGCGACTCCTCCGACTGAGTTCGAGAGCGAAGAGGGCGCACGCGAGCTTCGACTGCGCGTACGCCCGCATGCCGTCGTATTCACGCTCGGACTGCAGGTCGTCCCAACGGATCGACGCACGCCGCGCCGCCACGCTCGTCTGCATCACGACCCGGCCCCTCGCTGCGCGGAGCAGGGGCAGCACTCCGCCGACGAGCGCCACGTGGCCGAGGTGGTTCGTGCCGAACTGCAGCTCGAAGCCGTCCTCGGTGGTCCCGCGTTCCGGCGGTGTCATCACGCCGGCGTTCCCCACGAGCACGTCGATCGGCGTGCCGTCGGACCGCAACCGGTCGCCGAGCGCCGCGATCGACGTGAGCGAGGACAGGTCGAGGTCCTCGAGCACGACGGACGCCGCCGGGTGCCGCTCGCTGATCCGAGCCGCCGCCGTCGCCCCCTTGCCGCGGTTCCGCACGGGCATGACGACCTCGGCTCCGGCTCCGGCGAACCGGGCGGCGATCTCCAGACCGATGCCGTCGCTCGCGCCGGTCACCAGGACCCTCCGGCCGGTGACGTCCGGGATGGTCAGCTGTTCGGTCCGCGCCATGGTTCGCCTCTTTCGTCGTGAACGCCGGGGACGACGCTCAGGACGATGGTCCCCGCCCTCCGCATCCGCAACCACGGCCCGACGATCCGTGGATACGCCGTCGTGTCCGGGAGAGGATGGGGCCGTGATCGACCGAGCATCCCTGGCGGACTTCCTCCGCGGGCGTCGCGCTGCACTCCAGCCCGAGGACGTCGGCCTCGCGCGCGGGCAACGGCGTCGCACGACCGGACTGCGCCGCGAGGAAGCGGCCCTGCTGAGCAACATGTCCGTCGACTACTACGCGCGGTTGGAGCGGGAGCGCGGCCCGCAGCCGTCCGACCAGATGCTCGCGTCCATCGCGCAGGGACTACGGCTCACGATCGCCGAGCGCGACCACCTCTTCCGCCTCGCCGGACACGAGCCACCAGCGGCCGCCTGCGGAGGGGACCACGTCAGCCCGGGGATGATGCGCATCTTCGACCGGCTCGCCGACAGCCCCGCCGAGATCGTCACCGAGCTGGGCGAGACACTGCAACAGACGCCGCTCGCCGTCGAGCTGACCGGTGACGCGCGCGGCCGCCGGGGCGACGACCGGAGCATCGGCTACCGGTGGTTCGCCGACCCGGGGTCCCGCGACGTGCACCCGGTCGAGGACCACGCGTTCCTGTCTCGGATGTACGCCTCGGGGCTCCGGGGCGTCCTCGCACGCCGAGGCCCTGGATCCCGCGCAGCGCGCCTGGCTGAACACCTGCTCGGGACGAGTGCGGAGTTCCGCGACGTCTGGGCACGTCACGAGGTCGGCGTGCGACCCCGTGACGTGAAGCGGTACCGCCACCCGGAGGTCGGCCTGCTCACGCTGCAGTGTCAGGTGCTCAACGACCCCGAGAGTTCCCAGACGCTGCTGGTCCACACCGCGGAGCCGGGCAGTGTGAGCGCGGAGCGGCTCCGGCTGCTGTCCGTGATCGGCGCGACGAGCACGCGGCTCTGAACGCTGGGCCGTCAGGCGCCGTGTGCTTCCTCCGACACCGGCTGCCACTCGCGCCAGGTCGCCAGACGGGACTCGTAGTCCTTCTCGGCGATGCCGAGCGGCGCCTTGCCGAAGAAGACGCGCAGGGGCGGCTGCTCGGCGTCGACGACCTTCAGGATCGCCGAGCGGGTCGCCTCGGGCTTGCCGGGGTCGGCGGCCGACGGGCGCTTCGACGCGGCCTCGCGGACGTCGGCGTAGGCGGCGATCTCGTCGCTCTTCTTCGACGACGGTCCGGACCAGTCGGTCGAGAAGCCGCCCGGCTCGATGAGCGTCACGTGGATGCCGAAGCCGGCGACCTCCTGCGACAGGGACTGCGACAGCCCCTCGAGCGCCCACTTCGACGCGTGGTAGGCGCCGACCGTCGGGAACGCGCTGATCCCGCCGATGCTCGACACCTGGATGACGTGCCCGGAGCCCTGCTCGCGCATGATCGGCAGCGCGGCCTGGGTCACCCAGAGCGCTCCGAACAGGTTCGTCTCGAGCTGGGCGCGGACCTCGTCCTCGGTGAGTTCCTCGACCATGCCGAAGTGGCCGTAGCCGGCGTTGTTCACGACGACGTCGAGCGAGCCGAAGTGCTCCGCCGCACGCTGCACGGCCGCGAAGTCCGCGGCACGGTCGGTCACGTCGAGCTGCAGTCCGAGGAACGTGTCCGGGTACTGGTCGACGAGTGCTTGCACGTCGTCGGTGTCGCGGGCCGTGCCGGCAACGGAGTCTCCACGTTCGAGGGCGGCTTCCGCCCACTCGCGGCCGAAGCCCTTCGACGCTCCGGTGATGAACCAGGTCTTGCTCATGCTGTCTCCTCCTGAGATCTGACGCGATCAGGCAACGCTCCCCGCTTCCGTGGCACCTGGAGGTCCGGGTGACGGACGCGGCAAGCGGACACCGGCGTACCGTGCTCAGGGCCGCGGTGCCGCGAACTCCAGGTTGACGTCGTCGGGGTCCTGCACGGACAGGATCACCAGGCCGAACGGCTGCAGGTCGGTGACGTCGCCGTGTTCGATGCCGGCCGCGTCCAGCCGCTCGACGGCGGCGTGCAGGTCGTCGACGGACCCGACGCGGAACGACACGTGGTCGAGGCCGACTCGGTCGGGATCGAACCGGTCCTCGGCGGGGGCGACCGGTCGCAGGCCGAGCGTCTGCCCGCCGAACGTGAACGAGCACCCGCCGTAGGTCCGCCACGGGTCGTCGTGGACCGTCGGGTCGTCGATCTGGTCGCTGAAGTCACTGCCGGGCGGCATGCCGAACAGCTGCTCGTAGAAGGCCTTGCTGCGGCGGATGTCCGTGACCGTGAGGCGCACGTGCGAGAAGCCGAGCGGCGTGACGATGGGTTCGCTCATCACCCCACCCAACTCTCGAAGCTTCCGTGCCCCGGGTCCGCCACCGGACGAACAGAAAACCCCCCGCTGAGCGGGGGGTTTTCGAGGTAAGCACGTCAGTCCAAGCCTGACGCTCGTGACCTCGACGCTATGACTTCAGCGGCACGCAGTCAACCGAGCTCCTTCAATCGATTGATGATCGGCGCGGGGCTCGCTCCCGGCGCGTCCCCCGGCCAGCGAGAACGACGACACCCGTCACGCACACGACCACGCCACCCAGCAACCAGTCCCGAACCGACGTCAATCCGGCGTTGGCTGCAACGGTACCGACCATCACGATCGCGAGCAGCGGGAAACACAGGCCGACAAATCTCGGCAGGTACTTTCCTGCCAACCAAGCCATCCCGAAGAATGCCGCGACCGCTGCCGCGATGAAGAAATCGATCATGTTCCTGGCCTTTCTGTGGTGGATGACCGCGGAGAACCGATCGTTCGGCGCAACCGAAGGCTTGTGCGAAGGTCGACCGGCCACACCGTGAGGCGCGCGACATGACGGCCTCGAACGTTGAAGACTTGGACTCCCGCGTGACGGAACACCCCACTCCAACGGGAGAAGTCAATGGCTTCCTCGGGGATCAGCCACACGGATCGGAACGCGACCCCTCGACGCGCTACGAGCCATCGCACGCCGCGCTGATTCGTGGCGACGTCGATCCTTCCGAACCGAGAATCCGCATAACGCCAGATCAGCAGGTACGCCGCTGTCAGTGCGAGGGCTGGTCCGAGGCCGACCGCGACCCAGGACACGACGGTCAACCCGGCGAGGACTCCAGCGCTGCCTCCCGCCATCAACCAGCCATGTTGTGGGCGTCCCAGGGACGAAAACCCGGCGGGATCCACGTCGGTGAGGGCGTGGAGCATGTGCAGTCCGTTCGAAACACTCGTCAACGGGAGCAGCCTGCCCTCTGTTATCTGACCGCCGTCACCACGGATCATCGCGCGGAGCGACGCGCGGCGCAGCGGGATGAGGAGGAGAGGACGGCGGAGTGCGTAGGCCGACACCGCGCTGGCGGCGACCACCCGATGCTCTCGTTGCGCCAAGCCAGCTTGGAAGACGAGCTCCCCCGAGCTCCCGAGCGCTACGACGAAACGACGGTACTTCAGCCACGCGAAGAGCGATCCGTACGCAATGCTGCACACAGCAGAAGCGGTCAGGATGACGGCGAGCCACCACCCCCCGATCCCTCGAAGGTCGTTGAACGTCGGAAGGATTCCTCGTGCCGACCCGAGGAACGATGCCAATTCGGCGACCAGCGAGTAGAGACTCGGGATGAACCACAGGAACGCCCCCGATGCCACACCGATGAGGACGAAGTCCCACCCCCGCAGGACGGGTGAGATCACCGACTGGGCTTCGGCCCCGCGATGCGGCTGATCCGGCTGAGGTTTGCGCCGGACCGGCGATGCTCCTGGCGCCGACCGCGACGCCCGATGGTGAAGGCGTTGTATCCTCGCCGCTTCACGCTCGCTGATGCTGGGGATTACCTCTCCGGCACCATCGGAAGCATTGACCGAGATCCGCACGTCCGAGACGCGAAGGAGACGTTGTGCCAGCGACTGACTCTGCGACACGGACGAAACAGATCGCCAGGGAAGCAGCTTGTCCTGTCGTCCGACGACACCCTCGCTGATCCTGACGCCAGAGACATCCGCTGCGTAACGAAGTGAGATCCAGTCGTGGAAGACGACGACCAACCTGGTGTAGGAGTAGTAGGCACCGAGGATGAGAACGGGCATGCGCCAGCCGTCCGGCGCGAGGGCGAAGATCGTCACGAGGAAACCGAGAACGATCCAGCCGGAGCGAATGGCGGCGAGGCCACGGACGATCAACAGCCGAGCGTGCGGGCGCCGGAGCCTCTGCCGATCAGGCACTTCTGGCCAGACTCGCTGCGACGATGACATGGACGTCCTGTGGCGACATCGGAAGAAGCGTGACCTCCTTCGCCGGTGTGAAGATGACACACCTTGCCAACCCGAGCCTGTGCAGCAGCGGACCAGTCTGCTGACGGATGACCACGACCTTCGGCCAAGGAACGTGCTCCACAGATCGCCACAACGCGCCGCGATGGATCACGAGTCCGGTGGGTGCCAGCTCGACCCGGAACTGACGAACGCCCGCCGGTGCGATGACCGCCGACTCGATGGCCGCACTCAACCCGGCCAACACCGCGCCCACGCGACAGTAGAGCGTCCACTCCGGAGGAAGAAGAAGAGAGAGGAGCACAGCAGCCGATGCGACCAGCACAGCCCCGCCGCACGCCTCGACGCGGGCCACGATCACTGCGCGCGCTGCGGCTCCGATCGAGACCCGATCCATCACCGCGTCTCGTGGATCATCGGACCGCGGTGACCGCGTCACGGTACTGCTCCTCGAGACTCTGGACGTCGACTGCGAGGTGCGTCAGGACCGCCCCGACGTCTCGGGCGAGACAGAACACTTGGGCAGCGTCGAGTCCGTCGACCGTCAGCATGCCGCCATCATCCTCGCGGACCGTCGCCGATACCTCCTCGAGCGCCGCGCACAGCTCGCGCTGCCCTGCCACGGCATGGACACGGACGGTTCGCTCGAGCACTGTGCGGTCTCGCTCCAGCTCGGACACCGAGCCCTCTGCCAGGAGCAGCACTCGGGTAGCAATCCGTTCCATCTCAGCCATGAGGTGAGAGGAGAGCAAGACTGCCCCGCCGTTGCTCGTGAACTCGCGGATGAGGTTTCGCATCCACAAGACGCCGTCAGGGTCGAGCCCGTTGAGTGGCTCGTCGAGAATGAGCGCATCAGGTGATTCGACGAGCGCGAGCGCGAGCGCGAGCCGTTGACGCATCCCGAGCGAGAGGTGCTTCACGCGTCGACGCGCGGCATCGCCGAGGCCGACCTCGACCAACCGAGTTCGGACATCTGATCGAACTGCACGACCGTTCGCGTTGATGAGCGCGATGGCCAGGTGCTGCTGGCAGGTGAGTCGAACGTCCAGCCACCCTGGGTCGAGAAGTGCGCCGACCCGAAGATCCGAGCGTCGCTGACCGGGCTCCGTCGAGACCTGACCCGCAGCCGGCGCGTCGATCCCCGTGACGATCCGCAGCAGTGTGCTCTTCCCTGAACCGTTCGCGCCGAGGAGGCCGAGGACTTCGCCTCGACGGAGTTCGAGGTCGACGCCCGTCAGCACGTCACGGCTCCCGAAGCGCTGACGAATCCCGATCAGCTCGATCATCGCGGTCATCGGATCCTCCATAGGCGCAGCGAAACGAAGCCGACAGCCAGGAGAACGCCGTCCATCAGGCAGAACCTCGCCGCGGCCCCGATCTGAGTGGCTGGGTCGAGCATTGCGGCCGTCAGGGTGACCGGGGCGATCTGAAGGAGTGGACCGCTGATACTCGGTACCCATATGCCCGCGATCGCGACGACGAGCGGAAGCGCCCAGATGAACGCGAGGTACACGAACACCGTCCCGACGACGGACCGTACGATCATCCCGATCGCAGCGCCCAGCAGTGCGAAGAAGGCGTGCAACGCGGGCACCGCGAGCCAGTAGGCGATCGCGACTCGGTCAACGCCTGCTCCGCGATGCACGGCGAACGGCGCGATCAGCAGCATCGCGCCGACGCCGGTGATGACCGCGGTCGAGACGAGCACGCTGATCTTCGCGCAGAACACCAGTACTCGGCCCTTGACCTGGAGGAGCGTGAGTGCGAACTGTCGGGACGACAGATCGGCAGATGCGAACAACGCAGCGCCGAGGCCGACGAAGAAGGGGCTGATGTCACCGCCAGCAGCCACGGCGTTGAGGATCTGTTCATCAGGAGCCCCGAGTCCGAGGGCGAACAAGCGGCCAACGCCGAGGGCGATGGCGCCGGCCGAAGCTACGGCGAGTAGGACGCCTTGCACACGCAGACTCACGAAACGGCAGAATTCTGCCCGCCAAGCGCGCGCCCACCGGCCCCGCCGGTGAACAACCGCCGACGTCTCCGTCATGATCCGCCTCGGGATCGCTGGAAAGGTCTCCATGCGCGGACCTCGACGACAGACGCCTCCATTGCACTCAACCTGTGCCTGAACATGAGCATCGCAGCGCCCCCTCTCGCCGGAAGATTAACTGATCCAGACGGCATCATTTCACTCGCGTCTGCTTTGTAATTTCACATTTGACAGGTGGTGACCAGGGCTGCAAGGTTGTCCTCGCCGCGCCGAAGCGGCCGGACTGCCGAGTGCACGCGGGGGGCCGTTCAATGCCGATCAACATGTGAATTGGGCGCAGCAATGGCTGTGTTCGCACGAATCCTCCAGCTCCTCGCCAAGTACGGAGCTCGCGCCGTCAACTGGGCGAAAGCCAACATCCAGCGGGTTCTCAACTGGATCAACGCCGGGCAGGCGATCGACTGGATCGTCTCGAAGATCAAGCAGATCCTCGGCATCCGCTAGTGACCGACTCCAGCTTGGAGTAACAGCGGAGCCCACCATTGCTGCTGGCAGTGGTGGGCTCCGTCGTTGGAGCTTGCGAACATTGATCACGTGATCAACAATGGCGGGATGGACGTCGTCATCGCTCCCCCGCACCCGTCTCCGCTGCACCAGGGCACCGGCACACCCCGCCGCACGACCCGCGTCGCCCTCGTGCAGGTGCGTTGGCTCGAGGACCCCGCTGCCCACCGCGCACAACTCGCCGACGGCATCGCCACCGCCGCGGCCAACGGCGCCGCGGCGGTGTTCCTGCCCGAGCTCACCCTGCGCCGCTACCCCGGCGACACTCCGGCCAGTGGTGTCCCGAAGGACCTCGCCGAATCGCTCGAGGACGGCCCGACGGTCACCTTCGCCCGCGCACAGGCGATCGAGCACGGGGTGTTCGTCCACGCCTCGCTGTACGAGCGCCCTGCCGACGACGACCAGCCCGACGACCCCCGCGGCTACAACACCGCCGTCCTCGTCGCCCCCGACGGCACCCTGGTCGGTCGGACCCGCAAGACCCACATCCCGATCAGCGCCGGCTACTACGAGGACACGTACTTCCGCCCGGGCACGGACGACGACGCCTTCCCGGTGTACGAGCCGGCGGGACTCGGCGCACGCCTCGGGTTACCGACCTGCTGGGACGAGTGGTTCCCCGAGGTGGCCCGGTCCTACGGCCTCGCCGGGTCCGAGGTCCTGGTGTACCCGACGGCGATCGGCTCCGAGCCGACGTTCCCGGACTTCGACACCGCGCCGATCTGGCGGCAGGTCATCGTCGCGAACGGCATCACCGCCGGCCAGTTCATGGTCGTCCCGAACCGCTGGGGCGACGAGGGCGACATCACCTTCTACGGGTCATCGTTCATCTCGGACCCGTTCGGCCGCGTGCTCGCCGAAGCTCCGCGTGACGCTGACGCGGTGCTCGTGGCGGACCTCGACCTCGAGGCCCGGACGGAGTGGCTCCGACTGTTCCCCTTCTACGTGACCCGTCGCCCCGACCTCTACGCGGGGCTCGTCGCCCCGGTCGACGAGGACCGCCACGCGTACGGCGCACGCGACGCGATCGTCGCGGCCATCGGGGTGGCGGCGACCGACGCCGGACCGGAGGTGCGCGCATGACGTGGGTGATGCCTCCCGAGACGGCTCCGCAGGAACGCACCTGGATGGCGTTCCCGCGCCCCGGCCTGACGCTCGGTGACGACGCGGCGAGCGCTGAGGCGGCGCGACGGACGTGGGCGACCACCGCCAACACGATCAGCGAGCACCAGCCCGTCACGATCGTCGTGGACCCGGTCGCGCGAGCCGACGCTCGTCGCCTGCTGTCGACCGCGGTCGAGGTGCTCGAAGCGCCCCTCGACGACTTCTGGATGCGCGACATCGGGCCGACGTTCGTCGTCGACGACGTGACCGGCGAGCTCGGCGCCGTGGACTGGGTCTTCAACGGCTGGGGCGCGAACTCCTGGTCGACGTGGACCCGTGACGCCGAGGTCGCCGCCACGGTCGCGGCCGCCGCCGGTGCGCGGCGGATCCCGTCGCTGCTCGTGAACGAGGGCGGGGCGATCCACGTCGACGGCACGGGCACGGTCCTGGTGACGGAGACCGTGCAGCTCGATCCGCGACGGAACCCGTACGCCGACCGCGAGCGCGTCGAACTCGAGCTCGCCCGGACGATCGGCGCGACGGACGTGGTCTGGCTGCCCCGCGGCCTGACCCGTGACTACGACGGGTTCGGGACCCGGGGCCACGTCGACATGGTCGCGACCTTCGCCGATCCGGGCACGGTCCTGCTGCACGCGCAGCCCGACGCCGGCCACCCGGACCACCTGGTGATGCCGCAGATCCGTCGGGCGCTCGAGCAGGCCACGGACGCGACCATCGTCGAACTGCCGGCGCCGTCGACCCTGACCGACGACGACGGCCCGGTCGACTGGAACTACGTCAACCACGTGGTGGTGAACGGCGCCGTGATCGCCTGCGCGTTCGGTGACGCCGTTGCCGACGACCGCGCCCGCGGCATCCTCGCCGACGTGTACCCGGGTCGTCAGGTGCGTTCGATCGACGCTCGTCCGGTCTTCGCGCGCGGCGGCGGCCTGCACTGCATCACGCAGCAACAGCCGGCGGTCTGATCCATCGCCGCGGTGTACAGCGGCTGCCCGACGTCTGTACACCGCGGCCGGTCCACCGAGCACTCGCACATCGGTATGTTGCTCCGAACCAGTCCGGGCGACGCTGCCCAGCCCAGCTCCGGCGCTGCCCGTCCCCCGACCCAGCAGGGAAGTCAACGCACATGGCATCACCGACCGCGGTCCCCGTACCGACAGCACCGGCAACACCTGCGCGCGGCGGTTCCCTGAAGCGGAGCCTCGGACTCTGGGCGATCGTCGGCCTGGGCCTCGGCTACATGACCCCGACGGTGGTGTTCGACACCTTCGGCATCGTCTCCGGGCAGACCGACGGCGCCGTGCCGAGCGCGTACCTGATCGCGCTGGTCATCATGGCCCTGACGGCGATCAGCTACGGGAAGATGGTCCGGGTCTACCCGGCGGCCGGTTCGGCCTACACGTACGTGCGGGAGTCCATGCACCCGAACCTCGGGTTCATGGTCGGCTGGGCGTCCCTGCTCGACTACCTGCTGCTGCCGATGGTGAACGCCCTGATCATCCGGCTCTACCTGGAGCAGGTGTTCCCGGCGCTGCCGTCGTGGGTGACGGTCGTCGTCTACACGGTGTTCGTGACGACGGTGATCTGCCTGTCGATGCGCGGCACGTCGAACCTCAACATGGTGCTGCTCATCGGCGCGATCCTGGCGATGATCGCGTTCGTGGTCTTCACGGTCATCGAACTCGTCCACGGTGCCGGGGCCGGCACGATCGCGAGCACCGAGCCGTTCGTGCACGACGGCGTGACGATGTCCGCCCTGCTCACCGGTGCGACGGTGGTCTGCTTCTCGTTCATCGGCTTCGACGCCGTGACGATGTACACGGAAGAGGCGAAGTCGATCCGGATCATGCCGAAGGCGATCATGCTGACGGTGCTGCTCGGCGGCGCGATCTTCCTGGTGTCCGCGTACTTCGCGCAGCTGCGGTTCCCGACGAACACCCCGTTCGGCGAGTTCACCGACGACCCGCTCCCGCAGATCGGCCTGCTCGTCGGTGGCCCGGTGTTCCAGGCGGTCCTGGTGTCGGCCGGGTTCGTCGCCGCGCTGGCATCGGGGCTCGCCTCGCACGCGAGCGTCGCCCGCATGCTCATGGTGATGGGTCGGAACAACGTCCTGCCGAAGCGGGTGTTCGGCTACGTCAACCCGCGCACGCACACCCCGGTGTTCAACGTGGTCTTCGTCGGCGCGGTCACGCTGCTCGCGATGAGCTTCTCGCTCGACACCATCTCGTCGTACATCAACTTCGGCGCCCTCGTCGCCTTCACCTTCGTCAACGCGAGCGTCATCGTGCACTTCGCCGTCCGGCAGGGCCGTCGCCACACCGCGGGTGACCGGTGGAAGTACATCGTCCTGCCCGGCCTCGCGATGGTCCTGACGGGGGTGCTCTGGTCGCAACTCCACGCCGACGCACTGATCGCAGGAGGAGTGTGGGCTGCGATCGGCTTCGCCTACCTGCTCGTCATCACGAAGGGCTTCCGGGTGCTGCCGAAGAGCTTCGACGAGAACCAGCCGGTCACCGGCGTCAACAAGCAGCTGACCGACCAGGCCTGACCCACCACGAGAGGACGCCATGTACGCCGTCACCGACCCCACCACGGGCACGACCCTCGAGACGTTCCCGACCATCACCGACGACGACCTGCGCGCCGCCGTCACCACCGCCCACCACACCCACGGCGAGTGGGGCCGCACCAGCACCGTCGCCGACCGCGCGGCCCTGCTCCACCGCGTCGCGGACCTGTACCGGGAGCGTCACGCCGACCTCGCCGCCACGATCGTGCGCGAGATGGCGAAGCCGATCGACCAGGCCGAGGGCGAGGTGGACTTCTGCGCCGACATCTACGACTACTACGCCGACCACGCCGAGGAGTTCCTCGCCGACCAGCCGATCACGCTGGCCGACGGCTCCGAGGGCAGCGCCTTCATCCGGAAGTCGTCGATCGGCGTGCTGCTCGGCATCATGCCGTGGAACTTCCCCGCCTACCAGATCGCCCGGTTCGCCGGTCCGAACCTGCTCATCGGCAACACGGTCCTGCTCAAGCACGCACCGCAGTGCCCCGAGTCGGCCCTGGCGATCGAGCGGATCTTCCACGACGCCGGGTTCCCCGAGGGCGCGTACACGAACGTCTTCGCGACGAATGACCAGGCCGCCGACGTCATCGCCGACCCGCGCGTGCAGGGCGTCTCGCTGACCGGGTCCGCCCGCGCCGGCGCCGCCGTCGCCGAGATCGCGGGCCGGAACCTCACGAAGGTCGTGCTCGAGCTCGGTGGATCGGACCCGTTCATCGTGCTGTCCACCGACGACCTGGACTCCGTCGTCGAGTCCGCCGTCACGACCCGCCTCGAGGGCAACGGGCAGGTCTGCAACGCCCCGAAGCGCTTCCTGGTGGTGGACGACCTGTACGACGACTTCCTGGCGAAGTTCACGACGGCCATGTCGGCGGTCTCGCCGACGGACCCGTCCGTGCCCGGTGCCGAGCTCGGCCCGTTGTCGTCCCCGACCGCCGCGGACCGGCTGCAGGAGCAGCTCGCGTCCGCCGTCGCGCAGGGTGCGAGCGTCGTCACCGGTGGTGACCGCCAGGGCAACGCCTTCGTGCCGACGATCCTCACCGACGTCACGCCGGACAACGACGCGTACCGCGAGGAGTTCTTCGGCCCGGTCGCCGCCGTGTACCGCGTCGCCGACGAGGACGCCGCCGTCGCACTCGCCAACGACACCCCGTACGGCCTCGGCTCGTACCTGTTCACGACCGACGCCGACCAGGCACTCCGCGTCGCGGACCGGCTCGAGGCCGGCATGGTCTACGTCAACATCGTCGGCGCGGACAGCCCCGAACTGCCGTTCGGCGGCGTCAAGGCGAGCGGCTTCGGCCGCGAACTCGGCCCCCTGGGGGCCGACGAGTTCGTCAACAAGAAGCTGATCCGCATCGGCTGACGGACGCTCTGGACCCAGCTCCACGACGGACGGGAGGCACGGTGCCAGCTGGCACCGTGCCTCCCGTCTGCTCGTCGGTCGCCGCTACTGCTGCGGGTCGGCGGGCTCGCCGCCGGAGTCCGTGTCGCTGTCCTGCGCGGGGTCCTTCGTCGCGTCGCCCGTGGGCGACCCGTCCGGCAGGTCCTCGGTGTACTGCGCTTCGGCCTCGCTGGGGTCGCTGGATCCGTTCGCCGTCGTGTCGCTCATGGTCCGGACGCTACGCGCGGTCGGCGCTGCACCCGTTCAGACGGACGAGGCGGCAGCGCCCGAGCCGGCGGCGACCGGGGTCACGGCCAGGATCTCGTCGGCGACCTCGCGCCCGATCCGCACCGCACCGTCGACGTGCTGGTACCCCTGCCCGGCCAGGTCGCTCGACGCGAACCGGATCGGACCGACGGCTGCACGCTGGTCGGCGCCGTAGCGGACGAGCCCGCCGAGGTCGAAGCTCGCCGCGTAGGCGCCGCGGGTCCACTCCTCGGTGCCCCAGTCGCTCTCGTAGTACACGACCGGGCGCAGGGCCGCGTCGCCGTAGTAGTGCGCGAGCGATGCGAGCACCCGGGCCTTCCGCTCCTCGGCCGACAGCGCGAACAGGTCGTCCGCGTGCTGGTCGGAGACGAACCCGACGAGCGTGCCCTGCTCGGAGCCGTGCTCGGTGTTGTCGTACGCCTCGTGCACGACCTCGTACGGGCTGAACGCGGTGCCGGAGAGCCCGGCGCCGCGCCAGAACGGCCGGTCGTAGACGGCGTGCACCTTGATGACGAAGCCCATCGACAGGTGCTGGTGCAGCTGGTGCTGGCGACGGGGCAGCGGGGGTTCGTACGAGATCCGCGAGTACAGGGGCGGCGGCACGGCGACGAGCGCCTGCCGGGCGTGGACCTCGAGGCCGCCGTCGGTGAACGCGACGACCCCGTCGTCGGTCCAGCGCAGGGTGCGCACCGGCGCGTTCAGGTGCACGGCGTCACCGAGGCGCTCCGCGAGGCGTTCGGACACCTGCTGCATGCCGCCGACGACGCGCTTGTCCAGGATGAAGTCGGCGTCGACCAGGTTCGTGAAACTCCCGGCAGAGGCGGCCATCAGCAGGGCCTGCAGTGCCGAGAACGCGTGTGCCGGCTTCGTGAGCATGGCGCCCGCGATGAACAGTTCGACGTTGTCGGTGGCGACGCGGTCCGGGCTGAGCGCGTGCAGCCAGGCGCGGAAGGAGATCTCGTCGAGTGCCGCTGCGTGCGGGGACTCCCAGGGGCGAGCGGGGTCGACCGCCGCGACGTACTCGTCGACGACCGTCACGAGTCGCTCGATCTCGTTCGCCGTCGCCTCGGGCAGCGGGAAGATGTCGCCGGTGTACTCGGTGCGGGTGCCCGCGGCGTCGACGTAGACGCTGGAGCCCTCGCGGTACCGGTCGTACGTGTCGAGCCCGAGTTCGTCGAGGGTCTCGAGCAGCGCGGTCTGGTCGGGCGAGACCCACTGGCCACCGATCTCGAGCGTGACGCCGTCGATGTCGTTCGTCCAGGTGCGGCCGCCCACGCGGTCGCGCGCCTCGAGCACCGTGACGGTCAGTCCTGCGGCGCGCAGGCGGTTCGCGGCGGTCAGGCCGGTGACACCGGCTCCGATGACGACGACGTCGCTCTCGATCATCGTGCTGCTCCTTCGGTGGTGGTGCTCCGGAACGGGTCCGGGGTCAGCGTGTACATGGTCTCGAGGTACTCGGCGATGCCCTCGCCGCCGCCCTCGCGGCCGAGGCCGGACTGCTTCACCCCGCCGAACGGGGCCGACGCGTTCGAGACGACCCCGGTGTTGAGTCCGAGCATGCCGGTCTCGAGCCGCTCCATCAGGCGCTGGCCGCGGGCCGGGTCCTCCGTGAACGCGTAGCCGACCAGACCGTACTCGGTGTCGTTGGCGGCGGCCACGGCCTCGTCCTCGGTCCGGAAGGTCCGGATCGCCAGGACGGGTCCGAAGATCTCGTCGCGGAGCAGGTCGCTGCCGGGCTGCACGTCGGTCAGGACCGTGGGCGCGTAGAAGGTGCCGGGGCCGTCGACCGGGTGTCCGCCGGAGCGGAGCGTCGCCCCGCGGTCGAGCGCGTCGGTGACCAGGCGGTGCGCCTTGTCGACGGCGCGGTAGTCGATGAGCGGTCCGATGGCGACGCCGTCCTCGGTGCCGCGTCCGACCCGCATGGCCTCGACGCGTTCGGTCACCCGGCGCGTGAACTCGTCGACGAGGTCCTCGTGCACCAGGAACCGGTTCGCGGCGGTGCAGGCCTGCCCGGTGTTGCGGAACTTGGCGGCGAGCGCGCCCTCCACGGCCAGGTCGAGGTCGGCGTCGGCGAACACCAGGAACGGGGCGTTGCCGCCGAGCTCCATGCTCGTCCGGAGCACGTTCTGCGCTGCCTGGGCCAGGAGCGTGCGGCCGACCGGCGTCGAGCCCGTGAACGACAGCTTCCGGAGGCGCGGGTCGGCGATCACGGGCGCGGAGACGTCGGCGGCGCGCGTGGTCTGCACCACGTTGACCACCCCGGCGGGCAGACCGACCTCGCGCAGCAGGTCGACGAACAGCAGGGTGGTCAGCGGCGTCAGTTCGGCCGGCTTCACGACGACGGTGCAGCCGGCGGCGAGCGCCGGTGCGATCTTCCGGGTCGCCATCGCCAGCGGGAAGTTCCACGGTGTGATGAGGAACGCGGGGCCGACGGGCTTGTGCGAGACGGTGGCACGGCCGGTGCCCTCCGGGTTGGTGCCGTACGAGCCGCCGATCCGGACCGCTTCCTCCGAGAACCAGCGCAGGAACTCCCCGCCGTACGCGACCTCGCCGCGAGCCTCGGCGAGCGGCTTGCCCATCTCGAGCGTCATGAGCAGCGCGAACTCCTCGCGGCGTTCCTGCAGCAGGTCGAACGCACGGCGGAGCAGCTCGGCGCGGTGCCGCGGCGGTGTGCTCGCCCAGCCCGTCTTGGCGGCTTCCGCGGCGTCGAGGGCGCGGACACCGTCTTCGGGGGTTGCGTCGGCGATGTCGAGCAGCGTCTCGCCGGTGGCGGGGTCGACGACGGCGAAGGTCCGGCCGTCGGCCGACGGCTGCCATGCGCCGTCGACCAGGAGGCCCGTGGGGACGCGGGCGAGCAGCTCGCGTTCCGCGTCGGTGCGGTCGGCCGCAGGGGCGGTGGTGGTGCCGGTGGTCATGCTGTTGCGAGTCCTTCCAGGACGACGTCGAGTCCCTCGTGGAGCAGGGCGTCGTCGATCGACAGTGGGGGCAGGAACCGGACGACGTTGCCGTACGTGCCGGCGGTCAGCGCGATGACGCCGTGCTCGAACGCGGACCGCACCACCTTCCCGGTCAGTGCGGCGTCCGGCTCGCCGGTCGCGGGGTCCACGAGTTCCATCGCGACCATCGCGCCGCGTCCGCGGACGTCACCGATCCGCGGGTCGGTCGTCTGCGCGGCACGGAGTCGTCCGAGCAGCACGTCCCCGATCTCGCGGGCTCGGTCGATCAGCCCGTCGTGCTCGAACGCGTCGATCGCGACGAGGGCGGCAGCGCAGGCGATCGGGTTGCCGCCGTAGGTGCCGCCGAGCCCGCCGACGTGTGCGGAGTCCATGATCTCGGCGCGCCCGGTCACGGCGGACAGGGGCAGACCGCCGGCCATGCCCTTCGCGGTCGTGACGACGTCCGGCACGATCCCCTCGTGCTCGCTCGCGAACATCGCCCCGGTGCGCGCGAAGCCGGTCTGCACCTCGTCGGCGATGAGCACGACGCCGTTCGCCGTGGTCCACTCGGACAGGGCGGCGAGGAACCCGGGCGCGGGGACGACGAAGCCGCCCTCCCCCTGGATCGGCTCGATGAGCAGCGCCGCGGTGTTCGCCGCGCCGACCTGCTTCTCGATCTGGCTGATCGCGCGCTTCGCCGCCTCGGGCCCGGAGAGCCCGTCGTGGAACGGGTAGGACATCGGCACCCGGTAGACCTCGGGCGCGAACGGGCCGAAGCCGTCCTTGTAGGGCTGGTTCTTCGCGGTGAGCGCCATCGTGAGGTTCGTGCGGCCGTGGTACGCGTGGTCGAACACCACGACGGCCTGCCGACCGGTGTGCTTGCGCGCGATCTTCACGGCGTTCTCGACGGCCTCGGCGCCGGAGTTGAACAGCGCCGTGCGCTTCTCGTGGTCACCGGGGGTCAGCCGGTTGAGTGCCTCGGCGACCGCGACGTACCCGTCGTAGGCGGCGATCGTGAAGCACGTGTGGGTGAAGGCAGCGACCTGCTCGGTGACCGCGGCGACGACGGCGGGGTGCGCGTTGCCGACGCTGGTCACGGCGATCCCGGACCCCAGGTCGACGAACGAGTTGTCGTCCGCGTCCACGACGACCCCGCCACCGGCTGCGACGACGGCGATCGGCACGGCGACACCGACCCCGGCCGCGACGGCTCCGGCCTTCCGCGCCATGAGCTCGCGTGATCGCGGGCCGGGGACGGCCGTGACGAGCCGTCGTTCCTGGGGCAGCGAGGGGCCGCCGGTGGGCGCACTGATCGAGGGTGCTGCGGTGGAGGACATGCGGCGATGGTAGGAGCCTGCGGTGACCACGGCGGCTGTCCACCGTGTACATCGAGCACCGGTCCGATCGCCCCGGTGGATAAGGTGCTCCCATGCCCGCGACGCTGCGTTCCCTGTTGCACCGTGCCGACCTCCGCCTCCGCCCGCTGACCGACGCGGACACGGACGCCCTCGACGCCCCGCTGTCGTGGCTGCACAGCTCCGACCTCGAGGACCCGACACCGTTCCTGGCCGACGGGCAGGGACTGCTGACCACGGGCACCCAGTTCGGTGCCGAGGCCGAGGTCCCGGAGGACATCGCCGGCCCCTACGTCCGCCGACTCGTCGAGCGGGGCGTCGTCGCACTCGGGTTCGGCACCGAGGTCGTCCGCGCCGGCACCCCGGACGCCCTCGTCGCCGCCTGTTCGCAGTACGGACTCCCCTTGTTCGAGGTGCCCTACGAGACCTCGTTCATCGCGGTCGCGCAGGCGAACGCCGAAGCGGTCGCCCGTGACGCGAACGCCCGGAACGCCTGGGCCCTCGCCGCACAGCGGGCAATCTCGCTCGCAGCGATGCGCCCGGACGGGCTCGGCGCCACGATCGCCGAGCTCTCCGGGCAGCTCGACGGCTGGGTCGGGCTCTTCGACGTGTCGGGGCGGCTGGACCGTGGGCACCCGGCGGACGGTGTGCCCGCGCAGGACCTCGAGCTGCTCCGGACCGAGGCGCTGCGCCTGCTGCGCGCGGGACAGCGGGCGAGCCTGCCGGTGACGACCGAGCACCACACCGGGTTCACGCTGCAGACCCTCGGCAGCGGAGGCCACCTGAGCGGCGTGCTCGCGATCGCGAACGGCGGTGCGCTCGACCGCGCCGGTCGTGAGGTGGTGACGTCCGTCATCGCCCTCGCCGGACTCGCGCTGCAGCAGAACCGTGAGCTGGCCCGGGCACGCGGGCTCCTGCGCACCGGCCTGCTCACCATGCTCTCGGTCGGCGATCCGGAGGTGGTCCAGTCGACGTCGCGCGAGGTGTGGGGTCCCCTGCCCGCCGAACCCGTCCGGATCGCGGCCCTCGACGTCGACGACCACGACCTCGACACCGTCGTCGACCTGCTCGAACTGTGGGTGCAGGACCGGCCCGGACAGCTCTTCTTCGCCGTCGACGACGCCCTCTTCCTGTGCGTGAGCGCCGACGACACCGCGATCGTCGAGGAACTGGTCGGGCGCTTCGACCTGCGGGCCGGCCTGTCGGACGGTGCCGCCTACCGGTCGTTCGGCCGCGCTCGCACCGAGGCCGTGCAGGCCCTGGACCGTCGGCGCGAAGGACGACCGGGCACCACCGAGTTCGGCGACCTCGCCCGGGAAGGCGTCCTCGCACACCTGGCCCACGTGGACGTCGACGCCGGAGCCGTCGCCCGCGCGTTCCTCGCTCCCCTGCTCGAACACGACCGGTCGGCGGGCACCGAGCTCACCCGCACCGTCCGCGCCTGGCTCGAGCAGAACTGCGAGTACGACCGCGCCGCCCAGGTACTCGGCATCCACCGCCACACCGCACGCTCCCGGGTCGAGCACGCCGGCCGACTGCTGGACCGCGACCTCACCGTCTTCGCGACCCGGGCCGACCTGTGGGCGGCCTTCGTCGTCGAGGGCGCGTGACCCGCGGATACGGTGGGACGATGCCGTCGACACCGGCCCGCCGGCGCCTCAGCCCGGCCGAACGCGGATCCCAGATCACGTCGGCCGCCGTCGACCTGGCGCGCGCCGAGGGCCTCGCGGCGGTGACGCTCCGCGGGGTCGCCGCCGTGATCGGGGTCGCGCCGTCGCTCGTCGCCCACTACCGCCCGAGCATGGAGGACCTGGTCGGCGAGACGTTCCGCACCGTCGCGGCAGCCGAGGTCGCCGAGGTCCGCGCGATCGTCGGCGCTGCGCCCGAACCCGTCTCCGGCCTCCGCACCCTGCTCGGCTGCATCGCCGATCCCGCGCGCGACGACGTCGCCACCCTGTGGGCCGACGCGTGGAGCATCGGCCGCACGAACGCGGCGCTGGCGACCGCGGCACGGGACGTCATGGACGACTGGCAGCTCCTCGCGACCACGGTCGTCGTCGACGGGGTGCGCGCGGGCGTGCTGCGGACCGACGACCCGGACGGCGTGGGACGCCTGCTCTTCGCGCTCGTCGACGCCACCAACGGGTACGCCCTGGTCGACTACCTCGACCGACCGACCCGCGAGGGCCTGGTCCGCACGACGATCGCCCGAGCGGTGGGCCTGGACGGCTCAGCCCTGTCGGGGTGACACCCGCCGCGGTGCCACTGACCGCAGTGCCACCCACTGCAGCAGCATGATCGTCTTGCCGTCGGCGATCCGGCCGTCCTCGACCATCGCGAGGGCCTCGTCGAGTGCCAGCTCGAGCACCTCGATGTCCTCGCCCTCGTCCTCGACCCCGCCGCCCGCCTCGACCCGGTCCGCCGGTGTGTAGGCACCGACGTAGAAGTGGACACGCTCGGTGACCGAACCGGGGCTCATGAAGACGTCGCCGACGCGCACCAGGTCGCCCAGCCGGATGCCGAGCTCTTCGGCGGCCTCGCGGCGGACGGCGGTCTCGGGGTCGTCCTCGTCGAGCAGCCCCGCCGCTGCCTCGATGAGCATGCCGTCCGGGTGCCCGTTCACGTACGCCGGCCACCGGAACTGCCGGGTGAGCAGGACGGTACGGCGCTCGGCGTCGTACGGCAGCACGGTGGCGCCGTTCCCGCGGTCGTAGGTCTCCCGCTGCTGTCGGTCCCACCGGCCGTCCCGGCGCCGGACGTCGAGCGTGGTGCGACGGAGCACGTGCCAGCCGTCCGACACGACCTCGACGTCCCGCACGACGACGTCGGGGTTGCGGTCGAGGTCACGGCCGACGGCGTCGAGTCCGGTCCGCCCACGGGCATCGGGGACGTCGACACCGGGACGAGGGGCTGCTGCACGATCATCGGTCACCTGGTCACGCTAGCGGGGCGGCTGCTCGCACGACCTGCCCGCCCGGTACCGTGCAGCCATGACCAGGACACCGTTCACCCGTCGCCCGGACCGACCGCAGGTCGTCACCGTGTCGTTCGTGCTCTGGCTCGTCTGGGTCGCGGTCTGCCTGGTGGCGACCGTCCTGCAGTTCGTGGCGGGCACGGGCGGCAACGCCCTCGGCACGGTCCTGACGGTGCTCGTCGCCATCGTGGTCTGGGGACTCGTCGGGTGGGCGGTCGTCCGCACGGCCGCCGGTTCGCGGGTGGCACGCATCGCGCTGGTCGTCATCGCCGCGGCCCGTGCGGTGCTCAGCCTCACGAGCGGCGAACTCGGACTCCTGACGATCGCGCTGTCGGTCGTCGCCGCGGTCCTCCTCTTCCTGCCCAGCGCGCGCCCGTTCTTCGCACCGAGCGATGCGGGAAGAACCGACCACGGGATCTCCGGACCCGGCGTGTCGGGGTCGAGCCGCGCCTCCTGGCCGGATCCCGACCACGCGACGGACGGCGATCGGGCCTGATCCGCCCACCGGCGACGGCCGCTCCGGTACGTCCTGGAAGAACACGAAAGGCCCCGGATTCCTCCGGGGCCTTTCGCTGTTTCGCCTGGTGCGCGAGGGGGGACTTGAACCCCCACGCCGTTTCCAGCACACGGACCTGAACCGTGCGCGTCTACCAATTCCGCCACTCGCGCCAGCCCCAAAACACTACCACGCACAGACTGCCCCCTGCGCCAACCACTACCATGCAGTGGTTGACGACCGACGACTCTGGAGACACATGGGCCTGCTGGACAACTTCGAGCGAGGGCTGGAGCGCGCCGTGAACGGCGCGTTCGCGAAGACCTTCCGCTCCGGTGTGCAGCCGGTCGAGATCTCCAGCGCCCTGCGCCGTGAGCTCGACACGAAGGCCGCCGTGGTGTCGCGAGAGCGCATCCTGGTGCCGAACGAGTTCACCGTGCGCCTCGCGCCGCCGGACTTCACGCGCATGAACGACGTCGGTCGTCCGCTCATCGACGAACTCACGCAGATGGCCCACCAGCACGCCGTCGCGCAGAACTACTCGTTCTCCGGACCGGTCACCATCCGGCTGCAGCAGGACGGCACCCTGTCGACCGGCATCCTGCAGATCGACTCCACCACGGTGCAGCGCGACGTCGCCTGGATCGCCGTGCTCGACATCGGCTCGCAGCGCCACCGCCTGCAGCGCGGACGCACCGTGATCGGCCGCGGCAGCGACGCCGACATCACCATCGCGGACACCGGGACGAGCCGGAAGCACGTCGAGGTCCTGTGGGACGGCAAGCACGCCCAGGCCACGGATCTGGGCTCGACGAACGGCTCGAAGCTGAACGGACAGCACTTCCAACAGGCGATCGTGGAGCCGGACTCCACCATCGAGATCGGTCGTACCCGTATGGTGTTCCGGGTGATCCCGGAGAACGACGGAGGTGCTCGATGACCACAGGCCTGACCCTGCTCGTCCTGCGCTTCGCGTTCCTCGCGGTGCTCTGGCTGTTCGTCTTCGTGATCGTCTTCGCCCTGCGCAGTGATCTCTTCGGCCAGCGCGTGCGCACGATCCCCACGGATTCCAAGTCGGCTCCCTCCGGCCCGACGACCCCGACGATCCCCGCAGCGGCAGCGCCGGCGGCGGCCTCGGGCGGCGCGTTCACCGACCTCATCGGGCAACCCACGGCGGCGACGCAGTCGCCCTCGCCGGCAGCGGTGCGCCTCGTGATCACCGAGGGCGCGCGTGAGGGCATGGAGATGCCACTCGGCGGCGGGCCGATCACGATCGGCCGCTCCAGCGAGTCCAACGTCGTGATCCGCGACGACTACACCTCGACCAACCACGCCCGGCTCGACCTGCGCGCCGACGGCTGGCTCCTCACCGACCTCGAGTCCACGAACGGCACCTTCGTCAACGGTCAGAAGGTGAGCGCTCCCCTGATCGTCGCGGAGCGCACGCCGATCACGATCGGGACGACGACGTTCGAGCTGCGGCGGTAACCCGGCATGACCGCTCGCACGTTGAGCGCCGCTGTGTCCCACGTGGGCCGCATCCGCGCGAACAACCAGGACTCCGGCTACGCCGGGGCGCACCTGTTCGCGGTCGCGGACGGCATGGGTGGGCACGCCGGCGGCGACGTCGCCTCGGCGATCGCGATCCGGCGCATCAGGGAGGTGGACCGCGAGTTCCCCTCGGCCCACGACGCCGAGTTCGCGCTGCAGTCGGCCCTGATCGCCGCGAACCAGCTCATCACCGAGACGGTCTTCGAGCACCAGGAACTGACCGGCATGGGCACCACGGTGTCCGCGATGATCCGGGTCGGTGAGCAGATCGCGATCGCGCACATCGGTGACTCGCGCATCTACCGCCACCGCGACGGCGAGCTGCAGCAGATCACGTCGGACCACACCTTCGTGCAGCGCCTGGTCGACAGCGGCCGGATCACCCCGGAGGAAGCCGCGGTCCACCCCCGTCGCTCGGTGCTCATGCGGGTGCTCGGCGACGTCGATGCCGCACCCGAGGTCGACACCGCGATCATGGACATCCAGCCGGGCGACCGCTGGCTGCTGTGCTCCGACGGCCTGTCGTCGTACCTGGCCGAAGAGCGCATCCGGCACGCCCTGGCGTCGAACATGGACGCCAACCAGGTCACGCAGCGCCTGGTCAAGGAGACCCTCGACCACGGCGCCCCCGACAACGTCACCGTCGTCGTCATGGACGTCACCGCGGACGAGGTCGACGACGACGACGACGCGGCCACCACCGTCGGGTCCGCGGCCGCTCCCCTGACCTTCGAGGCGTCGACCGGTCGCAAGCCGATCCGCCTCCCCACGATCCTGCTGCACCCGCTCAAGGTCACCACCGCCCCGGAGGACTCGCACTTCGAGCCCGAGTCCGACCAGTTCTTCGCGGAGCTGATCGCCGAGGACCGCCGACGCCGCATCCGACGTCGGGTCTCGTGGACGGTCGCGCTCGTGGTGGCGGTCGCTGCCCTGGTCGGGGCCGTGTTCCTCGGCTGGCGGATCACCCAGGACCACTACTACGTCGGCACCGACCGCGGCACGGTCGCGATCTACAAGGGCGTCCAGCAGTCGATCGGACCACTGGCGCTGTCGGACGTCTACGAGGACACCGACATCACCGTGTCGATGCTCCCGGACTACACCCGCGAGAACGTCCGCTCGACGATCAACGCGCAGTCGCTCGACGACGCGCGGGACATCGTCGACCGACTGCGGAAGGCCGCCGAGACCGGGCAGGACCAAGCCGGTACCGGCGGTGACGGCGGATCCACCTCGTCACCCTCGCCGTCACCGACCCGGTCGTCGACGCCCTCCCCGTCCCCGACCCGGGGCTCGCGATGAGCAACGCCACCGCCCAGTCGTTCACGCAGGCGATCACGATCAAGCTCCGTGAACCCGCACGTGCTCGGAACCTCGAGCTCGTGCTGCTCGTCATCGCCTGCGGCATCTGCGCCGGCGCGATGGTGCTCGTGCAGCTCGGCACCAAGGGGCGACTGTTCGACACCTCGGTGCTGTGGGTCGGCGGGGGCATCCTCGGGCTGGGGCTCGTGATGCACGTCGTGCTGCGGGTCGTCGCCAAGAACGCCGACCCGTTCGTCCTGCCGATCGCACTCGTCCTGAACGGCATCGGCATCGCGGAGATCTACCGCATCGACGTCCACAACGGCCTGACCGGCTGGGACGCCATCGGTGTGAAGCAGATCGTCTGGACGATGCTCGCGATGGTCCTGGCGATCATCACGCTGCTGGTCGTCCGGAACCACCGGTTCCTGCAGCGCTACCGCTACATCTTCATGTTCCTGACGATCGCGCTGCTCCTGCTGCCGATGCTCCCCGGCATCGGCTACGCACCCGGCGGAGCACGGGTCTGGATCCGCGTCGGACCGTTCTCGTTCCAGCCGGGCGAACTCGCGAAGATCACCATGGCGCTCTTCTTCGCCGGGTACCTCGTCACCGCGCGCGACTCGCTGTCGATCGTCGGCAAGAGATTCCTCGGCATGACGTTCCCGCGTGCCCGCGACCTCGGCCCGATCCTGGTGATGTGGGGCGCCGCGATGGCGGTCCTCGTCTTCCAGCGCGACCTCGGCACGGCGCTGCTGTACTTCGGCCTGTTCCTCGTGATGATCTACGTCGCGACCGCGCGCATCAGCTGGGTGGCCATCGGCCTCGTGCTGTTCGTCGGCGGCGCCCTGGTCGCGCAGAGCGTCCTCGAGTACGTGCACGGCCGGTTCGAGCAGTGGCTCGACCCGTTCAACCAAGAGGTCTTCAGCCGCGACACCCAGGCGAGCTACCAGCTGGTGCAGGGACTGTTCGGCTTCGCGAACGGCGGCATCACCGGCACCGGCCTCGGCCAGGGGCGCCCGTACATCACGCCCGTCGCCAACGCGGACTACATCATCGCCTCGCTCGGCGAGGAGCTCGGCCTGATCGGCGTCTTCGCGATCCTGGCGCTCTTCATCGTGCTGGCCTCGCGCGGCATCCGCGTCGGGTTCATGGCGCAGGACGACTTCGGCAAGCTGCTCGGCGTCGGCTTCGGCTTCGTGATCGCCCTGCAGGTGTTCGTCGTCGTCGGTGGCATCACCCGCGTGATCCCGGTGACCGGCCTGACCACGCCGTTCATGGCTGCGGGTGGTTCCTCGCTCATCGCCAACTGGATCATCGCCGCGATGCTGCTGCGACTCACCGATTCCATCCCAGCCGAACAACGCGTCCAGCAGGGTGCGATCCCCGCCGCGAGCGGGCGGTCCGCGCGCGCGACCAGGAAGGAGCGTCGTCGATGAACCGACAGCTCCGCGGTGTCTCGACCGTCATCGTGCTCATGTTCGTCGCACTCTTCGTGTCGACGACCTCGATCCAGTTCTTCTCGGCGGACACACTCCGCGCCGACTCCCGCAACTCACGCACCATCTTGGACAGTTACTCGACCAAGCGCGGGGCGATCCTCGTCGACGGCAGCCCGATCGCCGAGTCGACCCCGGTGGACGACCAGTACGAGTACCAGCGCAAGTACACGAACGGCGACCTGTACTCGGCGGTCACCGGGTACTTCACCATCGGCCAGGGCAACACCGGCATCGAGAGCGCGGAGAACACCGTGCTCTCCGGCAACTCCGACGCCTCGTTCTTCCAGAACCTCAACTCGATCCTCACCGGCCAGGACGTCCAGGGCGACAACGTCAACCTGACGATCGACCCCGCCGTGCAGCAGGCCGCGTACGACGCCCTCGGCACGAACAGCGGCGCCGTCGTGGCCATCCAGCCGAAGACCGGCAAGATCCTCGCGATGGTCTCGAAGCCGAGCTACGACCCGAACACCCTCACCTCGCACGACACCGCGAAGGTCAAGGAGCAGTACGACGCACTGCTCGGCGCCTCGTCGTCCCCGCTGCAGAACCGCGCGATCGGCGGCGACCTGTACACGCCCGGGTCCGTCTTCAAGCTCGTCGTGGCATCGGCGGCGCTCGAGGGCGGCAAGTACAACCTCGACTCGACGTTCCCGAACCCGTCGCGCCTGCAGCTCCCCGGCACGAGCTCGTACATCAACAACGCCGAGGGTGGCACGTGCGGCGGCGGCGACAAGGTCAAGCTCCGCACGGCCATCCAGTACTCGTGCAACATCCCGTTCGCCGAGCTCGGACAGAAGCTCGGGTACGACGCGATCAAGAGCATGGCCGACAAGTACGGCTTCGGTGACGCCATCGAGGTCCCGATGTCCGCGACCGCCAGCCAGTACCCCGAGGTCGACTCCACCGCGCAGCTCATGCTCAGCGCGTTCGGCCAGGCGAGCGTCCGGGTGTCCCCGCTGCAGATGGCCATGGTGTCGGCCGGCATCGCGAACGGCGGCAAGGTCATGCAGCCCTCGCTCGTCGACTCGATCACCACGAGCGACCTGAAGACGGTCGAGTCCTTCTCCCCGAGGCAGTACAGTGATCCGCTGTCCTCCTCCGAGTCCGCTGACCTCACCGAGGCCATGCAGAGCGTCGTGAACGCCGGGACCGGAACGAATGCCAAGATCGACGGTGTCGACGTCGCAGGGAAGACGGGCACGGCCGAGGGCGGAACAGGCGATCCCTACACCCTCTGGTTCACCGGGTTCGCGCCCGCGAAGGACCCGGAGGTCGCCGTGGCGGTCGTCGTCGGAGACGGCGGCGGGCTCGGCCAGTCGGGAGTCGGCAACACAGTCGCGGCCCCGGTCGCGAAGAAAGTCATGGAGGCGGTGCTGAACAAATGAGACCCACCAGCGGACTCACCTTCGGTGGGCGGTACCAGCTCTCGTCCCGGGTCGCCATCGGCGGCATGGGAGAGGTGTGGCAGGCCACCGACCTCGTCATCGGCCGAACCGTCGCACTCAAGATCCTCAAGGACGAGTACCTCGGCGACCCCGGGTTCCTCGAGCGCTTCCGCGCCGAGGCTCGCCACGCTGCGCTCGTCAACCACGAGGGCATCGCCAACGTCTTCGACTACGGCGAAGAGGACGGCAGCGCCTACCTCGTGATGGAGCTCGTCCCCGGCGAAGCGCTCTCGACCATGATCGAGCGCGAGCACACGCTGCCGGTCGACAAGGTCCTGGACATCGTCGCGCAGACCGCGAACGCCCTGCAGGCCGCGCACGCGGTCGGTCTCGTGCACCGCGACATCAAGCCCGGCAACCTGCTCATCACCCCGGACGGCCGCGTCAAGATCACCGACTTCGGCATCGCACGCATCGCCGACCAGGTCCCGCTCACCGCGACCGGCCAGGTCATGGGCACCGTGCAGTACCTCTCGCCCGAGCAGGCGAGCGGGCACCCGGCGTCGCCGTCGACCGACATCTACTCGCTCGGCATCGTCGCGTACGAAGCCCTGGCGGGTCGTCGTCCCTTCACGGGCGAGTCGCAGGTCGCGATCGCGATGGCGCACATCAACGAGCAGCCGCCGGCGTTGCCCGGGGACATCCCCGAGCCCGTCGCCGCCCTCGTGATCTCGTGCATCGCGAAGAAGCCCGCCGATCGTCCCGCCACCGCCGCCAACCTGGCGCGCGCCGCACAGGCACTCCGTCGCGGTGACGTCGCAGCGGCCACCGTCGCTGTCCCCGCCATCGCGCAGGGCGGCACCGTCGCGTTCAACCCGCCGCAGGGTCAGGGCAACGACGCTGCCACGGCACTGCTCGGCACCCAGTCCGGTGCAGCCGCCGGCGGTGCCGGTGGACCCGTCGGACCGCGCTCCCCGGCGACCGACGACCCCGAGGAACCGAAGAAGAAGCGCGCCTGGATCTGGTGGGTCGTCGGCATCGTCGTGGTGCTCGTCATCGCCGGTGTCGTCGGAGCGTTCGCGCTGAACGGTGCGGCCGACCCGGACCCGACCCCCTCGAACTCCGCCTCGAAGACCCCGCGTCCGTCGCAGACCCCGTCGGAGACCCCGTCCCAGACGCCGGTCGACACCCGCGTGACGGTGTCGGCAGCCGACTACACGGGCCAGAACGCGGAGCAGGTCGCGAACCAGCTCCGCGGTCGGGGCCTGGTCGCCGAGGTCGTCGCCGGTTCGAACGCGACGTCCTCCGACCAGGTCGGCACCGTCGAGTCGCTCAGCCCCGAGGGCAGCCTCGAGCAGGGTACGACGGTGACGATCAAGGCGTTCGGCGACGTGCTGACCGCCGAGGCACCCGAGCGTGCGACCGGTGGATCCGTGAGCGACTCCGGCCGCGTCACGTTCAGCTGGCCGTCCTACGACAAGTGCCCCGCCGGGTACTCCGACGTGAGCTACACGTACACGATCGACAACGGCACGGTCCCGTCGAACGGCAGCAGCTCGGGCTCGACCTCCGGCACGGCGGTCACCGTCGCGGCCGCGCAGTCCGGCACGGTGACCCTGTCGTACAAGGTGACGTGCAAGTCGCCGCAGTCCGGCACCACGGTCGTCTCCGACTCGTCGCCCGGGGCGCAGGTCACCTGGACCGAGCCCACCGAGGAGCCCACGACCGACCCCAACGACGGCATCGACCCGACCGACGCCCCGATGGACGGCAACTGAACGACCCCCGGACGGGGACTGTCGACACCGTTCGGTAACGGTTCGGTCGACCCCTCCCTGACCAGCGTCTCACCAGGTGGTGCTGCCGTACACTAGCCCGGACGGACAGACGGAGGAGTACGTGCCAGAAGGTGTGACCGCGGGGATCACCCTCCTCGCCAACCGTTACGAGATCGGTGATGTCATCGGCCGAGGCGGCATGGCAACCGTGCACCTCGGCAACGACACCCGTCTCGGTCGCAAGGTCGCGGTGAAGCTCCTGAAGCCGAGCCTGGCCAACGACCCGGCGTTCCGCACCCGGTTCCGGCAGGAAGCCCAGGCCGCCGCACGTATGGCGCACCCCACGGTCGTCCGCGTGTACGACGCCGGCGAAGAGACCGTGACCGAGACCTCGGGCGCCGAGGTGCAGGTCCCCTTCATCGTGATGGAGTACGTCGAGGGCCGCCCGCTCTCCGACATCATCGCCGAGGGCGCCGTCGCTCCGGCCGAGGCCGTCCGCATCACCGAGGGCATCCTCACCGCGCTCGAGTACTCCCACCGCGCCGGCGTCGTGCACCGCGACATCAAGCCCGCCAACGTCATGGTCACGCACAGCGGCCAGGTCAAGGTCATGGACTTCGGCATCGCCCGAGCCATCACCGACACCTCCGCCACGGTCGCGCAGACCACGTCGATCCTCGGCACTGCGTCGTACTTCTCGCCGGAGCAGGCCCGCGGCGAGACCGTCGACGCCCGTACGGACATCTACTCCACCGGTGTCGTGCTGTTCGAGCTGCTCACCGGCCGTGCGCCCTTCCTCGGTGACACCCCGGTGGCGGTGGCCTACCAGCACGTCAGCGAGCAGCCCGTCGCCCCGTCGTCGATCACACCAGAGGTGTCCCCGGCACTCGACGCCGTGACCCTGCACGCCCTGGTCAAGGACCGCACGCGCCGCTTCCAGAACGCCGCCGAGTTCCGCTCGGACCTGCAGCAGGCCGCTGCGGGCCGAGTTCCGGCATCCACCAAGAAGATCCAGCAGAACGCGGCGAACGACGCTTCGACGGTGCTGTTCGGGGTCGACCCGCGCACCACGTCGAACCCCGCCGCGGCGTTCCGCGAGCTCGACGACGACACCGCTGAGCACCGCCCGCAGCGCACGCAGAACCGTCCGCCGGTGGCGTGGATCTGGGTCGGCATCCTGCTGACGGTCGCGGTCATCGTCGGGGTCGTGTTCTTCGTCGCGAACCTGCAGCCGGGCAAGCCACCGGTGTCGTCGTCCGTGAGCGTGCCGAACGTCACCGGGTCGACCTTCAGTGCCGCGTCCACCGCCCTCGAGAAGAGGGACCTGACGGCCGTCAAGGTCGAGGAGAACTCCGACTCGGTCGACAAGGGCACGGTCATCCGCACCGACCCGGGCTCCGGCATCAACGTGGGCCGGAAGTCCAGCGTCAACGTGGTCGTCTCCCTCGGCCCCGAGCGGGTCCCGGTCCCCGAGCTGAACGGGCAGTCCCAGGCCGCGGCACAGCAGGCACTGGACGATGCCGGCTTCCGCGTCGGCGCGATCAGTTCCGACTACTCGTCCGACGTGCCAGAGGGCACCGTGATGAGTTCCGACCCCGAGTCCGGTTCGCTCCACACCAAGGGAATCGTGATCAACCTCACGGTGTCCAACGGCAAGGTGCAGCTGCCGAACGTCACGAACCAGCAGTTCTCCGAGGCGAAGGCGTCGCTCGAGCAGCTCGGCCTCACCGTGACGCCGTCGCCCTCGTACTCGTGCACGGGTGGCCTCGTGACGCAGCAGGACACCCCGCAGGGCGATGTCGCCCAGGGCAGTGCCGTCGCCCTGACCTACTGCGCCGCGTCGAGCCAGCCGACCCACGCCCCGTCGTCCGACAACGGGAACGACAAGGGCGACAACGGGGACACCGGTGGAGACAACGGGGACACCGGCGGCGACAACGGCGACGGTCGCTGACCGTCCCGATCAGGAACGACGCCACCGCGGCCGTCGCGCCGACCACACGCACACGCGTGTGGTCTGACGGACTGGTGACGGGCCTCCCGTCGGCACACTGACGGCCAGGAGGCCCGGCGCACCCCCGCCACGCGTCCGCGGGCCCGTCAGGTCGTCGCGTCCACTGCTCCAAGCGCGTCGACGCGCGACGCCGTCCAGAGCGCTCCGACGAGTCAGGCGCGGTGCGTCGCGATGAGCGGGCCGAGCCCGTCGGCGCGCTCGGCGGCCCCGGAGAGGCCGGTGGTCTCGAGCCAGTTGCCGACCATGCGGTAGCCGCCCTCGGTCAGGACCGACTCGGGGTGGAACTGCACCCCGTACAGCGGGTGGTCGCGGTGCTGGACACCCATGATGACGCCGCCGCCGGTCCGGGCCGTGACGGTGAGTTCGTCGGGCACCGTGCCGTCGACGATCGCGAGGGAGTGGTACCGCGTCGCCGTGAACGGGTGCGGAACGCCCGCGAAGAGCGTGCTGTCGTCGTGGTCGACCTGCGAGGTCTTGCCGTGCATGAGTTCGTCGGCGTGCGTGACCGTGGCCCCGAGGGCTTCTGCGATCGCTTGGTGACCGAGGCAGACCCCGAGCAGCGGGGTGCCGGACGCGATCGCCGCGTGCACCGTGGGGATCGAGACGCCGGCGTCGGCCGGGGTCCCCGGGCCGGGCGAGAGCAGGATGCCGTCGTAGTCGGCGATGCGGTCCGCGATCTCCGACTCGGGGAAGGCGTCGTTGCGCACCACGTCCGTCTGGGCTCCGAGCTGCTGGACGTACCCGTTCAGCGTGTAGACGAAGCTGTCGTAGTTGTCGACGACGAGGATCCTGGTCATGGCGGTTCACCGTACTCGTGGGGGATGTGTGCAGCGGTCTGCGGGCCGATCCACACACGTGGTCACGGTAGGATACCGGCCATGGCCAGTGACAAGGACCGCACCAAGCCCGCCCGGAGGACCCGAGCCGACTCGGTCGACACCGCGGGGGACGCCCCGAACCCGGTGTGGTTCAAGCCGGTCATGTTCGGCTTCATGCTCATCGGCCTCGTCTGGGTGATCGTCTTCTACATCTCGAACGCGACCCTGCCGGTGCCGAGCCTCGGCTCGTGGAACATCCTGGTCGGCTTCGGCATCATGTTCATCGGCTTCCTCATGACCACCCGTTGGCGCTGATCCGCAGCTTCGAGACACTCCGACGCCCGTCGCACCACTTGGTGCGGCGGGCGTTGTCGTTCTCCACAGGACTTGCTGCCGCTGGTCCCCAGATCATCGAGGATCCGGGCGGTTGTCCACACTTCTCCACACTCTCCACATCGTCATCCACACCCCGACCCCGGAGTTATCCACAGCTGAGTCCACAATGGGGATAATCACACGCGTGTAACTCACCGGTTTCTCCACACCTGTGGATAACTCTGCGGACGCCTTGTGGACGGCGGACTGGAGGCCCGTGGCGGCCTGGCACCGTGCTTCCCGTCCGCCGTTCGGTCGCTGAGCCGACAAACGTGCAGCTAGCGGCGCCGTCCTGTCTGCGAAAGCGTCAGACGTCGCCGAAAGGTCGGCGGCAGACTGTCGCTTCCGCGGGAGACTGACCGCTCGACGGGCTGGGCGCAGGGATGTCTCGGAACGACGAACGCCCCGCCGCTGATGCGACGGGGCGTTCGGTGGACGTGTGTCCGGGTCGGGTCAGCCGATGGTGACCGCGTACCCGACGGCGGTGAGCACGATGCCCACCAAGGCGGTGGCGACGAGCAGGCCGATCTGCAGGGGCCGCTGCCGGACGTTCCGGGTCTTGGCGAACACGAAGCCCACCAGGAAGCCGCCGATGATCCCACCGACGTGCGCCTGCCACGAGATGTTGATCCCCGGGAGGAACCCGACGACCAGGTTGAGCCCCATGATCACGAGGAGCTGCACCGCGTTCTGCCCGAGGCTCCGCTGCAGCACGAAGAACGCCGCGAAGAGCCCGAAGATCGCGCCGGACGCGCCCACGACGGTCGTCCCGGGAGCGAGGAACGTCACGAGCATCGAGCCGAAGATCCCCGTGATGAAGTACAGCGCGACGAATCGCCAGGTGCCGAGCATGTTCTCGAGCATCCGGCCGAAGATCCACAGCGCCCACATGTTGAACAGGATGTGGAAGATCCCCGAGTGCACGAACAGAGAGGTGACGACTCGCCATGGCTGTGTGGGCAAGAGGAACGAGTTGTAGGCGAGCAGGCTGGTGAAGAACCGGCCACTCACCTGGTCCAGCAGCCAGATGGCGACCGTGATCGCCACGATGACGACCGTCGCCTTCTGGTCGAGCATCGCGAAGCGCCGTCGCGCGACCGTCAGCCCACTGGGGGCTCCGGACGCGCGACGGTTCGCTGCGAACTGTGCGCGCTGTTCACGCACGCACTCCGGGCAGTGCACCCCGACCGCCGCCGGCGTCTGGCACTCCGGGCAGATCGTCCGCCCACAGCGCTGGCAGAGCACGAAGCTCTGCCGGTCCGGATGCCGGTAGCAGGTGTTGTTCGGGTTGTACGCCTGGTCGGTCACGTGAGGATCAGACGCCTTCGACGTCGATGCTCTGGATGACCACGTCCTCGACGGGCTTGTCACGGCCGTCGGTGGGGACACCCTCGATGGCGTCGACAACGGCACGCGACTCGTCGTCGGCGACCTCACCGAAGATGGTGTGCTTGCCCTGCAGCCACGGCGTCGCCACCGTGGTGATGAAGAACTGCGAGCCGTTGGTGCCACGGCCGCCCTGGATGCCGGCGTTGGCCATGGCGAAGATGTAGGGGTTCTGGAACGTGAGCTCGGGGGAGATCTCGTCGTCGAAGCGGTAGCCCGGGCCGCCGATGCCCTGGCCGAGCGGGTCGCCGCCCTGGATCATGAAGTCCTTGATGATGCGGTGGAAGACGACGCCGTCGTAGAGCTTGTCGGTGGAGACCTTGCCCGTACCCGGGTGGGTCCACTCCTGCTTGCCCGTGGCGAGGTCGACGAAGTTCTTGACGGTCTTCGGTGCGTGGTTGCCGAACAGGTTGACGCGGATGTCGCCCTTGTTGGTGTGGATCGTTGCGACAGCGGTGTGCAGAGACATGTTCCGATTCTCGCATGTACCGGCTGCGTACGGACCGGACCCACAGGTGAGGCTCCGTGACCTGTCAGGGACTCTGGTGGCAGGATGGGGTCACGCCGATCCGATGGAGGTACCAGATGACGACGATCGAGATCCCGCGCAAGCGTCGGAAGCAGATCAAGAAGCTCAAGGGCCAGACCGCCTCGCTCCTCGGAGAGCAGCGCAAGGTCCTCGAGCACGCGAACGCGATCCTGGCGGAAGCCCGGTCGAACGCAGCCGACGCAGCCCGCAAGGACATCGCCCCTCGTGTGCAGAACGCGATCGACAACGGGATCCGTCCCGCGGTCGCGACCGGGGTCCACGCTGCGACGTCCGCAGCACAGAACGCTTCGCACAAGTTCCAGTCCGAGGTCATCCCCGGACTGGTGTCGACCGCTGGCTCCGTGCTGAGCGTCACCGACCTCGCGAAGGACCCCCGGGTCAAGAAGATCGTGAAGAACGCCCAGAAGAAGGGCAAGAAGGCCAAGAAGGCTGCTGTGAAGTACGTGCCGTCACAGCAGAAGAAGGGCATCGGCTTCGGTGGTGTCGCACTCATCATCGTCGGCGTCGTCGCCGTTGCTGGTGCCGCGTACGCCGCGTACCAGACGCTCCGCGCCGACGACGACCTGTGGGTTGCCGACGACGCTGACACGGCGGAGAAGCCTGCCGCCTGACCTCCACGGTTCGTACGAAGGGCCCCGGCACTCCGCCGGGGCCCTTCGTCGTTCCCGGGTGCTGGCTGCGACGAGGCCCCGACTGACTGGCCGGCTGGCCGGCTGACGCCGAGGCCGAGGCCGAGGCCGAGGCCGAGGTTCCACGACATGCCGCACGCCAGCCGCCGAGGTTCCACGGCCGTCCCCAGCCGCGCCCGAGATGCCGAGATTTCGGAACCTCGGCGCACCGGCACCCGTCCGACCCGAGCACGCACGACGACGAACGCACGATGTCGCACGGAGACGGCCATCGCGGAGCGGCCCGTGCCGAAGGCACGAGACCAGCACGGCGAAACGATCCGGCGGAGGAAGGAACGACCGCAGCAGGGTCATCCCGGAGTGGAGTGGAGCCTGGGAGAATCGAACTCCCGACATCCTGCTTGCAAAGCAGGCGCTCTACCAACTGAGCTAAGGCCCCGGGTGCCACCGAGGTGATCGGCGGCGGGATGGAATTGTCGTGTGTTCCGAAGAACTGGTGGGGCTACAAGGACTTGAACCTTGGACCTCTTCGTTATCAGCGAAGCGCTCTAACCGCCTGAGCTATAGCCCCTCAGACCGGATGAAAGCCTACCCCACGGATCTCGCAGAACGAAATCGAGCGGTCGGCTCACCCGGCCCGGGTGTGTCAGTTGTTCGTGAAGCCGACGAGCAAGCCGCCGGTGATGCGAACACTGAGGTTGTAGAGCACGCTCACGATGGCGCCGAGCACGGTGCCGACGACCACGTTGAGGATGCCCACGACGATGGAGAACCCGAGCACCTGACCCAGTGAGAACTGGTCCATGATCGAGTAACTGTTCTGACCGGTGACGTCCTTCAACAAGGCGTCCACCTGCGTGAACACGCCCGTCTGGTTGAGGATGACCCACACCAGCGCCGTGGCGACCACGATCACGATGCTGCCGGCCAGGGCGATGAGGAAGCTGAGCTTCACCATCGACCAGAAGTCGACGTAGACCAGCCGCAGCCGCACTTGGCGGGTGCCGACGGGTCGCTTCGCCTTCTTCTGGAGCTTCTCGGCGACACTACTCATTGCTTGACTGGTCCTCTCCGGCCTCGTCCGCGACGGGCTCGGTATCGATGGGATCAGTGGAGTCCGGGGCCGCTTCGGAAGGGCTGACCGTCTCCACCGGGCCCGCTGGCTCGATCTCGGCGTCGTCCTGGTCGACCAGGTTCCGCTCGGTGTTCTGGGCCACTGCGATGATCTTGTCGTTCGCCGCGAACCTGGCGAAGACGACACCCATGGTGTCACGACCCTTGGCAGGGACCTCGGCCACGGCAGACCTTACCACCTTGCCCGATTGCAGCACGACGAGCACTTCGTCGTCCTCACCGACGATGAGAGCACCCACAAGGTCGCCTCGGTCGGTCGCCAACTTCGCCACCTTGATGCCGAGACCACCGCGCCCCTGGATGCGGTACTGGTCGACGGCGGTGCGCTTGGCGTACCCGCCCTCGGTCATCACCCAGACGAAGCCGTCGTCCGCCACCACGCGTGCGGCCAGGAGCGAGTCGCCGTCGCGGAAGGACATGCCCTTCACACCGGAGGTCGAGCGACCCATCGGCCGCAGGGTGTCGTTCGTCGCGGTGAAGCGGAGCGACATGCCCTGACGTGAGACGAGCAGCAGGTCGTCGTGCTCGTCGAGGAGCAGCGCCTGGCGGAGCTTGTCGCCGTCGCGCAGGTTGATCGCGATGATGCCGCCGGTGCGGTTGGTGTCGTACTCGGTGAGCGCGGTCTTCTTCACCAGCCCGTGCTCGGTCGCGAGGACGAGGTACTGCGCGACCTCGTAGTCACGGATGTCGAGCACCTGCTGGATCTGCTCGTCCGGCTGCATCGCGAGCAGGTTCGCCACGTGCTGGCCCTTGGCGTCGCGGCCGGCTTCCTGCAGCTCGTACGCCTTGGCGCGGTAGACCCGGCCCTGGTCGGTGAGGAACAGCAGCCAGTGGTGCGTCGTCGTGACGAAGAAGTGCTCGACGATGTCGTCCGCGCGGAGCTGGGCGCCACGGACACCCCGGCCACCGCGGTGCTGCGAGCGGTACTGGTCGCTGCGCGTGCGCTTGACGTACCCGCCGCGGGTGATGGTGACGACCATCTCCTCTTCGGGGATGAGGTCTTCCATCGACATGTCGCCGTCGTAGCCGAGCATGATCTCGGTGCGGCGGTCGTCGCCGAAGCGGTCGACGATCTCCTCGAGCTCGTCGCGGATGATCGTGCGCTGCCGGGTCTCCGACGCCAGGATGTCCTGGAAGTCGGCGATCTTCCGCTCGAGCTCTTCGGCCTCGTCGTGGATCTTCTGGCGCTCGAGGGCGGCCAGTCGACGGAGCTGGAGCTCGAGGATCGCGCGCGCCTGGATCTCGTCGACGGACAGCAGGTCCATCAGGCCGGAGCGGGCCTCTTCGACGTCGGGCGACCGACGGATGAGCGCGATGACCTCGTCGAGGGCGTCGAGCGCTGCGAGGTAGCCGCGCAGGATGTGCGCGCGCTTCTCGGCCTCGCGCAGGCGGAACTGGGTGCGGCGGACGATGACGTCGACCTGGTGCGCGACCCACGCCGAGATGAACCCGTCGAGCGGCAGGGTCCGCGGGACACCGTCGACGATCGCGAGCATGTTCGCGCCGAAGTTCTCCTGCAGCTGCGTGTGCTTGTACAGGTTGTTCAGCACGACCTTGGCCACAGCGTCGCGCTTGAGCACGATCACCAGGCGCTGGCCGGTGCGACCCGAGGTCTCGTCGCGGATGTCCGCGACGCCGGCGAGCTTGCCGTCCTTGACCAGGTCGGCGATCTTGATCGCGAGGTTGTCCGGGTTGACCTGGTACGGCAGCTCGGTGACGACGAGGCAGGTGCGACCCTGGATCTCCTCGACGTTGACGACGGCGCGCATCGTGATCGAACCACGACCGGTGAGGTAGGCGTCCTGGATGCCCTTGGTGCCCAGAATCTGCGCACCGGTCGGGAAGTCCGGCCCCTTGATGCGCTGCATGAGCGCGGCGAGGAGCTCTTCGCGCGTCGCCTCGGGGTTGTCGAGGGCCCACTTCGCGCCCTCGGCCACCTCGCGCAGGTTGTGCGGCGGGATGTTCGTCGCCATGCCGACCGCGATGCCGACCGAGCCGTTGACGAGCAGGTTCGGGAACCGTGCCGGCAGGATCGCGGGCTCCTGGGTCCGACCGTCGTAGTTGTCCTGGAAGTCGACGGTGTCCTCGTCGATGTCCCGGACCATCTCCATCGCGAGCGGCGCCATCTTGGTCTCGGTGTACCGCGGGGCTGCTGCGCCGTCGTTGCCCGGCGAGCCAAAGTTGCCCTGACCGAGTGCGAGCGGGTAACGCAGCGACCACGGCTGCACCAGACGGACCAGCGCGTCGTAGATCGCGGAGTCGCCGTGCGGGTGGAACTGCCCCATGACGTCGCCGACGACGCGGGAGCACTTCGAGAACGCGCGGTCCGGACGGTAGCCGCCGTCGAACATCGCGTAGATCACGCGGCGGTGCACCGGCTTCAGGCCGTCGCGGACCTCGGGCAGCGCGCGGCCGACGATGACCGACATCGCGTAGTCGAGGTAGGAACGCTGCATCTCGAGCTGCAGGTCGACCTGCGAGATGCGGTCACCGGAGACGACGATGTCCCCGCTGTCGCCGTGGACGATCTCGGGCTGCTCGTCGGGGGCGTTCTCGTTGTCGTCAGCCATTGGCTTGCGTTACCTTTCTGACGGCCGGGAGGCCGTGGTGACGTTCGTCGCGGTGGACGCGACCACAAGTGGTCCGGACCAGAGCACGCGGCTGGCACCGCGCCTCCAGGCCAGGGTCGAGATGTCGAGTCTGTTCAGATGTCCAAGAAGCGGACGTCCTTGGCGTTCTGCTGGATGAACTGGCGACGTGCGTCGACGTCTTCACCCATCAGCGTCGAGAAGGTGCTGTCCACCGCGGCGGCGTCCTCGAGCGTGACCTGCAGGAGCGTGCGGGTGTCCGGGTTCATCGTGGTGTCCCAGAGCTCCTTGTAGTCCATCTCGCCGAGGCCCTTGTAGCGCTGGATGCCGTTGTCCTTCGGGATCCGCTTGCCGGCGGCGATGCCCGACTGCATCAGGGCGTCGCGCTCCCGGTCGCTGAACACGTACTCGTGTGCGGCGTTCGACCACTTGAGGCGGTACAGCGGCGGCTGCGCGAGGTACACGTAACCGCGCTCGATGAGCGGCCGCATGTAGCGGAACAGCAGGGTCAGCAGCAGCGTGGTGATGTGCTGGCCGTCGACGTCGGCATCGGCCATCAGCACGATCTTGTGGTACCGGGCCTTGTCCGGGTCGAAGTCCTCACCGATGCCGGCGCCGAACGCCGTGATCATCGACTGGATCTCCTGGTTGGCGAGCGCGCGGTCGAGCCGCGCCTTCTCGACGTTCAGGATCTTGCCGCGCAGGGGCAGGATCGCCTGGGTCATCGGGTTGCGGCCCTGCACGGCGGAACCGCCGGCGGAGTCGCCCTCGACCATGAAGATCTCCGACAGGGTCGGGTCCTTGGACTGGCAGTCCTTCAGCTTTCCGGGCATGCCACCCGACTCGAGCAGCCCCTTGCGGCGCGTGGTCTCGCGGGCCTTGCGGGCCGCGAGTCGAGCCTGCGACGCCTGGATCGCCTTGCGGACGACGTCGCGGGCCTGGGTCGGGTTGCTCTCGAACCAGTGCGTGAGCTCGGCGCCGACGACGCGCTGCACGAAGCCCTTCGCCTCGGTGTTGCCGAGCTTCGTCTTCGTCTGGCCCTCGAACTGCGGCTCGCCGAGCTTCACGGAGATGACGGCCGTCAACCCTTCACGGATGTCGTCACCCGTCAGGTTGTCGTCCTTCTCCTTGATGATCTTCGTCTCGCGCGCGTACTTGTTCACCAGGTACGTCAGCGCCGCGCGGAAGCCCTCTTCGTGGGTGCCGCCCTCGTGCGTGTTGATCGTGTTCGCGAAGGTGTGGACGCTCTCCTGGTACGAGGTGTTCCACTGCATCGCGACCTCGAGCGCGATCTTGCGCTCGGTGTCCTCGGACTCGAAGCCGATGACGTCCGGGTGGACGAGGTCGGCCTTCTTCTGCGCGTTGATGTACTCGACGTAGTCGGCCAGACCGCGCTCGTACATGAAGGAGTCGTTCCGCGCCTCTTCCCCTTCTTCCGGGGTGCGCTCGTCGCGCAGGTTGATCCGCAGGCCCTTGTTGAGGAAGGCCATCTGCTGGAACCGGGTGCGCAGGGTCTCGTAGTCGAAGACGACGGTCTCGAAGATCTCGGCGTTCGGCCAGAAGGTGATCGTGGTGCCGTGCTCGTCGGACGGTTCGTCCTTGGTCAGCGGTGCGACCGGGACGCCGTCGGTGTAGCTCTGGCGCCAGACGTGGCCCTGCTGTCGGACCTCGACGTCGAGCTCGGAGCTCAGCGCGTTCACGACGGAGGAACCGACACCGTGCAGACCACCGGACACCGCGTACGCGCCGCCGCCGAACTTGCCGCCGGCGTGCAGGACGGTCAGGACGACCTGGACGGTCGAGACGCCCTCGGCCGCGTGGATGCCGACCGGGATGCCACGGCCGTTGTCGACCACGCGGACGCCGCCGTCTTCACGGATGGTGACGTCGATGGTGTCGCAGTACCCGGCGAGGGCTTCGTCGACGGAGTTGTCGACGATCTCCTGGACCAGGTGGTGCAGGCCGCGGGGCCCCGTCGAACCGATGTACATACCGGGACGCTTGCGGACCGCCTCGAGCCCCTCGAGCACCTGAATCTGGTCTGCTCCGTAGGACGGTTCGCTCTGCGGGGTCTCCGCGTCGAGCGGGTTCTGCGGGTCGTCTTCAGATTCTGATGCCATGTCGAGCGTGCTCCTGCCTGCGCGCGGAACGCCCGCGCACTGCACCTCCCAGTCTACCGCAGAGGCCCCTCTTTCGAGGGCTCATCCGGCCCACAGGCGGGCTTTTTTGGCACCACCGGATGATTTCGTCGACTCAACCGTAGGTGTCGCGAGGACCGCGCCCCTGGACCGTCCTGGGGCCGCGTTTCCAGGTGGGGACGTCCGGCCCCGAAACCCGGATCGACTCCACCCCGGCTTCGGGGTGCCGCTCGGCGATGGTCGTCGTGACGCTGGCCCGCATGAGACGGAGCTGGGTCGCCCAGGCCGTCGAGTCACACCGGATGACCAGCGCACCGTCGTCGATGGTGACCGGGGTGGAGTGCTTCGCGAGTTCCTCACCGACGACGCTCGGCCAGTCCACGAACAGCTCCGAGCGGGCCAGGGGTTCGGTCCACCCGAGCTCGTTGGCCAGGGATCCGACGACGTCACCGAGCCCTCGAGGTTCACGGCCGCGGCCGTACGGGACGGTGTCGGCGTCGAACTCGCGGGAACGACGGCGGCGGGCATCGACCCCGCGCTTCGAGGGGTCGCCGAAGACGGCACGGAGGTGCCGGTACAGCCGCGACGGCTCGGTCGGCTTCCACGGGCGGGGCATCAGGCGTCGACTTCCGGCGGGGTCGCGTCGGTCACGATCGTGCCCGCCTCGATCCGCACCGTGTGCGCGGCCAGCTGCGAGGGGACGTCGCCGAACACCGCGGCCGTGATGAGGACCTGCTCGTAGTCGGCCACCGCGTTCCCGAGGCGTTCGCGCCGGGATTCGTCGAGTTCGGCGAACACGTCGTCAAGGATGATGATCGGGTCACCGAGGTTCGACTCCGCCCGCAGGATCGACGCGCTCGCCAGCTGGATCGCGAGCGCGAAGGACCAGGACTCCCCGTGACTGGCGTACCCGCGGGCAGGTAACCCGTTGAGCTGGAACAGGACGTCGTCCCGGTGCGGCCCGACCAGGGTCAACCCGCGGTCGAGTTCGTCACGACGACGCCGCTCGAGGGCAGCCGCGAACGCCTCGGCTGCGGCGGTCACGCTCACCGGCTCGTCGGGGGTGCCGAGGACCGGGTCCGTCGCGGCGGCGGCCTCCGGGTCACCGCCACGGATCGAGAGCACACCGGCGATCGAGGCATCGTGGTCCTCGCCCGCGACGGTGGCGTACGCCTCGGCGACGAACGGTGCGAGCCGGCGGGTCAGGTGGTCGCGCGCGGCGACGATCTCGGCACCGAGTCCGACGAGGCGGTCGTCCCAGACGTCGAGCGTCGACAGGGCGTTGGCCTTGGCGCCGGTGGCACGGGCCGACTTGAGCAGGGTGTTCCGCTGGCGGAGTGTGCGGTCGTAGTCGGCCAGCACCCCTTGCATCCGCGGTGCGATCTGGCCGAGCAGCTCGTCGAGCATGCGTCGCCGACCGGCCGGTTCGCCACGGACCAGGGCGAGGTCCTCGGGAGCGAAGAGGACGGAGGTGCAGTAGCGCGGGAGTTCACGGGGCTTGATCGCGGACCGGTTCACCTGCGCACGGTTTGCCCCGGTGCGGTTGATCTGCACCTCGGCGAGGATGCTGCGGTCCTCGTGCGCCAGGCGGGCCCGGACGATCGCGGCGTCGCAACCCTGGCGGACGAGCGCGGCATCCGTCGGGACCCGGTGGGAACCGAGTGTCGACAGGTACCCGATGGCCTCGACCAGGTTGGTCTTGCCCTGCCCGTTCCGGCCGACGAACAGGTTCGGCCCGCGTGCGAGGTCGACGTCCGCCTCCCGGTAGTTCCGGAAGTCGGTGAGTTGGAGATGGTCGACGTGCACGCGGGCCGAGTCCGGGTTTCCCCGGGTGGTCCTAGGACTTCTTGACGGCGTGACCGCCGAACTGGTTGCGGAGCGCCGCGACGGCCTTCATCGTCGGGGACGCGCTGCCCTGACGCGAGACGAAGCGCGCGAAGATCGACGCCGACAGCGCCGGCATCGGAACGGCGAGCTCGATGCCCTCTTCCAGCGTCCAGCGGCCCTCGCCCGAGTCCTCGACGTAGCCCTCGAGCTCGTCGAGCTTCGGGTCTTCGTTCAGGGCCAGGACCATGAGGTCGAGCAGCCACGAACGGACGACCGTTCCGCGCTGCCACCCGGCGAACACGGCGGGGACGTCGGTGATCAGGTCCTTGGCCTCGAGGAGCTCGTAGCCCTCGCCGTAGGCCTGCATGATCGCGTACTCGATGCCGTTGTGGACCATCTTGGCGTAGTGACCCGCGCCGATCGGACCGGCGTGCGAGAATCCCTCTTCGCGCGGGCCCTCGGGGCGCAGTGCGTCGAAGACCGGCATGGCGAACTCGACGTCCTTGACGTCACCGCCGACCATGAGGCCGTAGCCGTTGTCCTTGCCCCACACGCCGCCGGAGACACCGGCGTCCATGTAGCGGATGCCGCGCGCACCGAGCTGCTCGGCGTGCGTGGTGTCGTCGAGCCACTTCGAGTTGCCACCGTCGATGACGAGGTCGCCCTCGTTCAGGACGCCGGCGAGCTCGGTGATGACGTCGTCGGTGATCTTGCCGTGCGGCACCATCACCCAGACGAGTCGCTGACCCTCGGGCAGGGCGCCCGCCAGGTCTGCGAGGCTCGCGACGTCGGAGACGGCGGGGTTCGCGTCGTAACCGGTGACCTCGATCCCTGCGTTGCGGAGACGGGCACGCATGTTGTTGCCCATGCGACCAAGGCCGACAAGACCGATGTGCATGATTTCCTCTTCTGTTTCGTCGTCGCGCTGAGGCCGCAGCTGGTGCGTCAGCGCAGTGTTCCTGTTGCGCCTATCGCAGCAGCAGGTTGGGCTGCAGCAGGTACCGGTATCCATCGGTCGCGGCAGCCTCTTGCGAAGTCTGGCCGGTGATCAGCACCGGGCCCGGCTTGTTGGGGTTCTCCGTCTTGGTGAAGGAGATGCGGACGAACTCGGAGTGCACCGCGTTCAGTCCGTCGAGGAGGAAGGCGGGCTTCAGCGAGACCACCGTTTCCTCTCCGGTCAGCAACGCACTGATCGACTCTGACGCCTGCGCTTGTTCGGATCCGATCGCCTCGAGCGTGAGCCCGTCGACCGTGAAGGAGAACCGGAGCGCTGCTTCGCGCTCCAGGACGAGTGAGACCCGTCGGACGGCTTCGACCAGCTCGGCGGTGTTGATCACCGCGTGGTCGTTGACGTTCTCGGGGAAGAGCCGGCGGACCGGCGGGTAGTTGCCCTTGATCAGCAGCGAGGTGACGGTCTTGTCGTCGGCGTGGAACGCGATGAGCTCACGGTCCGAGTTGCCGCTGATCGAGACCGAGACGGTGGACGCCGACCCGAAGGTGCGACCGACCTCCTGCAGCGTGCGGGCGGGGACGAGGGCGTGCAGCGGGTCCGAGCCGACGCGGCCGGAGTCCCACGCGATGGTCCGGACGGCCACGCGGTACCGGTCCGTGGCGATGAGCGACAGGTCGTTGTCACCGACCTCGAGCTGGACACCGGTGATGACGGGGGTGACGTCGTCGCGGCTCGCGGCGACAGCGACCTGCGACACGGCCTCGGAGAAGGAATCGCCGGGGATGACACCGGTCTGCGGACCGATCTCGGGCAGCGTCGGGTACTCCTCGACCGGCATGGACAGCAGCGTGAAGTGCGCCGATCCGCAGGAGACCGAGATCTTGGAGTCCTCGGTCGTGAAGGTCACCGGGGCGTTCGGTAGTCGGCTCGCGATGTCGTTCAGCAGGCGACCGCTGACCAGGACCGTGCCCGGGTCGTCGATCTGCGCCGAGATGGACGTCTGCGCCGAGACCTCGTAGTCGAACGACGAGAGCGTCAGACGATCGCCGTCGGCGTGGATCAGGACGCCCGACAGGATCGGGAGGGTCGTGCGCTGTGGGAGGAGTTTCACCGCGAAGGAGACGGCTTCGGAGAAGACGTCCCGGTTGACCTCGAACTTCACAGCTGGAACCCCTGTCGATCGGCTTGGACTGTCCGGCCGCCCCATTCTGGCACAGGCGGACGTGGGCCGGATTTCTTGTCATCCCGCCGTCCACAAGGTTGTCCCGCGGAGATGGATCGTTAACCAGGAGTAATGGTGTTAACGCCTGTGCACACTGTGGATAACCCTGTGCATGCCGCTCGGCCGTAGGGAACTACACCGTTGTGACTTGTGGGCGAGCTGTGGGCGACGTCGGGATGAATGAATCTCATCTATCCACTTCCATCCCCAGTTTCCACAGGAGGCCCCCTCGCTGTGAACAACCGGGCGGCGTGTCCTCCACAGTTATCCACAGGCTATCCACACTGTGAGAACTCCGGCCCATGGAACCGTCTCAGATGGTGGATGCGCCCGGAAACGTACCGATCTCAGCGGTAGCGGCGGTCCTGTTTGATGCGGCTCGTGAGCTCGGTGACCTGGTTGTAGATCGACCGCCGCTCCTTCATGAGCTCGGTGATCTTCTTGTTCGCGTACATGACCGTGGTGTGGTCGCGGTTGCCGAACAGCTGCCCGATCTTCGGGAGCGACAGGCTCGTGAGCTCGCGGCACAGGTACATCGCGATCTGTCGTGCGGTGGCGATCGCCTGCGAACGGGATGACCCGTACAGGTCGTCGACGGAGAGCTTGAAGTACTCCGCGGTGTGGTTGATGATGTCCGTCGGCGCGACGACGTTGTCCTCGTCGAGGGTGATCAGGTCCTTGAGGACGGTCTGCACCAGGGCCATGTCGACGGCCGTCCGGTTCAGGCTCGCGAACGCCGTGACGCGGATGAGCGTCCCCTCGAGCTCCCGGATGTTGCTCGACACCTTCGAGGCCATGAACTCGAGGATGTCGTCCGGCACCTGCAGGTGGTCGGACTGCGCCTTCTTGCGGAGGATCGCGATGCGCGTCTCGAGCTCCGGCGCCTGGACGTCCGTGATCAGACCCCACTCGAAGCGGGAGCGCATGCGGTCCTCGAAGCCGGTCAGGTGCTTCGGTGCGACGTCCGACGTGATGACGACCTGCTTGTTGTGGTCGTGCAGCGTGTTGAACGTGTGGAAGAAGGCCTCCTGCGTGGAGTCCTTCCCCTGCAGGAACTGGATGTCGTCGATCAGCAGGATGTCGATGTCGCGGTAGCGCTGCTGGAACTGGTTCGAGCGGTTGTTCGCGATCGAGTTGATGAAGTCGTTGGTGAACTCCTCGCTCGACACGTACCGGACGCGGATCCCCGGGTAGAGGCTCTCGGCGTAGTGCCCGATGGCGTGGAGCAGGTGGGTCTTGCCCAGCCCGGAGTCGCCGTAGATGAAGAGCGGGTTGTAGGCCTTCGCCGGAGCCTCGGCCACCGCGACCGCTGCGGCGTGGGCGAAGCGGTTCGACGAGCCGATGACGAAGTTGTCGAAGTTGTACTTCGGGTTCAGCCGCGACTCCGGCCGGCCGCTCGTGCCCGGGGAGTCGATCTGGCTCGGCACGAAGGGTGCCTCGATGTACTGGCGGGGTGCAGCGCTCTGCTCCACTGCTTCCTGGACGGGCTCGGCGTACTCCGGCACGTTCGGGTCAACGCGCGGCTCAGACGCCATGTCGGGGTTCACCGTGATGGCGAAGTTCGCGACCGAGTCGTCACCGATGCGGGCGACGGCCTCGGTGATCGGGATGCGGATCCGCTGCTCGAGCATGCCGCGGGTCAGGTCGTTCGGGACCTCGAGGTACAGGGTGCCGGCGAGGACGCCCTTCGGTTCGACCAGGTTGAGGAACCCGTGGAGCTGCGGCGTGATGCGGGGGTCTTCGCTGAGGATTCCGAGTACGGATGACCAGAGGTCCTCGACGGGGTCGGCCGGCATCGTCATGTCGCGCTCGTCTCCAGGTGTGTGTCGTGCGTTCGGTGCCGGACCGGGGTGCGTCCTGCTGGGTCGGACGTGCCGGAGTGCCGCGGGGTGTGGCACTCAGCGGACCGTGTCGTGCGCCGGCGGTTCGTCGGGGTCTCGGGGGCTTCGTCGACGCCTCGTACCGCGCGTGTTCCCACAGGGTTGTCCACAGTGTTGTCCACGACCGCCCGGATCCGTCGGACAGGAGTACTTCCCTGTCGTACCGGGGCGCGGGGCCGATCGATGACCCCACTGTAAAGGACCGGGCAGGGTGGCACCGAACGGAAGTTGTCCCCAATGTGGAGAATGGACCGCAGCGGTGTCCTCGACGCCTCCGGCACCGAGGCCGGCCCGATCGGCGTTTGACCTGCTCGCTGCTGTCACGTACCGTTAACCAGTTGACTGCGGCCGATTGGTCGCGCCCATCTGCGTCGTTCGACACCGAGCGATGACACATACATACGTGACGGCTCGCCGCGAGCAGCCGTGTGGAGAGATCATGAGCAAGCGCACCTTCCAGCCGAACAACCGTCGCCGCGCCAAGAAGCACGGCTTCCGCCTCCGCATGCGGACGCGTGCCGGCCGCGCCATCCTGTCGGCGCGTCGCGCCAAGGGCCGCACCGAGCTCTCGGCCTGATCAGGCTCACCGCCTGATCCGGTCCTCGGTCTGACCCCGGCATCGCAGTGTTGGCCAGCGCCAACCGCATCGTCCGCGGGGACGACTACCGGAACGTCGTGCGTCGTGGTCGCAAGAGCGCCACGGCGCACGTCGTCGTGTCCGTGGTCCGTCGCTCGACGGACCCCACCGGACCGTCGCGGTTCGGGTTCATCGTCGCCAAGACGGTGGGCAACGCCGTGACCCGGAACCTGATCAGGCGGCGGCTCAAGGCGATCGCGCACGGCATCCTCGCCGACTCCCCCGTGGGGTACGACGTGGTGGTGCGCGCACTGCCAGCCGCATCGCAGGCCGGATGGCCTACCCTGCTCGAAGACGTCGTGCGCTCCTTCGCGCGCGGGGTGGAGAAGGCAGCATGAACCGCACCCTGTGGACCCGGCTGGCCTGGGTCGCCGCGTTGCTCCCACGCAACGCGTGCGTCGTCGTGCTCCGGGCCTACCGTGCCGTGATCTCGCCGCTGTACGGCAACGTCTGCCGGTACCACCCGTCGTGCTCCCGGTACGCCCTCGAAGCGATCCAGCAGTACGGCGTCGTCCGCGGATCCGCGATGGGCGCCTGGCGTATCGCTCGCTGCAACCCCTGGGCTGCAGGCGGCATCGACGACGTCACGGAACGTCGTCGCCCGTTCGTCGTCAACCGGTTCGGGTTCGTCCTCGCGCCGATCCCGCAGCAGCCGCACCCCGCGGTCGGAACGGCCCGGCCGGTCCTGCTCCCCCAGCGCACTCGAAAGGCGTAGCCGTCCCCATGGACATCATCGGATTCGTCCTCTGGCCGCTCAAATGGGTGGTCTCCGCCATCCTCGTCGGCTTCCACTGGATCTTCGAGAGCATCGGCATGGACCCGGGCGCGGGTATCACCTGGGTCCTCTCCATCATCTTCCTGACCTTCGTGGTCCGCGCCGCGCTGATCCCGATCTTCGTGCGGCAGATCAAGTCGCAGCGCCGCATGCTCGAGGTCGCGCCGCAGCTGAAGAAGATCCAGGACAAGTACAAGGGCAAGAAGGACCAGTTCTCGCGTGAGGCCATGAGCCGCGAGACCATGGCCCTGTACAAGGAGACGGGCACCAACCCGCTGAGCTCCTGCCTGCCGCTGCTGCTGCAGATGCCGATCTTCTTCTCGCTGTACTCGGTGCTGCACGAAGCCCAGATCAACAAGACGGGCATCGGCCTGCTCACGAACGACCTCGCGGCGTCGTTCGGCAACGCGGCCCTGTTCGGTGCTCCCCTGCACGAGACGTTCACGAACGCCTCCGGGTGGGAGGTCCGTGCGATCGCCGGTTTCATGATCGTGGTCATGACGGCCTCGCAGTTCATCACGCAGCTGCAGCTCGTCGCCAAGAACATGTCGCCGGAGACCAAGGCGTCGCCGATGTACCGCCAGCAGAAGATGATGCTGTACATCCTCCCGCTGGTCTTCGTGATCTCGGGTCTGAGCTTCCCCCTCGGCGTCATGTTCTACTGGCTGGCCTCGAACGTCTGGACGATGGCGCAGCAGTACTTCGTCATCCGCAGCATGCCGACGCCCGGTTCCGAGGCGGCCCTGGCGCGTGAGGCGCGTCTGGCCAAGAAGGCCCAGCGTCGCGGGATCGCCAACCCGGTCCTCGCCGAGGCCGGTGCCGGTGCTGGCGCCGCCGAGATCGAAGCCGTGCGAGTCACCACGCAGCGTTCGCAGCCGGTCGGCAAGCAGCGCTCGAAGAAGAACGGGAAGAAGTAAGTGACCGAGCAGGACACCGCCGCAGCTGTCGACACCACCGAGGTCCCGGACGAGGACGCCCGTGACGAGGCCGACATCGCTGCGGACTACATCGAGGAACTCCTCGACATCTGCGACCTCGACGGAGACATCGAGATCGAGGAGCGCGCCGGTCGCGTCTACCTGTCGGTCACCGACGACGGCGAGGCGCTCCGCGTCCTCTCGAAGCCGGACACCGTGACCGCCCTGCAGGAGCTCACCCGAATCGCGGTGCAGGCCGAGACGGGCGAGTTCAGCCGGCTCATCCTCGACGTGGGCGGCTCCCGTGACGCTCGTGCCGACGAGCTGCAGCGACTGGTCGACACCGCCGTCGAGCGCATCGAAGCCGGATCGTCGTCCGCAGCACTCCCCCCGATGTCGTCGTACGAGCGCAAGCTGGTCCACGACCTCGTCGCTGAGAAGGGCTTCCACTCGGAGTCCGAGGGTGAGGGTCGGGACCGCCACACGGTCGTCACCCGATGACGGACGAGTCGGTGTCAGCCGACACCGCTCCCGCGCCTTCGGACGCTGCTCCGGTGCTCGAGGCTGAGCCTGCGGCTGCGTCCGTGCTCTTCGGCGATCAGATCGAGACGGCTCGGTCGTTCACGAACGAGCTGGCTCGCCGGGGTGAGGAGCTGGGCCTGATCGGCCCGCTCGAGCTCCCTCGGCTCTGGACGCGACACATCCTCAACTCTGCCTTGTTGGCACCCCTCCTGGAGGCCCGTGGCCGGGTTGCCGACGTCGGCTCGGGTGCGGGATTGCCCGGTCTCGTGCTCGCGATCGCCCGTCCCGACGTGCACTTCACGCTCATCGAGCCGATGGAGCGTCGCGTGGACTGGCTCACCAGCGAGGCGAGCCGGCTTGGTCTGTCGAACGTGGCGGTGGTCCGCGGCCGCGCCGAGGACGTCTCCGACGACATCGTGGTCGACCAGGTGACTGCGCGTGCAGTCAGTGCGTTGTCCAAGCTCATCCCGATGACGGTTCCACTCGTCCGCTCGGGCGGCCAGCTCATCCTGATGAAGGGTGCGCGGGTCGACGACGAGATCGAGAAGGCACGCAAGGTCATCTTGCGCCAGCACCTCTCGGACGTTGAGGTCCTCGAGCTCGGGGACGGTGTGGTCGCAGAGACCACGCGGGTCTTCCGGGCTACAGTTGACTGACCCTGCGGCTTGGATCGGCACGACTGATCCCTTGCTGCTCCACGTTTCACGTGAAACATCGAACCGGGGAAGAGGCATTCGTTGAGCTCATCGACCGATTACGACGCGTCGACTCCGCTTGCTCGCGAGATCGCCGACCTGAACCGCCGACGCCGGGCGATCGCGACGCAGCAGTTCCCGTTGCCCCCGAAGACGCGGATCATCACCGTGTCGAACCAGAAGGGTGGCGTCGGGAAGACCACGACGACCGTCAACTTGGCCGCCGGCCTCGCGCACGGTGGCGCACGGGTGCTCGTGATCGACCTCGATCCGCAGGGCAACGCGTCGACGGCCTTGGGCGTCGACCACCAGGCTGAGGTCGCCAGCATCTACGACGTCATCGTCGATGAGGCCGCGATGGCCGACACCGTGCAGCGGTCCCCCGAGTCCGACACCCTCTGGTGCGTCCCGGCGACGATCCACCTCGCGGGTGCTGAGATCGAGCTCGTCTCCTTGGTCGCTCGAGAGCAGCGGCTGCGCACGGCGCTCGAGCTGTACCTCCAGTCGCTGGACGAGCCGTACCACTACGTCTTCATCGACTGCCCGCCGTCGCTCGGTCTCCTCACGATCAACGCGTTCGTGGCGGCGCAGGAAGTCCTGATCCCGATCCAGTGTGAGTACTACGCGCTCGAGGGACTCAGCCAGCTGCTGCGCAACATCGAGCTCATCGAGCGGCACCTCAACCCGAACCTCCGGGTCTCGACGATCCTGCTCACCATGTACGACGGTCGGACCAACCTGGCGAACCAGGTGGCGAACGACGTCCGCGAGCACTTCGGTGACCAGGTCTTGAAGGCGATGATCCCCCGATCCGTCCGGGTGAGTGAAGCGCCGAGTTACGGACAGAGCGTCGTCGCGTACGACGTGAACTCCACCGGGTCGCTCTCCTACTTGGAAGCGGCCGCCGAGATCGCAGCACGAGGAGCGTAAGACTGATGGCACCCAAGCGAACCGGACTCGGCCGCGGCATCGGCGCGCTCATCCCGACGGCAACGGACCAGCAGGACCGCCCCGTCGACGTGTTCTTCCCGACCGGTGGGTCGCCGGCGTCGGCACCCACCGCGGACGAACTCGTCGCTGTTCCGGGTGCCCGACTCGCGAACCTCAACCCGCTGGACGTGATCCCGAACGGGCAGCAGCCGCGCAAGGAGTTCCGCGAAGAGGAGTTGCAGGAGCTCGTCTACTCCATCCGTGAGATCGGCGTGCTGCAGCCCATCGTGGTCCGTCCGATTCCCGGGGCTGCGGGGACGGATCCGCAGTACGAGCTGATCATGGGTGAGCGGCGCCTCCGCGCCACCAAGGAACTCGGGCTCACGACCATCCCGGCGATCGTCAAGGAGACGCCGGACGACGCGATGCTCCGGGACGCCCTGCTCGAGAACCTGCACCGAGCGCAGCTCAACCCGCTCGAAGAGGCTTCGGCGTACCAGCAGCTCCTGGCGGACTTCGGGATCACGCAGGAACAGCTCGGCCAGCGCATCGGCCGCTCCCGTCCGCAGATCACCAACACCATTCGTCTGCTGCGGCTCCCCTCCCCCGTGCAGCGTCGGGTTGCTGCCGGCGTGCTGTCGGCCGGTCACGCCCGCGCGATCCTTGGTGCCCCGGACGCGGAGGCGATGGAGTACCTCGCCGAGAAGATCGTCAACGAGGACCTGTCGGTGCGCGCTGCCGAAGCGATCGCGCAGCAGTTGGCGACGAAGACCCCTCCGAAGACCACGCCGCAGCCCTCCAAGAACCAGGCGCACTTCAACGACCTTGCTGAGCGCATCGGTGACCGGCTGAACACACGGGTCAAGATCGCCGTCGGTGCCCGGAAGAGCTCCGTGACGATCGACTTCGCGAACGGCGACGACCTCAATCGCATCCTGTCGGAGCTGGGGATCAGCGACGTCTCGTCCTGACGGCTTGTCAACGGCGCTGAGCGCCCCGTAGCGGGCCTCGCATGCCTGGGCCGGGTGGCCTGGAGCAGTAAGGGGGCGTTCGGCCCTGTACGGGGCGAGGAGCCGTTCCGCTGGTTCGAGTTCACGAGCAGCGAACGGGAAGCCCGTACGTTTCACGTGGAACACTGCCAGGCTCGCATCATGAGATCCCGCAATCCCGAGCCGCTCTGGCGTGATGTCGTCGGTCAAGAACTCCGTGCTCGTCGCCGCGTCCGCGGGGACACCCTGCAGGATGTCGCTCGTCGCGCAGGGGTGTCGCCGCAGTACCTGTCGGAGATGGAACGGGGGCGGAAGGAGCCCTCGAGCGAGATGCTGGCAGCAGTGGCCGGTGCACTCGAGAGCTCCTTGCTGGACTTGACGGCGGCGGCGGCAGAACAGCTCCGCGAGCGAGCACGCTCCGCAGGTACTGGTGGCGAACAGCTGCGGAGTAGTTTCCTCCTCGCAGCCTGAGGCGTCCGGGAGCGCCGTCGGTCAGCGTCGAGTGATCACGTGGTCCACGAGCCCGTACTGCTGGGCCTGACGGGCCGTGAAGACCCGATCGTGATCCGTGTCGGCCCGGAGTTGGTCGACACTCTGGCCGCTGTGCTCGGCGAGCAGGCACTCGATCTCGGCCCGGATCCGAACGACCTCGTCCGCCTGCAGGATGAGCTCGGGAATGGCCCCCTGTCCCTGCGCCGCGGGTTGGTGGAGCACGACCCGAGCATGCGGCAGGGCCGACCGCTTTCCTTCGGCGCCCGCGGCGAGCAGGACGGCTCCGACACCGATTGCCTGCCCAACGCAGGTAGTCGCGACGGCGGGGCGGATGAACCGCATGGTGTCGTAGACGGCGAGCATGGCACTCGGATCGCCGCCGTCGCAGTTGACGTAGAGCTGCACGTCCGAGTCCGGGTTGTCCGACTCGAGGAAGAGGAGCTGCGCGATGAGGGCATTGGCGACGCCAGCATCGATCGCGGTCCCGATGTAGATGATGCGCTCGGTGAGCAGGTGCGAGTAGACGTCCAAGACCCGGTCGCCGCGAGCGTCCCGCGCGATGACGTTCGGGATCGTGTACGCGCTCATCGGTCAGCCTCCCCTGCCGCAGGTCCGCCGAAGCCTGTCATCGTGGAACGGGGCTGCTGGGGCCGGATCACCGAGAAGTCGTCGACGATCAGGTCGACGAACCCGTAGTCGAGGGCCTCCTGCGCGGAGTACCAGTGGTCGTGCAGCGAGTCCTCGAAGATGCGGTCGACCGTCTGACCGGTGTCCGCCGCGATGAGTCCGAGCACGGTGTCGCGGGTGTCACGGAGGTGGTCCGCCTGCAGCGCCACGTCCACCGCACTCCCCCCGATCCCTGCGGATCCCTGGTGCATCAGGATCCGGCTGTGCGGCAGCGCTCGTCGCTTGCCTGGAGTACCCGAGGACAGCAGGAACTGCCCCGCGCTGCAGGCGATCCCGAGTGCGAGCGTGCTGACGTCGTTGGGGATCACCCGCATGAGGTCCCGGAGTGCGAGCATCGCCGGAACCGAGCCTCCGGGCGAATGGATCCAGAGCGCGATGTCGTTCCAGGGGTCCGCCGTCGCGAGCTCTACAAACTGCGTCATCAAGACCGTGCCGTTGTCGTCGTCGAGGGCGCCGTCGAGTACGAGCACGCGTTGGTCGAAGAGGGCACGCCGGTACTCGGTCGTGAAGGCTGCGGGGGTGGTGAATCGGTCATGCGTCCACCGTGCGCCCGCAGATGACCCGAGGCGCCCGTTGCTGCTCAGAGCGGATCAGCTCTCAGCAGCGAACCACGAGTGCCGACGTTCCACGTGGAACATCGACCCTCACGCACTCCGATGTTCCACGTGGAACGTCAAGCTGCGGATCAGGCGTGGTGGTCGCGGATCGCCTGTTCCGCGAGCTCCGCGTACGTCCACCCGAGATCGAACCCCGATGCGGAGAGTGCCTGCGGCAGCAGGGATGTCTCGGTCAGACCCGGGAGCACGTTGGCTTCGAGGAACCACGGCGTTCCGGCGCCGTCGATGATGAGGTCCACACGGGACAGGTGGCGGAGGCCGAGGGCTGTGTGCGCCGCGACGGCGGCATCGGCTGCAGCGGTCGCGAACTCGTCAGACAGTCGGGCGGGGGTGTAGAACGTCGTCTCCCCCGCGTTGTACCGCGCCTCGAAGCCGTAGATGCCGTTCCGCGGGACGATCTCCACCGCGGAGAGTGCCACCGGCCCGTCGCCCGTGTCGATGATGCCGACCGCGACCTCGGTACCGCGGATGAGCTGCTCGACCACGACGTCGTCGCAGTACGTGTAGGCCGTGACCATGGCACGCGGCAGGTCGTTGACGTCGTCGACGAGGGTCACTCCCTGCGCGCTGCCACCACGCGCCGGCTTCACGGCGAGCGGTACCGGGTGCTCCCCCGCGATGGCCTTGAGCACCCCGACGGCGCCGAGCTCGCGGAACACGTCGTGGGACAGCGTGACGGAGCGAGGGGTGCGGACGCCCGCCCGCGCGACCAGCGCTGACGCCGTGGGCTTGTCCCATGCCAACCGGGCCGACGTGGAACGTGAGCCGACGAACGGGATGTCCACCGCCTCCAGGATGCCCCGCAGGGCCCCGTCCTCACCGGAGGCGCCGTGCAGAGCCGGCCACACGACATCCGGGCGGGACTCGGCGAGAGCCGGCAGCAGCAGCGCGTCGGCGTCGCGGAGATCGACCTGCCAGCCGTACCCGGTCAGCGAGTCGGCGACGCGCCGACCGGAGCGCAGGGAGACGTCACGTTCGTGCGAGATCCCTCCGGCGACGACGACGACGTGACGACGAGTGAGCTCAGCCATGGGGATCCTCCGGTGTGGAACGACGGTGCTGGTGGGCCACGCACCGCAGAAAAGCGCTGATCAGGAGATGTTCGGCGGCGGAGCGCTCACCGAGGACGTCTCGCGGACGACGCTGTTCGGCCGAGTCGTCGGACCGAACGTCTCGATCAGCTCGAGCTCGTCGTTGACGACGTTGGCGAGCCGCTTCACGCCGACGCGGATCTGCTCGGGGGTCGGGTAGCAGAACGACAAACGGATGTGCCCGCCGCCACGACCGTCGGCGTAGAAGGCCGTCCCCGGCGTGTAGGCGACGAGCTCCTTCACGGCGCGCGGCAGCATGCCCTTCGAATCGAGGGACTCGGGGAGCGTCAGCCAGACGAAGAAGCCACCGTTCGGCTTCGTCCAGGACAGGTCCGGCAGGAACTCCCCCAGAGCGGACAGCATGGCATCACGGCGCTCTGCGTAGATGCCCCGGAAGGTGTCAACCTGACCCTTCCAGTCCGCGGCGTCCAGGTAGGCGTTCACGACGTACTGCCCGAAGGAGTTCGGGGCGAGGACGGCGGACTCGTTGGCGAGCACGAGCTTCTCGCGGATGGCGTGCGGTGCGAGCGCCCAGCCGACGCGGAAACCGGGTGCGAGGGTCTTCGAGAAGGACCCCAGGTACACGACGCCCTCTTCGTCGATGGAACGGATCGCCTGCGGTGCCGGCTCGTCGAACCAGAGGAGTCCGTAGGGGTTGTCCTCGAGCACCAGGATGTTGTTCGACCGGCAGATGTCGAGCACCTCGATGCGGCGCTCCCGGCTCATGGTGACGCCGGCCGGGTTGTGGAAGTTGGGGATCGTGTAGAGGAACTTGATCCGCTTGCCCTGCGTCCGGAGGTTCGCGATCGCCTCGCGCAGCGCCTCGGGCACCAGCCCGAGCTCGTCGGTGGTCACGTGGACGGTCTCGGCCTGGTACGACCGGAACACACCAATCGCGCCGACGTAGGACGGGGACTCGGCGAGGACGACGTCGCCCGGATCGATGAAGAGCCGCGTGACGAGGTCGAGCGCGTGCTGCGAGCCCGTCGTCACGACGACGTCCTCGGCACTGGCACGGATGCCCTCGAGGCTCATGACGTCCACGATGTGCTCGCGGAGGGACCGCAGACCCTGTCCGCCGCCGTACTGCAGTGCCATGGCTGCGTGCTCGTTCATCACGCGGTCCAGGGAGCCCGTGACGAGCTCCCTCGGCAGCGCGGAGACGAACGGCATGCCGCCGGCCAGCGAGACCACCTCGGGGCGCGAGGCGACGGCGAACAGGGCTCGGACCTCGGAGGCGCTCAGCCCGGCGGTGCGCTGGGCGTAGGAGTCGTACCAGGGGTCGAGGCTGTTGCCGTTCGTCATACCGTGCTCCGATCAGTGAGACATTCCCGCCACACTACGACATCGACCCCGGAAAACCGGGCTCCGCGGCGGGGGCCGATCCGCAACGGGTGGCATGCGAACGCCCCGCCCGCGCCTGCTGAGCAGGACGAGGGCGGGGCGTTCGTGGTGCGGGTGCGACCTACGCGAGGAACTCGGCGAGGTCGGCCTCGAGCGCGGGCTTCGGCTTGGCGCCGATGACGGTCTTGACGACCTCGCCACCCTTGAAGACCTTCATCGCCGGGATCGACGTGATCTGGTAGTTCATGGCCGACTGGGGGTTGTCGTCCACGTTGAGCTTCACGATCTCGATCTTGCCGGCGTGCTCTTCGGCGATCTGGTCGAGGATCGGCGAGACGGCGCGACACGGGCCGCACCACTCGGCCCAGAAGTCGACGAGGATCGTCTTGTCGGACTTGAGGACCTCGTCCGAGAAGGTGGCGTCGGTGACAGCCTTTGCGTTGGACATGGGTGTCCTTTCGTGAGAAGTCGGTACTGGATGTGGAACCGCGGACGCTCCCCCGGCATTCCGGGGGCCGTACGGGTCAGGCGGAGATGGTGACCGGCTCGACCGGGGTCTCGCCCGCAGCAGCGTCGGTCAGCGTGTCCTCGAGGTCGGCGAGGTACTTCTCGGCGTCGAGCGCAGCGACGGCACCGGACCCAGCAGCCGTGATGGCCTGGCGGTAGGTGTGGTCGAGCACGTCGCCCGCGACGAAGACCCCGGGGACGCCGACGGCCTTGGACGTGCGGCCCTCGACGGCGATGGTGCCCTCGGGAGCGAGCTCGAGCTGACCGTGCACGAGGTGCACGCGGGGGTCGTTGCCGATCGCGATGAACAGACCGTCGAGGGCGAGTTCGCTCTCGGTGCCGTCCACGGTGTCCTTGAGCGTCACGCCGGTCACGGCGGAGTCACCCTGGATGCCGATGACCTCCTTGTTCCACGCGAACTCGATCTTCGGGTCGTTGTGGGCGCGGTCCTGCATGATCTTCGACGCGCGGAGGGTGTCCTTGCGGTGGATCACGGTGACCTTGTCGGCGAAGCGCGTGAGGAACGTCGCCTCTTCCATCGCGGAGTCGCCACCGCCGACCACGGCGATGTTCTTCTGGCGGAAGAAGAAGCCGTCGCAGGTCGCGCACCACGAGACACCGTGGCCCGAGAGGCGCTCTTCGTCGGCGATGCCGAGGTGGCGGTACGCCGAACCGGTCGCGTAGATGACCGCGAGGGCTTCGTACGTCTCGCCGGAGCCGACGGTGACCTTCTTCACGTCGCCGGTGAGGTCGACGGAGACGGCGTCGTCGTACAGGACCTCAGCGCCGAACTTCTCGGCCTGTTCCTGCATCTTGATCATGAGGTCGGGGCCCTGGATCCCCTCGGGGAAGCCCGGGAAGTTCTCGACCTCGGTCGTCTTGGTGAGTTCCCCGCCCGTCTCGACGCTGGACGCGACGATGAGCGGCTTGAGCTCTGCGCGCGCGGCGTAGATGCCGGCGGTGAACCCGGCCGGACCGGAACCGATGATGATGAGCTGGCGCATGCCTGACTGCCCTTCCGTTGCGTGCTGACCGGGTCAACACATGGTACCGGCGCGGCATTCCGCGACGTCCGGGAAGCGTGCGGTCAGCGACCGAGCTTGCTCTTCACCATGCCGACGGCGTTCTTGATCTCGCCGTTCTTGGCGACGACGAGCGCCCCGAAGTACACGAGGACCATGACGGCGCCGGTCAGGACGATGGTGATGAGTGCCCCGGTGCGGTCCGACATCGCGAACCCGGCCGCGGAGAACGCCCCGAAGAAGTTCACGACCAGCAGGCCGACCACCCCGGCGATCAGCGCGGCGATGACGAACTGCACGTGCGAGCGGGTCACGACCGGTCCTTCGATGCTGCCGAGCTTGCGACGCACCAGGACGAGCGCGACGATCGTCTGCGCGGTGCCGGCGAGCGTCGTGCACGCGGCCACACCGATGCCGATCACGGAGGTCGGGAACGTCGACACCGCGAGGGCACCGATGACGAACAGGACGGACTGGATGCACTGCATCAGGAACGGGGTCCGGTGGTCGTGCATGGCCCAGAACACGCGCTGGATGATGAACAACATGCTGAACAGCACCAGGCCCGGCATGTAGGCGACCAGGACGGCACCGACCTGCAGGGCGCTCTCGAACGTGCCCTCGTAGAGCCGGCCGAACGGCACCGCGACGACGACCAGCGCCACGGACGCGAAGACCGTGAAGAGTCCGACGATGCGCAGGGACAGCGACAGGTTCCGTCGGACTGATGCCAGGTCGCCGCGTGCAGCATCGTGGCTCATCCGGGTGAAGTACGCCGTCGCGATGGAGACCGTGATGATCGAGTGCGGCAGCATGAAGATGAGCCACGCGTTGCCGAGTACCGCGTTGCCGGGTCCGTCGCCCTGACCCTTCCACGCGACCGCGGACTGCACGATGCCGGCGACCTGGGTCACCAGGATCATCGCGAAGAGCCAGCCGGCAGCGGTTCCCGTCGACTTCAGGCCGACGCCGCGCCACCGGAAGTCCGGCCGGAAGGACAGCCCTGCTCGCCGCCAGAACAACGGGAGGAACGCCGCCTGGGCGAACACACCGAACGAGGCGCTGCCGGCGAGGAGCGCGATCTTCGCCGGCGTCCAATCGTCGAGGGCGCTGCCGCTCGTGCCGTACAGGGCGATGAACACCACGAGCCCGGCGATCGCGATGACGTTGTTGAGCAGCGGTGCCCAGGTGAACGGACCGAACACCTGCTTGGCGTTGAGGACCTCACCGAGCAGCGAGTACATCGCGTAGAACAGGATCTGCGGCAGGCACCAGAACGCGAAGGCGATGGCGAGGTCGGTCGCAGCGGGACTCCGGGTGTCCGAGGACGTCGTGTACAGGCGGACCAGGAGCGGTGCCAGTGCCGTCGCGACGATCGTGATGACGATGAAGACCGACCCGCCGAGCGTCACGATCTTGTTGACGTACGCCTGCCCGCCGTCCGTGCCGTTCTTCATGGCGCGGACGATCTGCGGGATGAGCACGGCCGACAGCAGGCCACCCGCGATGAGCGCGTAGATGTTGTTCGGCAGCTGGTTCGCGACGGCGAACGCGTTCGCCGAGGGGCTCTTGTTCTGCCCGATGGCGTACGCGAGCACGAAGGTCTTCGCGAAGCCGAGGATGCGGCTCACCATCGTCCCCGCCGCGAGCATCGCACTCGCACGCCCCAGGCTGCGCTCCGCGACCGGTTCCGCGTCGACGTCGGGCTGGGGCTGGGTGGCGCTGATGGTCGGCTCCTCGGGGTCGCGGGCGTCCGCGACGCGGCTGGTACGGGCGTCGGACGGGAGGCCCGGCTCGGCCCCGGCACGGGCGATCGCGTCCTGCAGGCGGTCGCCCCCAGGAGCCGCGACAGCGGCCGTTCCGGAGCCGGCCACGGCGAACGCGGTGGGCGCCTCGGCGCGGTGATCCGGGCCTCCCGGTCCGGCGACCGATCCCGCGGACGGAGCAGCCGCGCCGGGCGCACCCGGCTGCACGGCGAGCGGGCGGTTGGGGTCGTCGTCGTCCTCGTCGTCGAGTTCGCCGTTGCGACGACGGATGCGCTTCCGGATGCTGCGGAAGATGCCGAAGCCGAAGATCGCGATCAGGGCGACCGCTGCGGCGGCGGTGATGACCGTCTCCCACTGCGCCTGGACGTTGAGTTCGACGGTGGCCGGTTGCGCGATGGCGACGCCGGTCGGGCTCGACAGGGACATGGTCAGCTCGACCTTGCCGTTCGCGACGGACTGCACGGGGACGGTCGCTCGGGTCGAGGAGTCCGGTTGGATCTCGACGACGATGTCGTTGCGGACGATCCGGAGGGCGGAGTTCGACGGCTGGACGGCCAGGTGCACCGTCACCGGGTAGTCCGAGCTGTTGCGGATGGACACCGGCAGCGAGGACCGGTCGCCGAGCAGGGTCAGGCTGCTCGAGTCGACGATCCCGACCTCGGTGGTCTGCTTCGCCCAGGCTGCGGTGCGGACGTCGACCGCGGCCTGGAGCCCGTCGTCGTCCCCGCGCCACGCGTTCGAGGCGATGGCGAGCAGCCGGAGGCGTGCGGGTGCCGTCAGTTCAGCGGGGGTGTCGAGGATGGTGGCGAACGCGGAGAGCCCCTGTTCGCCCTGCACGAGGCGCTTGAGCTGCGCGATGCGGTCGGCCCCGGTGGACGCACTGTTCAGCGTGAGCGAACCCGCTGTGGCGTCCGACGCCGTGGAGAGGTCGGCCGGTGCCACCCAGGCGGTGCTTTCGAGGGCGTCGAGGGTCTGGCTGAGGCGTGTGGAGTCCGAGGGCCAGTCGCGACCGAGGGTCAGCAGGATCGGCCCCGTGGCGGTGCCGTCGCGCGCCGAGGTGGCGAGCGTCGCCGTGAGCTCGGACATCGCCGAGGACCAGCTCTGGCGGTCCGGTGCGGTCGCGGCGTCGCGCAGCAGCGAAGACATCGACTGGTCCGACACGAGGACGTGGTCGTCGCCGATCTTCTCCGATGCCGAGACCGTGGCGTTCGCGCCGGCGGAGGTGTTCCCGCTCGAGACGATGGTGGTGTCCTTGTCGGCCCGCTGCAGTGCCGTGAGGTCGGCCGCGGTCACGGTGCCGTCCGCCGGCCACGCGATGGAGTCCATCGAGTACGGGAAGTCCAGCAGCTGCTCGGTGGTCGGCAGCGTCTCCGTGGTCTCGCCCGAGCCGGCGTCGGTGGTGGCGTCGTCGCTCGGGGACGCGGTGCTGCTCGGGGTGGTCGTCTGCCCGGGCGTCGCGGTCGGGGTCGGTGCGGGGGTCTCGGCGCCGGGGAAGTTCTCGGTCTTCACGGACTGGTCGAGCGAGATCGGGGCGAGGATGCCGTCCGACCCGGCCTGGCGCAGCCCGGTGACGTCGGCGTCGGCGTAGGACAACGCGAAGGTCTCGTTGCGCAGGGACTCGAGGCGCTGGAGCCACGCGGTCGCCGCGGACGGCGCGTTCTCGCCGAGGATCCGGATCGAGGCGATGATGCGGGGGTCGACCGCGACGGCGACGTTGTGGTCCTCGGCGGCGTCGAGCTGCTGGGTGAGGGTGCCGTCCACCGAGGTCGCGGCGGCGAGGACGGCCGCGCTGAGGATGCCGTCGGTGGACTTCGGGACCGTCACCGGCATCGCGACGGAGACGCTGACCGGCACCTGCTCGAAGTCCGGGTACCAGGTGATCGCGGAGCGGGCGACGGCGAAGGTCTCACCGGCCGTGTACTCCGCCGCGATGCGCCGCGCACCGAACGAGGAGTACCCGCCGAGTGCCACGTTGCCCGAGACGATCTCGACCGAGTCGATGGTGACCGATCGGTGCGCCGGGACCTCCGGGATGTCCACGGAGTCCATCGGGGCGCCGAGGTAACCGGTCGTGGTGGTGTCGGCAAGCCAGTCGGCGAGGACGTCCCGCGTGCTCACGGAGCGGAAGATGTCGAACTCCGCGGTGCCGGCGGGCAGCGCGGCGTCGGTGTCGTTCGTGACGGTCACCGAGAGGGTGAGGTCCTGGTCGCGCTGGACGATCCCACGGTGCGCGGGGGCGACCGAGATCGTGGCCTTGCCCGCATCGGCAGCAGCCGGATCGGCGAGGTGGGTCTTGGCCGACGACACCGTCGCAGCATCGGCGTGCGGGGCGCTGACGGGCGCGACGACCAGGCCGAGCGCGACGAGGGTCGACGCGGCTGCGGCGAGCGTGGTGCGGAGGATGTGCATACGGAAGCGGGCCACGGGGTCGGTTCGGGCCGAGCACGAGTGTATGAGGCGTGACCATGAACAGGTCCCGTGCGCGCGGGGTTGTGGAGAACTCGGGGCCTCGATCTGGGAGGATGAGCACCGTCATGCAGTCCGTTGCCCAGGCCGTCGAACGACTCGACGCACTCGCCACCACCGAGCCCGTCGACCTCCTCGCTCGGGCCTTCGCCGACGCCGGACACGAGCTGGCCCTGGTCGGTGGACCCGTGCGGGACGCCTTCCTCGGTCGTCCCGTCACCGACCTCGACTTCACGACGAGCGCTCGTCCGGACGACATCCTGCGCATCGTCGAACCGATCGCCAGCGCCACGTGGGACGTCGGGCGGCAGTTCGGCACGATCGCCGCTCTGGTCCGCGGCGAACAGGTCGAGATCACCACCTACCGCAGCGACGTGTACGACGGCGAGACCCGCAAGCCCGAGGTCGCGTTCGGCGACACCATCGAGGACGACCTGCTCCGCCGCGACTTCACCGTCAACGCGATGGCGCTCCGGCTGCCGGCGCGCGAGCTCGTCGACGTCCACGGCGGCGTCGAGGACCTGCTGGCCGCACGACTCCGCACCCCGCAGGCCGCCGTGGTGTCGTTCCGCGACGACCCGCTCCGGATGATGCGGGCAGCGCGGTTCACGTCGCAGCTCGGGTTCACCGTCGACGACGACGTCCGTGCCGCCATGCAGGACCTGGTCGACTCCATCGACATCGTGTCCGCCGAGCGGGTACGCGACGAACTCGTCAAGCTGCTCGGCACGGGCGACCCCGTGCGCGGCATCCGCCTGCTCGTGGACACCGGGCTGGCGCAGCGGTTCCTGCCCGAGCTGCCCGAGATGCAGCTCGAGATCGACGAGCACCACCACCACAAGGACGTCTACGAGCACTCCCTGACCGTGCTCGAACAGGCGATCGGCTACGAGGCCGAGCGGCACGCGGGCGACCCCCCGGACACCGTGCTGCGGCTCGCGGCGCTGCTGCACGACATCGGCAAGCCCGCCACCCGCAAGCTCGAGCCGGGCGGCGCCGTCAGCTTCCACCACCACGACCTGGTCGGCTCGAAGCTCGCGAAGAAGCGGCTCCGGGCCCTGCGCTTCGACAACGACACCATCGCCGCGGTCGCACGGCTGATCGAACTGCACCTGCGGTTCTTCGGGTACACCGACGGTGCCTGGACCGACTCGGCCGTCCGGCGCTACGTCCGCGACGCCGGCCCGCAGCTCGAGCGGCTGCACGAGCTCACCCGCTCGGACGTCACCACGCGGAACCGTCGAAAGGCCGATCGCCTGGCGTTCGCGTACGACGACCTCGAGGAGCGGATCCGCGTCCTGGCCGACCAAGAAGAGCTGGACTCGATCCGGCCCGACCTGACCGGCGACGACATCATGCGGATCCTCGACATCCCGCCGGGGCGTGCCGTGGGCGACGCCTACCGCTTCCTGCTCGAGGCGCGGATGGACGACGGGCCGCTCGGCGCCGACGCTGCCGAGGCGCGCCTGCGCGACTGGTGGGCCGCTCGGGACGCGACCGCCTGACGGACGCGACGGTTCTCCACAGACCGGTGGCGCGCCTCCAGGCCGTCGGGTAGTCTGTGCAGGTTGCCCGGCGCGTGTCTGCGTGCCGTGGCACATGCATCAACCCTCCTGCCCCGGGAACTGCCCGGGGCCGCTGAGACCAGAGGAGGTGGGTTCCGCATGCACCAGTACGAACTGATGGCGATCCTCGACCCCGAGATCGATGAGCGCACCGTCGCTCCCAGCCTGGACAAGTTCCTCGCTGTCATCCGCAACGACGGTGGCACCGTCGACAACGTGGACGTCTGGGGCCGTCGCCGGCTCGCTTACGAGATCGCCAAGAAGTCCGAGGGCATCTACGCCGTCGTCGACTTCACGTCCTCGCCCGAGGCCGCCAAGGAGCTCGACCGTCAGCTCGGTCTCTCCGAGGCCGTGCTCCGCACGAAGGTCCTCCGCGCCGAAGAGGGCATCGCGCAGGTCGCCGCCCAGAAGCAGCGCGACGAGGCACGCGCAGCCCGCAAGGCTGCCAACGCCTCCGCAACCGCGACCGCGAGCGCCGAGTAACCCGTGGCCGGCGAAACCGTCATCACGGTGGTGGGCAACCTCACCGCGGACCCCGAGCTGCGCTACACGCAGAACGGGCTCGCAGTGGCGAACTTCACCATCGCCTCCACGCCTCGCACGTTCGACCGTCAGGCGAACGAGTGGAAGGACGGCGACGCGCTGTTCCTCCGCGCGAGTGTGTGGCGGGAGTTCGCCGAGCACGTGGCGGGGTCGCTGACGAAGGGCTCGCGCGTCATCGCGCAGGGTCGTCTGCGTCAGCGTTCCTACCAGGACCGTGAGGGTCAGCAGCGCATGAGCATCGAGCTCGAGGTCGACGAGATCGGCCCGTCGCTCCGGTACGCGACCGCACAGATCACCCGCGCAGCGGGTGGCGGCGGCGGTCGTGGCCAGGTCGGCGGCGGCAACAGCGGCGGCGGTCAGCAGGGCGGCGGCAACGGCGGCTGGAACAACAACGGTGGCGGCAACGCCCCCGCTGGCGGCCAGTCGGACGAGCCGTGGTCCCCGCAGGGTGGCCAGCAGGGCGGCGGCAACGCACAGTCGAACGACGTGTGGAGTACCCCCGGCGGCAACTTCGACGACGAGACCCCGTTCTGATCCTCCGCGTTCCGACGGACACACAACTTTTCTTCTAAGGACAAATCACTATGGCTGGAAAGAGCACCGGCGACCGCCGGAAGCCTCGCGGCAAGGGCGGCAAGAACGCCGCTCCCGCGAAGTCGATCAAGGTCGGCGTCATCGACTACAAGGACGTTGCGACCCTTCGCAAGTTCATCTCGGAGCGTGGAAAGATCCGCGCCCGTCGCATCACCGGCGTCTCCGTCCAGGAGCAGCGCCTCATCGCCCGTGCCGTGAAGAACGCCCGTGAGATGGCGCTCCTCCCCTACGCCGGCTCCGGCCGCTGATCGGAGGTCGACACATGTCGAAGCTCATCCTCACCCACGAGGTCTCCGGCCTCGGTTCCGCTGGTGACGTCGTCGACGTCAAGAACGGCTACGCCCGCAACTACCTCATCCCCCAGGGCTTCGCTGTCGCGTGGTCCAAGGGCGGCGAGAAGCAGGTCGAGTCGATCCGGGCCGCGCGCACCGCGCGTGAGCTCGCCACCATCGAAGAGGCACAGGACCTCAAGATGAAGCTCGAGAACGCGACCATCTCCCTGGCGGTCAAGGCCGGCAAGGACGGTCGTCTGTTCGGCTCCGTCCGTCCGGGCGACGTCGCTGACGCCGTCCAGGCGCAGGGAGTCGGCTCGCTCGACAAGCGCAAGGTCGAGGTCCCCGCGACCATCAAGACCGTCGGTGACCACGAGGCCACCGTGCGTCTGCGCGAGGACATCACTGCCGTGATCTCGCTCAAGGTCGTCGCTGCCAAGTAGCACTGACGTTCCGCTCCACGACGGGCGGGTCTCCTCCGGGAGGCCCGCCCGTCGTTGCGTTGGCGGGTTCTCCGCGTGGTGCGGGGCGTGCGTGCTTTCACTTGGTGAGCAGAAAAGGTCGGGTCCCGATCCCCCACTCGACATCTTCTGCTCACCATCAACGCACGGTCGTCCAGAACGGCCGGGAGGCCCGGCTCGGCTTGCACGGGCGGGTTCGGCTTGGCTGGCTGGTTACCTCTCAGGCACGGCCCGACTTGCTGGGAACGGCCCGAGAACACTTCCCACAGGAGGGGTGCTTGTCAAGTCGTTTTACACAGCAGAAACGTGTCAAATCGGAACCTTCAAGGCGTACTTGAACCCCACTTTTCCACACACCGTGTGAGAATGAAAACCCCTGGTCAAGTGGTCGAAAGTGTGTTCCCATAGCCATGTTTCCACAGGCCCGTCCACAGTTCTCCACACAGCATTCCGGCGTGTTCCGCAATCCCTCCACAGAGTTATCCACAGGGCCGTTTGTTGGGGATAACTCTGCGGCCGTAGCTTGGCCCAGCGACTCGGGGATGTCGGTCGCTGGGGGTAGAAAGTCGTTGCAGGTGTCGGACCACCGTGTCCAGCCCTGCGTCGTTCAACAGAGGAGAGAGTGTGTCGATCGCGCATCTTGAGCCCGCACCGCAGGAGTACGCGGAGCGCGGCATGGAACGCACCCCGCCGCACGACCTGTTGGCCGAACAGTCGACCATCGGCGGCATGCTCCTGTCGAAGGACGCCGTCGCCGACGTCATCGAGACCGCTCGTGGCGTGGACTTCTACGTCCCCAAGCACGAGGTCATCTTCGACGCGATCCTGTCGCTCTACTCGCACGGCGAGCCCACCGACGTCATCGCCGTCACCGACGAGCTGACCAAGACCGGTCTGCTGTCCCGTGGTGGTGGCGCCGAGTACCTGCACAGCGTGACGAGCATGGTGCCGACCGCGGCCAACGCGGGGTACTACGCCGGGATCGTCGCCGAGAAGGCCGTCCTCCGTCGCCTCGTCGACGCCGGCACCCGCATCGTGCAGATGGGCTACGCGTCCGAAGGCGAGGTCACCGACCTCGTCAACAGCGCGCAGGCCGAGGTCTACAACGTCGCCGGTGGCGTGCAGACCGAGGACTACGTCCCCCTGACCGACGCCATCTCCGCCGCCCTCGACGAGATCGAGGCCGCCAAGGGCCGTGACGGCCAGATGACCGGCGTACCGACCGGTTTCGCGCAGCTCGACGGCCTGACGAACGGCTTCCACCCCGGACAGCTCATCATCGTCGCCGCTCGACCCGCCCTCGGTAAGTCGACGCTCGCGCTCGACCTGTGCCGCGCTGCCGCGATCAAGCACGACCAGACCGCCGCCTTCTTCTCGCTCGAGATGGGTCGCGCCGAGATCGCGATGCGTCTGCTGTCCGCCGAGACCAGCGTGCCGCTGCAGAACATGCGCAAGGGCACCGTGGACTCCCGCGACTGGACCACCATCGCCCAGACCCGTGGCCGCATCAACGACGCCCCGTTCTTCATCGACGACTCCCCCAACATGACGCTGGTCGAGATCCGCGCCAAGTGCCGTCGACTCAAGCAGCAGCACAACCTCAAGCTCGTCGTCATCGACTACCTGCAGCTGATGACCTCGGGCAAGAAGGTCGAGAGCCGCCAGCAAGAGGTCTCCGAGTTCTCGCGTGCGCTGAAGCTGATGGCGAAGGAGCTCCAGGTCCCCGTCATCGCGCTGTCCCAGCTGAACCGTGGTCCCGAGCAGCGTGCCGACAAGAAGCCGGCGATCTCCGACCTGCGTGAGTCCGGCTCGATCGAGCAGGACGCCGACATGGTCATCCTGCTGCACCGCGAGTCGGCGTACGAGAAGGACAACCCGCGGCAGGGTGAGGCCGACCTGATCGTGGCGAAGCACCGTAACGGGCCGACGGACACGATCACCGTGGCGTTCCACGGGATGTTCTCGCGGTTCGTGGACATGCCGCAGTAAGGCGGGTGCCTGTGATCGTCGTCGCAATGTGTCGCAATGAAGTGGGAACCGTCGCAAACGGCTCACGCGACAAGTTGCGGCGACAGGAAGACCAGCCAGGCGACAAGATGCACTGCGGGACCGTGCCGACGCGACACTTTGCGCTGCGAAACCAGGCCACGCGACAAGCTGCGCCGCAGCAGGCTGCTGATGCCTAAGCCACCGCAACGCCCACTCCGGATCGGCGACGCGCCACAACCACCACGAGCGATCCGCCGACTCGCGATGCACGTGACCCCCGAGCCCGGAGAGTGGCTACAAACCGCCATCAGCCGCTGGGCCTTCGACGTCTACAAGTGCTCCCGCCGCGATTTCCTGGAAACCATCGGCATGGGCGCCCTCCACCCGATCGAGATCCAGGGGCTCGGAGTCGCACTTCGCCCAGAAACTGCGGACACGATCAGCGCAGCTACCGGGATTCCCTTCGCCCGGCTCTACGCGATGACCCAGTCGATGCGCGACCACGCGACGTGGTCAACCTTCGCCGAACACATGCGCGACGGCGACACCTTCCCGTACCGCGAACGAGATCTTGGCAACGATCCCCTGTTCCGTGAAGTCATCCACAAGTGGTGTCCGGACTGCCTCAAGGAACGACCGGGCGTGCACGAGATGATCTGGCGCCACCCATGGCTGCACATTTGTCTGAAGCACCCTCGCGTCCTCGCCACCAGATGCTCGGGGTGCGGTGAGCACCCACGGATCCCGCTCGGCCGGACCGCCCAAGAGTGGGACCCCAACACCTGCCCCAACATGGTCCTCGGTGCCCGCTGCGCCGAACCCTTCCACCAAGCCGTCTCTCCACCCGTGGACGAGCGTGGAATTCTCTATGCGGCGCAGGTACGCATCATTGCGCTCACCCGATGCCACGACCCACAACAGCGCGAACGCCTCTACGATCTCGCCTACCGAATAAGAACGGTGCAGGAGAAGGATGACGAGGCCCTCGCGGATCTGACTGGCCTCGACACGAGCGTCGTCCGAGACCTCCACCCCCGTCGCCTTGACGCAGGCCACTACGTCGAACACCTCGAAACGTTCACCGTCCTCGCGGCAGCCGCGTTCGTCATGCAGACGAAGAGCGAGGCGCTCCGCTCTCTAGGGTGAAACACTCATAGCGCAAAATCACACGTCTCGGCTGTTCGGATCCCAGGTTCCCGGAACACGCTCGGCCCAGACGAATCGTCCGCTGTCGTCGTCTCGACGCAGATACCGCTCCAAGGACGGTGACTCAACCGTGGGCCTTGCCGCGACCCGATCACTCCAGCTCGGGTAGAGCTCCCTCTGCACGGCCTCCTCCAGCCGAACCAACGTGCGCATGTCGGGCCAAATAGCCCCGTCGAGGATCCGCAGGATCGTTGCGTGGGGAAGTCCTACATGGTGCGCAAGAGCCCGCACGCTCGATCCTCCCAGCGCATCGCGAACTCGTAACGCGAGCTGGCGGGCAGCCTCTGCAGCGGCGTCGTCAGACTCCACCTCTGGCCACGGCGCCGGCGTGCTCTCCGCCGGAGTCAAACGTTTTTCGCGCGCCATACAACCTCGCTCTTGCTAACCGTCAGCTTCGTGGATATTCTAGTAACCACGTAGTGGTTCCTTCGACAATTAGGTTGGCGTGTCGCATGATCGAAGTCCAGACAGCGCGAAGACTGCAAGCCTGGGAAAACTGGGACGAAGGCGCCTGGGGAGCCTTCGCAAACCGTTCCGACCCACCCTTGCTCACGGCTCTCGAAGCCCTGCGTTCCGAATCAGCGCCGGCCGCACGGGCACGACAGTTCCGGCCAGTGCGAGGTGTTCGGCACCTCGACTTCATCCGGCAAACCGACGCCGAGAAGACAACCGTTCGCGCCTGGTTCAGTTCTGATGGGCGCACCACCTACTCCCGCGACCTCATGGAGATCGCTGTCGAAGACTTCGTGCTCGGCCACCCGACCCGCGACTACTCCCGTCGCAAGAGTCAGCGGCACAAGCCCGTCGCGGTCTGGACCCACACGACGCACGGCCACGTGCACTGCGAATCCCGGCTCGAACGCGAGTTCGTCCTGCTCGCGGACTTCGATCCACGTGTCGCGCACATCAGTGCGCAGCCATTCACTGCGCTATGGCCAAATGGCTTCCCACTCAAGAAGCACACTCCAGACTTCGGAGTCCTCTCCCCCGGCCTTCCCGCTATCGCAGTCGACGTCAAGACGCCCGCCGCTGCCGCGAAGCCCGCCAATATCGCGCGGCACGCTCTCATCCGCGAGACCCTCGCCGCGGCCGGCATCATTCACATCGTCTGGACCGGCCTACCGGAGTCCGTGACAAGGAATCTCAGCAGCTTCTCGAAGGCTCGACCCGACTCAGACCTGGCCCTGACGTACGGGCTCGAGCTGCTCCGCTACTGGCACCCCAAAATCACCGTCCAGGAACTCGTCCGCAACGCCGCGCAGTTCGGCGCCCTCGACCGGCCCCTCGCACTGCAGGTCGTCCGCCACCTGCTCTGGACCGGTGCACTCCGCACCGACCTCCACAACCCCTACACCTCAGCATCCGTCCTGGAGAAGCCATGACTCCCGAAGAATTCACCAGTTTCGAAGACCGACTCACGGCCGTCGGTCTGTCAGCAGTTCGCATCGACCAGATGACGGACAGGACAAAGGTCGAGCGTGCCTTCCGTTCCGTGGACGACACCTTCGCTCCCCTCGTGCCGGGGTATGCCATGACTGACCCGAGATACATGAAGGCGCCACGTCAGCGCCATGATGAACTGCAGGACGAGATCGACAAATTCCTTCACGAGAACCCTGACCTTGTCGTGCGCGCACGGTACGTCAGCACGCTCGTCCAATGGTTCAGCGACTACCACCACTACAAGAGCGGCAACCTCGAGCCGCTCCCGTCCGTATTGACACTCCGACGACGGCTTACCCGTGCTCTCGCAGGCCGGTGCGCCACCGGTCTCGATGCCGCCGCCATCCGGATGGCTCGCTTCCGCGCACGCGCGTTCGCGCGGCCACCTCGCTCCGCGGTTCGTATTCCCGTTGACGACCCCGCGAGGAGCTTCCGACGGCCGCACGCGGGAGCGGTCCTGTACATGGACCTGTACACCGGCGCGATCATCTTCGCCTCCTGAACCGATCCCGCGTCGGCCCCGACCGCGGCACCTCCTTCATCAACTGTGCTCGCGTGATTCGGCGCGGCCGAAAACCACACAGAACGGAACCACCATGACCACCCAGACACGGCTCGTCCGCCGCGGCACGACCATCGTGATGGACGACCAGAGCTACGTCATCAGCGAGGTACGCGGCACGACCGTCTCCCTCGTCGACGGCACCGGACGACCGGCCGGCGACATCCCTCTCAGCGACGCGGTCACTGCAGCCCAGCAAGAGACCGCTCCACCCAACAACGTCGTCGAACTCCACCACTACTTGGAGCGGCTCCCGGAAAAGCAACGCAAGCGCGGAATCGAAGATGAGCGGATCCTGCACCTCCTCCGCACCGGTCGCGAACCTGAGGACCACCCGAACCAGCCACCAATCCCCGAGCTCGACCCGAAACTGCTGACCCTCGCGACCCGCGTAACGAACCTGGCCGCCATCCGTGTGAAGAAGCTCCGGAAGAACGGGCCGTCCGCCGGAACGCACGTCAAGCTTCGGTCCGAACGTCGACACATCGAGCGCGTGCTCCAACGCTCCCGCGAGCGAGGCTACGTCCACGACGCACGCATGGCGAAGCCGCGACGTGATCGGCAGCCGGACGCGCTCTGGGACGAGCTCTACGAGTACCTCCTCGCCGAAGCCAGCCGTTCCACGCGCACTATCGCGTCACTCGTCCGCGGGTTCGTCGCCGCCCGCAAGGCTGCGCGGCGAATGACGGACCTCCCATCGGAGCGGACGCTGCGGAACATGATCGCTGCACTTCGTGACCAGAACCCGGAAGGTCTCGCCGGCATCGCAGCGTCACGGCGATCGGCGAACAACAGGCCGCCCGCATCAATGCGTCGGCGCACCACGAGCCGTCCCGGCGAGCTTGTCCTGTTCGACACCACGAAAGCCAACGTCTTCATCAAGGACCCGAGGACCGGGAAGAAGCTCCGCCCCGAGATCACCATCGCGCTCGATCACTACACGCGTGCGATCGTCGGGATGTCGATCTCCGTGCTCACCTCTGGCATCGGCGTTGGGCTGTGCCTCGCCGATGTCCTCAGGCCGAAGACGAAGGACGATCTCCGCGAATGGACGCTCCCGGGTGACGCCCTCTACGAGCAGCCCTATGTCGGGGTCCCAGCAACCTGGGGGCACGTCGCCGGCTTTACTCCCGAGGCGATCGTCTCCGACAACGGGAAGCCGTTCGTCTCCGCGTTCACCTCCAACCAGATCGCCCGTCTCGGCATTGATTTTGAACCGCAACGCTCCTACACCCCGACCGACAAGCCCCAGGTTGAACGAGCATTCGGGACCATCAAGTCGCTCTTCGAAGAAGCGATGCAGGGATTCAGCGGAGGCGGTGTGCACGACAAGGGCGCTGACCCTGCTGGTGAACGGCTGATGTCCGGAACGCTGCTGGAGCGGCGTCTCCGACAGTGCATCGACCTCTACAACAACGCGCCGCACCGCGGACTCGTCCTCGAGGACGACCCCTTCGCCCGCCTCAGCCCCTTCATGATGTGGAAGATCTCCATCGAACGCGACGGAGCAATCCGCACCACCAGCTGGAAGCACGACTGGATCCGATTCCTTCCCAGCAAGTCCGTCGTCATCGGTGCCGGAGGCGTACGTCTGAACCGCCTCCAGTACCAAAACGCGCCGTTGCTCGATGAGCTGCGGAAGGACCGGCGGCTCGGACAGCGCAACCTGCAGGTGTTCTACGACCCGACCGACCTGCGGAGCGTCTATTGCTTCGACGCTGACGGCAACGCTCACGAGCTGAAGTGGAAGTACTGGCGGGAAGGACTGCCCCGCTTCGGAGAAGTCGCCACGAACGCGACCGCGCTCGCCCTCGGCGGACGATCCTTCACCGACGCCGAGTTCTTCGACCGGCTCACCAGCCTCTTCGCCGACTTCGCAATCGAAGACGCCGCCGAAGCGCAGGCCGGGCATGAAGACCTCGAACCGACGTTCACCGTCCTTGACCAAGACGAACAACGCGTGCAGTTCGGCGAGGACCTGCTGGCCCTCAACATCGCCCGCGCCCGCACCGCCGCGTCAGAGCCGGCCGCTCCTGCGCCTATGCCGCTTCCCGTCGACCGACCCGATCCTCGACCGAAGACGCAGGACGACTCCCCCGCCTCGCTGCCAGCTGAGATCGACGTCGTCGACCTCTCCACGAAGCGTCACGGTCTCCGGAGCTACCGCCCCGGCGAGGACTGGAAGCAAGCGCAGTAACGCCCTCCAAAGCAGTCCCGGCCAGACCTCAGCGTCCAGCCCAGACTGCCCCTCCCAACAGCCGACCCTCACATGGAGGCGTAGCAATGCCAACCGCCGAACTCGTCAAGCAGCCTACCGTCAAGGATCCCACATTCCTGCTTTGCCCTGACGATCAACTGTTCATCCGCGACACATTGAACGAACGACCCGACCCGGGCTTTCGCACCGTCACGCAGCTCCAACAGATGACCACGCGCGACCGGATGCTGTACGACCACGACCGCGCGATGTGGCACGCGACCGTCCCGCTCCTGCGCACCTCGCAAGCGAGCGCAGTGCTCGACCAGCTGACGACGATCGGGACGGCCGCAAGCAACCTCTCCATGCACCAGCAAGGCGTGCCGCTCATCAACGGTGAACCCGGTGTCGGCAAGTCGATGATCGCCCGCAGCTACGCCGCCGACGAGATGATCCGCCTCACCGTTCTGCGCGAACTCGAGATCGAACGAGGTCACAGGGAACCCGCACACGACGGAGCGCTGATCCGCCCCGTCATCTACGCCTCCCTGCCCGCTGCGATGAGCCGCATCGAGCTCGAACGGCACCTCTGCGAACTGCTCGGATGGCCGGTCTCAAGGAACTCCTCCGCCTCCCTTGCCGCCGCTCTGCAGGCGTGCGAGACCAAGCTCATCGTGATCGACGAGATCCAGTTCATCGGCTTCCACGGCGCGACAGGACGGCAGGTGCACAACCTCATCAGAGGCATCACGAACCAGGGAGTCCGCGTCCTGCTGTGCGGCAACGACATCGCGTGGGTCATCGGCGAACGGAGCGCGCCGGACCAGGAAAACTCCCGCCGACAGTCCCGCGGACGCTGGATCCCCCTCGAGGTGCCCAAGATGCCCTACGGCGAAGCCGACGCCAAGGCCGAGTGGGCTGAGGTCCTCGAGGAGTACGAGCAGCGCCTCCGCCTGAGCAATCTTCTCCCGCAAGGATGGCTCTCGCGGGACCTCGCGGCATACACGTGGGTCAGCACCCTGGGGTACTTGAACTCCCTCGCGACGCTCATCCGACACGCGAGCGCGGCGGCGATGCTCAGCGGCACCGAGCGCATCGACCGAGCGCTCCTCGACACCGTGCCTCTCGAGGAAGCCGTTGAGGACGGAAGGCACAGCCGGCTCGCACTCCTCGACGCTGGCAAGTACGTCTTCCCGAAGCTGTGACGTTCGAGTGCTCCCATGCCGTCTCGACCCCTCGCAATCGCTCCGTCCCTCGCCCCCGATGAGTGGCTTTCGAGCGCGATCAGTCGCTGGGCGTGGGAGCACTTCCACACCACGCGGCAAGCGCTTCTTGAGCGCCTGCGCCTGCACGAACTCCCCCCGCCCATCCTCCACAACCTCGGAATCGAAGCTCCGGTACCCGTTCTCGCCGAGTTGTCGGCCACGACCGGGATCACCACCGAACGACTCCACGCCGCAACCCTCGCACCCTTCGACGGCCGAGCAATCCGCATCGCGAACGGCCGGATCATGACCCACACGGGATGGGTCCGCCGAGCAGGGACGCGGTACTGCCCCGAGTGCCTCGCGGAGCAACCCGGCGTGTACCAACGGCACTGGCGACTCGTCTGGGCCTTCCTCTGCCTCCGGCACAGTCGAATCCTTGAGGACAGCTGTCTAGGCTGCAATCAGCCGCCATGTGACGTTGTCGGAGCGACCACCGAACTGTGGAACCCGACCACCTGCCGAAACAACACATCCAACGGTAAACCGGCTCTCCCCTGCCAGACACGACTGGATGACGCGGCCGAATCGGTCACATTTGACACCCTGTCGCCAATCGCAGCGGCGCAGCGGCGCATCTACCGAATCATCAGCGACGACGACCTCCCGCTCGATGTCCTCCGCACGATCGCCGGGATCATCGGCAACCTTCGAGCCAGCGGCGACCTCCAACTCATCAGCGGCCTCGCTGAGGTACCGCCCGAGACACTGCTCGGTCTCATCGAGGCGGAAGCACGCGTCGGATCCGCACCACCACACGATGCGTACGCACTCGCGGCCCTTGCCGCAGGCGCCGTCCTCCTCCTCGAAGGGTCAGAACTCGCCGTCCGTCCAATCATCCGACAAATCACCTTCTCCCGCAGGCCAGCGCACGTGCCGCGAGGTGTCGGTTTCGGACCGGGAAGCGCTGCTGAACTGCTCTCCTACTGGGGGCATCCCAACCCGTCGATGCGGGGCCGTGTCCTCCGTGCCATCGGGGCAGACATCACCCCGCGCGCGCGACTTCGCAGCGCAACCACCGAGAACGCCTCCACATCACCGGCTGCCCCTCCTCGCGCCGCACCAGGGCTCCTTTGGGCGAACTGGGCCGTGCCGCTGCACAACGCGCCCGGAACAACGATGCGAGCAATGAGGATTGCCTACGCGCACGTCATCAACGATCCTGCCCGACACTTCCCTACCCGTATCGTCGCGCTCGGCGACGAACGCGCACGAGCGACGACGATCGAAGCCCTCACACGGCTATGGAACGCAGCCCGTGAAGATCCGACACCGATCAATTACGACCGCCGCCGACTCCTCCTCGACGGCAGCACCATCATCAGTGCGGAGCACTGGCGTGCGCTCTGCGACGCGGCGAACACGGACCCAGGTGAACACCGCCGCCTCACCCTCGCCCGATGGCATCTCTACCTTCGGGCGACAGGCGATGACGCTGCAACGCTTCCAGCATCCATCCGGGGAGTCAGGCGAAAGCATGACGCAGCAGACCTCACTTCCTTCGGCATCCGTTTGACCGCGGAGCTCGTTGACGGAATCGACGCGTACCTCGCCGGACTGCTGCACTTGCTTGCCTCCTCCGACGCCCAGGCTGCCCGTTCTGCGCAGGCCCCCGAACCGATCGTGTGGGCCCCTCAGCGGCTATCGACGGACCCCGTTGTCGGGCCTGAGATCGACGACATCGATCACGACACGATTCACGCCATGCTCAGCGAAGGAACCCACTCCCTCGGGTCGATCGCCCGAGCCGTCGACCGCACGCCGGAGCACGTGAGGCTCGCGATCGACGCCAAGCCACCGTCATCCGGGCGCGTCACAGCGCATATCGCTTGGTGCGACGAGCTGGAACGCTCAGGGCCGCCGGCGGTTCGCGCCATACCGTGAGGCATCGGCCTTCCCCAGCGAGGCGCGCAAAATGCAGCCCCCACGGCTACGGACGGCGTAGATGCTGATTCCCTGAGCAGTCCAAGCTCCGCGACCGCCACTCAAACCCCTCAACCTGGCGCACGACGTCCGGAACAGCGTGGAGTGCCGGAGCGACCTGTACTAGCGCATCGGTGACCGTTTCGACCTGCGCTTCGAACACGCAAGCGCGGTACCAGGAAGGGCCGACCCAAGCGACGCGCCCCATACGGGTCCACGATTCATCCGGCCAGCTTGACCACAGCCAGCGAGCCCCGGAGCGAGCCGTATCGCCGCAGACATACACGCGATCCGCCCACCCAAGCATTTCGAAGGCGTTCACCACGCCGTCGCTGTCATCGTCGCCGGCATGCTCACGAATGACGGTTATCCACGGGTTCTCCTCATCCCTCGATGCGATCAGCTCGCGAGCCTGCGAGATCGTCTCCAACCGCTCCCAGTGTCCAAGTGTCTTCTGATCCCGGTACCACAGCCGCGCACTCGGCTCCGATGCCGAAGCGCTCCTGAACGCTTCCACTGGCACAATGAAGTTCCGAGGCGCGGTTTGCAGCAACCGACCGGGCGTCCTCGTCCTCTGAAAACACTTAGCGGGCAGGAGGACGCTCTCGCGAACCGTTGCCCGCTGAGCCTGTGTTGCTGTCATTCGAGTCCACGTCAGCTGGGCAGGTTCCATCGGAGGTCGTACCCGGTGTCGGCGAGGAACCACAGCCGGTTGCGAACTTCTTCCAGCGCTATGGTGTCGTCGTCGGTGCGGGTGTCGGCGCGGAGGAGCGTGTTGGCGGTGATGATGTCGTCGGTGCGGTCCCGGTAGCCGGCGGCTGTCGCGGTGGTGAAGATGGTTGGGTCGGCCGGGAGGATGAGCTCGGTCCCGGAAAGGTCTTCGTCCGCGGGCTCGAATCCGAGGCCCTTCATATCGATTTCGTTCGCTGCGAAGGCGACGAGCCGGTACGGCGTCGTCTTGCCGACCGTGATCGCCGGGTAACCAGAACGACTCGAGATCCCACGCCCGGAGATCAAACAGCCGGCGCCAATGAGCCGGTCCGCCTGCTCCGGAAGCGGTAGGTCCGACCGCCATCGAGATCGAATTCCCCCCGGTCCCGGATAGCACGCGATGCAAAAGTCCACGAGCCCGCCCACTTCCCGGGATTCCCATCCGATGCTGGTGCGGTGCACGCGTTTCCCGAGCCGGGCGAGGGCGTCGTCCACCTGCCCAGGGGTCAGTCTTCCGCGGCGGACGAGGTCGTCGAAGGTGTCGCCGTTGACGGCGAGCATCCGTGCGACGGCGAAGGTGATGTAGATCGGTGCGGCGTCCTTCCACCGGTCGTGGACGCCGAGGACCTGTTTCCCGTTGACCCAGACGCGTCGGCGGTCGACGTCGACGAGCAGGACCGTCTCGGTTTGTTCCGCGAGCGCGATCTGCATCTGCATCACCGTGCGCGGTGCGAGCAAGAGCAGCTCTACGGGTGTGCCCGGTTCGCCGTGCGGGTTTCGGGTCGATGTTGGGAGGCGGGCGCGGCGTCCGTCGGCGAGGCGGATCGTGTCGTGGGACTCGACGACTGCGCGGAGGCCGGCGAGTTTGAGGACGGCGAGGACGTCGGTGAGGTCCGCGGTGTCCCCGAGCCCATACGGGAGCGTGATCTGCGGCCGTCCCGCGTAGGCGTCGGCGACCCATTGCAGTGCTGGCCCCATCAGCAGCGCTCGTCCGGGGTGTCGGGTCGGATGAGCGCCATGAGCCAGCTTGCCTCGGTGAGGAACGGCTCCCACCCGTCGCGGGTGTCGCCCCGGGCGGGTTCGAGCCGGTAGGTGGCGGCGTCGCCGGTGCCGTGGACGATGACCTGGCGGAGTTCGGTGTCGTGTGGGTTGCGGAAGAACATGTGTCCGTGGACGCCGTGTGTGTCGAAGGCGACGTTGATGAGGAACAGGTCCGGGCGCTCGGTCATCACCGCCACTGCCGTCCGCGGAACAGGGCGACGATCGTCGCGAGCGGCCGGTCCTGCCGGACCCAGTCGGACGGAGTGAGCGGTTCGTCGTCAACGGTGAGAAACGTGCGGGGTGTGGTCATGAATTCGGTCATTGCTGCCGCATCGAGTAGCGGTTGCGGTGCTGCCGCGTAGAGCACGTCTAGGCCGGGCAGCAGACTGGACGGGTCACCGAACTCAGGTAGGGCTGGCCGGACGAGTTGCCAGTCGGGGATGCGTTCTTCGCCGTCGAGGTCGAAGCTCAGTAGTCGGTTCGACCCGAACAGCTCACCGACGTCATCGATGCTGATCTGCAGGGCCGCGGCGGCTTCCGCTTCGGTCAGAGTCGACTCGAGCAGGCGCCGGCGGATGCGGGCCTGCGTGGCTTGCCACCAGTCGTCAGGCACGTCCGCTCCGTCAGCCGGGGCGACGCCGGGCGCGCGGGGGATCTGCCGCCCCTGGTCCGTGTAGGCGCGGAGTTGGTCGCGGGTGATCTCACCCCGGGCGAACATCCACAACTGCGACTGCCACGACAAGTCGTCGGGAACCCCTTCGAGGTACCCGGAGTGGATGACCGCCCGGACGGCCTTCTCCCTGCGTGCGATCTCAGAGGCGGGGATGAGGAGGGTCTGCACGATGCGCTTCGCTTCCCTGGTTGCGGGGACGGTCAGGTCGGTGAGGCGCCGCCGGTTCTGGTCAACGAGCTGGTAGCCGGGCTCTTTGTCGCTGTGTTCGATCACGATCCGCGCCATCGACGCTTCCGGGTCATCGGTGTCCTCGAGGAGCACATGTCCCCACAGGATCCGGTCGTTCGAGAGGTGCAGGGAAACCAGCCGCATCATCAGCAGTACCTCCAAGAAGACGTGAACAAGCGAGCGACGGGGTCGGGGTGCAGGTCAGCTCGCCGGTGGGGTTGGTCGGGTTCGTCCGATGCGTTCCGGGTGCTCAGTGAGGATGAACCGCATTAGGCGGTCCGTTTCTGCCATCGCCGCTTCCGACGCGTCGCTTCCGGTCGGGTCGGTGGTGGTGAGGCGGAACCATGGCTCCTCGGCCGCATGGTCGATTAGTACCGTCGCCCACGGCCCGTCGGGGTCGACCGCGTCGGTGAAGATGGTGGCGCCGAAGAACCGGGCGTCGTCGAACGCCAGGGTCAGAGACACCAACTGCAACGCCACGGGACGGGCCGCGTTCGCTTCGTCGGTCATTGGACGTGTATCCAGCGGAGGTCGTAGGCGGTGTCGGCGCGGAAGTGCAGCAGCTGCCGCAGCCCGTTCACCGCATCCGTGTGCGCGTCCGTGTAGCCGTCCTGCCAGATCACGGACGCGGTGATGAACTCGTCCGTGCAGCAGCCGAGGTTCGGCGGCGCGAGGATCGTTGTGTCCTGTGGGATGAGGACCTTCACCGTTGCTTCGTCCGCGCTGGCGGGTTCGTAGCCGAGTGCGGTCATGTCGGGATGGGTGGCGAAGAACGCCGTCAACCGGTTCGGCGGCACCTCAGCCCACGACTGGTGGGCGGCCCACCGGTCCGACATCACCCCGCCGAGTCCGATGAGTTCATCCGCCTGCTCGTCGAGGGTTGCGTCTCGCTTCCAGCAGGTGCGGATCCCGCCAGGACCCGGATAGGCCGCGAGGATCCAGTCCGCGAGAGCGGACCGGTTTCGGGCTTCCCACCCGAGGGGCGTGTGGAACACGTGCTCGCCGAGCGCCAGCAGGGCTGCGCGAACCTGCTCGACCGGGAGCCCGGTGCGGCCTGCGACTTCGTGGGTCCCACCGCCGTTGACGGTGATGGTGCGGGCGATGGCGAACACGTTCCGCCAGCCCGGTGTCGCGTCCCGCTGCATCGACGACCCGGACACCTGCCGGCCGTCCGCCCACACGCGTTGCCGTTTCCCGTTCACCACCACCAGGTCCGGGTACCGCCGGGCCAAGGACACCACGCCTCCTTCTGATCCGCCGGGCAGGACGATCAGATCCGCGTCGCGACTGTCCGGTACGCCGTCGGTGATGGTGGTAGTGGGGTCTGGTGTCGACAGGAACCCGGTCCGGCCGTCCTCGAACCGGAGCCGGTCGAACGCCTCAACCTTGGCGGGCATGCCGGCCGCGGCCAGTGCGGTCAGAGTCTGAGTGATGTCGATCGTCCACCCGAGCCCAAACGGCAACGACATGACCGTCTGCTGCTGCCGGATGTCTTGAACCCAGAGCCGGTCACTCACGAGCAGTCCCGTGGAGACGGTGGATTGCGCGTCGGGGTGAGGTCAGTCACGATCTACTGCCCGCGAAATGTCCTCTGACAGGCGCTCCAGTCCGAGACCGGACGCTTCGAGGATCGCGTTCTCGGACTCTTCGGTGGCGACGAACGACCCGATCTCAGCGTTGACCGCGACCAGCGTCCCGATGCGGCTCCGCGCGTCGAGGGTGACGGCGGCGACTTCTTCGTCCGTGCAGTCAGAGCTCAGTTCCGGCTTCGACGGGTGGAGTGCCGGGAACTCGAGCTGCTGCACCGGCGGGTGCCATTTCACGCCGACTCGAAGGACGCGGCCATCGATGTCGTTGCGGTAGAACATCGACCCGAATGGATGCCCCATGTTGAGGGTGAGGTCGGCGCCGTAGAGCGTCCAGCCGGCGACAGCGTATGACGGGTCCCAGTGCTGCACGATGAGGGCACCAACGCCCATCGTCAAACCCGGGATGAGTGCTTGGCCCTCCTGGACGTCGGCGTAGAGAGCTTGCAGGCCAGCGAGCGGCGCATCTCGGAGGTCTGCGAGAGGAATTCTTGTCATGCCGCTCACTGCAGCGTCCTGGCGCCTTCGGATACCAGCGTGATCTGTCAGATGTGCGTCGTCGTCGCTCACGAACACTCCCTTCGCTTCATCCTGCAGTGATGCGCCCGGAGAGATCACGTGCTGATCCCCTATCGCGCCGGGACGGAATAGCCCGCCCTCGAACTGGAGCCACTCCCACCGCATCACCTGTGGTACATATAAGTACCATGAAGACGCCGGGCGCAGCAAGAGTCACGATCGTGGGGATTGACGGCACCGAGCTTGACCTCAGCTGGCTGCAGGGGAGTCGGATCCCCGCGGGGGTCCGAATCGAGATCGCGGATGCCGGCGAGCGGTTAGATCTCGTTGTCTCACGAGGAGACGAGCACGTTGCGCTGGTCATCGACGATGTGACCGGTGAAACCCTTGCTGAGGAGCGTCGCTCCCCCGCTATAGATCTGATCAAGCTCGCGCACAGCCTCGCCACTGCGCGCAAGAGCTACCGCGGGACTAAGGCAAGTTCGCGGGGTCCCGAGGACCCTTCGGCGCGGATCCTGTTTGGAAGCGTCAACTGGCCGTTCGGGAACGGACGTGACTAAAGGTCAACGGATGGTGGCGCTTTACGCACGGCTCGAGACGAGTGCAGATCGGCGTCGAGGGCGATCTCCAGTCGCGTGATCGTGGCCAGATCCGGCCACACTTGCCCGTTCAACACCCGCAGGAGTGTCACGTGACTTACACCGGCTTCCGAGGCCACCGCTCGAACGCTCAAGTCGCCCATGGCGTGGCGAAGACGAAGGACGAAAGTGCGCGCTACTTCCGCGAGCGGGTCAGCCGACGCCACGTCAGGCCATGGCGCTGGAGCGCGATCCGCTGGTCGACCACGCGCGGGATCTGGCATGGGGTACAGGCTATGCCAGGTCATCCGCCCGGCGTTGGTCTCGTACTCTTCCGGCTACCGACTCATCGATAGTTCGACGGGCACCACAGCCACCTGTCATGACGTCGAGAGACGCCGGCGCACACCGCTCAACAGCCTCGTCTCCCACCAAGGCGATGCTGTGGCTTCCACACCCCCAGACCAAGGTGTCTACGAAGACTTCCTCACCTCTAGACTGAACGGCGTACTGCTCTTGAGGGGGATCGTGCTTCCGGCTATGGATGATCGCGGCTTGCTGCCGCCCGCGACCCACCCCTACGAGACGACACTCGACGAACTGCATCAGCGGTTCGTCGTTGAAGCGCCGTTCCGCGAGCAGCGCCAACGCGTGTTCGATGCGCTCTCGCTATACGCGTCACTCGTTTGGGACTCTCTGCCCACAGCGCGGTTGCGAATCGACGGAGGCTTCATCACCCATAAGACTTGGGCGGCTCCCGAGGACGCCGACGTAGTCGTTGTGTACGACCGCCCGACTCCTTCGGGTGGTCTGAGCGCTGTTGTTCGGGCACCGCTGTTCACGATGTCGAACCTCACAGCGGTCGTGTCCGACCAGAGTGTCACCTTGGACAAGGCGCCCGTGATGGGTGGGCTCATCGACGCCTACCCCGCGCCAGCCGACAAGCCAGCCGGTCTCGCGTACTGGGATCGTTTGTGGTCAAACGTCACCGGTCCAGGGAAGACTCTCCTCGACGGGGAGCGCAAGGGGTACGTGGAGGTGACGAATCCGAATGCCGAGCAGTGATGAGATGTCGCTCGAAGAGCTCTTCCGGGCAGCCCTACGTGAGGCGCGCAACGACGCTGACAGCGAGCTCCTTGTCAGTGCGCTCCTGTCGTCAGCAGTCGTTTCCCCGTCGCTTCAGCTCGTCGCAGAAGAGGAACTAGCACCCGAAGCGGCCGAACTAGAACTGCATCTGAACGAGGGTGACGTTCGAGAGCATGCGACGAACGCGAAGTCCTTCGGCGTGTTCATCAGTGCCATGGCCGATGCGTCGAAGGAGTACGTCAAGAGCATGCTCCGCCTCGGAGCAATGAGTGCTCCGCTGAGGATCGCACCAGGGCCTGGGTCAGTGCGCGCGACCTTCATCGCGCCGACGCCGCATGAGCGCGCGGACGGTCGCCACACCCCACTCACCGCTCAACCGACCGAAGATCGCGTGTGGACCGAGAGTGACGTGTATTCCGACTCGCTCTGGGCCATCGCGACCGTCTTCAGTAACGCGGAACCGGATCCGGACAACGTTGCGCTCGACGGCATCATCCAATCGATCCCCTTCCGAGCGCGGACGCAGCTGCGAAAGGTTGCCGAACAAGTGGCCGCACGCGACTGGCAGATTACCGGCGAGTTCCGGAAGCAGGGTCTCCGAACTCACGGCGTATCGCTGACGAGCCGTGGCGCGAAGCATCTGGCCGAACAGCTCGCGGTCCAAGACGTTCAACGGACGCAGTGGAACACGTCGGGAGCGATCACGGGTCACCGGTGGGACAAGGGGCTCATGTTCTTCTCCGCAGACGATCGCACGCGGACGTTCGCCGCCAGCTTCGAGTCGTCGGACTTGGAGAGACGTGTCGCACAGCTAGCGACCGTTGAGGACCGGCGGGTGGAGGCTCGCTTCACCATCTACACTGCCGTCGGCCGAGGCGCAGACGAGGGCCGCCGCAGTTACGTCCTCGAAGCGATCTACCCTTCCGCTGTGGAAACCGAGCTCGATCTTCCCTCGGGTAGCTGACGGTCGGCGAAGATGCAGCGATCGCAGACTTACGTCTGCACGCGCGGTCCGGCTAGGACGGCAGGTCTGATTTAGCCCTAGATCGGACTCCGTTGAGGGGGGCGGCGGGCCAGCCATCGAGAAGCAACAGGGCCTTTTTGCGCTGACCACAGCAGCGCCGGATGGGCTGTGGATTCGGGAAACCGCCGCTGATCCGCGAACGTTGCTTGCCTGGTGTCTCACCAGCTCGATCGCGAAGCCCAACGCATAAGAGCGGGTCGCCGCTGCTCTGACTTGATCGTTCCGATTGCGCATCTGTCGCGCATCCCTAGGGTTGCGAGACGTCTCGTCTACGTCGTAGTCGTGCTTGTGAGCAGCCTCGCTCTGTGTCGTCGTTTTCGCTGCGATCGGTGTCGGGTCAGGTGGTGCCGATGACCAGGGTGCTGCGGGCGGCCTCGACGACGTCGTTGGTGATGACGTCGAGCTCGTTGATCTTCAGGACGCGTTGGATCTGAGGGAGGAGGCGCTCAAGGAGCCGGAAGTTGCCGCGGGTGATGCGTTCGACGGCGGCGATGGCTTGCGCGTCGGTGAAGTCGTCGGGGTCGAGCGTCTTGCCGAGCTTGCGCCATTGACGTTCGAGGACGAAGAGCAGCTCGTCGTGGCCGAGCGGACGGTACTGGTGGGCGAAACCGAGGCGGCTGTAGAGCTGCGGGTAGTGGCTGAACTGCTTCTCGATGCCGGGCATGCCGATGAGGATCATCGCTATGCCGGTGCGGTCGTACTGGTCGCGGAGCCACTCGATCGCGTTGCCGGTGAGGCGTTCGGACTCGTCGATGATGATCAGCTCGAGCAGGGACGGGTTGGGGCCGTGTGCGTGGTCGAAGTGGCGACCCTGGAGCAGGAGGTGTTCCTCGATGCAGCGTTCGGTGCGGAGCATGTCGTGCCGGAGGTCGTCCTGCAGGGCGCGCATCGTGGCGGAGACCTCGGGCGTGTAGAAGACGGTGCGGGCTCGGTGGGCGGCGGCGTAGATCTTCGTGTCGTCTTCGCTGCGTGCGGCCCATCTGGCGATGAACGGGCCGATGCTGTCCCAGTGGGCGTAGCGGCGTGCGGAGAGGGTCTTGCCGACGCCAGCGGGGCCGAAGCAGACGCCGATGGTGTTCTGCTTCCGGACGGCGTCGGCGAACTCCGCGAACCGACGGTGTTCCTTCGTGATGATGAACTGGCTCGTCATGACCGGTCCTCCTCGTAGGTCATCAGTCGCGGTTGATCCGGTGCCGGTGCGGGTGCTGGTGGGGTGTGATCATCGGGTGTGGGGCGGACGATCGCGATGCGTTCGCGGATCTGCCCGCGCAGGGCTCTTCGTTGCGCGTTCCGGGCGGCCTGGATCTGCTTGAGACTGATGGTCTCGGTCTGATGCGCGGTACTGATCGCGGTGCACAGGAACGCGTCGCGGTGAAAGACACGGATCTCGGTGACGTCGCGGGGGTCGTACCGGACGCTGACGGTGCTGCCCACGAAGGGTGCGAGAGTGGTTGCGGTGTAGCGGAGCCCTTCGAAGTGGATGCCGTCTCGTTGCACGACACGCGTGGTCGGGACGGTGAGCAGGAACCCGTCGAGCTGCTCGAGGGAGTCCGGCATTCGTGGCAGCCACCCGTCTGCGATCCACGCTTCCAGTGGGCTCTTCCGGAGCTCGCGGTGGATGCGGGCGTTGTAGCGGCGGATGAACGTGTTGATGGCACTGTCGACACCGGCGAGATCCAGCGCCGGCGTCGGCGCCGGCGCCGAGGATCCGGGTGCGAGGTGGCCGGGGAGCGTTGGGAGCAGCTCGGTGTTGATGGTGCCGAAGAACCGCTCGATCTTCCCGCGGCCCTGGGGGCGAGCGACCTGCGAGTGGATGATGCGGAGGTGCAGCACGGCGGCGGTGTCGCCGATTCGGTGGCTGGTGAAGTCGGACCCGTGGTCTGTGTAGAGCACGTCTGGGATCCCGCAGACAGGCCAGTCCGGTTCCGGCTTGTGCCAGATCGCTTGCCGGAGCGCGAGCGCGGTGTTCGCGGCGGATGGGGCGCCGAGGAACACCATGTACCCGCAGACCGCGCGGGAGTAGTCGTCGAGGATCACCGTCAACCACGGCCGTTCGGGCTTGCCGTCGGGTCCGACGATGAGCAGATCGAGCATCGTGTGGTCCGCCTGCCAGATCGCGTTGGGGCGATCCGCACGACGTCGGAGCAGCAGTTCGTGCTTGTCCCGATATGACGCGGGCCCCTCAAGCGCGAGCGTCACCATCCCGGGATCAAGCCCGTTCACGATCGACCGCACAACGGAGTACGACGGCGCTGAGAGACCTCGTTTGGTGCAGTAATTGTCGACCTGGCGGTGAATCGTGGCGATCGAAGGTCGTGGCTTGGTGAGTGCGAGCCCCTCAATCAGGCGCACCAGTTCCGGTGCCGTCCGTCGGGCGCCGTGATCGGTGCGGGTGCCGTCGGCGAGAGCCGGGTATCCGCCGGTTCGGTAGCGGGCCAACCAGCGTTGCAGGGTGCGCTCAGCGACGCCCGTGGTGCGGGCCAGGGTGGCGAGCGGGATGGCGTCCTCGACGTGCAGTCGAAGGATGCCCCACCGCTCGCTCGCGTCCATAGCCAGCTACATCGTTGGGGAAGGCTTGGTTCGTCGCGCCGCGACGGGCTCGGCGTGCTTCGCGAGTGCACGGTAGATGGTGGTGCGGCTAACGCCGAGCACGTCGCCGATCTGCGCGACGGTCATGTCCTGCTGTTCGTAGAGCCGGCGTGCGGTGCGCACCTGGTCCGCGGAGAGCCGAGATGGTCGGCCGCCGGTGCGGCCGCGGGCTCGAGCGGCGGCGAGGCCGGCGTTGGTGCGTTCCTTGATGAGGTCCCGTTCGAACTCCGCCAACGCGGCGAAGACGTGGAACACGAGCCGGCCGCCGGGCGAGGTGGTGTCGATGGTCTCCTGCAGGGACCGGAACCCGATGCCGCGCTCGGCGAGAGCGTGCAGCTGATCGATGAGGTGCCGGATGGACCGGCCGAGCCGGTCGAGTCGCCAGACGACGAGAGTGTCGCCGGGGCGGAGCTGGTCGAGGAGCTTGTCGAGCTCGGGCCGGTGTTGGAGCGACCCGGACATGGTGTCGACGAACACGCGGTAGCAGCCAGCGGCGTTGAGCGCGTCGATCTGCAGCGACGCGTCCTGGTCTGTGGTGGACACGCGCGCATACCCGAGAAGGTGACCCATGAAGAGAACGTAGCGAAACTCGACCAGGAGGGGTAGTGGCGGCACGTAGATTCTGGGACTGGGTTCCGCTACAAGACACGGCGCCTCGCACCCGGACTGAGCGCCGGTACGGATAGTTGTAGCGGAATCGTTCGTATTTGTTACGTCTGCCGCGCTCGCGCGGCGAGCCGGAGTGCTTGCACGGAACGGAGGTGTTGTTCCGATCGGTGGCGGCCGTTGGCGGGAGACGGATGTGGTGCTGCGATGACCGGAAGGAGTCGGGGGTGCTCGTCCAGGGTGAAGTGTCGCATGACGCCGTCGAGGGCAACGGCCCCGTACGTGACGATCGCAGTGAGAGCGGGGAGGGCCGCGAGCAGTGTGGCGAGGGCATGCCGCCCCTCGTCGATGTCCTCGAGTCGCACGCGGTCGGGCAGTTCCCATGGGACAAGGTTCCAGCGGACGTACTCGCCGCGTGCGAGTCCGGACTCGATACGGGCTGCTCGGAACGCGGCCGCGGTCGGGCCCGGGTTGTCCTCGCTGCAGATCGCTGCGTGCGCTGCGGCGATGGTCTGGGGGCCAGGCGACTGCATCAGGACCAGGACACGGCTGAATCTGCCGCCGGATCGTGGGTCGAAGCTCGGGACGAACCGTCGGCTGCCGTCGGGCGCGGTCCGCCACGTCTCCGCGAGACCGTTCAGCGATCGAACGTCAGCGAGTTCCTCGGGGGTACTCATGCCGGCTGTGGCGGTGCCAGCAGGGTGCCACGGATGACGGATCCGTGAAAGGTGCGAAGGGCAACGGTGATCCATGCGGCGACGAGGCCGGCGTAGTAGATGACGGCGAGGACGGCAACGACGGTCAGGCCTGAGTGCAGGGCGAGCCCGTTCAGGCCGGTGACGCAGGTCCCGACGGGGAACGTGAAGGACCACCAAGTCAGGCTGAACGGCAAGTGTTCGCGGGCAGTGCGGATGGTGATCGCGAGGGCGATGACGGTCCACAGCAGCGCGAAGCCGAGCATCGCGAACCCGTACACCAGCGCCACGACCAGCAGGGCATGCGCGGTACTCGCATCGACAACGGTGGGGGCGTTCGATGCGAGGAGGTTAACCGCGGTGATCGACTGTCCGACCGGCCCGAGGACGATCCACAGAGTCGGGACCATGCCGGCGGCCCCGACCTTGTGCTGCGCGAGACGGTTCCAGATCAGCGTGATCACGACCAGCGACGTGATGAGGCTGAGGCCGAAGAAGCCGTAGCAGGACCACAGCAGCGTCTCCCGCGCCTGCCCGGCGGGGGCGTACGGCAGCAGGAGCGCACCGGTGGAGGCGGACACCATCGGCGGGACGATCGGCATCAGCCAGCCGCCGAACGCGGAGTCGGGCTTGTTCTCGTGGCGGGTGAACGCCAGGTACGGCACGAGCACTGCCGTGAGCAGTCCTCCGATGGTGCCGATGGTCCACAGGACCCAGTCGATGGTGACGGCGGCGGGCAGGCCGACCCAGTCCTTGCCGAGCAGGAGTGTCCCGGCGCCGACGGTGAGGAACGCCATCGGTGGTGCGCCGTAGAAGTGCGAGATCACCGGGTTGAGCTGGTGCCCGGCTGCAGTGCTCCGGTAGCGGATCCAGTGCAGCACCGTCGCGGTCGTGAGGGCGACGAGGAGCACCGCGGCGATCGCCCACACGACCGTCGCCGCGAGGCGCAGCCCGGGGAACTGCAGCGGCAGTGACGCAGCTGCGACAGCGACGATCCCCGTGCCCATGATCGACGCGAACCAGTTCGGTGTGAGATTCGACACGATCAGGCCTGGCCGCTCCAGGTCACGGAACAACGCCGTCTGCGGCCGTTGGGGCAGCTGGCTACCGTTCGCGGGTGCAGGGTCCGTGCGGAGCGTTGTCATGGGCCAAGCCTGCGCGAATCCTGCCTCTGGCGGTACCCGGAACCTCTTGGCAGGGCACAATCAATGATTGTGGCACTACGGCGACTCACGGACCGAACCCTCGACCTCGACACACTCGACGTGCTCGCACGCGTCGCCGAGACCGGCTCCCTCTCCGCTGCCGCTGGAGCGCTCGGCGTCACGCAACAGGCAGTGTCTGCTCGGATCCGGGTCGCCGAGCGCATGGTCGGTCACTTGTTGGTGCACCGCTCGACCACAGGGTCGGTGCTGACCGAGACCGGCAGGCTCGTCGTCGGGCTGGCCGGACCGGTCCTCGACGCGTCTCGCCACCTCGAAGCAGGAGTGGCTGCGCTGCGGACTCCCACGGGTTCGCTCGTCGTCGCAGCGTCACAGACGATCGCGGAGCTGCTGCTGCCGGGCTGGCTGCTCGAATTCCGCCGCCGCGAACCCGACGTGCGGGTGCGCCTGATCGCGGGCAACTCCGCCGCGGTGACGGACCTCGTGCAGTCGGGTGGCGCGAACCTCGGGTTCACGGAGACCCCGGTGACGGCGGCAGGTGTGTCCGCGCAGGTGATCGCGGACGATGAGCTCGCGGTCGTCGTTGCGCCGGAACATCCCTGGGCTCGGTCGACCGGGATCACTGCGGAGGTCCTGGCGGCGACGGCTCTGCTCCTGCGGGAAGAAGGTTCCGGAACTCGCGCGACCCTCGCCGCATGGCTCAGGGAGGCCGGTTTGAGCATGTCGGTTCCGGCCGCGGTGCTGGAGACCACGAGCATCATCCGGGCGAACGCGCAGGCTGGAATTGCACCGGCGGTGATGAGCCTTCGCACGGTCGCCGCCGACATCAACGACGGGTCGCTGGTGCGGGTCCCGCTCGCTGGGCCGCCACTTGCCCGGCCGTTGCGGGCGATCTGGTCGGGAGAGCCTCAGCCAGCTGGTTCTGCTTTCCTGCGCGTCGCCCACGAGGTGACCGGTCGGGGTCAGCGCAGCCCGTAGGGCAGCTCCGGATTGTTCTCCGCGATCTCGGTGAGCCGGTTGTACTTGGCGACGCGTTCTCCGCGGGCGGGTGCGCCGGACTTGATCTGTCCGGTTCCGGTGCCGACGACGAGGTCCGCGATGAACGTGTCGGTGGTCTCGCCGGACCGGTGCGACACCATGCTCCGCATCCCGAGCGAGCGTGCGACGCCGATCGCGTCGAGGGTCTGGGAGACGGTGCCGATCTGGTTCGGCTTGATGAGCGCCGCGTTCGAGAGCCCGTCCTTCCCACCGTCGCGGATGCGCTGCGGATCGGTGACGTAGAGATCATCGCCGACGATCTGGAGCATGTCGCCGAGCGCGAACGACATCGCCTTCCAGCCGCCGTGGTCATCTTCGGAGAAGCCGTCTTCGATGCTCCGGATCGGATACCGGCTGATGAGGTCGCGGTAGTAGTCGACCATGCCTGCGCGGTCGAGCCGGCGGTCCACGACCCGGTAGCTACCGTCACCGAGCGCGAACTCGTTCGCCGCCGGGTCGAGTGCGATCGCGACGGTGTCCACGCCGGGCTCGTAACCGGCGGCACTGATCGCGGCGACGAGGAGGTCGAGGGCCTCCTCGGGCGCGGCGATCGACGGGGCGAAGCCGCCTTCGTCCCCGAGACCGAGACTGCCGAACCGTTCCCGGACCAGTGCCGCCAGCGCGTGGTAGACGTCCGATCCGATCCGAACCGCGTCGGTCATGGTCTCGGCGTTCACCGGGGCGATCATGAACTCCTGGAAGTCGAGCGCGTTCGCTGCGTGCGCTCCGCCGTTGAGCACGTTGAAGTGCGGGACGGGCAGGCGGGGCGTGCTGCCGGTGACGTCTGCGATCCAACGCCAGAGCGGCAGCTCCGCTGCGGCGGCGAGAGCGCGTGCCATCGCGATCGAGGTCGCGACGACACTGTTCGCGCCGAGCCGGCGGTGGTTCGGGGTGCCGTCGAGGGCAGCGAGGGCGGCGTCGGCCTGCCCGATCGAGGTCCACGACTGGCCGGTGATCATCGGTGCGACGTCCGTCGTGATGAGGTGCAGTGCCTGGCTCACGTCGCGGCCGCCGTAGCTGCTGCCGCCGTCGCGACGCTCGACAGCCTCATGCGCGCCAGTGGATGCGCCTGCGGGGGCGTCACCGGTGACGACGGTGCCGTCCTCGAGCTCGAGACGCACCTGGATCGTCGGGTAGCCGCGGGAGTCGAGGATCCGGGAGCCGTGCAGGCTGCTGATGGTGACGGGGCGGCTGGTGTGGGTCACGTACTCGCCCTGATGGTGGGTGGTGTGGTGGACGTTGCTGATGTAGTCGTTCACGGCGGTTGTCGCCTTTCGGGTTGGTCGTGCGGGTGTGGGCCGCGGGGAGGCGGAGGGACGACCTCCTGGCGATCACTGGGCGCCAGTTGCCTCCCCACGGCGGTTCAGGGCGCGCACTGGATGGTGTCGGGTGCGCGGGTGCCGGTCAGGGGTGCGGGGTGAACCGTTCCTGTGCGGCGCGGATGATGGCTTCGGCGTCGACACGGTTCGCCCACCCGTTGGTGGTGACGTGCTTGCCGTGCTCGATCTCCTTGTAGTGGGCGAAGAAGTGCTCGATCTCCGCCAGGACCGGCTCGGCGACGTCGGAGATGTCCTGGACGTGGTCGAAGCGGACGTCTCCGGCGGGGACGGTGAGGATCTTGTCATCGCCGCCGTTCTCGTCGACCATGCGGAGCATCCCGACCGGGCGGACGTCGATGACGACGCCGGGGAACGTGGGCCGGGGCAGCAGCACGAGCGCGTCGAGGGGGTCGCCGTCATCGCCGAGAGTGTCGTCGATCGAGCCGTAGTCCTGCGGGAACACCATGCTGGTGAACACCGCCCGGTCCAGGCGGATCCGTCCGGTGGCGTGGTCGACCTCGTACTTGTTGCCGCTGCCGCGGGGGATCTCGATCGTGATGTCGAAGTGCATGAGCTGTTCGTCTCCCAGTCGGATGGTCAAGTGAGGGTGCCGAGGGTGACGCCCCCGGCGGCTGCGGCGACGGAGACGACGAGCATCCCGAGCCCGTTCACGGCAGCCGCGGTGGTGCGGCCAGTGCGTGCGAGGCGGACGGTCTCGAAGCTGGCGGTGCTGAACGTGGTGTAGCCACCCATGAGCCCTGTTCCGAGCACCGCGACGGGGGTGGCGCCGAGGTGACCGGCGGCGCCGGTGATCAAGCCCAGCAGGAACGAGCCGGTGATGTTGATCGTCAGCGTCCCGACCGGGAGCCGGAACTGCCGACCCCGGTTGATCGCACCATCCACGAAGAACCGTGCGGCCGCGCCGACACCGCCAGCGACCGCGACGCTGAGGAAGGCCAGGGCGCTCATGATGTGGCCCCGTTCGGTCGGACCAAACCCGCGATCGCGAGGCCGCTACCGGTGGCGATCGCGCCGGCGAGGACCGTCAGGAGCGCGTACCCGGTGCCGGCCAACCCGCGGCCAGCGAGGAACAACACCGCGGTGCTGGTCGCGAGGGTGCTGTAGGTGGTGAACCCGCCGAGGACACCGGTTCCCAGAAGCAGGCGCAGTGTCCGGCGGCGACCCTCGTCAGGTCCGCGATGCGCGAGGTGTTCCAGCAGCACACCCAGTAGGAGCGCGCCGGCGATGTTGATCCAGAAGATCGCCCAGGACACCTCCTGCTGAGCGGGGAACGCGGTGCTGAGTCCGTCGCGTGCGGCGGTACCGATGGCGCCGCCGAGTGCGACGACACCGAGGTACCGCCACCGCAGATGCACTGGCCGGTCGATACGTTCCGGGTCGTTGGCGTCGATGTCTGGGTCGGGCGGGAGCTGCCCATCGGGCAGGTGCGTGTCCGTTCGGGAGGTCATGTTCCACCTTCCGCAGCGACCGCTGCCGCTGCTGCTCGTGCTGCCGGATGCAGGTACTCCCCACCCCGCGGACAGAACCCACCGTCGCCGTCGAACCGGTAGATCAGGGGTTCGCCCGTGGGGAGGTTCAGGTCCGCGAGCTCACCGTCAGTTAGGCCGTCCATGCAGGCACACAGTGCCCGCAGTGAGTTGCCGTGCGCGACGACGAGCACTGTCTGCCCGTCGCGGAGTGCCGGGGTGATGCTGTGCGACAGGACGGGTTGGACCCGGCGGATGACGTCGGAGAGTGTTTCGGTTCGACGAAGTGCCGCCCACGGCAGTCCACGAAGCGCCGGCGTCCGCCGGAGCGCCAGCCACGCGCGGATCGACATGCGTGGTGGCCGTCCCGTGCGGGTCCGACGAACAGCGAAGAACTGCTCCGCCCCCAACGCCGCTTGCGCATTCTGCTTGGACATGCCGGTGAGGGCGCCGTAGTTCCGCTCGTTCAACCGCCACGTCGACTCGATCGGCGCATCACGTCCGAGGACGTCGGTGACGAGCTCCGCCGTGTGGAGCGCCCGCTCGAGCGTCGACGTGAGCACGAGGTCCGGTCGGATGCCGGCATGCAGAAGTAGCAACCCAGCCCGATTCGCTTCGGCGCTGCCCTGTTCGGTCAGCGCGACGTCTCGCAAGCCGGTGAAGGTACCGGCAGCGTTCGCAGTGCTCTGTCCGTGGCGGAGCAGAACAAGCTGGCCGGTCACGGGGTGTCCCACGGCAGTGGGGCATCGAACCCGACCGGATCAACGGGCACTACGAGCACTGAACGGTGCTGCTGATGGGTCAGCCGTACCGCGACCGACCCCGTGAAGAACTCCGCGATTCGACCCGCTCCCGTCCTGGCCCCGACGACCAGCATCGCCGCGTCGCGGTCTTCGGCCACCTGCGACAGTGCCCGGCTCGGATCCCCGACACCCGGGACGAACGTGACGTCGACGCCGTAGGTCGTTGCGGCAGCACGTACTGCCGCCTTGTCACTGTCCGACAAGCCCTGCGGTGTCGTGTCAGCGGTGTCAGGGTCGATCGGTTCCACCATCACCGACCCGTCCGAGCGCGTACCGGCATCGAAGAGCGATGCATCCACGCTGACGCACACCAGCGTCGTACCGAAGCGCCGCGCGATAGACGACGCAACCTCGATGACCCCCGGAGCGAGGCCGGGCAGGACGCCGACGACGACCGGTCCGGAACCGATTGGTGCTGTCATGACACTCCCTACCTCAGGCGCGCAGAAGCGCGACCAGCTGAGATAGGGACTGTTGTCGACAACTGTCGAGGTTGGGTCCGGCAAGCCCCACTACCGGGTCCGAAGACACCACCATTATGCACCCGAACCCCAAGTCACGCGGGCCGTCTCGCGCACCCGCGACGTCCCGACACCGAAGGAAGCGATTCCGACGACACGGAGCGAAGCTGCCCACACGTGCTCTCGCGAACGGCGGACGTTCCTGCCGCGGTGAGCCTCGTGTGAGCAGCTTCGCTCTGTGTCGCGCTTTTGGCTTCGCTTCGTGTCAGGCGGGCCGGTCGCTACGGCTGCAGGAGCTCTCGCTCGATGCGTTCCGCGACGGCGTCCCGCATGGGTCGCACGTCTTCTGGTGACCAGGAGGTGGGGTCGGGGAAGGCCCACTCGAGGACCGTGCCGCGCGGTTCGGCGGGGAGTTCGAGGGTGGGCTTCATGAGGACGACGATGTCCGCCTGTTTGAGCAGGTCGGCCGTCGCGCGCCGAGGGACGCGTCCGGTGATGTCGAGGCCGAGCTCACCGACGGTCGCGGCGATCGATGGGTTCACCTCGTCGGCCGGGGTGATGCCGGCGGAGGTGGCCGTGTACCGGTCGGGGGCCGCGATTTCGAGGAGGGCGGCGCCGAGTTGGGAGCGGCCAGCGTTGTGCTTGCAGATGAACAGGACGGTCGGCTTCGTGGTCACGGGCGCGAGTCCGATCAGTTGGTGCAGCACGAGGTGCTGTCGGCGGCCGGCTCGGGCGTAGCGCAGCAGGCCGCATCCTCAGCGGCAGGAGTGGCGATAGCGGCTGGGGTGGTGCAGCAGGAGGTCCCGCCGATGTCGGTGGAGCAGACGCCGGTCTCGGGGAGCACGAGTTCGAGCTGTCGGGCGGCCTGGTGGTCACCGGCGAGCTCCGCAGCGATGGAGCGGACTTGCTCGTACCCGGTGAGGAGCAGGAACGTGGGGGCACGGCCGTAGGACTTCATCCCGGCGATGAAGAAGTTCGGCTCCGGGTGCGCGAGCTCAGCGACGCCGTGCGGGGGCACGGAGCCGCAGGAGTGCAGGTTGGGGTCAATGAGCGGTGCGAGGGCTCGGGGGGCTTCGACAATGTCGTCGAGGCCGAGGCGGATCTCGCGGAGCATGTCGAGGTCGGGCCGGAACCCAGTCGCGTTCACGATGACATCGACGGTCACCCTGAACGGCTCTCCGGCGCGACGACCGGTGACGGTGACCTGGTCGCCGTCGGGTCGGACGTCGTCGATCTCGAACAACGCGATCTGCTGCACCTGACCGGACTCGACGAGCCCGTGGACGGTGGAACCGAGCTGCCCGCGGGCGGCGAGCCCGTCGGCGGCGTCGGCGCCGAGCCGGGCGGTGCCGGCGTTCCGGACAGCCCACAGCACGTCGGTACCCGGCGCGGTCTTTGCGAGGCTGGCGAGCTTGATGAGCGTGTTCACGGCGGAGTGGCCGGCACCGACGACGAGGACCCGACGACCGGCGAACCGGGCCCGGTCGGCACCGAGGACGTCAGGCAGCGCGTGGGCGACCCGGTCGCCAAGATCCGCGGCGGGTGCGAGCCCGGCGGCAGTGAGGGGGTTCGGGGACGTGTAGGTGCCCGAAGTGTCGACGACTGCACGCGCGGTGACGTCGCGTGCACCGTCGACGGTGTGGAGGCGGAGCAGGAACGGGGTGTCGGCGCGGCCGGTAGAGCGGGTGCGGTCCATTCCCTGCCGTGACACCGCCTCCACGCGGGTGCCGTACTGGATCACCGGTGCGAGCTGCGGGGTCGCTGCCAGGGGTGCCAGGTACGTGTCGACGAGGTCGTGGCCGGTGGGCAGGGATGATGCCCGGGGTGCTTCCCAGCCGGTGCCTTCCAAGAGGCGCTGGGCGGCGGGGTCGATGACGTACTGCCACGGGGAGAACAGGCGCGTGTGTCCCCACGCGCGGACGCTCGTCCCCACCGTCGGGCCCGCTTCGTAGACGATGACGTCGAGGCCCTGCTCGAGGAGGTGTGCGGCGGCGGCGAGGCCGACGGGGCCGGCGCCGATGATCGCGACGGGGAGTCCGGTGAGGCGGTCCGCGTCGGCGCGGGGTGGGACGGTGAGGGTGAGCGTCATGGTCTGCGGCTTCCTGGTCGCTACGCGGTTGCTTCGGTGGGCAGCAGCTCGGCGAGGAGCGTCTGGACGCGGTGCCTGATGTCGTCGCGGATGGGGCGGACATCCTCGATGCCGCGGCCGGCGGGGTCGGTGAGGTCCCAGTCCTCGTAGCGCTTGCCGGGGAAGATCGGGCATGCGTCGCCGCAGCCCATGGTGATGACGGCGTCGGAGTCGCGGACGGCGTCGGTGGTGAGGATCTTCGGTTGGTTGCCGGTGATGTCGATGCCGTCTTCGGCCATCGCCTGGATCGCGATCGGGTTGACCTGGTCCTTCGGCTCACTGCCGGCGGAGAAGACCTCGACGCGGTCGCCGCCGAGTGTCTGGGCGTAGCCGGCGGCCATCTGGGAGCGTCCGGCGTTGTGGACGCAGACGAACAGGATCGTGGGCTTGTCGCTCATGGGTGTGTGTCTTTTCGGGTTCAGTGGATGAGGGTGAGCCAGCCGGCGAGGGCGGCGAGGGTGATGGCGAGGACGGGGATGGTGAGGACGATGCCGGTGCGGAAGTACTGCCCCCACCCGATGTGGATGCCCTTCTTCTCCAGCACGTGCAACCAGAGCAGCGTCGCGAGGGAGCCGATGGGGGTGATTTTCGGGCCGAGGTCGGAGCCGATGACGTTGGCGTAGACCATGACCTCGTGCGTGAGCCCGGTCGCGCCGGCGCCGCCGATGGCGAGGGCGGCGATGAGGACGGTGGGCATGTTATTCATCAAGGACGCGAGGATCGCGATGGTGAACCCGACGCCGATCGCGGTGACGAGGACCCCGTGGTCACCGAACACGTCGAACAGGCTGGCGAGGTGGTCGGTGAGGCCCTGGTTCTGGAGGCCGTAGACGACGAGGTACATGCCGATGGAGAACAGCACGATCTGCCACGGCGCCTCCCGGATCGTCTTCCACACAGGAATCACCCGCCCCGACGGCGCACCCGGCCCGGTGCTGCCAGCATTGACGGTGGCGGTGCCACCCGTGCTGACGAGGACCGGTGTGACCTCGGCGCGGGCGAAGAGGAACGCGGGCTGCCGGGCGGCGACGAGGACGATGATGACGGCTCCGACGCCGGCGACGGCGGCGAGCGGGACGCCGAGCGGGTCGGCGGCGAAGTAGCCGACGAGCAGCAGCGCGAGGACGACCCAGCCGGCGCGGAACGTCGCCCGGTCCGTGATCGCCGCGGCGGGGCTGGTGAGGGCGAGAACGTCGTACCGCTTCGGGATGCTCTTGCCGAAGTAGGCCAGCAGTATGCCGAGGGAAGCGATGACCGAGACGATGCCGACGGGGATCATGACGGCGGCGTACTCGGCGAAACCGAGGTGGAAGTAGTCGGCGGAGACGATGTTGACCAGGTTCGACACCACCAGCGGCAGACTGCCGGTGTCGGCGATGAACCCGGTGGCGAGGATGAACCCGAGCGCCGCCTTCTGCGGCATGTTCAGTGCTCGGAGCATCCCGACGACGATCGGGGTGAGGATCAGCGCGGCCCCGTCGTTGGCGAACACCGCCGCGATGACGGCGCCGAGGCCGACGATGAGGACGAACAGCAGCCGTCCGTTGCCGCGGCCCCAGCGGGCGACGTGCAGCGCTGCCCACTCGAAGAACCCGGCCTCGTCGAGGATCAATGAGATCAGCACCACCGCGACGAACGTCAGCGTCGCGTTCCACACGATCCCGACAACGGTCGGGATGTCGGAGAGGCCGACGACGGTGGTGGCGAGGGCGATGACGGCGCCGATGAGCGCGGTGTACCCGATTGGGAAGCCCTTGGGCTGCCAGATCACCACCACGAGCGTCGCGACGAAGATCGCCGCCGCGACCACAGCCATCACCATCAGGCGCTCACCCCGGCCTGGTTCGACGCGGCGGCGGTGCGCTCCCAGCCCTGTGCAGCGACCTGTACGGCGTCCCACGGGGACCCGAGCGGCGGCGTGTAGGAGAGGTCGAGATCGATCACGTCATCCACGGTAAGTTCCGCGTGGAGGGCGGTGGCGAACGTGTCGATGCGCTTGCTGATCTCCGCGGCGCGCGCTCCGACGATCTGCGCGCCGAGGAGGCGACCGGTGCTCTGGTCGCCGGTGACGCTGATCGTCAGCGGGACGGCGCCCGGGTAGTACCGCTTGTGGTCATCTGCCACCGTCACCCGGGTCAGCGGCGACACGTTGAGTGGGTCGGTTTCGTGCTGGCGGAGGCCGGTGCGGGCGGCGACGAGGTCGAACACCTTCACCACCTGCGTCCCCACCGAACCTGCGAAGACCTTGCTGCCGCCGAGCATGTTCTCCCCGGCGACGCGACCCTGCTTGTGCGCTGTCGTCCCGAGCGGCAACCACGTGGTGCCGAGGAGGCGGTGGTGTGTAACGACGCAGTCGCCGGCAGCCCACACGTGCGGCACCCCGGTCCGCATAGAGGTGTCGACGACGATCGCGCCCGCCTGGCCCAGCTGCACGCCGGCGGCAATGGCGAGGTCCGTGACCGGGCGGACGCCGACGCAGACGACGACGAGCGCGAACGTGCCCTCCGCGTCACCGGAGGTGGAGCTGGTGGCGACGCGCCACTGCCCACCGCCTGCCGGGGTGATCGCAGTGACGGTGGAACCGGTCAGGACGGTTGCGCCGTGGCGTCGGACCTCGGCGGTGACGAGAGATCCGAGCTCCGGGTCGAGGGTGGAGAGCACTTCCGGGCCGCGCTGGATGAGCGTCGTGTCGAATCCACGGGCGACGAGCCCTTCGGTCATCTCCAGGCCGATGTAGCCGGCACCGACCACCGCGACCCGGCTCCCCGCCGGCAGCAGCTCGAGCGCGGCGACGACCTGCTCGGCATCAGTCATCGAGTGCAGCAGGTGGATGCCCGGTTCCCCGAACGGCACCCCGGCCGGGCGGACCGGCTCGGCGCCGGTGCCGATCAGCAGCTCGTCGTAGGCAATCTCCTCATCGCCGGCAGCACCGGTGACGGAGAGCCGGCGGCGGTCGACGTCGACGGCGGAAGCCCAGGTTGAAGAGCGGACGGTCATGCCGGCGGCTTCGAGATCGGCACGGGTGCGGTGCGCGAGGGACGCTTCCGTGGCGACGTCGCCGGACACCCAGTACGGGATGCCGCAGATGGAGAAGTTCGGGAACTCGTCCGCGAGGACCACCGTCACATCCGTCGACGGGTCGAGTTCGCGGGCGCGGAGTGCTGCGGCGATGCCGGCGTCGCTGCCGCCGACGGCGAGGAGGTGAGTCATCAGGCTGGTCCTTCACGGATCGAGCGGGAGCCGGAACCCGGCGTGTACATCGAAGCACGTCGATATCGATGAGCGCAAATATAGACGCGTGTCGAAGTCCGTGGGAGGATGAGCCCATGACGATCGAGCTGCTTCCCATTCAGGACGTCACCGCGTGCTGCTCGCCCGTCACCACCGAGGCGATGGACCAGGCGTCCGCGGAGGTCCTCGCGAAATCGCTGAAAGCGATCGCCGACCCGGCACGGCTCCGGCTAATCTCGATGGTCGCCGCGCACGCCGGCGCCGAGGCATGCGTGTGCGACCTGCAGGAACCGCTCGGCCTGTCCCAGCCGACCGTGTCGCACCACCTCAAGGTGCTCGTCGACGCGGGGATCCTGCACCGTGAGAAGCGTGGCACCTGGGCGTACTTCTCCCTCGTCCCTGGCGCCCTCGACACGCTCGCTGGCTTGATCACAGCACCCACGAAGTAGGCAGTGGAGGCGTTCCGGTCAATCATCGGAGCGGACGTAAGGCGTCGTGGCCACGTCGAGCCACCGAATACTAGGGATGCCGTCGGGCCATACCAAAGCGTCACCGACGGCTGTATAGTCACCGAATGCAGACCGTTGCGCCACGGCTCGACGTCATGAACCGGCTCGGCCGAGCCCTCGCCGATCCGACCCGGTCACGCATACTGCTCCGCTTGCTCACTGGACCGGCCTATCCGGCTCGCCTTGCGGAGGAGCTCGAGCTGACCCGGACGAACGTGTCGAACCACCTCGCCTGCCTGCGAGGCTGCGGCATCGTCGTCGCGACACCCGAGGGCCGCCGCACCCGGTACGAGATCGCGGATCCGCACCTTACGCGTGCGCTCGAAGCGCTCGTCGATGTCGTCCTCGCTGTCGACGACGGCGCTGTGTGCACCGATCATGATTGTGACGTCCCCCTTTGCTGCGGAGCGGGCGCATGAGCACGACCGTTCAGATGGGAACGCCCGCGACTGATGCGAGGCGTCAGCTGCTGCAGCGCCGCGTTCGTTGGATCGTCGCTGCGACCATTACCTACAACGTCATCGAGGCCATCGTCGCGATCGCCGCCGGGACAGTGGCTTCCTCGACCGCGCTCGTCGGGTTCGGCCTGGACTCGATTGTGGAGATCCTCTCCGCCGCGGCCGTCGCGTGGCAGTTCGCTGGCCGGGACCCGGAGGCACGAGAGCGCACCGCGCTGAAGGTCATCGCGGTCTCGTTCTTCGCTCTCGCGCTCTACGTCACCGTCGATGCCGTCCTCACACTGACAGGGGTCCGCGAGCCCGAGCACAGTGCGGTCGGCATCGTTCTCACGGCCGTCAGCCTGGCGATCATGCCGTTCCTCAGCCTGCTGGAACGGCGCACCGGCCAAGAACTCGGTTCCGCGTCCGCGATCGCCGACTCCAAGCAGACCCTGATCTGCAGCTACCTCTCCGCCGCGGTCCTCATCGGCCTCCTGCTCAACACTCTCTTCGGCTGGACCTGGGCCGACCCCGTCGCCGGCCTCGTGGTCGTCGTCTTCGCCGTCCGAGAAGGACTCGAAGAGTGGCGAGGCGACGCATGCAAGCAACCCGTGTCCGCGCTCACCGGTGAGCGCCAGGTCGACGCTTGCAACTGCTGCTAAGCCAGCACCGCTACTGATGGAACGCAGAGAGCGGTTCCTACTCGACTGGTTCGAGCTCGAGGCTGTCGAGCAGGGCTATCGCCTGTGGTCCGCCGATGATCCGGAAACCTGTCGCCGACATCGCGACGCTCCCGGAGGCGTGCCATGTGTGCATGCTCCGATCCGGGTTGAGGTTCGCGTGCGAGAGCCTCACCGACGCTGAGGAACGAGTCGCCGGATGCCGCTGCCTCGGTCTCTGACCGTGGCGGCCGCGGGGGGGGGGGGGGGGGGGGGGGGGCGGGGGGGCGGGGGGGGGGGGGGGGGGGGGGGGGGGGGGGGGGGGGGGGGGGGGGGGGGGGGGGGGGGGGGGGGGGGGGGGGGGGGGGGGGGGGGAGGGGGGGGGGGGGGGGGGGGGGGGGGGGGGGGGGGGGGGGGGGGGGGGGGGGG